>NZ_JBEZYA010000033.1:0-80969 GCF_040638295.1 Actinoplanes sp. NPDC026619
GCTCACCCCGATCGAATTTGAGACAATCAACAGGCACGCCACCGCGGCCTGAACCACTCAACCCCGCGAGTCAACCAAACCCGGGGCAGTCCCCAAAGACTTGGGCAGTTCACCGCATCGGCGCCCAGCCGTACGTCGACGGCATCACCCAAGCCCTCGAGGCCGCAGGCAACAACTTTATTGATGAGGTTGACGCCCCGCAGTGGGTCACCATCGCCGCCCATCAGTCCGGCATCACCTTGCCGGCAACGGTCTCGATCTGTCGCGCCTTACGGGCCCAACTCGAGTCGCAGCCAGCACCGGAAACAATTTCGGGCTGGACAGACGTCATGCTCGACGTCCTCAAGAGCCTGCCGTACACCCACCTGTCACGAGTGCTGCCGGCGGCGCCGTACGGGACGACAAGCCGCCTCTACGGCATCTTCAGCAACGACGCGCCAAAACGTGTTCAGGGCTGGACCCACTACCGGGCCGCGCTACACGCGTGGCTCTCCGGCAAACCGATGATCTCCATCGCTCAGCACGTCCACCCCAAGGAAGTCGGAGACAACGCGAAACGCGGTTCCCAAGACCCGCTACCAAGAATGATCGCCGTTGCTCAGGACGCGTTCCGGTTCGGACTTCCGCTCGTCGCCGGCTCCCTCACCGCCTTAACACTCCTGGGCCGCGACCACGACACCGACGGGCCCTGGAACATCCCCGAACAATCCGCCCGCCTACTCAACCTGCTCCCGCTCGCCATCCGATCAGGCGCCGACTCACCCGAAGTCCTTGGCTGGATGCGTGCCGGCGTCTACACCCGAGTAGCCGCCCACCAGCTGAACGCCCTGCTGCCCGCGCCAGAAGGACAATCCGACGACCAATTGCGACGCTGGGCAAACGGCCGACTCCACGAACTCTACGAAGGCGCCATCCCGGAGGCCGCCACATCCGACATGAACGAGCTCATCGCCGCACTGCGCATCGCCCGCGACGCCAGATAGACCCTGACGACCATCCTCTCTCAGCGGCCCCGGCTTCACCCGCAGCATCAACATTTACAGACCGTCGAGCGTCGTGGAGGCCCGACGGCACCGCGAAAAGCCTCACCAGAACTGGTCGACACCAAGCGTCCCGCCGATTATTCTTGTGGCCGACTCTTTCAACATTCGGTCATCAAGTCTGAACCGTAGCGGTTCGACAAGGCCCTGCTCGCGGAGACGTTCTGTCCGTCCCGCTCGCCAGCGAGGCACGTTGTCAATTCCAACTATGAGCCCAAAGCGGCGGAGCGTCGTGTGTGCTTCATAGGCGTCGCGGGTAAGCCCGAAGCGGTACGTTCTTGTGCTTTCGGTCATGAAAATTCCGGATTCTTTGTGAGCTAGGGGATGGTCGCGGGCGAGGAGACGAATGCTGATCCAGAGCGCTATCTCACTGTCAGTGAGGCAATGCACCCAATTGTTCGTGAAGAATTCCACTGGGAGGCTAACTCCCTCGTTCCGGCGTGGCGTGATGTAGCTGCTCTCTGCGGGCAGACCCGGTGCGACTCCGCCGTCGTTGCTGAGTAGAAAATTCTCGAACCTGTTTCGCGGCCGGGAACCGTGAGGAAGGAATGCGGCGTCCTCTCTTACGAGCCGACCGATGGCGCTTTTCACCTGCCGTACGCGGTTGTCCATCTCAGAACGGCCCTTTGCGGAGACCGTAGCGGTGACTGCGAGGAGTCCGACCCAGCCGATGTCGGCTGCGGAGGTTGGCCAGATCAGCCTGTCGTTGGTGTGGACGCTGCCGGGTCGTTGTCGTACCTGAACGTCGTAAAGCGCCGTCAGATATAGCCGCATTGCCAGTCCTCTGGGGGCGATGAGGCGAGGGAGCAATGGGCGACGCTGGATGTCGTTGTCGGGTGCCGGGACGACTTGGTCATGTTCCTCGGCGTTGTGATCGATCGTGCTTGGTCGAAGGCGAACGTCATTGATGCCAAATACCGCTGTCTGCTCAAGGGCTCGGCCGCATCGCTCGTGGAGGTCACCCCTCTGCAGCAGGTGCAAGCGCCAAGCGCGACTTTCCAGTGACCAGTTTTGACCTGTTGACCGCAACCTGCCTCCGACCCATAGGTATCGTCACCTGCGAAAACTCCCGCTGCAGGGACGCTTCCGGGATGTACTATGTGCGGTTCAAAGGGTATCGACGATGGGCGTGACGAGAGCCTGTTCCGGCTGTGATGCTGGCGGCTACTTCAGCAGAACTTAGAACGGATCAGCATGAACTGGGCTAATGCCGTCATTGTCGAATTGAACAAGACAGTCCGCTACGCGTTGAGGAGCACGGGCACGACGGTCCGGCTTTGCGCGATCGTCGCCACGGTGACCACCTGTCTCGCCCTCCTGGCATGGCTTCGGCCAGGCCCATAGGTCGGGGCACACCAACGAGCGCGACGTCCGAACAGCGAGCTCGATGCCTTCATGGCCTGCAGGTCAAGCGTCACTCTTGCGGAGAGGGTCGCCGATTCCCAGTCCGCGCAGGAGGTTTCCGTAAAGCCGATCAAGAACTCCGGTCAGGTCGCCGGCGAGCTCAACTGTTGTGGCGCTGGTTACCCGTTTGTAGGTCTGGTCGCGGTATGGGACGGCGCTGCTCCAGAAGCCGTGCGAGGGCGGGCGATGGGGCACAGCGCCGCGCAAGCCGCCGATGTGGAGACCGATGCCGGCTGTACAGCGCAGCCCAGCGTGCTTGGCGAGTCCGGAGAAGATCGCGAGGCCCAAGAACGTGTAGGTAATGGCCTCGTATTGCTCGAGGATGAGTTCCTGATCCTCGCTGCCTCGATGGGTCGGATACTCGCCGACAATACCGCGGGCGGCGAGTGTGACGGCACCGGAGTCGAACACCTCAAGGACCAGATGGCAGCCGTCTGACCCGTTGTACCGGAACGATCGCCCCCCAGGAACCGGGACACCGTTGCGGCTTGTAAAGGACAGACCACGCTGGCTATAGACCAGTTGCGCCAGCGGCAAGTTGCCGTCGAGGGCCCGAGCCCGAGCCTCGGCAGACTCGGTGATGTCTCTCAGCCATGATTGCCAACTGCCGGAGGCCAACTCGTCACGGATGATCTCGGGCCGCAACAGCGGCGTCGGGGTGACGGCGACGACCAGCGCCGACGCACCCAGGCCGAGTTCCTCGCCACTCTGACGTGCGCGCTCAAGGTCGCCGACGACCGCGTCCTCGGACACGGTACGGAATCGGTGGAGATGAACGACCTCGGCATCAGTCAGCGAACGCACTACGCGGTCGGCCCTGCCGACGTATCGACCATCGACCTGGTGTGGCGCGAACGGACTTGCCGGAATATCGATGAGGATCAGTCCCTTGGACGGATCGCTCGGATCGGATATCTCGTCAACCGCGATCTGTAGGGGTGGGTCGATGCGGCCCGCGCAGATCTGCTGGATCCGTTCCACCTGTCCAGAAAGATCGACCGGAGACAGCCGCGTGGCACGTCCAGTCGCGTTGTCCTCCTCGATCCCGATCACCAAGGTTCCTCCGTATACGGCCAACGCAGCTACGTCCTTGGCTAATTCCTTCCTGTGGCTGTTCTCGGTGCCGTAGTTGTCGCGCTTCATCTCCAGATACTGGTGCTCACGCACCTCACCGGAGGCGACGTCCTCTTCGGCACACTTCCAGTCATGCCAGTTCCAGGTTCGTTTCGTGCTTACCATGGCCACATCATGGCGGGCTCTGCCGCAACCGGCGAGCCTAAAACGAGCCCTCGCGTGATGCAGCAGTGATTCGCCGCCTCATGCTCGGCGCAGGGGCAATGCCAGCCGGCCGGCCGCGTACGCCCACCGGCGCAGAACACCGTCGCAGCGGGGGCAGGCGAGTACGCCCGGCGGATAGGTCGGTCTCGACCTGATCCGGCTCGGCCACCACGATCACCGCGCGCCGCTCTCACCGAGGCCAGCGGCAGCAACGCGGCTCACCGCAACCAGCTGGCGCGCGTATCCCTACGGCGATGCCACCCGCTCTCGCAGGACGTCGAGGATGTCAACGCGAAACCGAGGCGTGACGCGGTGCTTGGTGCCGGCCTTCATCTCCTTGACGAACCTCACCACCGAGTCAGCGTGACGGAAGGCGCCGCCCGCAGCGAAGAACGCCCGGAGCCAGGCGTCCCCATCGAGCGGATACCCCGAGCCGGTGAAGGCCCGCAGCAGCTGGACGACAGCGTCCTTACCACGACCGGAACTCAGCCCGTTGTACTGCTCGTCAACCATCAGCTTGCCCGCGGCCACCTGGAGCGGGTCCGGCGCAGGCAGCGGCACTCCGGTGTGCAGGTCGACAGCACCGTGTCCGTCCAGCCAAGCTCGGATGATGTCTCGTGGAGACCAGATCAGAACGAACACGCGGCCGGCCGCTTGAGATCCGATCATCTCGCTGAGGGCCTCGCAGTCCTGCTGATCGAACGGATGCAGCACCACGACCGCGATTTTGACCATTCGGTCATCGTCTGCGAGACGTGTGAGGGCAGCAATGTCAACGACGTCGTGCCGCGCACGGCCCTCAACGATGTACTCTGCCGCCTCAAGATCGGCGCTGTGTGCGCCGTTGAACTTCCTCTTGTCGGTGACGGCAAAGACCACGGGTTCGTCGCCGAGCCAATCGCGGATGCGAGCGCTACTTGAAACCATCGCCGTGCCGTGCTGAGCCCAGTCCTCCCGGACCATGTACGCGAGATCGGTCATGCAGCAAGTATGGCGGGGACCACCGACATCGACGCAGAGCCAATGCTCGACGGTGACCCGCCGGGCGGTATCCGAGGGTTCTCGTGAACAAGTTCAAAGCCGCAAAGTTAGCGACGAGGCCATGACCAGAAGAAACACTAGTCAGGGCTTCGCCTGTTCCGCACCCGAAGCAACCTGTTGGCTACGAGGGATGGCTCGCGGGTGCAGGGCCTTCTACCGGGTCGATCGGATTTTGGAGGACCTCACGGAGTTGATATGGGAGGGTGAACGCGACTTTCGGATTCTGGACGTAAGCCGCAGGCTCGACGTGACGGGTCACGATCAATGGAATCACCCGCCAAGGATGCATTTCGGTAACACCGCAGGCGAGAGCGACGGCGTGGGCGTGCCGCTGAATCTGTTCGGCTTTCTCAAGGAGCTTGGGAACGAACCGCTTTCCGTGGGTGAACTGGCGGACATGGTGTCGCATTGCTGCGACGCTGTGGGGCGTAGCGAGGTCCTTGACTTCGCAGATCCACAGTCGCGAGTTGGCGGGGTCGGTGATCAGCACGTCGATCTCACCAACCGGGTTGGGGATGCCAAGACGGGCTTGTTCGCTTTGGTTGAACTGGAATCGATGCGGCAGACCGAGGTCCGCCGCGACGTCGCGGACCGTGGTCTCCAACTCGTCGTTGCGGCTCTTGCGGTGCTTGTTCATCGCGTCGGCGACACCTGGAGGCAGCACATTGACCGGATGCGGCAGCCGGGCCGCAGCGAGGTAGTTGTTGTGGAGTTGCAGGGCGGCATGGATCAGCCACGGCATCACCAGGATCCGGCCGTCGATCATCGGTAGTGGCCGTGTGAGCAGGCGATGGGACCGCTGCTCGACGTTGAGGAACCGCCGGGCACCACCCTGCTGGAGTTCGACAGGGTCGATCTGGAGTAGGTGGAGGGCAGCGCGGATCTGGGTATCGGGGAGGGTGGACCAGTCGGTGGCCTCGCCGGTCAGGTCGTCCGGGTTGACAGCGGCGATGCCGTTCTCGTCGGTTGGCCAGTCGGCGGCGGTGCCGAGCACGGCGGCGAGGCCGTCGAGCCCGGTGCCCCATCCGCGGGCGAGCAACGCGTCGGCCTGGAGCAGGGATGGCTCGGCGAACGTGGCCAGCTGCTGGAAGGGGACGCGGTCGCGCTGTTGGCCGGGGTGGGGAAACCGGGATCCCTCCTGGCTGGCCTGGTGGGCGAGGTCGTCGATCGTCCACGGGTCTGTGGCGGCCACCGCGATGAGGTGGTCGAGCTGGGCGCGGTGGTAGGCGGCGAGGTCGATGTCCAAGGGTGGATCGCTGCTGCTGTCTCGTTGGTCGGCGATCACTGGCATGTTCTGCACGACGAAGATTCCGTCGTCGTTGATGTCGACCTGGAGACCGTGTAGATCCCGTTCGTACCCGTAGTCGGCGGCAGCGGCGAGGGCGAGCAGTTCGGCGAGGGCGGCAAGTTCCCCGAGGTCGAGCGCGTCGACGGTCCGGGTTCCAACGGGCGGGTCTGCCAGTGCTGCCTCGAACAGCGTCTGCAGGGAGGTCATGGTGGCGGAGCGGTCACCGTCGCGGGCTGCGTCGTGCCAGTTGGCCGCCCACGGCCCAGCGAGCGAGTGCATGATCTGGTGGCTTCGGCGCAGATAGGTGGCGTAGGCGGCGTTGAGCCGGACCGCGAGCTTGTACAGCAGGGACGGATCGCACGCGGCGATCCGTTCACTGAGGGTCTCCTCGATCGTGGGCAGGATTGTGTCCTGGCAGAGGGTGTGCGCGTGCGTGTCGCTGTAGGTGCCAGGGGCGACCCGGTGGCAAAGGCGATCAGCCACGGCGCGCAGCGCCCGCGCCCGGATCGCCGGCGTCCGAGGCAGGGTGTCGACCGGAGCCGCCGTCGGACGGCTGTCCGCGACAGCGTTCAACATCATCAGGGGCCCAACCTGCTCCCAAGCATTGCGGAACGTCTCCGCCGATGTTCCAGGGTCCGCGGCCCGGTCTACGCGGATGCGACGGACGAGTTCGTGCAGGGTGCCGCCGAGCACGTTGTGGCCGGTCATCGGGTCTGTGTGGAGCAGTTCGAGGACGTCGGGTCCGATGATGACGCTCAGCACGGCTGGCTCCGCCGCGCAGGCGACCCGCAGCCCGTATCCACGGCTCAGATCGGGGGCCGGGTCGTCAGTGAGGCCGAGCACGATGGTGAGTGGGGTGTCGTGGAGCCGGAAGTGTGACGCGATGTCGTCCCGGCGGGTGATGCAGTAGCGGACGGCGTCGGCGAGTTGGAAGTACATGTCCGCGTCCAGGTTCAGTGTCGCGGCGTCCGAGCCGTCGATGAGGATGACCAACGCCGGGTCGGTGCTGACCAGAGCGATTTCCCCGTGGGGCGTGGTGAAGAGGTTCGCGGTATCGTCGGCGTCGATGGTCGCGATCGGCCAGTCGCGATGCTCCGGCAGGGCTGCGGTAGCCAGAACCGTATCGATCGCCTCCCATCCGGCGGCCTGGACCCAGGTGGCGTCGTATTCGGCTGCTACGACGTGCAGCGCTGTCTGCTCGTCGGCGTCCTCACCCGCGTCTTCGCCTGGCCGCGTCTGGTCGGCTGGGCTGGTGTCGTCCTGGTCTGCGGGAGGGCCGATGCGCCCCCAGTCCCGCCATGCCGTCCACACGTCCAGAATGTCCTGGAAGAAGACGACATCGTGCCCGGCGTGTTCGCCGAGATCCTGTAGGAAGCATTCGACGGTGGCCCAGTCGCCGCCGGCCGCGTCAACGAGTTCGACGAGCTCTTCGATGTGGAGCAGGATGACGTCCCGCACCTGATGCCAGTTGATGACCAGAGGGCCCCCGTACACGATCACCTTGGCGAGGTGATCGACGCGGATGGAGGTGGTTGCCGGGGCAGGGAGATCGCCCAGGACGTGCCACGTGTCGGTCTCGACCTGCCGCCGATCGAGGACGTCGGTGGCGCGCTCGATCGCCGCGGTGAACATGTCCGGACTCAAGGCGCTGACGACCGTCGCCACTGTTCGTGGGCCGGTGATGATCGGCGGGATGTCGAGGTCGATTTCCATCGGCGCCACCCGGTTGACCAGTCGCTTGTTGAAAACGGCGAAGGCGTGGCCGCACGTCAGCGCCTGGAGACGGACGGCGTCGGCGTCGCCGATCTCAGGGTGTCGAACAAGGATGTCCGCGGCCGCGTTCAACGCGTCGAGCGTCAGACTGGCCGGAATCGGAAACACCGCGTCGCCCGAACGCACCCGGAGGACGGGTCCGAGCGTCGGGAGCCCCGGTGTATCGGCGAGCGTTACCAGGACGGCGTCGCGGGTGAGCCAGGTCAGGGCCCCGGTGGCGCGTTCGGGACGGCTGCACCGGTTGGTGATGCGACGTGGGTCGCCCAGCCTCGCCATAGATTCCCGGACTGCGTCGACCTCGGCCGTCGACACGGCCGTAGCACGGGCGGCGGTACGGCCCGCGTCGGTGCCGGTCGTGTCGTCGGCCGAGGCGCTCCACGCCTCGGCTAGGCCCTTCAAGATGTCGTCGCCGTGCGCCAGTACCACCTCGATCACATCGGTCAAGGTGAACCCGACGGCGTCGAGCAACGTGGAATCGACGGCCTGCGCCGTGGCGGCAAGCCGCCGCAGCAGCATCAGCGGGTAGAGATAGTCGCCGGGATGGATCCGCCACCGGCGACCGGCGACCATGAATCCGACCGGGTGCCGCGGATCATTCGACACGCCCGGCGGCAGCACGGGGTACCGGGCGACCTCCACGGCAGCATTCACCAGCACGGCCAGGTCCGGGTCCGTGGCCGGCCGGCTCCCGGCCGGTGGTACGCCCACAGCCCGGAGCCACAGCAGCGTCAGGTGGTGCTGCCACGGCCGCGACCACGGGGCGTCGATCGCGGCACCCAGCAGCGGAATCACGGACGCAGCCGTGAACCTACCCAGCGCCTCGTCGATTGCTGCCCAATCGTCAGGCCCCATACCTTGGACACGGTCGAACTGGCCGCCGCTGTCGTCGTTTCCGGAAAGCACGGTGTCCATCGTCTCGTGGACGGGCCTGGATTCCCGACCCATTTATCGGCTGTCGGCACGGCAACCTGGTGAACTCTCGAAAGAAAGTCGGTTGGTGCTCCAGCCAGCGGTTGCTGGACTGGGTGACGGCCACCGACCTTGACAATAGGGATTCACATGAGCGGGCACAGGAACCCCGCACCGTCTACGGATGACAGCCGTGACGAGCCCGCCGACACAGCCGGTCCTGGCTGGCGAGCATGTAGAAGTCGACCACTGATCGCCGTGTAACGAAGGTGCTTCCGGCGACCGCTGACCATGCCGGCCGTGCGATGCTCCCAGCCCGCCGGGCGCCGAACACGCCCGGCGACCCCGTTGTTCAGCCATGGAAAGGGGTCACTGCCATCAACGCCGTGGTATCAGCCAAATAGATCATCAAGTTCTTCTGCAAGTTGGGCAGCCTCACCCCAGCCAGCGCGGATGTATGTCTCCAGCACCAGGCGCACCGCGGACGTGCTGTCCCGGCCGGTAAGTAGCAGCTCGCGCTGTTCCGCGAGGTAGTGCCGGACCATGCCGTGAACGGCGTCGAGAGCGAGGGATTCGCGCGAGTAACCGGGGTCTTCGGTGACCGCAGGAGCGGCAGCTAGGAGGGCAGCCCGGGCCGGACCGTTCGGAGGTGATCAAGCGTTCGGACGATCTCGTGGGTTACCGATGGATAGCGAACTCCGGATAGGCCCTCCAACCGCTGTCGTGGATCGACGCCGGAGCATAGGACACCGGATGTCCCGTTGACCGAAACAGTGAGGGACGTCGGTGGTGTCTCCCGAGGTCAACGGAGCGTGACTCTTCGGCCTGTTGGGGCCCTGGCCTGGACTCACCTGTCGCTGCGTGTGGTGGTCTGGATCTGCTGTCATCTCGGGTCATCGACCACGGCGGCCCGCGGAGGCATGGATGGCAGAGCACGGCACGAACGTTCGGGATCTCGCGAGACTGGAAGTAGCCAGGCTCGGCAGGGTGGAGGAGACCGGCGACCGGTTGATGCCGTTCCGGCTTCTTGACAGCCAGGGCGTGGAGGTGGCCGCGGTCACCCAGTTTCTGCACCACATGCTTGCGGATGACGCTAGTCGGTGTCCCTGCGCTCCTACGCGTCCGGCCGCCGCGCATGCCGGGCGCGCTTGGTTGCCGTGACGGCCGAGCGGTTGGTATCTCTGTCGGATGCTGGCGGCCCGGTCAGGTGGTGGTGTGGTCGGTGCTGCGGGGTTCGGTGCTGCGGTGCGGTGTGTAGAGCCCTCCGGTGGCGGCGGTGCGCCGCCAAGGTCGGGCGTGGTTCAGGGCGATGTCGAGGGCCGGGTCGCTCCGGTTCAAGTCGACGCAGATCACCGCCGGTTCGCCGAGTGGAGCCTGGGCCAGATACTGACCGTGCGGGCCGATCACGGCCGACGGCGTTGCCGTCGAGCACGGGGCGGGGACGGCGACGCTGACCCAGTAGCTGTTCGCGGCGGCGTATCCGCGGGCGATGGTCTCGAAGATGGGGTCGTCGGAGTAGGTGGAGAACAGGACGCAGTCCACGCCGAGGTCGCGTTGCTCGATCCACAGTTCCCCAAATTGGATCTCGACGCAGAGCAGGCAGCCGAAGGTGTACCCGTCCACGGTGAAGGTGCAGGACGTGAAGCCGGGGGTGTAGAGGCCGGTGATCTCGCTGTGCGACAAGTATCGCTTGTCGTACCGGTCGGCCAGCTCGCCGTGGTCGGAGACGACGTAGAGGCTGTTGTGCGGGCGGGCATGCTCAAGGCGATGGTTGCCGCCAACCACAACCCAAAGCCGCAGTTGCTCGGCCAACTGCATAGTTTGGTGTAGCTCGGTCTCGGCTGGTTGCCAGTCGATGTGCCAGCCGGTGAAGTGGGCTTTGTCGGCTCCGGCGTAGCCGCCCAGGGCGCCCTCGCTGAAGTGCACGAGCCGGGCGCCGCGATCGGCGGCGGTATGCATGGCGGCCCGGACCGCGGCGCCGTTCTTGCGCGGGTCGGTCGTGATCGGTGTCTGCGCGACGGCGATCCGGATCCGCTCGGCGCCGCCAGGCTCCCTGGCCCGGCGGAAGCGTTCTACCGGTGGTGGTGGTTGGTCGGTCACGTCTGTCTCCTCCATGCGACGCAGGCTCGGACGAAGTCGTGCTTCGCGGGATGGTCAGAACAGTTCGCCCTGTGCAGTGCCAGCCGCCGGCGGCGGCCGGCCGGCGAGGCTACGCAGTTGGGCGAGTTGGGACCAGCCATGGCGGTTCGCGCCCTCGGCCAACAGCCGCACGACAAGCCGGGCGGTCACCTCGGCGTCCGCGAGCGCGCGGTGCCGGTCGGCAGGGATCGTGATCTCGTAGTGCGTCAGCAGCGCGTCCAGGTTGTAGGAAGCCAGCCTGGGACGGCAGGCCTTCGCCAGCCGCAGCGTGTCGAGCATCGGCGCGGCGGCCAGGGCCGGGCAGGCGGACGCGTAGCGGCGCAGGATGCCGGCCTCGATCGGCGCATGGTGCGCGACCGTCACGTAAGGCGGCTCGGTCAGGAGGGCGTCCAGGGCGGCCAGCACCGGACCGGCCGCGGGCCGGTCGGCGAGCATGGTCGCGGTGATGCCGGTCTGCCGGGTATCGGCCGCGGTCAGCGGGGCGTGCGCGGGCGGCTGGATCAGCGCCTCGTACCGGCGGGCGCACGTCATCGACGCTGCGCTGGGCCGCAGTACGACGGCGCCGACTTCGATCGGTTCCGAAGGGTGGTTGGCCGGGGTTGTTCCCTCGAAGTCGAGCACGACCAGGCTGGTGTTCGCGAAGGCCGGGTCGCTGAGATAGCGGTCGAGGTCCGTCATAGCGAGCCTGCGCTGCGCTCGGTTCGGATCTGGCAGATCAGCTGGTCGGCGGCGCGGCGGCTGGTGAGGTGGATCAGCTCGGCATGCCTGCCGTGATCGCGCACGCTGGCCAGCACTTTGGGCAGGTGCTGCCCCCGATACGACAGGACGTACTTCACGACGTTGGGTGTGATGCGGTTGTAGATGCCGTCGCGGTGTTGGCCACGGCCGTACCGCAGGCTGCGGTGCAGGATGCCGGTCAGGCAGACCAGCGGGTGCGGGTTGAGCACGATGATCGTGTCTGCCCGGGCCGCTCTGATGGGCAGGGAGGCCAGGCTGTTGCCGTCGATGATCCACGCGTCTGCGGCGACCAGGTCGCGTTGGGCGGCGGTGAACGCCTGCTCGGCGACGAGGGTCCAGTCGGGCTGGTAGCGCAGCTGGTCGAGGTGGGTAACCGGCAGGCCGAGCAACTCGCCGAGGTGTCGGGTCAGGACGGTCTTGCCGGCCCCACCGGCGCCGAGGATCGCTATCCGCTGCACGAACTCACCTCCTTCCTTTCTCGTCGTCTTCGCGCGTGCGCGGCCGGCGTGTTCGTTCAGCCGAGCAGGCGGTCGCGGTGGGTCAGGATGAACGCGGTGGCCGCGCGGTAGCCGGCGGCGAAGTGGTGGTCGC
The DNA here is from genome assembly GCF_040638295.1 of Actinoplanes sp. NPDC026619. NCBI lineage: Bacteria > Bacillati > Actinomycetota > Actinomycetes > Micromonosporales > Micromonosporaceae > Actinoplanes > Actinoplanes sp. NPDC026619. Next base: position 12,202 of record NZ_JBEZYA010000033.1, read on the forward strand.
GGTGCACGGCGAAGGCCGGGTTCCCGGCAAGGATCTGGGTTTCGATGTGGGCGGCCATGCCGAGCAGCCGGATAGGCGCGTCGTCGGCCAGCAGCTCGGGTCGCAGACCGGGGTCGTAGGCGGTGGCGAGGATCCGCAGCCGGCGGGCGCGGTCGGGTTCGGTGTCCCACCCGAACCCTGCCAGGACACCGGTCGGGTGGAACGGGACGAGTTGGTGGGCGAGGTAGGACAGATCCCAGGCCCGGTTGGAGGGTCCGGCGAAGTCGGAGTCGATGACGTCGGTGACCTGGTCGCCGTCGAAGATCAGGTTCCAGCGGGCAAGGTCGCCGTGGCCGATGCAGTCGATCTCGGCCGGGACGGTGACCTCCTGCCGATCCCACCTTCCGGGGGCGGGTGGCGTGAACCCTTCGGCGGCGTCGTGCAGCTGCCGGACCGCGCGGGCAGCGCTGCGCACCGCTTTATCGGAGCGGATCGCCGCGGCTAGCGGCGGGTGCCCGGCCGTACCGGGCAGGAAGCTGAGGCGCTCCTGGCCGCCGCCGGGCGTGCCGAGCACGCGCGGTGCCAGCGTGAAACCGCCTGCGGCGAGGTGATCGAGCAGGGCGTGGATGTTGGCCGCGCCGGGGCCGGCGCGGCGGGTGACGGTGTCGCCGTCGCCGGCTGGATCCGCGAACCGGCCGCCGCTCAATGCTTGTTCATGCACGAGGTCTCCGCTTTGTCTGTCGGGCCGTTATCGGTGTGGTGGCGCAGCGCGGTCCAGGGCAGCAGGGCGGCGCTGACCAGCAGCGCCACGGACAGCACGGCGATCGCGGTGCGGATCCCCGCAGTCGCGGCGAGCAGGCCGGCCGCGGCGATGCAGGCGGGCTGGACGACTTTGCCGGTCACCGCCCACGCCCCGACGACCCGGGCGAGGTGGGTGTCGGCGGTGGCGGTCATCCGGTAGGTGGCGAAGGCCGGGTTGAACACGCCCGCGCACAACAGCAGGGCGCTGTCGGCGGCGACGATCAGCACAAGGCCGCTCGTGGTGGGCGGGGCGAGCAGGATCGGGCTCATCCACAGGCATCGGGCGGCCCCGCTGATCAGCAGCGTCGCGGCGAGTCCGGCGCGGCGGACGATCGCTGGGGCGAGCAGCGAGCCGAGCGCCCCAGCAGCACAGGGGACGCCGAGCGCGAGGCCGTACTGCAGGGCGGTGAAGTGCAGGTCGCGCAGCAGGTAGACGGCGATCAGCGGGGTGGAGGCCATGATACAGCCGCCGAAAACCATCGCGTTGGCGAACAAGCGTCGCAGGACCGGGTGGGCGCCGATGTGCTGCCAGCCGCCGATCATGTCGGCCCACCACCGGCGGGTGGTTCCCGGTTGCGGTGGTGGCGGTTCCGGGCGGCGGATGCGTAGCCACCCGCAGGCGGCCAGCAAGTAGCTGATCGCGTCGACCGTCATGGAGGTGATCGGGCTGGTCGCCGACACCAGCAGCCCGCCGACCGGTGGCCCGAGCGTGCTCGCCGTCCAGGTCGTGGTCTCCAGCCGGCTGTTCACCCGCGCCCGGGCGGAGGCCGGGGTGAGGGCCTTGAGATACGGGTTACTCGCGGCGTTGGACACGATCGTCGCCGCAGTGAGCAGCACCGCGACCGCGCACAGCAAAGGGAAACTCAGCCTGCCGAACCACGCGGTGACGGGGACGCTGGCCAGCGCGGTGAACCGGAGCAGGTCGGCGCCGATCATGACGGGTCGTTTCCGGTGGAACTCGATCCATGGGCCCAACGGCACGACGACGACGGCGCCGGCGAGCCCGCCGAGCACCGCGAGCAGCGACACCTGCCAGTCCGAGGCGTGCACCACCATGATCGCCACCAAGGGGAGGGCGCCCGCGCCGACGCCGCTGCCCAGCGCGCTGACCGCGTACGCCGACCAGAACCTCCCCACGTCCGCACCCCGTTCTACAGCGGCGCCCACTTCCGCAGCCGCGCCTGCGTCGGGTGGCGCGCCGCCGGACGCAGGCGGACGGGCGGCGGCGGTCACCGGTGGAAGCCCGGGTCGGTGGACACGTCACGCCGTGGGCGCGTGCTGGGGTGGCCGGTCGGCATCATGCCGGCGGCACGACCGTCACCTGCGGCCACCGCATCCGTGGGTCGTGGCGCGCGAGCCGGGCCAGGGACTGCTCGACGCTGATCCGGCGGGGATTGCGTCGCCAGACACCGTTGAGCAGGTCCTCGAGGCCGAGCGGGGCGCAGACCGAGATCCGGACGTTGTCGGTCAGGCGCACGGCGACGGCGGTCGCGGTTTCCGGCCAGGTCCCGAGGGCGTCGCGGATACCGGTGAACGGTTCGACCGGGTCGCCGCCGAACTTCTGCGGGTACCAGGTATGCACGGCGGCCTGGTTCTTAGCCTCCCACGGCACGCCCGGCAGCCGCGTGGCCAGGTGTTCGGTCGCCCGGTCGTCGTTGGCGCGGCTCAGATCGTTGGGGTCGAAGAAGGCTACGTCGACGTCGCGGACGTGGTCAGGCCGGAATCCCGGCCCGTAACGCTCGCCCCAGACCAGGTCGCGCAGCACCCCGGCACCGACCCACGCGTCCGGCAGGGATGTGTCCCGGACGGCGCCGAGCACCCGCATCAGCCACGGGCTGGACCGGATGAAGTCGGTCAGCGCGCTCTCCAACGTCTCCTCCGTACGGTCGATGGTCGGTTGCCGGGTCAGCGGTGTCCGTTTTCCAGGTAGGCAGTGCTCCCGTCGGTCTGTGCTTCGATTGCGGCGGCTACGCGCCGAGCGGGGAATGCAGGGAGGTGTTGCTCGGCTTGCTGTCGGTCGCACCAGGCCCAGCTGCGCAACTCATCGGGTGGCAGCCGGATCGTGCTGGTCTGCGCCGGGTTGAGGATCCGCCGTCGAACAGCAGCATCAGCCCTTCGGTGCGTCCCTCGCGGGGAGGAACCCAGTCCACGACTAGGAGGCGGCCTGGCGAGACGGCAAGGCCGAGTTCCTCACCGATCTCCCGGATCGCGGTATCGCGCGGTGACTCGTCGGCTTCGACAACACCGCGGGGCAGCTCCCAATCCGGCTTGTAGACGGGTTCGACGAGCAGGGCCCGACCGGTGAGGTCGGTCATCAGCAGGCCCGCGCCTATGCGCTTGCGGGGCAGCGTGGCCGTGAAGTCAGTCACCCTGCTCTCCTGATCCGCTGGTCGAGCCGGCAGCGGCCGCCCGCTGTGGGCCGGGCGGGGGCGGGCTGGTCAGGCGGGGGCGGACCTTTGCAGCGACCTGGGCCAGGACCTCGCGCGGGTCGTAGCCGAGGCTCGCGGCGGCGACCAGGGCGGTGAACGCGACGTCGCCGAGTTCGTCGGCCACGTCATGCCGGCTGTGCGTGACCCCTTTGCGCGGGTTCTGGCCAAGGGTGCCGATCCACGCAGCAGCGGCTTCGCCGGCTTCCTCGACGATCTTCAGGATCCGCAGACCGAGTTCCGGCTCGGCGTCGCCGTTGTGCTCGTCCAGCCAGGCCCGGGACGCGGCGATCGCCGCCCAGATGCCCGCGTTTTCATCTGCAGCCGGGCCGTTGCTGAGGCCGCGCGCGTCGCTTCGGTCCGGCCTCGTCACGACCGCCGCCCGTTTCGCGATGTCACCCGCACCGGCAGGGGCCTGCTCGCGTTTCTGGACGCAGCGTCGGCAGACCAGCGGGCACGGGGACAGCGCCGCGGCTTCGGCGAGACCGCTGTCGTGCAGGATCGCCGCCACCGTGTCCTCGACGCTCGACTCCTCGGGAATGACCTGTTCGCTCGGGACACCGAGCAGATCGAGCTCGGCGTACCAGGTGCGCATCATCTCCGCGGTCACGTGGGCTAGTTCCGAACGGCCGGCGTGCCAGCGCAGCGTTTCGTCGAATCCCACGTCCATCCAGAACACGTGCGATGGACCAGGATGATCGGCGATCAACTGCAGCAGTGGCGTGCCGTACTGCCCGGTGTGCAGGCTCCCTTCCAGCACCACGTGATAGCCCGCAGCGAGCGCCGTACGTGCCATGGTTGTGATGAAGCCGGGCGCGGTCGTCGGCGTGCTGGTGCTGCCGTGCTCGCGCAGCATCTCCCGGCGCAGGTAGTCCTGCTCGATCAACGCGGCGCCGCGGCCGAAGCGGCGGCGGACTTCCTTCGCCACGGTCGACTTCCCGCTGGCGGAGTTCCCACGAATGATCACCAAAGTCGGGCCGGTCGTCGTCATTGGTCGCCGCCGGGCCAGGTGATCGCGGTCAGGGTGTGGTGGCGGGGCACGAGCAGCCGCAGTCTGGTGGTCTCGGGCAATCGGGTGCCGGCCGGATGCACGGTGATCTGTGGGCCGGGACCGGCCCGGTGCAGACGGTCCCACGCGGTCAGCAGGTCGATCAGGTCGGCGACCAGGGCGGTGGCGTCGGGCCCGAAGGCGTGCGCGCCGAACTGCCACGTCTCGGCGTCTTGTTTGCGCAGGGTCAGGTACGCGAAGCTGCCGGCGGTCAGCAAGGTCGGGCAGCAGAACCGGTCTTGCGGGTCCAGCAGCACGGCGGTCTTGTCCCGGTCGACGGTGAGCACCCCGTACGGGCGGGGCTGGCTGGCCACCCACAGATGGACCGCCTCGAACGCTGCGCCGTCGCCCATCGCCGCGGTGACCGGCGACCACTCCTGCACGCTCGGCCCGTCGAGCGCCGCCCGCAGCGCGTCGCCGTCGACCTGGGTGGTGGGGTCGTCCAGAACCAGGACGGCAGCGTCGCCACGTAACGGCACCCGGCGCACCGGGTCACGGCCGTGGCCCTGCATCGGCACGAACCCGCACTGCAGCGCCGCCATCGCCACCAGGTGATCGCCAGCCGGCCGCAAGGTCAGGCAGCGGGTGTGCCCGCGTAACCGAAACGGCACCACCAGCACACCGCCCGGCGCGAGTTGCTCGATCCAAGCCGGTGGGATGTCGCTGGTCTCGACCGTGACGATCACCCCGTCATACGGGCCGCCGGCCGCTTGCCCGTGTTCGCCATCGGCGCGGATCACCTGGACCTGCGGGTAGCCGGCCCCGGTGAGCGCGGCTCGGGCGTTAGCGACGACGTCCGCGTCAATGTCGATGCTGACAACCGTCCCGGCCGGGCCGACGACCTCGGCCAGCAGAGCGGCGTTGTAGCCGCCCGACCCGATCTCCAGCACCCGCGACCCGGCCCGGAGACCGGCGGCCTCGATCATGTACGCCTGCAACCACGGCGCGGAGATAGAGCTGCTCGTCTTGCCGTCCGGGCCGCGTTTGGTGATCACCACCGAGTCGGCGTAGGCCGCCTCAAGGCTGGTGCCGTCCGGAGCGAACAGATGCCGTGGGACCGCCGCGAACGCCGCCGCCACCTCGGGCCGGGTGATCCACCCTCGAGAGCGAAGAAGATCGACCAGCTGCTGCCGGGCGGCCTGTGGTGTCAGCTCCTGCACGGCGTGGCTGGTGGTCACGGGCACCTCTTTCAACGAGACGGACACAAGGTGAAGCAACCGGTCGACTGCTGTGAGCGCCGCGGCTGGCAGCGGCCGCAGAGCGGGCAGCCGGGTGTCGAGCAGCTGGCGCAGCTCGCCGGCGTGGCAGATGTCGCTGATCTGCAACTGGCGGCAGATCCCGGCCCGGCGCGGCTGATCGCCGCGGGCGTGGTACTTCGCGGCCAGCTGGACCTGCAGGAGCAGGGTGGCGGGATCGTCCGGATCCGAGCCGGTGTCGTCGGCCGGCGGGCAGGTGGCGAGCAGGCCTAGCAGGCCCAGCTCGCTGCGGGGCAAACGGTCGCGCTCGAACAGCATCCGCCCGCCGGCCGGGACCGCGGCTGTGGTGGCCGGCCACAGGTAGAGGTCGACCAGGACCGGCAGACCCGCCAGCTCGAGAGCTACGGCGAGGTAGGCGCCGCCGGCAGGAGCGTTGCGTGGTTTCGGCCTGCGGTAGAGCTCCACGCCTGGCAGGCCCAGGCCGGCGAACAGGTCGACGAGCAGCATCGGCGGGATCGGCGCCTCGACGGCGACGATCAAGTCCACATCGCTGAACGCGTCATCGTCACCGTGAGCGAGCGACCCGACCAGGACCACGCCGTGGACCCGGCGGGCGGCGCCCAGCGCTGCCGTGGCCCCGGCCAGCCATTCGTTGCGGGCTGCGACAACCTCCGCGAACGCTTCGCCCGGTTCCGGAATATCCGGTGGCCGCGCTCGGACCGTCTCTTCGACGCCGCTCATGCCGGGTCCGTATCGGCAGATGCCGGCGGCGGTGAGGCGGTGAGGCGTGGCGGGTTGCCGGTCATGGCATATCGGTACCGGCTGCGGAAGCGCGGCCGCGGCGCGACGCGCGACGAGTCGCCGAAGCGAGGGGCTTCTGTCGCCTGCCCGAAGGACTCGCCCGTATCCCTTCCACGACACCCGTACATGGGCACAGGTCCATACGACTGCCACCGATCCGCAGAAAGCGCCGACGCAGATGTCACCGTCGTCCGGCCAGGGCCGGCGGGCTGCATCATGGCCGAACAATGACGGCCTGGATCGAGGTGCCGGCGGGCATGTTGTCCGCCTTGGCGGTGGCGAGTCGCGATAGGTTGCCGCACGCCCGACGTCATCGCGCCAGCCGTTGCGCCTACGGCTGCGGTCGGGTGACGGCGACGCGGAGAGTCCCCGTGATGAGCTCCGAGATCCTCCGCGAGTAGATCCGCGGGACCGTAGCAGCGATCGAACCGCTCGATCCGGCCGAAGCCCAGGCGCAGACATCGGCCTAGCCGCGGCTGCTGTGATCGTTCATGAGGGTTACGCGAACGGTAGAACCTCGCCCGAAAGGCTGATCGGTGCCGTTTCGCGCTGCTGAAAGGACGCCGCTCGGCGCGCAGGAGTTCGGCAAGCCCATCATCGGTGAAGGCGATGGTCGTGTCTCCGCCTGCATAGGAACCCTTCGAACCTCGGCGTCTGCACGGTGGCCGCTGCCCGCCCTCGTGCCCCTGCTTTTCTCCCGTGCCTCGTCGTTCTGAGCCCCCGAATCGGGTGAAGCAGTGGGCGGCCGGTGCGTGACGAGTGCACGTCGCGTCCTCGCACGCTAACCTTCGCCGGTTCCGGACCACGGCGAGAGAAAGCGGGCGCATGCGATGAGCGGTGAGGTGGAAGTGAAGTACCGGGTCGTCGACCTTGATGGGCTCCTGGCTGCGCTCGAGCGGCAAGACGTGATGCTCTCGCCGCCGATCCGTCAGGAGGACCAGGCCTACGCGCCGATCGGATGGGCCGATGGGCAGTCTCGGATAGGGGTGACCTTCGCGCGGCTTCGGGTGCAGGACGGCACGTGCGTGTTCACGACGAAGACGCCGGTCGACAACGTCCTGGCGTGTCTGGAATACGAGACGGTCATCGCTGACCGGGAGCAGATGCACCACGCGCTGCTGGCCTTGGGCTACCGGGCGACCGTGCAGGTCGCCAAGACCCGCCGCACCGCACGGGCAGCCGAGTACGGGCTCTGTGTCGATCAGGTCGATGGCGTCGGCGCCTTCCTGGAGGTGGAGGCCATGACGGCCGCGACCGATGACATGGCCGGTGTGCAGGCGGAACTCGCGGCCTGGGTCAGCACGTTGGGCGCCCCGGTGGAACGCGTCGGTGCCACCTACGATCAGCTGGTCGCTCCCGCGCGGTTGCCAGCCGCTGAGATGGCCAGTGTCTCCACGATCTGAACCACCTCGCCCGGCCAGCACGGGCGTGCGACTACGCCCGTTACTGCCTGGCGTCCTCTCCAGGTCTCCCACGAGTGCGGGTCTGGCACGGGAGCCGGCCGAGTTGGCCCTTGCACCCCTGTTCAGCACGAAAGCTCTTGAATCACCATGGCGAATAGGGCGTCGGCCACCCGTTCTGCCGACTCGTCTCCGATGTCGTGAACGTGTGTTCGGTATCCCTGCTCGCGCAGGGATGCTGCGATCCTGCGGTAGGCGTCGACTTCTCCGTCGAGGCTTTCGTGGAACCGGCTATACGTGCCGCGTTGCTGGGCCCGGCGCCGGCATACCTCGTGGTCGCCGACGAGCAGGACCGTCAGGTCCGGTTTGTCGGCTAAAGCGTTCAGATGCCAGATGAACGGGTCCGGAACCCCGTCGAGGTGCTGCAGGACCAGGGAGCTCGGCACATACCGATCGGAGACCACGACCCGTCCTGCCGCTAGTGCCGGGCGGACCTCGGCGGCGAGATGGTGATATCGGTCTGCGGCCACCAGGCAGGCCAGGGTCAGGCCCTGGTAGTCATGGGTTCCGCCTCGCGCTAGCTCGCCGATCGGCCCGGCCGACGGCTCGCTGGTGGCGAGCACGTCATGGCCTGCGGCGCAGAAGCGTTGCGCGAGCAGGGTGGTGACGGTCGATTTGCCGACGCCGCTGGGTCCGTCGACCACGATGAATCGCCCAAGGTGGGTTGTCATACGGCAGCCAGCCGGGCGTGTTGTTCGCGTGACAGCTCGGCCAGACGCCGGCGTATCTGCTCTACCGGCACATCGCCGAACTGGATACCGACGGAGAAGTTGAACTCATCGCGTTGTCGCATGGCCTCATCCACGCCGTCGCTGGTCAGGTCGACTGCGTCGTAGGCGAGCAGTTGCTCGGCCGTGTAGCGGCCGGTGGCCATCAGCCGGGTCCACTCCGGTGTACCCGGGTAGGGGCGGAATTCGAAGACGCTGGACCGGAATCGTCCGGGCAGGCCGTCGGTGGCGTCCCACAGCTGGTGGACCAGGCGGACGGTGTCGGCGAGTTCGCCGGCGGTCTCGCCGGGAAAGCCGAGGATGAAGTAGCCCTTGACGTTGATCCCACGTTCGGTGAGCCGGCGTACGACGGTGCGGATCATGTCCGGGTGGATGCGCTTGTCGATGTATTCCAGGACCCGCGGGTTGCCGGACTCGATACCCAGGGCCACCTCACGGAGCCCGTTCGCGACCAGCGCGTCCAAGGTCTGATCGCTGGCCCGGTCGAGGATGTTGATCCGGCCGGTGGCGTCCCACACCGCCCAGTCACCGACGCGCGCGGCGGCAAACGCCGTGGTCATGGTGTCGATAACGCGGCGGGCGCCGAGGAAAAGGTCGTCGACGAACCGGAAGGCCGTGACGCCGTACCGAGCGCGAAGCTCGGACATCTCGCCGATGATGTTGTCGGCGCACCGGATGCGGATCTTGACGTCCGGATTGGCGCTCACGGCGGCGCCGCAGAACGAACAGTCGTAGGGGCATCCTCGGGCCCCCACCATGTTCGCCTCGATCCGGCCGTCCTCGGCTACCCGCGGGTCCTGGATCAGGTAGCGGCGGTCCACGAACGGCAGGGCATCGATGTCGGGGGCGAGATGGTGCTGCATGCCGGGCCGGCCACCCGAGACAGGCACGTGCAACAGCGGATCCACCCACATCACGTTCGGCAGATCGGCGCGGCTGCGATGGTCCTTGAGCAGCTCGACGACGCGGGTCTCTCCCTCACCCAAGACCAGGGCCTGGCAGCGGGCCATCCGCGGATCGGTGAGGATCTGTGCCGGCATCGCTTTGGCGTGGTGGCCGCCGACCATGAGCTTTATGCCGGGATCCAGGCCCGCAGCGATCCGCGCGCTCATATCGTAAGTGGGCGCCAGCAGGTTCATCCCCGCCCAGCGAGGTCCCAGGGCGTTGACCTGCTCAATGACCTCGGCGATGGGAATGCCATGGGCTTCGGCGTCCAGCACGGCCACGTTGAACCCCTGCGCCGCGGCGTAGGTCGCCAGGTAAGCCATGCCGAGAACCGGCAAGGTGAAGTCGTTCAGGCGGGGTCGTTCGCCGTAATCACGCAGCGGCGCATTGACGAACAACAGGTCTATGGGGCGGGCGGGGTCATGACCGGCTGCCAGGCCGTTCGGGTAAAGGCTGGGCTCGAGCATGGCTATCTCCCCAGGCGAGGGTGAGCAGGGTGAGATCAGACAGGCGATCACCGCCGAGGCGCCGCCAAAGGGTGCCGAAGCCGGCCTCGTCGGCCGGCCAGTCAACGTCGGGAGCCGCACGGCCAACCCACGTGCGGACCGCCAGGTCGGCATAGGGATACACGGCGAAGTTGCCGGTGAAGTCTGCGGCCGCGGCTCCGGCGGTCCAGGGACCGATCCGCGGCACGACCTGCAAAGCTGTGACCAGATCCTGAGCCGGCAACGTCTGCCAGTGCGTTCCGTGGGATAAATATGCCTCGGCCGCGGCGGTCAGCGCAGGACGCTTGAACCTCATGCCGAGCTCGGTGAAGGCGCTAGCGGACAGCCCGGCAACCTTTTCGGGAGTCGGGAACAGGAAGCCCGACTCGGCCGGAGACTTCACCGAGTCGCCGTAGCGCTGGCAGAACCGCTGGTATAGGACCCGCGCCTGCCCGGCACGGATGACCTGGCGGATGATCGCGGTCCCGATCGCATCCCAGAGGTCCGCGTTTCGGACCCGCAGGACCGGACCGAGTTCAGCGAGTGCATCGCCGAGGGAGATGTTCAGGTTGACGGTGCTGCTCTCGCATCGATCGACCGTCGGCCCGATCTCGGCGCGGGTTGCGTCTGCTGATCCACGCGATAGTTGGATCGTGTCGGCGGACCAGCGGAGCCACAGTGGGATCCCGCCTGCCCGCATGAACCTGAGGGCGCCGCCGGGTATCGTCGTCCAACCGGGGTGTTCCTGCACGAGCACCGTCATCGCCTCCACTGCCGTCTTCATGGTTCACGAACGTGTCGTTCAACGCATAAGGGTCTCCTTTCGCCATTGCCGACCGACAGGCACGGGTCTCGCTGGCTATACGGTTCGGTCCGCGGAGAGGCTCTCGCTCCGTACGCGATGGAGTTGCGCCGGGACTTCCGAGGTGGTGGCTAAAGCCTGGCGAGAGCCCGCTGGCCATCGCCGCCTTCCCACAGAACGATGTCGGACAGTCCCGACTTAGGGGAAGGGAGATTTATGGGGAGAGTTACCGACGCGCTTGCCGTCCACGCCTCGACCTGCCGGCGGCCGCGTACGGGTGGTTGAGTTTCCGCAGTTGGTACCTCATCGATCACTGAATTCATCCCACCGGCTTGCCGTCCCGCAAGTTCAAAGCCAACCCGGATGCGTGCGGTGTTTGCACGCTCCGTCATATCGGCTTGGTGCTCGAGTCCCTAGCGACGTCGTGCGTCCTGCAGCCTGAAGGCGCGTGGTGATCAAGCAACGCGGCTTTGCTGAGCAGTTCGGCCCACTCATCGTCGGGGCGGGAGTCCCAAGTGATCCCGCCTCCGGCGCCGTAGATTGCTCTGGCGGCGTCGCGGTCGAGGATTGCGGTGCGGATGGCGACGTTAAAGCGGGTTCGGAAGGCTGCGGTGGGTGGGGTGACTAGGCCTATGGCTCCGCAGTACACGCCTCGAGGACCGGCCTCGAGTTCGCGGATGATCTGCATGCTGCGGGCTTTGGGGGCGCCAGTGACTGAGCCGCATGGAAACAGCGCCTCAAAAACGTCCAGCAAAGTGCATTGATCCGGTGTCTGGGCGACGATCTCCGAGGTCATCTGCCAGACGGTCGGATACCTCTCCAGAGCGAGAAGTTCGGTGACCGTGACGCTTCCGAGGACGGCGATTTTGGCAAGGTCGTTGCGTAGCAGATCGACGATCATGATGTTCTCTGCGCGTTCCTTAGCACTGGCGTGCAACTGGCGGGCGGCAGCCTGATCGTCGCTGGGCTCGCGGTGTCGTGCTGCGGTGCCCTTCATGGGCCGGGTGCGGATCTGACCATCGGCCCATTCGAAGAACAGTTCAGGGCTGGCGCTCACGATGACGTAGCGGCCCAGGTCAAGATAGGCGCTGTAGCGGGCGTGCTGGGCGACGGCGAGGCGCGCGTAGAGGTCGAGGGGCTCTTGTTCGTCGGCGGTGTGCAGCCGTTCGGTCAAATTGCATTGGTAGATCTCGCCCGCGGCAATGTATCGCCGCGCTTGTTCGACCACGGCCTCGTGTTCGTCGGCGTTTCGCTGCGGTGCCCAGCGCTGCATGCGGGGTTGGGTTGGCGGGAGCAAAGCGGGTGCCGTGCCCGGCGGGTCGCAAATCCCGAACCAGATCAAGGGGGGATCATCCGACGAGCGTGGGAACGTTTCGAGGGTCGGGTCGAGCCCGGGCGCTGCTTCGTAGGACACGTATCCGAATGCCCAGGCGCCGGCATTGGTTTGGGCGTGAACCTCGGCCAGAATGGCGGGGACATCCTCGGGATGAGAGGTGCTGTGGACACTGTGTGGTGGCGGACAAAGCAAGGATTGTCCCGTAACCATGTCGTCGAATCGGGCCCAGGAGCCAGAGGTCATGCGCGCTGAGCTCTCGTGGCCGCCGGCTCCACGCTTTGCGTCGCAGCTCCGACGGAGCGCGTTGCGGTGATGAGAAGGTCGTACTGATTCAGGGTCAGGGTGCCGTCGACGAGATGATCCGTGAGGAAGGCGTTGATCTCCCGCCCCAGCGCGTCGGGCAGGCGTTGGTCGGTGGGCAGCGCGGCCAGCCAGCAGATCAGGCGCGCGAGCTCCGGATCGGCGGATTGGGCGGGAACCGGGGCCAGGCACGGGTCTACGGTCGGGTACGACAGGGTCGAGGCGATAGGCACGACGTCCGTCGTCATACCGTGGGTGGCTGCGAGACGCCGGACGCGGTCCGACGTTACCTTCGGCGCTACTCCGTGGTGGTCGCGAACCAGTTTGCGCAGGGCGTTGCACTCGCATGTCGGTGCACGCTGAACCACGGAGAGAACTCCATCCGGAGCCAGGCGAGCGAGGGCCGAAGTAAGCCAGCCGTTGATGTCTGGCAGGTAGAACAGAACGTGAGCGGCAAGGTAGGCATCGACCGGCAGGCCGGAGCCGGTGTCTTGCACCCGGCTGACGTCGTGGCCGTGCGCGCGGAGGCGCTGTATGGCCAGCGGGGCGAGGTCCTCGTCCGGTTCGACGATCTCTATCCTGGCGTTGAGTTCGAGCCGGGCGAGGACCTGGTCGAGGAACTCGCCGTCGCCCGTGCCGAGATCGCAGATTCGTGGCTGCCGGTCGGCGATTTCATGAAGGTGCGCCCAACGGGTGCGCAGCGCGTGTGCGGTGGCTTCACGCGCGGTGGAATAGGTGGCGTGGCTCTTCATCGCCGCAGCGTTGTCCCCGGTCGTCATGGTTGTTCCCGGCCGGTGACGGACCGCGGATGCCTGATGTCACGGCGGGCGTAGGTGAGGAACTCGATCCGCGTTGGCACGCCGTCAACGAGGCCCGTTCGGTATTGACGGGCGGTCTCGGCCCAGGTCGCGGCGTCGATCGGCGGGAAGAGGACGTCTCCGGGATAGTGGGCGTGGATCCGGGTGAGGTGAATTTTCGTGGCCAGGTCCATCGCCTCCTCCCAGGGCTGGCGGCCGCCGATCACGAAGACCGGTCCGTCGCCGGCCGCGGCGAGTGCCTGCGGCATCGTCCGGGCGATCACGGCACCCTCGGCCCGTAGCGTCGCGTCGTTCGACAACACGATGTTGCGTCGCTGCGGGAGGGGGCCTGCGAGTCCGTTCCAGGTGCGCTGGCCCATGATGATCGTGTAGCCGAGCGTGAGGTCGCGGAAGTGCCGCAGATCGTCAGGTGCGTGCCAGGGCATGCTGCCGTTCGCGCCGGCTACGTGGCCGTCCGCCACCGCGCCCACGATGACCACCGTCGGGTGGCCGGGGATGGTCGTCATGGGACACGCTGCCGCGGAATCCGCGCGTGTTCGCTGGTGATCGCGACCCATGCCTGGCCGATTTCCTGGGCGACGCGGGTGTCCGTGGCCCGCACACCTTTGACGACGGCCAGCAGCGCGTTGCGTTCCTCGATCGGGATGCGATCTGCAATCTTCGATACCGCCGTCTCCGGTGCGTCCCGCAAGGCGGTGACGAAGGTAGGGTCGCTGCGCAGCACGCGCAACAGCGATCTCATCTCGCTGGTCAACACTGAGGTTGTAGCGTGACCAGGTTCACCGATGTGGGTCGGTGTCCGCGGCCTGCCGATCCACGCCGCTGCGTCGAGTTCAGCGAGTCGGCGCATCACCGTGCCTGCGCCGAACCGCTGGTGCGGTGCCAGCCGGATCTCGTCGCCGTGTCGCTCGATGAGGTTGTCACTCGCGAGTTCGTCGAGTAGCTCAAGCAGGTGCCCGCTCGGGTCGGCTTCCGGTCCTGCTGCGTCCGAAAGTTTGACCGAGAGCAGCCACAGGCCGAGCAGAACGTTGCGTTTGAATTGTTCCGCCTGGTCGAGTTCGACGCCGCGGCGCTCCCTGTCCCATCGATCCGAATCGTGGTAAAGCGCGACCAGGCCGGGATTTCGCCAGACGCGATGTCGGCATCGCCCGAACGCCGATGGCCCGAGCGGCAGGACCTCCCCGCCGCCGAACGTGTTGATCAGATAGTCGCAGCGGAAGCCAGGGCGGGCGAACTCGGTCAGCGTGTATTGCTGGAGTCCGTGCTCGGCGAAGACATCAACGGCGAGGTCATGCATGGCCCGTAGTCGGGTGGTGACAGGTTCGGGCTCGTCACTCGGACGTGGCGCCGTGCCTGCCCGGTCGATCGCGCCGTTCTTGAACACGTAGAACTTGTAGGCCGACACATGCTGTATCGGAAGGCTGGCGGTGAACTCCACCGTGCGCCGCCAGTCGGCCTCGCTCTGCCCCGGCACGCCGTACATGAGGTCGACATGCAGATTGTCGATGCCGGCCGCCAACGCGTCGTCGATCAGGCGTAGCGCGTCGTCGCGCCCGTGCTGGCGAGTCAGACCGCGCAGGACGTCGTCGTCGAACGATTGGGCGCACACGCCTACCCGATTTACCCCCGCCCGCTTGGCCAGCATGAGGCCTTGCCGGTGAATCGTTCCCGGCTCGCACTCCAGGGTGACTTCGGTGATGCCGGCCTGACCGGTCAGGCCCTTCACGCCGTCGAGCGTCGTCGCGAGCGTCGGCAGAGGTATCAGCGACGCCGTCCCGCCTCCGAAGAACAGACTGCTGATCGACGCGTCAGCAAAGTCATCGCGAGCGCCGTAGCGGCGCACCTCGGTGGCAACGTCCGTAGCGAAGGTTTCAACGCCGGGCCGGTTGATGAGGCGCGTCTCGTAATTGCAGAAGTCGCAGATGTTGCGGCAATACGGAAAATGCACGTAGACGCTTGGACGGTGCCAGGTCAGAGATGCGTCCACCGGTTGTGTCCATAATGCTTGCGGCGGCCAGTGATACAGCGGGTGGTCATACATGCGCTCATATACCTTTCGGACATTAAGACGCGATACTTCCGTTTACGTCACGGTGGTGTCCCCGAAGCGGTTTGTCGGGAGGTCCGCGTCCGCTGGCACGCCGGGGACGGCGTAGCTCATCCGACCGGTGCCGGGTGGCGTAGTGACATCGCCCCCTGAGGTGTGAAAACATCCCGTGCTGCGGCCAGCGCCAATGGTCCGTGCCGAAGACATCCTGGAGGGAACGGGTATGACCGAGCACGACGAGGCGACGCCAACGGAACCCGTCTTCCTCAACGACGTCACCGTCACCCTCGTCAAGCACGCGGCCAGCGACGCTGACGTGCTGTTCGCCGCTCGCGTGTCGACCGCCGGCGAAGGATCGATCGAGGAGCTGAACAAAGATCCCGAAAAGTCGAAGGGATTGATCAATTACCTCATGCGGGATCGGCACGGCACGCCATTCGAGCACAACTCGATGACATTCCTCGTTCAGGCGCCGATCTTCGTGTTCCGGGAGTTCCACCGGCATCGGGCGGGTTGGTCCTATAACGAGGAAAGCGGACGCTACCGGGAACTGCAGCCGGTCTTCTACACCCCTGCCGCAGATCGACGTCTGGTGCAGCGCGGCCGACCCGGAAAATACGAGTTCGCCGAAGGAACGCCTGAGCAGCACAAGCAAGCCGTCTACGTGATGGAGTCGGCGTACCGGCACAGCTTCGCGGCCTACCGCGAAATGCTGGCAGCCGGCATCGCCCGCGAAGTCGCTCGAGCCGTGCTGCCCGTGGGCCTGTTCTCCTCCATGTACGCCACGTGCAACGCCCGGTCCCTGATGCACTTCCTGTCGCTGCGGACCAAGAAGGACAACGCGAAGGTGCCGTCGTTCCCGCAGCGCGAGATCGAAATGGTCGCCGAGCGGATGGAGACCGCGTGGGCGGCCCTGATGCCGCTGACCCATGCCGCATTCGAAGCCCACGGCCGCGTTGCGCCATAAGGCACAGCAGCACCCGTGCCGCCTCGGATAGCTTGAGTGCGGCCGACCTGGGTCGACTCCGACGGCGGGGGCGATGACCACCAGTTGCCGCATCCTGTGCGAGGACCGCGGCGTCGGCAGCGTGCAGGCTCGACGACAGTGGCCAACAGCGATCACCACGGCAGCTCACGCCCGACAACGGCAAGAAGGTTGTCAGCGACCTCAGCAGCCGAGCACTTGCCGACTTCGAAGAGATGCGTACGCCATCCAGCCGTCGTCAGCAACGCTGCAATCGCTCGATAGGCGGCAGCCTCATCGGCGACGCTGCGGCTAGCTAGCCGTTGGTCAAGGTGATCCGCTCGGACCAACACAACCGTCAAGTCAGGCCGGTCGGAATGCGCGTTCAGTGACCCGATCTGCTCGCCGGGGACGCCAGCCAGATAGTTCAGAACGAGGGAGCTGGGAACGTACCGGTCGCACACCACAGTCCGGCCCGAGGCCAACGCCGGGCGGATCACATCGGTCAGGAGACGGTCCCGAGTCGCTCGTAGGTCCACCGCCCGTGCATCCACCCCTGGCGTCTGCGCGGTGCGGTTCCGCCACCCCGCGATCCCCGTGCCCGCTACCGACAACTCCGCTGCCATGACGACGTTGTGGCCGTCATGGGTGAGCCGCAGGCCGAGCAGGGTCGCTACGGTCGTCGCGCCGATCCGTCCTTGACCGTCGATGACGACGAATTTTCCCGAGTTGGTCATATTATCGGTCCCTCGTCGAAGGGATTGAGAGATCAGTTAGCACGTGCGCAAATCCAGCAGCTCGTTCGTTCCGCCGACGCGCCGAGGAACCCCGCGCTGTCGCCCAATTGATCGCTACGGAACGGAACCCCTCGTAGCGGAACGATGACGGACAGTCCGCGCCCTGGGAAGGGAGATTTACGGGGAGACTTACGACGATCACGGCCGGCAGTAATGCCTTCCGTCGACCTCATCAGCTCGCCGTCCTCGTCGAGTTCTAGCTGACGAAGTAGCATTTGATCATTAGCTGAAGATCGGCGAAGAACGCCGTGAAAGGCCCCCGTCGCGGCGCAGTTCGCTGGACGATCCACCCCTCGTGACAACGCTGCGTCGGTATGGTGTTCGGCACGATGTCAACACCCCTGAGGGAGCGGTCCATGTTGGCCCACGAGCCCGACGGCGACCGGATCGCCAATGCCGCGCTGAAGGCTGTGCGGCATCGCCGGCCCTCACCGACCCGGCCGGGACAGTGCATGTCGCGACCAGAATTAGCGGCTGCCGTCAACGACGAGCTGCACGCCATGGACGTCATGGACAGCGACATCGACGGAAACTATGTCGGCAAACTCGAACAGGGAAAGATTCACAGACCACGGGAGGACTATCGCCGCGTGGCGTTCCGTCGCGCATTACGCGTCGACGGCGATGGCGACCTCGGATTCTCGATATTTCGCCGCAGCCGTATCGATCCACCGCTCATCGGTGGATCGTCGGCGATGACAGCTGTTCCGCAACAGCTAGAGGCCGACCGCCCGAATCTGGATGGCGAAGAGAACTGGCAGGAAAGTCTCGACGCTCTTGCGGCGGAAATCGAGCTCAAGGGCAATTTCGGCGCCTTTCAAAATGCCCTCGGAAAGTTTCGATCACTCAGCCATATCCCAACTCATCGGTTCTCGTCATATGCATCTCAGCAGTACGCTCTTGCCCGCTGGGCAGAACGACTGAGTTGGATATGCGATAACGACGGACGCGACGAAGCCTCGATATGGCTTTCCCGCGCCTACGAACACGCTATGAAAGCCGACCAACCCCACTTCGTCGCCTACGTGCTGATGCGCCAAAGCCAGCGAGCGCTCGACGCCGGTGACGCACGCAACGCCGTCGTCCATATCCGAGCCGCCTTGGCCGAGCCCGCGCTGCCGCGGCGTATCCAGGCCTTGTGCATGACCCGCCTCGCCGAAGCGTTCGCCCTCGCCGGCGACGACACCGGCCTCGAACATGCTGGCACCGCCGCGCGATACAGCACGATCCAGGACGAAGACCCCGCCGCGGCGATCGCACGGCATTGCGACACGCGGTACGTCAACGCCGTCGATGGCCGCTGCCGAACCCTGCTCGGCGATCACGCCGACGCCGTACGCGTCCTCCAGGACGTCCTCGCCGACGAAACCCCCGCACCCGCCGTAGACAAAGGGCTCTGGCTGACCCACCTCGCCGAGGCCTACCAGCCATCGAACCCCCAGCAAGCCGCCGCCACCGGCCAACGCGCCCTAATCCTGTTCCACCAGTCCGGATCAACCAGGATCGTTCGAGCACTCCAACCACTAGCGCTCGGGCTACGCCCACAGCGCCGCATCCCGATCGTCACCGAGTTCCTGACAGCTCACCGCGAGGCCCTGACCGCTGGGCTGACAGGATGAGGACGTGGATCACTACTCCTCGACGACCTCCGCCGACGTCCGCCAGCGGCAGCCACCGATCGCGGTCCTACCGATTGGCAGCTTCGAACAGCACGGCGACTATCTGCCGCTAGCGACCGACACCGCTGTCGCCGTAGCAATCGCCCGACAACTCGCCACCACCTACAACGTCCTGGAACTCCCTGCCATCACGATCTCCTGCTCCCACGAGCATGCAGGCTGGCCCGGGACGGTCAGCATCAGCCACATCACCCTCAGCTCGATCATCACCGATATCGCCAGCTCGCTGGTTGCGCAGGGCATTCACCGACTCGCTCTCGTCAGCGGCCACGGCGGCAACTACGTCCTGAGCAACATCACCCAGGAAACCAACGCCTCCCGGCCGGCCAGCATGACCCTTTTCCCGACCCACAAAGACTGGGAAAGGGCTCGTGAAGCGGCCGGCCTGGCATCTAACGCGCACGACGACATGCACGCCGGCGAACTGGAGGTCTCCATCCTGGCCGCCACCTGGCCAGACGCAGTTCAACCAGGCGCTTACACAGCGGATCACACCGCAACCGAGCGGTCCATGCTGCTCGTACACGGCATGGCCGCCTACACCGCCAGTGGCGTCATCGGCCAGCCGTCCGCCGCCACCATCGCGAAGGGGAACGTGATCCTTACAAGCCTGACCGAACTTTTCGCCGACCACCTTGCAGCACTCCGCATTGCGCGCACGTAAGTAGCGCGAACGTCCAGCGAGGCGCCTTCCGCTCAAAGAGGTCTGCCGTCCATCGCGATAGGCGGGCGTGAATGCAGCTGCAGCCGTGCTCGTCCGACCACAAATCCCGTGCTCGCCAAGGACTGGACGACGACGGCTTTTCGTCCGACATGCCGGGCCGGTACCGTGATAGGCCTAACGGACCGAACTCGGGATGGGAGCACTTCCGTGGCGCCCCATGATCATGCGAAGTACCGTCCCAACGCAGTCTTGAAAGACCTTCGCCAGGGGCACGCATCGCCAAGCCGACCGAACGAGTGCCTATCGCGCCCCGAGCTGGCCGACATGGTCAATCGTGAGCTCGCGGCTATGAACGTAGAGCATCAGGAAGTCGACGGGAACTACGTCGGCAAGTTGGAGCAAGGGAAGATTCGCTGCCCGCGCGAGGAGACTCGCCGTGAGGCATTTCGGCGAGCGCTGCAAGTGTCCAGTGACGAAGACCTTGGCTTCTTCTCCTACCGAAGCAGCGCTATCGATCGAGCGCTCGGCGATGGATACCCTGAGCGCAGCCTCACCTTGACGGCCACCCAGCAGTCCGACGCCCCGCGGCAGGTTCAACTGCCCGCACACCTGGCGGTGCCTCATCGGACCCGAGCGCAGACGCACCCGTCGAGCCTTCAAATGCCGGCGGCGGCTAGGGACGTGATGACGTTGTCCGTCCGGTTTGATGGTCGGGAGGTGATCATGTCGCTCACACGTCGCGACCTACTTCAGCTTGGCATCGGCACGTTCCTAGAAGCATTCGCTTTCGGGCCGCATTCCAACATGCTGCGCGAGGCCGCAGAACGGCCGACGCTAGATGGCCGCGTTACCGTGACCTCGCCCGCCCACCTCGACGAGATCCTCGATCACCTCAACGAGCAATGGCACGCGCAGGTCAAGACTGACAACTTGCTCGGCCCGCGCTTCGCTCTGGCCAGCGTGCTCAGCCAGATCACCGTGATTGACGCGCTGCGCAACGCGTTACGCAACGAGCATCGCCTTGCGGTCGTCCGCCTTGGTGCGCAGTACGCCGAGTCTGCTGCCTGGCTGTATGAGGACTCCGGCAACTTGGCCCAAGCGCGCTTCTGGACCGGTCGGGCGTTGGAATGGGCGTATGAAGCCGATGACAAGCGCATGTTGGCCTGGACGACTTTCCGACGTTCCCAGCAGGCTGATGCCACCGGAAACGCGGCCGAGGTAATCGGCCTGGCGCACGCTGCGCGGCGCGACGAGGAATCATTGGCGAAACCTATGCGCGCGGCGATCCGTGTCCAGGAAGCCTACGGTCACGCGCTCGATGGCAACGAAAGGGACTCACAGCAGCTCGTGGACGAAGCACACGAGTGGGCGGCCAGTGACACCGTGGGCGATGCCCGTAGCGGGCATGGTTCCTATTGCACGTCTGCGTACATTGAGATCCAGCGCGCAAGATGTTGGTTCGCAACCGGCAAGGCAAAGAAGGCGATCTCACTGTACGAGAGAGGTCTTCGTACGCTGCCGCCGGTTTACCAAAGAAATCGCGCAGCTGCACAGAGCTGGCTCGCGACGGCGTATTTGACGGACGGGCAGGTCGAACAGGCGGCTAGCACGGCCCATGCCGCCTTGCAGGTAGCTAGAAGCACTGGGTCGAGACGCATCGTCCAAGAGATTGAGCGCTTGAGCGCCGGCCTGATTTCGCATCGACGGATCCCGAGTGTCGCCGCGCTTCTCGATGACTTAGGTCAGAAAAGGGACTAGCGTGTCAGCGACGCATGAGCCACCCACGATACGGACATTCGCCATTCAGACGACCCAAGCGTCAAACAACCTTCTCGCGAGTTGTGATTAATTATGCCCATCAACTTCTATACGCCAAGATTCTACATCTTCAACAATTTTTCAGCCCACGCCATCGAATATAGAGGAAAGCTTTATCCGACTTCCGAGCATGCTTACCAGGCATCGAAATGCACCGACCCTGCCGGGCAAGAGGAGATTCGAAGTTCCCGTAGCCCTCTCCAGGCCAAGGTCTTAGCCAACGAAATTTACCGGAATGCCAAGGATCCTCACTGGGATGGCAAGAAGGTGGCGATTGTCGAAGAGATCCTACGGGCCAAACTCGCGCAGCATTCCGAGGCAAGGGATGCCTTAATTGAGAGCGGTGATGAGGATATCGTGGAGGACTCGCCGACTGACTATTTTTGGGGCGAAGGCGCCGACGGATCTGGACAAAACATGCTTGGCAAAATCTGGATGAAGCTACGCGACGAATACCATTAACCATGTCAATTTGTGAAGAATCGCGATCAACGCGGATGGCGCCGCCAATTAGGAGCCGCCGCGCCGGTCGGTGTAACTGACGGCCGAAGCGCACGGCGACCTGCGCGCTGGCGAGCTGGAGGTCTCCAGCGGCGTCATCGGCCAGCCATCCGCCGCCACCAGTGCAAAGGGCACTGCGATCCTCACCTGCCTCGCCGACCTGTTCGCCGACCACCTTGCAGCACTCGGCGTTGCGCGCATGTAAGTGGCGCTAATGCCTGGCGACGAATGCAAAGTTAGTCATCAGTTTTGCATCCCGGCGTTTATGGCGGCGAGCCTCCTCCATTGCTCCATGGGCAGGGCGTGAAAATCCGGAGTGAGTACCTGGATGCAGACTTGGGTCGCCCCTGCCTGGTGATGCTCTGCGATTCGATCTGCGATCGCGGTTTCATCGCCCCATGCGACCAGAGAGTCGATAAGGCGATCACTTCCGTCTCCCGCTAGATCGGCCTCGGCGAAGCCGAGGCGTCTCAAGTTGGTGGCGTAATTTGGCAGGCCAAGGTATCGATGCAAGTGCCGCCGCGCAATCTCTCGCGCCGTCCTTCGATCCTTCTCCAAGACGACGGCCTGTTCGACTATGAGCAGCTTCTCGAGTCCCAAGACTTGCCGGGCACCAGCGGTATGTTCTGGTGGCACCAGATAACTGTGGACGCCGCAGCTTAGCTCATTAGCCAGCGCCAACATTTGAGGACCGAGCGCTGCAAGGATGCGCGTGGTGTTTTCGGCCTTGACCGCGCGATACCGACTCACCACTATGTCCATAGCTAATAGATAGTTGCGCAGAGTATCCACCGGCTTGCGATAGTGCAGTCCGCGTATGTCATTTACGAGTCTTGCATGGCTAACTCCGAGCCCGAGGATAAACCTCCTCGGGTACGCTTCTGTAAGCGTTTGCTGCGCCGCAGCCATCGCGAGTGGATCACGAGCCCAAATATTCGCTACGCCCGTCGCGATGACCAGTTTCTCAGTGGCCGCCAATAGGATAGCAGCCTGGCTTAGAGGTTCACGGCCGACATTTTCTCCCACCCACAGCGACTCATATCCAAGGGAATCTAACTCTTGCACTGCATCTCGCACTCGGGCAATCGGCTGAAAATCCAGCTGCGCAGTCCAAATGCCCATTTTCGCCGGGCTCAGCACTGGGGTGCCGTGCCAAGTGCCGTCAGCCGCCGGCTGAACTCCTCGATGTAGGGATCAAGTTGTTCGGCGGCTGCATCGTCGCGCTGGCGTACCAGCCGGCGAACGCGCCGTGATTGCTGGAGAACGGGCATGATTGGTTGATCCTCGGTGGCACTTAGCGCAGCGGACGTTAGATCGACGGCTCGGCAAATGTCACCCGATTGAACCGCAGCGTCGGCGATGAAGAGGGTCAGCACACCCCTCGCCTTGATATGCGTCTCCGGGAGGGTGGCGAGTGAACCATGTAGCTCGACTTCGGCCTTATCTGTATCCCCCAACATGAGTCGACTGACGCCAGCGTAGTAGCGCAAGTCCAAGGTGCCGTGTTCAAAGTCCATTCCATGGCGACCGTCTCGATCGCTTGAGTATTCCGCGTTCTCTTGAGCGAGACGAAGGGCGTCAGCGAATCTCTCTCTGTCACCGAGACCGGCTAGGCTGCGTGCATACATTGCGAATAGCCATGCTCTTATTGTTGCGTCGGAGCCATCCGCAGCAAAATGTAGTCCTTTTTCGAGCAGCGCCGTAGTTGCCTTCATGTCGCGACGATGCCATGGAATGAGGCTTTGAGCACCATGCAGCCAGGCGCACAGGCTCCATGCCTCAGACTCCTCGGCTGCGGATCCGGCAACCTGATACCACCATTCTGCAGCTCTATGGCTGTCCATGTCGAACGATGCCCAGGCGCGCAGCCCGGCGAGCCGCGCGGCCAATACCGTTAGGCGACGCTGATGTCCCAGGCTGTGAGGCGTGCGAAGTTCCTTAAGAACGCCTGACATGAGTGTTCGCACAAGGTTGAACGTTTCGCCAGGTGGGTTTCGCGCGAAATTTCGGTCAAGCCGTTCGGCCGTGAGTTCGGCGGCTGTGAGCTCTCGGCTGAACTCGCCGGTCTGGCCCTCAAATGCCGTGACGAATTCAACGAGGTCAACGTCATCCAAGGTCGGGCCGGCTTGCAGATCTTGACGGACAAAACCAGGCGTCTCAAATTTCGTCTGTTGGCTAGTTTCCCGTGTCGCCGTGAATTCGTTTACCGGATCGTTACGCATGCGGTTCGGATAAAAGCCGAGCTCAGAATCCCTATTGACGCGGAGTACATGCCGGAATCCTTCGCGTGCCAGAACACCCGGCCAACGGTATATTCCTTGTTCGTACTTAGCGATGTGACTCCGGTCATAGCCCTTTCTCTTCCCGTGCACCTCCCACGCATATGCGTTGATGGCCTCGGCCAGCTCTTGACGCGTCATCGGCTGGTCGGGATTCGCGGGCGAAGGCGTTCCGAGTCTCGCCTGGCGGAGTAGCTCATTCGCAGGCATCACGACAGCCTTTCGACGAGTTGGCGAATTGCCGAGCGATAGCTTCGCCATCTTCTTGAACTGCTAGTTCCGGATCACCTCGTCGAGGTGATCCGGTGTAGGCGATCTGGGCGGTTGGTGTCATCAGTTCTTTTCCAAGGCGGCGAAGGGCGTCCATCGCGCCGTTCCATCGTCATGCCAGATCGACTCGAGCCGGGTCTTGAACTCCTGGCGGATCGCTGCCGAACTCGCCATCCGCGGGAGTGCTCCGGCCACCATCTTGAGTTCCCGTGCCTGGCGGAGGACGGGCCACGCAGGATCGGTGGTCACGTCGTACCCGTACGCGGCAGCAAGCTCAGCGTGGACGCCTGGACGGCCGAACCGTTCTTCGCCGACCGGGACGGCAACCAGATCGAACTGCCAAGGCCCAAGGCAGCTCCCATCGAAGTCGCAGAGCGCGACTTGGTGGTCGTTCGCGCGCAGTAGATTCCCGACGTGGGCATCACCGTGGACCAGGACCGGCGGCTGTTCCCGATTCAGCTGGACGATTTGCGGCTCTAGACGATCGCACCAGTCGAGCAGGAACTGTTGGTCGGAAGTGTCGAGGGCCTCGGCGTCGGCGATTCGCGTCCGGGTGTCACCGACGGGATCCCATGCCGGCAGGTCGAACGGTGGCGCACCGAGGTTGTGGAACGTGCGCAACGCCCGGCCGAGATCGGTCACATCCGGCGTCGGCGCGAGCGGCGATAGATAGACCCAGATGGTCGCGGCCAGCCCGTCCACCTCGAGCGGTTGGACCGGTGCAAGGCTCGACAGCCGGATTGTCGGCGCGTCGACGTCGGCGAACCAGCTGCCCAGCGCTGCGGCTTTCGCCGCCCGGGGTCCTAGGGCACGCGACCGGGTGATCCTGATGACGGCGCCCGCGTCGGGCACGGCGAAGATGGCGTTGTTCGACAGCTGTAGGAGCACCAGGTCGCCGCTGAGTCCGAGGTCGCTCGCGATCTTCTCGGCGGTCCGACGCATCGCGGCCTCGGTGAACCGGCCTCCCGAGGCGGCGGTGTCGGTGATGCTGTCGGTCATGCGGCTGCCCTCCGAGGTTGGCGGATCATGCGGCGGAAGTCGGCCAGACCGCTGTGACGGGTGTCCTCGGGGATATCCCTCGCGAGATTCTGGATCCGGTCATGCACCCGCTGCGACCCCAGCTCACGGCCTCGCTCAACAACCGCCGCCCCTACGGCGAGGGCCTTGTCGTCGTCGCCCGCCAGCGCGAGGGCACTGCACAGGCCGACCTCGTTGAGGACGGTACTGCGGACGTTCTGCCGGCCGAAGACGTCAATCGCGGCTTGCGTCCACTCGATCGCGGCGGCGGCCTTGTCGTGATCAGCTCGCGCGAGGTCGCGGTAGACCCGGCCAT
Organism: Actinoplanes sp. NPDC026619; assembly: GCF_040638295.1. NCBI lineage: Bacteria > Bacillati > Actinomycetota > Actinomycetes > Micromonosporales > Micromonosporaceae > Actinoplanes > Actinoplanes sp. NPDC026619. Next base: position 37,679 of record NZ_JBEZYA010000033.1, read on the forward strand.
GCTGAGCCAGGAGCTCACCGCGGTCGTAGAAGGCCATCCAGTCGGGCTCGCGTTCAGGTTTGATGCGTTCGAACCTGGCGTTGGCCGCGTCCAACGCTGTGGTGGCGCCGTCGTAGTCGCCCAGCGCAGCGAGTGAGGCCGCCTCCGCACCGAGGAGCATGGCCAGCAGCGCCGGAGTCGCCCGACCGGCCAGCTCGGCTCGGGCCAGGCGCAAGGTCTCGAGCGCGTCCTGATTGTGTTGCTGGTGTTGGAACTGCCGCGCCTGGCAATACCGGATCCGTGCGGCCAGCCCCGGATCGGCCGCGGCTTGAGCGGCCCGTTCGGCCGCCAGCCAATGCCGGCCGGCGTCGTGGTGCTGGCCGGCGTCGAAGGCCGTCCACCCGGCCAGCTGCCGGGCCGATGCGACCGCGGCCGCGAGCGTGCCGCGGGTGAGATCGGCTCTGGTGTGGGTCAGCAGCGCCGAGGTTGCTTCCGCGAAGCGGCCGACGTCGTCGCACAAAGCCCCACCACCGTGTTCGTAGTCCACCGATCGATACAGCACGGTGACGGCCTCGATCCGCGTCACGTCGCTTACCGCCACCCGGCGCCGGGCTTGCGCAGGCGTCACCCCGAACAGGCCCAGCTCCGCCGCGATCGCGGTGATCGAGCTGACCAGCCCCTGCTGCGGCTGGGAGTCCTTGTCGGCGCCAACGGTCAGCTCGGCCGTTCCGACCAGCGCGAGCGAACCGGGCCGCTCGGTTGCACGCCACCGACGGTTGATGAAGAAGCCGAGTTTCTGATCGGATTCAACCTGCAGTACGTGGCGCAGCGCGGCACGTTTGCCCTCGCTGGGCCACCGGTGCTTGCCCCGTTCGAGCTTGCCGATGTAGTTGCGGTCGAAGGGAGCTTCCCGGGGATGGTGAACGGCGAGCCACGCGTTGGCCTCGTCCGCAAGTTCCTGCCGGGACATCGGACGGCCCGAACCCGATGGCGATAGCCGGCGGCACCGCGCGCGCTCCAGCTGATCGTTACCGATGACCGGCTCGGTCTCGATAGCCATCCCCTCATCCCCTCATCGCGAACAAAGTCCCGAACTGCAGTCCACACCTCGCTCGCGTACCGGCGATGGCAGCCCGAGCGGCGCTGTCGCAGCCGGTACTCGTCAAGAAGCTAGGAGCGGTCGAACTCGCCGTCCTTCACACCGGCGACAAACGTGGCCCACTCCGAACCGGTGAAGATCACCGTTGCCCCGTCGCGGTCCTTCGAGTTACGAACGGCCACACGGCCGCTGTCATCGTCGGCGAAGGCAGCCTCCACGCAGTTGCTGTCGGGGGCGCTCCTGCGCGTCTTGAACCAGGTGCTGAACACGCTGAGATCGGTCATAGGAGTCATCCTGTCCTATCTAGGTCCTCGCCGACCATGACGAGGAAGTCGAATGTGTCGGAGCGACTCAACGCCGCCTCGCTGAGCCGCTGGTGCAACCGCAGGTAGGGAGCGACATGCTCCGGCTCGGTCAGCAACAGGTCCGAGGTGATCGTGTCGACGGCGACCACCACCGGATCGTCCGGATCCGGATATTGGTACATCGAGAATGCCGATCGAGGCGTCAGCCCTCCGGGGATTCTCGCGCTGACAGGCAGGACCTGGACTGTGATACCCGGGTTGTCCTGCAGGATGACCGCGATGTGCTCCAGTTGTTCGTGCGCGGCTCCTGCCGTGGCGGCGAAGCGCCGGATCGCCAGTTCATCGATCACCACGTGATATCGCGGCGGATTAGACCGGGCCAGGTTCGCTTGACGTGCAGCGCGCGCCTCGACCGCCCGCTCCGGGTCGAACGTCTCGGCATAGAGAGTCCGGTCGACGCGCGCATACGCGGCCGTGAACTCAGGGATCTGCAACAGGCCAGGCAGTAACGTGAGCTGGTATTCACTGATCAGGCCCGCACCGGACTCCAGATCCGCATAGAGCGCTTGCCGCGGCCCGATCGCGGCTGAGATCTTCTCCCACCAGCCGACATGACGGGCGTCCGCAGCGGCGGCAAGAATCGCAGCGCGCCGCAGTTCAGTGACGCGGAAGAAGTCGAGGATCTTGTTGATCTCGGCATCATCCGGCCGGACATGGCAATTCTCGATCTCGCTGATGCGCTGCCGACGACTACCGACCTCGCGCGCGAGCGCGTCGATCGACAGACCGTTTCCTTCCCGTAATCCCTTCAACTCGCGGGACAGGCGCAGGCGTCGCACATATGGCCCAGGCACCGTGGTCTGACCTCTTCCGCGCACACGATTCCACAGCGACCGACGCATGTCTGCCGCCTTCTGGTGGAGAGCCTAACCCCGCTCTGAACGTTCTCAGCTGCGTGCGTAAACACTTGTGTAGAGAAATGCCAGGTCAGGGCATGACCTCCCCGTAAGGCTCCCCGTAAAGCTCCCCATAAAACGGTCTTCCCAGCATGGCCGACTGTCCGTGATCGTTGACTCACCACACGCCAGACGTCGATTCGAGCGAGCCAGGCACGACCGCCTGAAAGCGAGAGCCGGCGAGACCAGAGACAGTGGGAGCGGAGGAGTCGACGATGACCAGCACCCTTCACCTGGCGCTCGACGGGGCCGCTGCCTTAGGTCTGCCCTGTCCGGTCCCGGCTTCTCCCGCCGATCAGGCAATCCCGACGGGCTCACCGATTCTGGTCAGGAATGCACACACTAGGTCGGTTTCCAGGCCGGATCGGCAACTTTGGTTTTTGATTCGGGTATGCCGTCCGGACGGCACCCACAGTTTTGTCGCACCAGTGCCGGGCGAGTCTGCCGCTAATCACCGATGTGTCACGGAACAATTTCAGCAGACCTCCGCAGGCTTGTGCGAACCCTCAGCAACGGGCGTGACTATGGCCGCCGCTGCTATCGTTGATCACGCCCGCAACCATCGGGACTGGCATTCCATGGATTGCCCCCGTTGGGGCATTCGTCAAGAATCGAATGATCACGCACGGAAACACTCCTCCGACAGACGTACGGTAATAGTCGCAACTTCAACTCCCCGTTTTTTCTGTTCCTGCATGCGCAGGTTGACCGTTCTTCCGCGCCTTTCGGTGCAGGCGGCGAAAACCAGCGGAATTCGCCCGGGCGGGCGCAGTCGATGACCGACCGTCAAGTTTTGCCACGAACCCGCGAAATCGCAGGGGCCACCCTGACGGTGTCCACCTCAGGCGGCTACAGCGTGCTCTACGAAGGCGTCTACATCGGCTACATCCACGCCAGCTTCGGTGATCGCTGGAACGCGTATGTGCGTCGGGTGAGGGCGCTGGATGACTACCTCGGCAAGCTCGGCCAGGAGGAAGCCGTACGCCGCATCATCGGCGCCTACCGCGGCAACGCCGGCGAGAAAGCGGTGGCCTGATGTCGGACAAGCGTGACTTACCACCGGCGGTGATCGTGCATCGCCCCGATTGCCTAGACGTGCACGACCGACTGTTGAGGCAGCTGCCTACGGCGGAGATCGCTCGGCTGTACCCGAACGGTCGGCGGCACGACTGCTTCCAGTTCCATCAGAACTCGGTGGGTGTCGTTGAGGAAGTGCACTACCTGCCGCACGAGTACGAAGAGTCCGAGGAGACCGCCCCGGACGCCGTTCGTCTTCTGTGCCGCCGCTGTGGTGGCACGCACGGCGTGCTCGATGCGCTGGTACTACCGCCCGGCGCCCGCACCGTGGACCCGCCGAAACGGGAATAGCTCCGGTGGGGCTGCCGCCCCAAGGTGCGCCCGACCGCCGGCCCGATTGCCCCCGTGATCCCCGGCGCGGCACCGGCAGCCCCACCGGACGCCTGCGCGACATCCGGTCGCGTGCAGGCCCAGCTCGAAGGATCCGCAGAAGTCGGCCACCACCGGCGGACCGACTCATCCCTATCCGCCCACGATCGTTCCCCGAGGACCCCTGACGATGACCTGCACTCCAATCCGTGAGTCCACATTAGACAGCCGATATGTCTGTGTGGTCGGCAGGATGAGACATCGGCACGCCCCCGCGGCGGCGCACAGGAAGGTGCGGGCGTGAGGGCCGCGGATCCTGTGACACCGTCCGCGCCACGGCGCAGGTGGCGGCTGGCGGACCAGCCCATCCGCGTAAAGCTCGCACTACTTCTGGTGCTGGCCGTGGCGGCGATCCTCGGCCTGTCCGGGGTGATCGCCGTGGCGGCGCAGTCGGCGGCGTCGGGGGCGGAGCAGGCACGGCGACTGGTCGCGTTGAGTCTGGTGGCCGGACAGCTGGCCGGGCAGGTGCAGCAGGAACGCGCGGCGGCGGCGCTGGTACTCGCCCAAGGAACCTCCGGGGCGGTGCCTGATGTGTTCATCGGACAGACCACTCGCACCGACGAACTCGCCCGGCGTTTCGCCGAGGCGTCGCGGCCAGTGCGCGCTCCGGCAGCGTTGCAGCCGGTGTTACGGCGGGTCAGCGAGCAGCTGGCCGGATTGGCGTTGCTGCGTGAGCAGGTCCGGTCCGGCAAGGACGCGACGGCCAGTGTGGTGGTGTTCCGCTACCGTGCGGTGATCGCGGATCTGCTGGCGTATCGGGCCGCGATGAGTCAGCTGGGCGTGGACGCGGCGACGGCGAACAGCCTGCGGGCGAGCGCGATCTTGTCGCAGGCGATCGAGAGCCTTGGCCTGATCCAGGTCAGTGCCCTGCCGGCGATCAGCGCAGGAACGTTGACCGCAGCCGAGCAGCAGCAACTGGTCGCGAACGACGCCGGTTTCACACAAGGGACGGAGCAGTTCCGGCAGCTCGCGCCGCAACGGTCGCTGACGCTGTTGTCCGGGCAGGCGGGCGGCAAGGCAGTCATCGCCGGGGAACGGTTGCAGGCCCTCGCGGTCAGCACCCAGCCCGGCGCCCGCCTGGACTTGAACACGACCGCGGCGGGGTTCGCGTCGTCGGTGGGCGCGCGGATGACCCAGTTGCACGCGATCGAGTACGACCTCGACACCTCACTGGTGCAAGAGGTGACCGTCCAGCGCGACCGGGAACGGCGCCAGATCGCCGTGCTCGGCGTCAGCGTGCTGGCTGTGCTGCTGGTGGTGGCGGTGTTCGCGTGGCGGATGACCCGGTCGCTGACCCGCCCGCTGGGCGAGTTGCACAGCGGCGCGACCGACCTGGCCCGCCGCAAGCTGCCGGAGATGGTCGATCAGCTGATCAGTCACCACCCCGACGACAAGGTTGTTGCGGCGACGGTCGAGCACGCCGGCCAGGCGCTGCCGGTGCACGGCAGCGATGAGGTCGGCAAGGTCGCCGTCGCGTTCAACGACGTTGCCGCGGTGGCTGCCCGGCTCGCCGGTGAACAGGCGGCTCTACGGGCCTTGACCTACCGGATCATGCGGTCGCTGGCTTACCGCTTTCAGGGTGTGGTCAATCAGATCACCGCCAGCATGGATCGGCTGGAACGCGATGAGCAGGACCCGGCCCGGCTGGAGTTGCTGTTCGCCGCCGACCAGCAGGCCACCAGCGCCCGCCGAACAGTCAACAACCTGTTGGTCATCGCGGGCGCCCGGCCACAGCAGTCGGTGGACCATCCGATCTCGGTGCAGGACGTCGTCAAGGCGGCGATCAGCTGGGCCGAGGGTGCTTCCAGCCGGGTCAACGATTCTCAGGTCACCGCGGACTGGGCGATCGTGCCGGACGCCGTTGATGCCGTCGTGCACATCCTGACCGAGCTGTTGGTCAACGCCCTGTACTTCACGCCGCCCAACAGGTTCGTCACGGTTTCCGGCGTCCGGCTCGGGGACCTGCTCTACCTGCACATCGACGATCAAGGTGTGGGGCTGCCTCCGGAGAAGCTGGCCGAGATCGAGCGCAACCTCGCCGACTTCGACCTGGCGACCGCGGCCCGGCACATGGGTATCCCGGTCATCGGCCGTCTGGCCGCCCCGCTGAACGTCAAGGTGACCTTCCGCCAGCGCGAGGTGGGCGGGACCAGCGCTGAGGTTGTCATCCCGTCGCGTCTGCTGGTCGACGCTGCACCCCAGGATGTCCCGGTCATCCGCGGCCTGCCCGAGGCAGCAGCAGGGCAGCGGTACACGAGCCCGGCGCCAGTGTTCGCCGTACCGGCGCTGGTCGAGGAGACCGCGTTGTTGCCCGTTGCGGGCAGGCCCGCCAACGGCCTTGAAGTGCCGCCCCGGCTCGAGATCTATAACGCGGTCGTGCACGACAGTGCGTTCTTCCGTTCCGGCGACGACGTCGCAGGCACACCGATGGTGCCGCAGGCGTGGCAGGCGGGCCATGAGGCCGCCGAGGCCGCGCAGCGGGCCACCGCGGCATTGGCCACGGCCCCGGCCGGGACCGACCGGTCGACGTCCAGCGGGCTGCCGGTACGCCGGCCGGGACAGTTCGCCGTCCCGGCGGCGATGGCTGCGCCCGCGATCCCGGCTCAGCGCAACCGTGCCGCGACCCGCCGCGGCATGGCGGCCCTGACGAGGACCGCCTCTCGTACGTCCCCGTCCGTATCCCCTCGGCAGATTGGCTGACCATGACCGTCTTTGCCCATGCCACCGGCATCCTGCAACCCACGGCTGCGCAACGCCAGCACCTGGGGTTCCTGCTCGACCGGTTCTGCGACTCCGACCCCGAGATCGCGCACGCCATCGCCATCTCTGTCGACGGCATCCCGATGGCCGCCAGCCGGCACATCAACGACGATGTCCGCGACCAGCTCGCCGCGGCCGCTGTCGGGCAGATGTCGCTGGCGAACGGCATGTCTGAACTGATGAACGGCGACGGTGTCGAACGGGTCGTCACCAACCTCGGTCAAGGCTGGGTGCTGGTGCAGAAACCCCACCCGCACGTGGTGCTGATCGTGCTGGCCACCCCCAACGCCGACCTCGCCCTGATCGACGACCAGCTGACGTGGCTGGGCGACGCGATCGGCCCGGTCCTCGATCCGGGCCCCCGCGTACCGGCATGATCCAGCCATTCACCCGGTACCGGGCGGCGAAGATCACCGTCGCGGGCGGGTTCGGCGTCGGGAAGACCACCTTCATCGCCGCCGTATCCGAAGTGCCGCCGCTGCGCACCGAGGCCCCAGTGACCGAAGCCTCCGCCGGCCTCGATGAGACCCGCGACGGCAAGGGCACCACCACAGTCGCGATGGACTTCGGCCGGATCACCATCGACGACCGCGCCGACGACCGGCTGGTGCTGTACCTGTTCGGCATGCCCGGGCAGCACCGATTCTGGTTCATGTGGAACAGCGTGGCCGCCGGAACCATCGCCGCGGTCGTGCTCGCCGACACCCGCCGGCTGGCCGACGCCTACCCGGCCATCGACTTCTTCGACCAGCACCGAGTGCCCTACGCCGTCGCCGTCAACGCCTTCCCGCACGCGGGCCCGGTCACCGAGCAGGAACTACGCGAGGCGTTGAACGTGCCCGCGGAGGTGCCGGTGCTGCGGTGCGACGCCCGCGACCGCGCCCAGGTCCGCGACGCGCTCGTCCGCGTCGTACAACACGCCATTCACGTGCACCGCGCCACCCGTTCTTCCCCCGTTTCTGCCTGACCCCACACCCGGAAGGAACCACCCCTGTGCATCTGCGACACCTCGCGGCCGGCGGCCTGGCCGCCACCCTGCTGCTGGTGGCCGGTTGTTCCGGCTCCAGCCTCGACACCAGCACCGGCCAGACCGGTGACACCATCACCGTCGGTCTGATCTGGCCGCAATCCGGCCCGTACAAGACGATCGGCGACGACCAGGCCAAGGGCTGGCAGCTCTACCTGGACCAGCACGCCGGCAAACTCGGCGGCCACCTGATCAAGACCAGCACCGGCGACGAGGCCACCAGCGCCGCCACCGCCCTGACCGCGGCGAAGAAACTCCTCGACGCCGACGCAGCCACCGTGCTGGTCGGCACCGCCAGCGGCGAAGCCAACGCCGCCGTCGCCGACCTCGCCGTGCAGAAGAAGGTGCCGTTCATCGGCGCCGGCGGCCGGGCCTCGGTCATCCACAACGTCACCTATGTGTGGAACACCAGCTGGCTGTCCAACGAACTCGGCAAAGCCATCGCCCCCTACCTGAAACAGACCATCCACGGCTCCGTGTACACGATCGGCCCGAACTATCAGGGCGGCTGGGACAACGTCAACGGCTTCACTGACGCCTACACCGCCGCCGGCGGCACCCTGGCCAACCCCGGCGGGAAAACCACCTGGACGCCGTTCCCCGCAACCACGAACTTCCTGCCCTACCTCAACAAGATCAAAGACTCCGGCGCGAAAGCCGTCTTCACCTTCTACGCCGGCACCACCGCCGTCGACTTCGTCAAGCAGTACCAGCAAGCCAACCTCGGCATCCCCCTGTACGCCTCCGGGTTCCTCACCGAAGGCGGCGTCCTCGCAGCCCAAGGCCCGGCCGCCGAAGGCGTCTACACGGTCCTGAACTACGCGCCGAACCTCGACAACCCCGCCAACCGCGACTTCGTCACCCTCTACCAGCGCAAATACGGCACGGTGCCGAACATCTACGCCGTCTCCGGCTGGGACGCCGGGCTTGTGCTCGACCAGGCCATCACCGCCGCCGGAGCCCAGCCGACCAGCGCCAGCATCAACACCGCGATCGGCAAGCTCGGCGCCATCCCCAGCCCTCGCGGCGACTGGCGCTTCGGCGGCCAGCACTCCCCGAACCAGGCCTATTACCTGCGCCGGGTGCAAACCGACGGCCGCACCCAAGCCAACGTCGTGCAGCAGACCCTGACCACCCTCACCAACTAGGAGCGCTACCTCATGCCCACCCCCAGCGGCACGGCTATCCCGAGCACGTACATGTTCGACAACTCCACCGAAGACGCCGAACGTCAGGTCGAACTGCTCGGGCAGATCCTCGACGGGCACACCGAGACCGTCCTGGCGGGCCTCGACATTCAGATCGACTGGCAGTGTCTGGATCTCGGCTCCGGTGGCGGCACCGTCGCCGGACTGCTCACCGACCAGTTCGGCGCTGACCGGGTCGTCGCGATCGACCAGGACCCCCGCCACATCCATCCGCGCGACGGGCTCGAAATCCGCACCAGCGACGTCATGGACGCCGACCTCGGCGACGGTGTCTACGACCTGATCCATGCCCGGCTGCTGTTCATGCACCTGCCCCAGCGCGAGCAACTGCTGCACCGGGCGATCACCGCGCTGAAGCCCGGTGGCCTGCTGGTGATCTCCGACTGGGACTGCACCCACCTGGACGAGATGCTGCTGACCGGCCGCGACGAACTACGCGACGCGTTCCGGGCCTTCCAGCAGGCGTTGATCAGCCTGGGCGCCCGGCGCGGCATGGACGCCGGCTGGGCCCGCGGGATCCCGGCGGTGTTCGCCGCCGCGGGCCTCACCGACATCAGCGGTCTGGTCCACAACCAGCTCTGGCGCGGCGGGCAGCCCGGCATGCAGCTGCACGCCTGCAACAGCCGCCAGAAGCAGAAGTCGCTGCTCGGCGCCGGCGTCACCATGCGCCAGCTCGATGTGCTGCGTGACGGCATGGATGACCCGGAGGTTCTCGGCTACACGTACCCGATGTACACCGCCGCCGGCCGCCGCCCGCTCTAGCCCGCACCCGCCGCCAAAGAAGAGAAGAACAGAAGGAGAGGAGGCTGCCGTGGCCGGGGCAACCATGCTGGTCAACGGGCTCGACGGGCTGGCCTACGGGATGCTGCTGTTCACCGTCGGCGCCGGCTTACAGTTGATCTTCGGCGTCATGGACGTGCTCAACCTCGCCCACGGCAGCCTCTACCTCGCCGGCGCCTACCTCGCCTCCACCACCAGCGGCGGCGGTATCGGCGGATTGGTTGTCGCGGTGCTCGCCGGGCTGGGCGCGGGGGCGCTCGGCGGCGGTGTCCTCGCGGCTCTGCTACGGCCGTTGCGCGACGGCGGGCACCTGGAGCAAGCGCTGCTGACCCTCGGCATCGCGTTCATCGCCTCCTGGACCTTCACCGCCGCATTCGGCGCAGCACCTCGCGCCGCCGACCCACCCACCGTGCTGGCAGGCAGCATCAGCATCGCCGGGCACGGCTACCCGCTCTACCGGCTGCTGTTTATCGGCGTCGCCGCGCTGCTCGCTGCCGGCCTGCACCTCATAGTGCGGCGCAGCCCGGCCGGGATCGTGCTGCGCGCCACCGTCGCCGACCCGGGCATGGCCGCCGTCGCCGGGATCCGCACCGGCCGCGTCCGCACCCTAGCGCTGGCCGCCGGGGGTGCCCTCGCCGCGACCGCGGGGGTGCTGGGCGCGCCGCTGCTCGGCCCCGCCCCCGGCGTCGACACCCGTGTGCTGATGCTGTCACTGATCGTCGTCGTGCTCGGCGGTGCCGGATCGGTCCCGCACACCCTCGCCGCAGCGCTGCTGGTCGGCGAGGTTCAAGCCCTGACCGTCACGGTCCCCGCGATCGCGCCGTTCCTGCTGTTCGCCGCCGTCCTGATCGTCCTGGTCGTCCGCGGCAGCCGCATCCCAGCGGTGAGCCGGGCATGACCGCCACCTTCACCGCCACCCCGCCGCACATCAGCACCGTCACCGCCGCCAGCCGACGACGACGGCACCTGACCCGAGCAGCCGCGGCCCTCACTGCGGTCGTCGCGCTGGCCTGGCCCGCCCTCGTCGGCCCCTACCCGGTGACCGTCGCCGCGACCGCCCTGGTCTTCGCCGTCCTCGCCGTCAGCACCCACCTGCTGGTCGGGGTGGCCGGACTACCCGCGTTCGGGCAGGCCGCCTACTTCGGGGTCGGCGCCTACACCGCCGCCCTGCTCGCCCGCGCCGGGCACACCCTCGCCGTCGAGCAACTCGCGGCCGCGACCGTGGCCGCCGGGATCATCGGTGCGGTGACCGCGCCGATCGTGCTGCGCACCCGCGGCACCGCGTTCCTGATGGCGACCCTCGCTGTGCAGTCCCTGGCCGCGACCGCCGCGTCGCAGTGGCGCACCGTCACCGGCGGCGACGAAGGGATCAGCACCCCATCGGTCGTGCTGTGGCCCGGCGGCCCAGCCCTGACCGCGCCCGCTTTCGTCTACTGGTGGGTGCTGGCCGTCACAGCGCTGGCCGGCCTCGGGGTGGCCGTCCTGCTGCGCTCGCGGCTGATCCTGGTAATGCGGGGCATCGGGGGACACGAACCGCGGATGACCGCGCTGGGGCACCACGTCACCGCCCGGCTGATCGCCGGCTACACCATCGCCGCCGCCCTCGCCGGCACCGGCGGAGCGCTGCTGGTCACGGTCAACCAATACATCTCCCCGGCCGACCTGGGCTTCGACATCGCCTCGCTGGCCCTGCTCGCCGCGACGATCGGTGCGGGCAGCACCATCGGCGCCGCCATCGGGGCGGTACTCATCGTCGCCGTACGTGACGCCGCCGGCATCAGCAGCGGCGGCGCGACCCCACTGCTACTCGGCGTGCTGTTTGTGCTCGTCGCTTACCACCGCCCCGCCCTTGCCACCGCGGCACGTCAGCTTGGCCGATTCCGCGAGGCCGGTCGTGACTGAACTGCTGAGCCTGGAACACGTGAGCGCCCGGTACGGCGCCCTCACCGCCGTGCACCCCCTCACCCTCACCGTCGACGCCGGCGTCCGGCACGCGGTCATCGGACCCAACGGCGCCGGAAAATCCACCCTGCTGCACCTGATCGCTGGCAGCCGCCCCACCACCGGCGGCCGGATTCTGTTCAACGGCCGCGACATCACCGGCCATGCGCCGCACCGACGGGCCCGGCACGGCATCGCCCGCACATTCCAGCACCCCGGCGTCGTCACCGCGCTGACCGTCGGCGACAACATGCGCCTCGCCCTGCCAGGCGCTCGCCGGGACCGGCGTGACGCAGCCGTCGCCGACGCCCTCGATCGTGTCGGCCTCGCCGCGCACCGTGGCCTGGCGGCCGGGCGGCTCGCCTACGGCCAGCGGCGGCTGCTCGAACTCGGCATGGCCCTCGCCACCCCGCCAGCGTTGCTGCTGCTCGACGAACCGTCCGCCGGTCTCGACCCGGCCGGGATCGGTCAGGTCACCACCATCCTGGCCGGCCTGCCCGACCAGACAGCGGTGGTGCTGGTCGACCACCACCTGCCGCTGGTGTGGGCGGTCGCCGACACCGTCACCGTCCTGCACCACGGCCGCCACCTGACCACCGGCACCCCCACCACCGTTCAAGCCGACCCGCAGGTCCGCGACGCCTACCTGCAACCACCCTCCGCCAACGAGGCCGCCGTCCGCACCCCGCCGCAGCACGGCGCTGGACAGGCGGTGTTGCTCACCGTGCGCGGGCTGAGGTCCGGCTACCACGGCGCCGACGTACTGCACGACGTCGACCTCGACCTGCACCCCGGCGCCGTGCACGCGCTGCTCGGCCGTAACGGCGCCGGGAAAACCACCCTGCTCAACACCCTCGCCGGCCTGCACCCCGCCCGAGCCGGACACATCCAGCTCGGCGGCAACGACCTGCACCCTCCCACGGGTGTACGGGCCGGAGGCCGGGTCGCGATCGCGCCGCAAAGCCGGCGCCTGTTCGCCACCCTCACCACCGCCGAACATCTGCGCCTCGCCGACCGTGGGCTACACAAACAGCGCAGGTGGAACATTGACACGATCCTCGAGCTGATGCCGTCGCTGCGCGACGCGATGGACCGGCCACCGGCCCAGCTCTCCGGCGGGCAGCAGCAGTTCCTCGCCCTCGCCCGCGCCCTGCTTACCGCACCGGACCTGTTGCTGCTCGACGAACCCACCGAAGGTCTCGCCCCGACGCTGATCACCCAGCTCCGGCACGTCCTGACCGAGATCGCCGCAGCCGGGCAGACCGTGCTGCTGGCCGAGCAGAACATCAGCTTCGCCCAGGCCGTCGCCACCGCCATCACGGTGCTCGACAACGGACACGCCGGCCCGCCGCTCGACACCGCCGACCTTGACGACCCGGGCATCCGCGACACCCTGCACACCCGTCTCGGCATCGCCATCAACGGAGCCACGGCATGACCGGCCACGACCAACGAGCCCATCCTGTCGCCGCGCACCGGCCCGCCTGGCCCCGCCCCCGCCGGGACCACCAACCAGCCGACCCGCCGACCCGCACCCCGACCGCCGCACCGCCCATCAACGGCACAGTGCCGTTGCTCGCCGAGCTCAACCCGGCCGACGCACCCCGCGACCCGCTGATCCTGCGCGCCGCCATGAGCCACTACCCGACTGTCGCCGACCCACGCACCCGGCTCGGCTGGACCGGCTACGCCCACACCACCAGCCAGCACCTGCACGGCCCCTACCACCCGACCACCCGGCAGACCGCCCTCGCACACGCCGTCGAGCTCGCAGCGCACGGCCGGGTCCTCGACGCCTATCGCCTGCACCAGCACCGCCTCACCACCGCCCGGCGGCTCAGCGACCCCGGCGAAATCGTCAGCGCGTGCCGCTACCTCGCCACCGCCCGCCACGCCATCAGCCAATGCGACCAAGCCACCACCGAGATCCGCCACGCCATGAGCCTGTGGCACGCGCATCACCAACCCGCAGGTGAAGGCGCCCTCATCCTCGCCGCATGGGCGGTGATCCTCGCCGGCTGCGGCCACACCCGCACCGCGATGCGGGTCCTGCGCACCTACCCCGAGCTGCTGCCGACCTGCAGCACCAGTCTTGCCGAACTCGCCACCCAGATCGTCGCCGTCCAAGACGACCACCCGCTCATCTGCCGGCGGCATCCCACCCGGCAGCCGCCTGTGACCGAGCCCGCCCGCCGGTTCGGCGACTGGCTCACCGCCCTGCACCGCCTGACCGGCTCGGCGGCACCACCGAGCCCGCCAGGATCCCATCCGTGACCGCACTGACCCCGCACCGCGACCGGACGACCAGTGATGCCGCCCGCATCACTCACGCCCCTACCTCAGCGACACCAGGACACCCACATGAGCGACACCACACCCGGGCTCGACCGGATCGACACCAGCACAGCGCACCCGGCCCGGCGCTACGACTACTGGCTCGGCGGCAAAGACAACTTCGAAGCCGACCGGGAATCCGGTAGAAAGTTACTCGCGGTCAACCCCAACATCGCCGTCGCAGTCCGGCAAAACCGCTACTTCCTGCGGCGGGTCGTGGGTGTGCTCGCCGCCGAACACGGGATCACCCAGTTCCTGGACATCGGCACCGGCATCCCCACGTCGCCGAACTTGCACGAGGTCGCGCAGAGCATCAATCCCGCGGCCAGGATCGTCTACGTCGACAACGATCCGGTGGTCATGGTGCACGCCCGCGCTCTGCTCACCAGCAGCGAGGAAGGCAAGACGGCGTACATCGAGGCCGACTTGCTCGACCCGGACCGCATTCTGGCCGACCCGGCGCTGCGCGCCACCCTGGACCTGAATCAGCCGGTGGCGCTGACGTGCATCGCCGTGCTGCATTTCCTGCCCGACGACATCGCTGTCCTCGCCGCCCTGCGCACCCTGCTGCAGGCGTTGCCGTCGGGCAGCATCTTCGCGCTCAGCCACGGCACCCTCGACCACCTACCCCCACACCAACGCGAAGCCATGCAGAAGGAACTCGGCAACGTCAGCGCGCACGGCACCACCCGGCCCCGCAGCAAGCAGGAGATCACCGTCCTGATCGCCGGACTGGGGCTGGACCTGCTCGAGCCGGGCATCGTCTCGGTCATCGACTGGCGACCTGAGGTCGACCCCGTGCCGGGCGGCGCCACCGCCGAGCAAGCCCTGTGCTGGGCGGCCGTGGCCAGGCGGCCATGACCGGCGCGCCCGCCGCGGCCGGAAGGGACTGTTGATGCCTGCCGACCTTGACCTGTCTCTGCGCGACGACGGCGCGAGAAACACCGCCACGGGCGTCGCGGCGGTGCAACGAATGACCGCCAGTCAGCCGCAAACCGGTATGACCACAGTCCATCGCCCGATCCGGGTGACCGACGTCGTCGGCAGCCGAGCCCCGCACTCTCTCACCACGACAGTGACCGACACCGTGATCAAAGCCCTCAAAACCACCGGCATCATCCCCGCGCACCACCCGGTCCGGATGCTCGATCTCGGTGCTCACCGCGACCAAACCGGCAGAAGCCGACACGGCACGCGGCCACCCGACCCGGTCCCGCTCATGCGCGCCACCGACTTGCTGATCGTCGCGTCACCGTCGTATCTGCTCACCTACTCAGGTGTCCTCAAGGCACTGCTCGACGACCTCGGGCCGATGTCGCTACACCGCATCGTCACCCTCGCGATCTCCGTCGAGGCCAACCGCAGAACCGGCACCGGCCGGCGATTACAGAAGCTGCTCGACCAACTGGGAGCCGTCCTGCCGGCGCCGCCGCTGATCATCACCCGGCCCGAAGACCCGCAGCACTGCATCACCCGCTGGGCGACGGCCCACAACTGCGTTCTCCTCCAAGCGCTGGCCCAGCTGGACCCCTGCCTGCAAGCCCGGCGCCACGCATCCCTACCAGACGATTCGTGAGAACCGTGACCGCCACCCCGCATCCTCAACCCGCTCTACCCACCGCCGTATCCCGGTCGCCGCGTAGGCGGGTGCCCGCCGATCAGCGGCGGGCACTACGACTGTTCGTCGCCCGCCGGTACACCGCCGGGGCCTGCATCCGGCAGATCGCCGGCGAGCTCGGCCGCTCCTACGGCCTGGTGCACCAGCTGCTGCAAGAGGCACAGGTCGTGCGGCGCTCCCGCACTGGCCGCTACGACCTCGACCGTGCGTGCGCGCCGCCGGAGCCCACGTTGTGAACGGGCCGCCACGCACACCGCTCCGGCTGTCCACCACCGGCCGCCGAAAGCAGCATCCCTTTTCCGGCCGACCGTCTGAATCGGAATCGACTTGATCATGCCTGCGGATCTTGACCTGCACATCCGCGACGCCGGTGCATGGGACACCGCCGCTGTCGCCGATGTCCTGACCGCCGCCATCGCGACCACGAGCGTGGTGCGCTGGATGCTGCCCGCCACGCCCGCGGGTACGCGGCAGTTGCCGTCTCGCCTCGTCACGCTCGTCAGCGAGCAGATCACGCGACGACGCGTGCGGGTCGTCGACGACGCCGGCCGGTTGACGGCGGCGATCGTGTGGACCACCTGCACCAGCAGCGCCGACCTCGTCCCGGATCCAGGCGCGGTGCTGCTGGACGTCGAGGGTGATGCCCACCGCTCCCGCCTGCTGCACACCTTGCTCGCGCAGCGGCACCCCACCCGGGCGCATCATCACCTGCTCGCCATCGGCGTTCACCCCGCCCGGCAACGCCACGGTATCGGCACGGCGCTGCTGGCCGACTGGCACCAGCACCTCGCCGCCGAGCCCGCCGAGGTGTTCCTGCTCGCCCCGAACCCCCTGCTCGCCCTGGCCCGTAACGCCGGCTACCACACGATCGGCCAGCCGATCACCCCGATGCTCTCGGCTCCGCCGATCTACGTGCTGGGGCGAACCCTCGCCAATAGCCCCACCCCCGGCCCCATCCGCATGCCGGTGACAGCCGGGGTGGGCGCCACCGGGCAGCCGGCCCCTGCCCTGGAGACAGCACGGTGACCATCGCCGAGGATCTGGACGCGTTCTCCCGCAGCTACCGGGCCGTGCCGAGCGCGGCACGCATGACCGACTGGGCATTGGGCGGGGCCTACAACCTGGCCGTCGACCAGAACCTCTGGGATCAGATCAGCGCGGTGTTCCCCGCGGCCCGCGACGCGGCGATCGCCGAGCGGGAGTTCTGCGGCCGGGCCGTGTGGTGGCTCACCGACAAGGGCATCCGCCAGTTCCTCGACCTCGGCGGGGGCGGTAGCGCGCTGCTGCCCGGCAGCGTCCACCAGACAGCGGACTGCCCCGTGCGGGTCGCCTACGTCGACCCCGACCCCGTCCAGGCCGCCCTGGCCCGCGACGTGCTGACCGACATTCCGCACACCGTCGCGGTCCACGGTGACATCCGCGACCCGTACAGCGTCCTCGACGATCCACAGGTACTCGCCCTGTTCGACTTCGGCGACCCGGTCGCCGTCCTGATGTCCGGGCGATTGTCCTTCCTCACCGACGGCGACGACCCAACGGCGATCATCACCGCCATCGACGCCGCGACCGCACCCGGCAGCTACCTGGTGCTCTCCCAGATCGGCCCGGACCTGGCGCCCGGCGGAGCGCGACGACAGCAGGCCATCCGGGACCTGTATGACCAGACACCGACGCCGCTGACCATCCGCGACCCTGCACAGACGACCGCACTGCTGGCCGGCAGCCGTTTCCGGCTGATCGACCCCGGCCTCGTCGCCGCGACCGAGTGGCGGCCCGAACCCGACTGGCCGCGAACCGTCCAACCCACCGTGCTGGCCGGCGTCGCCACCACACCCACCCACGCGCAAGGAGTGCCGCGGTGACCGCTGCTCCCGACACCCAGCAGACACCCGGCAGCACGGGGGCCGGGCCGTATCTGCCCGCCGATCGCGTCGTGCTGACCTGCCTGCCCTGCCGTATCGGGCTCGTCCTCGGAGACCACCACCTGCCAAACCCGTCCGCGACGGGCGTGATCAGCCGGGCCCGAGGTCACGCCCACCGCGACCGGCCCGCCAGCATCGCCCTGTGGCGGTTCGTCACCGACCACATCGGTGATCATCTGAGCGTCGTCCATGAAGGCGACCAACACCTCGACGATGGCACACCCATTCCCGCCGACATCCGGCTGATCGAACCCGACAGCATCGTGTTCACCACCAGAGACGGCCTCACCTACACCGACGGGGCACCCGACGACCTTGTCCTCAGCCAGTACATCGAGGGTTGGCCCGAACAACCCACCCTCACACACGTGCGCGGTCCCCGCACCTACACCACGCTGCACCCCCATGCCCCGTTCTCGACCGTGGACAACCCGCACCAGCGGCGCACGATCCGGCCCGGCATACCCGCACCGGCCACCCGCGACCGGCCGGTGCACATCACCGATAAGCGGCAGGCGCCAGGGCTGACGTACTTCCTCGCCCACAACGACGACGACTGCTGGGTGCTCTACGGCCTCGACACGCTAGGCACAACCGGCTACCACTCAGCCACCATCGAGCACCTCGACGCCACCGACGCCGACGCAGCCCACCACTGGGCGCAGCTGCACCTGCATGACGATCATGACGCCGACCACGGGTTCGTCACCGAATGGCGGCCCGCCGTCCTCGAAGGCACGGCTGGTTGGGTGCCGCTGTTCGACGACACCGACCGACGACTCGTGCCCTGGAACGACCTCGCCCCTGAAACGGGCTCCCGCCACCCCGACGCGGCGGCCCGCTACCACAACCACGCCAGCCTGAGCACCACACCACCGAGCGGGAACAGGTGACCGGTGTACCCGCTACCGACACCGCCCGGCAGCCATGCGCCCGCCCGGCAGACGACACCGGCCACCTCAGCCGTAGCTGGCGAAGCACGGACGGGATCGACCACCGAGCCGGTCACCACACCCCGCGCGCCAGCCACCGACGCGGCTCGTCCGCCGATCAGCTCACAGAGATTTGCCATGACCGATGAGCAACACGCCGCCCCGGCGAACACCTCCATGCCCGACGGTGCGGGCAGCAGGCAACTCCACGATCACCCGCTTGTCAGCGGTTCCGGCGTGGATACGGCCCACGGCCGGATGGTGGACCGGCCGGCGCCGTTACCGCAGATGCTCGCCGGGCGGAACCCGGCCGCTGGCATCGATGACCCGGACCACGCTCTGGAACTGGTCGAGGTGGCCCTGCGCTGGGCCGCCGTGGCCAGCCCGCACCCGCAGCTGTCCGAGTGGGTCCGCTACGCCGACGAGGTCACCGCGGTGCTGCTCAGCGCCGGTCACCCGCAACGGCAACGAGCCGCATTGGCACGCCTTGCCGTGAAGGCCGGCATCCTGCCACCGCAAGGCGGCGACGGGCACGGGACCGCCGAGGCGATCGCTGCCGTACTCGCCGACGACCCCCACGTTCTGATCGGTACCGAAAAGCTCACCGCCGTCCTGCAGTTCTGGCTCGGCATACATGGCCACGGCTACTGCGATCACGCGCACGCCGGTGTGCGGTACACGGTCCTGCCACCCGCCGACGATCCCGAACTGTGCCCCGCCCGGATGACCAACCCCGACCGGCCCGGCCGTGCCAGCTGGCACGGCCTGCTTCCGCCCGCCCCGGCGTGGGGACAGCCGCCGGCGGACTCCGATCGAGCCGCGCCCGAAGTGACCCGCCGGCCGCTGCCCGCAGCGGCGGCACCCGCACCCGGGCTGGATGGTCGCCACACGCGAGGCCTGCGGCGACGGTTGACCAGCCTCGCTGTCGCCTGCGGTGTCCATGCCCTCGGCATGGCTATCGCGGGGACAGCACTGACAACCCTGCTGATTCCCTGGCCCGTTACCTGGCCCGCCGGCAGCGCGGTCACCGTCGCGTTGCTGGCCGGATTCACCGCGGCCAGCACGGTCACGCTCGCGTTGATCAGTGTCGCCGCGGCCACCGGCCGCCGCGGTCACCAGCCGTCAACCGTGCTCGCTATCACCGGCAGGCTCGTTCAGGCGCACCTCGTGGCAGCCGTCGCCGCCGCGGCGGCGACGGCCGTCTACACCACCGAGCTGCTCCTGGTCTGCCTCAACTGCGCCGGGTTCGCCGTGTACGCCTGGGTGCAGCTGAAGAGCATCCGTGACGCCATCACCCGATACCACCACGCCGCCGCGGGAATCCCGTGAAGCCCAAGCCCGGCCCGGCCGACTGACCGGTCAAGCCCCGCACCCGTGACAGGGTCACCGCCCAGCCGGCCGGACTGGAACTCGGTCTGGGCGAACCCGGCCTGGCCTTCCACCATGCGCTGGCGGCTCGACCCGCCAACACACCATCACCGGCCGGCACCGCTTCGCCGGCCAGGCCGGACACCATCCCTCATTTCGTCAGGAGCTGTCACCGCATGACCAGCGAATACATTCGGACTCACGCCCGGCAGGTTCAAACCTCGGTGCGCCGCTACACACACCCCGCAACCGGCCGCACGGTCACGGTGATCGGCACCTACCACTTCGGGAAGCCCTCCTACTGGCAGAGCCTGCGCGAGATGATCGACAAACTCGAAGCCAACGGCGCGGTCGTGTACTGCGAGGGCAGCCACCGGGCCGGCACGGACACCGGAGCGGACGAGCAGGAACAAGAAGTCCTGGACCGGCTGCACCGCGCCCGTGAGTTGGTCAATCGGCGGACGATGGCGCTGGGCTGGACCGGCCAGATCGGGGGCCTGGGCTACCCCGACAGCTGGCAATTCGTCGATCTGAGCACCCTGGAAATCATCCGCCGGCTGGGACTACCGCTGGCCCGCACGATCGCCGCCCGGCAAATGCGGGCGATGGATTGGCCCGACACCAGCCGCAGCGGGTTCAACCGGCTACGCCTGCAGATCGCGGTGATGCTGCGGGTCATGTCCAGCGACAAACGCATCGCCAAGATGGCCGCCAGCCAGCCCGGCGGCGATGTGCTGATCAAGGCCCGCGAAGAGCATGTCTTGGCCGAGGTATCCGGCGGTGACCAGGACGCCGTGCTGATCTGGGGACTTGCGCACCTGCCCGGCCTGCACGACGGCCTGGCCGCGCTGGGCTTCCAGCGGTTCGGGCCACCGCAATGGCACACCACCATCCGCAGGCGCCCGTCGATCCTCAGCGCCCTGCTCCGCCTGGTCTTGCGCTGGCCTGCGCCGCACGTCCCGGAGACTCACCAATGATTCGCTGCAGCCGGCCACGCCCGCGATCACGGCCAAAGGATGACGCCTTCGACGACCTGCGCGCCTTGCTCGGCGTCGCGAGTATCTCCGGTCGCTTCCGTACATACCTGAACAACATCGCCACGACTGCCGGCCGTGATGCCGGCGGCATCACCACCGGGACGGCCGCTGCCACGAACGTCAGCAGCCTTGACGGCGTCCACGACGGCAGATGCCGGCCGGCAACCCCTCCGCTTCCGCCTGCCCGCCCATGTTCTCGGAGAAGGACCACAGTAATGATCTTGTTGGCGGTTACGTTCAACTACCGGGCCGGTGCGCGCGATCAAGGCGGTTCCCGTCGGCTTGCGGGTCCTGCGGGCGGGGCGGCATGAGCACGCCGATGTTCCGCGCGGTCAGCTACAACATGCTCGCGTACGGCAGGTCCGCGATGCGTACCCGCGCAGGCCAGCACGAGATGCTGCGTTTGCTGCGCCCGGACGTGGTCTGTCTGCAGGAAATCTATGCCGCTGACGCCGACAGGGACGAGCTCGATCGTCTGGTGACGTCGATCGCCGAGGGGCTCGGGATGGTTGCTCTCGCCGTCCCGGCCCGGCACTCCGACTGCCACCTGGCGATCCTGTGGCGGCCCGAGTATCACGTGCTCTCGTCGAAGGCTTACGACCTGCTGATGTGGCACGGCCTGGGCGTCGTACGACTCGACATCGGCGCGGATATCCCGCTGACGGTCGCGGTGACCCACCTCGCGCCGTGGAACCCGGACAAGCGGCTCTGCGACGCGATCACCCTGACCGGGCAACTACCGCTGACGGACGCGACGATCGTGGGCGCGGACTGGAACTCCTTCGGCGCCGACCCGGAGTACGACCCTGACCCGGACTGGGCAGCGCTGGCCCCGCAGTGGATCGCGCGGCAGGTGCGGTGGAACGACGACCCGCACGCGCCGCCGTTAGCTGATCGGCGGCCCGCGCACATGATGCAGCGCAGCGGGTTCTCCGACGTCGCGCCCACGCTCGGCGCAGCCTGGCAGGCCACTGGCGGACACCGCGGCGGCTGGCAGCGACGCGAGGACGTGTTCTGGACTACCAGGCCGGCAGCGCTACGCGAATACCAGGTGGTCGACACCGACCAGGCGAAAGGGCTGTCGGACCACCTACCGATCGTGGTCGATCTGGACCCGAAGGCGTTGACGCAGATGCCGCCCTTTGCCCGCGGTGATCAGGGTGTGCCGGCCGGTCAGGTGACGTCGTGATCACCGGTGCGCTGCGCGGATCCGCGCATCCGGTGGGCTGGTCGGGGCGCGGTGCCGGCCACCAGTTCGAGGAGTTCCGCTTCCACGTCGACGACCAGCTGATCCCGGCCAACGTAACCCTCATCACCCTTGATTCGACCCCGCCCACCTGATCCCGTGCGGGCCGCCGCTCACCGCGCTTCACCAGCGGCGGCCCGCTGACCGATCGCACCATCATCGGAGTCGAAGCCCTGCCCGCTGGCTGCGGCACGGCGCCGCCACAGCGACCGCCGCCGCAGACTGGCCTGTCGGCCACGGCGGAAATGTCATACGTAGCCGTCATCCTGACTTCATGGCAGCCTCGGCCGCGACCCCAGCACCCGCCCGCATCGAATTGGCGATCAACGAAGCGCGTACACGGTTCGTGCAGCTGGTGCGACTGACCCGCCTGAGCCGCCAGGTCACAGTGATTTGCCGAGCACGGACAGGCCGTAGCCGCCGTTGTCCCCATGGATCTGCTGGACCCCCGGGGCGTCGAGCCGGACCCCACTGCCGGCAACGCAGCCGGATGGCTGCAGCGACTCGAGAAGGTCCGACACGACTTGATGGGCCAACACGCCGCCCGGACCGCTGAGCTTCGCCAAGCACTCGACGAAGCGTGGAGCATCGTCGACCAGCTCCGACCAGCAGGGGCCGACCGACAGATCGACATCCAGCGCGCCGCCCACGCACATCTACGCCGCAAGGACTAACAGCAAGTTTCTTATCGATAGGTGAAGGCCCGTTCTGCGGTCATTGTCAAACTGGACGGCAGTCGTGAATCTGTCGGAACCACACCAACAACCCAGCCGCGTGTTTCTCCTGGGAGTACGAATTCGCAGCAGGCCCGCCACCATCGGCGGGCCGCCACGGGTGTCATTCCTGCACGCCGCTCAATGCGCCGCGTTGTACGCATCCGCAACGGCGCTCGGGATCCGGCCGCGGTCCGACACGTCGTGGCCGTTCTTGACCGCCCATTCGCGGATCGCCAGATTCTTCTCACGGTTACTGGCAGAGCCGGTCCCGCGCGTGCCGCGAGGCAACACCCCGCCGATGCCCGCGCGCCCGATCCGCGTTCCCGCGCTGAGATAAGGATCCAGCGCCTTACGCAGCTTGCCGGCGTTCTTTTCCGACAGGTCGATGGTGTAGTTCACGCCATCCAGACCGAACTCCACTGTCCGATCGGCTTCGCCGCCATCCAGATCGTCCACCAGTTTGGTGATGACTTGCTTAGCCACGCTACTCCAATCCCAGGAATTTCTTGTCAGAACAAGCTGACTCGATACTTATTGACAAGAATAGCCGTAATGGATCTGAATTCCCAAAGACCGGCCCGATTGTGACGCAACGCCTATCCATCAATTGTCGTGATGGGCTTATAGAGCGACGGGCGCAGCCGATGTGAAGTCAACCGCATCGTCGCCGCCGTGGCTGCGGGCGCGGTCCTCGTCGAAGCGGCGCCGCGCAGCGGCAGCCTCCAGATGATGGACAGAGTGCTGGCGCTGCACCGGCTCGCAATGGTGGTCCCCGGGCCTGTCACCTCACCCATGTCCCTGGGCTGCCACGAGCTAATGCACTCGCACCCAGAGGCGACGCTGCTGACCGCTCCGGCGCAGGTACTTGAAATCCTCAACTGCGACGAGGCTTCAGCTGCCGGCCTGCCGGGTGAACCGGGGACGCTGTCCCACCCGCGAGCCTAGGTAATCGATGCGGGGCACGCGGAAAGCCTCACCGCGAAAGAGATGCAACCGCCGACGCGAGGCGCCGGTCACCTCTAAGCCTGTCGAGGGGGCAAACGGGCTGACGAACACTGAGGTGACCGGCGGTCCGGACCGGTCCCCGAGCGGACCAGCCCAACCAGCCGGCCCGGCTGCGCGCCGCCCGAATAGGCGGCGGACCGGCCTGCCGTCGGCCCGAGTGCCACACCGGGTGCTCGGTCTGTGCACCGCCCGGGAGAGGGCCGGGCACGGTCCCACCCGGGCCGGCCAGGGGGCAAGCCGCCCGGCATTGCTTGCCGACAGGGCCCGCAAAGGTCGAAGTTGCGCGCTCAGCAGCACCGCGAGCCGGGGCTTGCCCCCGGGCTCGGCCCCGGGTGGGCCGGATCGTGCCGTCCACCCCGGCGGCGCCCCGACCAGCGCGGCCGCCGGGCCTCGTCCGAGACTCGGAGGTCCACGATGACCGTCGACGATGACCCTGTTCGTGACGTGCTGGCGGCCTTGTCCTACTACCTGGGCAAACACCTGCCGGAACATCTGGCAGATCTGACAATGTTGCATCACTATCGGCCAGGAGAAGCGCCGGGTAGCTACCGGATGCGAGTCCTGAAGGCCGGTGACGGGGCACGCGCGGCGGCGCTGCTGGCGTTGGGGCGCTCACTGCGAGAGCGGGCCGACGACGCGGGCATCGCCTTGCTGATCCGCGGCGACACGGGCTGGCCCGGGCACGCCGACCTCGGCCGGGTGCCGTGCCTGTGGGTACGCGGCAACCCCGACCTGCATACCGCCCTCATTCGGTCCGTGACCGTCACGGGCAGCCGCGCGGCCAGTGACGAAGGACGCATGCTCGCGGCCGAAATCGGGCTCGGCCTCGCCGACGCGGGGCTGACCGTCGTGACCGGGCTGTCGGCCGGCATCGACGCCGCCGCAGCCGCGGCCGCATTCGACTCCACGACACCGCCGGTGCTGGTGCACCCCGGGGGTCTGGACCAGCCTGCCGGCCTCACCCTGCGGAACCTGGCGGACCGCGCGGCCAGCATGTCAGCGCTGATCAGCCCGTTCCCGCCGGGATGTGACCGCACCTCACGGCGGTGGGACTACCGCAATCTGCTGCTGGGCATGCTCAGCGCGGTCACCGTTGTCATCGAGGCATCATCGACGCCGCGCGGCATCCTGACGGCGCGCGCCGCGACCGAGTCGGGACGGCTGGTCTGCGCGGTCCCCGGGCCGGTCCGCAGTGGTTTGTGGTCCGGCTGCCATCAGCTGATCGCCGACGGCGTCGCGCAACTGGTCACTGGCCCCTCTGCGGTCCTGGACGCCCTGCAAGGCGCCGCGCAGCGCGGCAACCCTGCGGCGGTTGCCGCGTTCAGCGGCCTCGACACCGAGGCCAACCCCGGCATGCAAAATGCGCCCGCCGAGCCCACGCCGTGACCGCCGTTCATCGCGGCCTTCCGCACACGGCGGCGGTCTGCCAGCGTTCCCGCGCCGGCCGGCAGCGGTGGATCCGTCGCCGCGACGGCGGTTTCGACCGGGGTCGATACGCGGTGGCGGCCCTGCCCGAGGCGGAAGCGAAAGCGTTCTGCCTGACCCACCACTACGCCCGATCGTGGCCGGCAGCACGTCTGAGGTACGGCATGATCGACCGCGACACCGGTGGACTCTGCGGGCTGATCGTGCTCGGCGTCCCGATGCACCACGCCGTACTGACCGGTCCATTTCCCCTGCTGGAACCGTACCGGCAAAGCCTAGAGCTGTCGCGTGTGACCCTGCTCGATACGGTCGCACCCAACGGTGAAAGCTGGCTGATCACCCAGGCTTTGCGACGTGCCGCCGAGTTCGGCGTACGCGGGGTGGTCGCCTTCGCCGATCCGGTACCCCGGTGGCGGGAAACTCCCCACGGGCGGGTTCTGGTCAAACCAGGGCACATAGGTGGGCTGTATCAAGCCTGCTCAGCGCTCTACACCGGACTCGCCACGCCCCGCACGCTGATCATGCTGCCGGACGCCACCGTGCTCACTGCCCGGGCTGCCGCGAAACTGACCGCCGGTGAGCGCGGGGCACGCGGCGTGACAGCCCGCCTCCTCGCGCTCGGCGCGACGCCGCCACATCCCGGCCGACACCCGGCGGCATGGCTGCAGCACGCCCTGGCTGAAATCGGCGCCACCCGGATCCGCCACCCGGGCAACCATCGATACCTGATCAAAGTTGGCGGGCCGCGGCAGCGGTGTAAGACCGTCATCGCGTACACCGGCCGCCCGTACCCGAGCGCCGCAGCACCGCGAGGCGCGGTCCCGGCACCACACCGTGGAACTGTCCGGCCAGCCCGCTTTCCTGCAGCCGCTTCGTGAAGGAAGGAACTCAATGCCCTCGGATGAAGTCGTGCGCCGGCGCGGCGTGAGGATCTCCCTTGCCGCAACCGCGTACCGCCCCGCCGGCCGCCATCAGCGATGGACGGTGGAGGCAGCCGAGCGCTGGCGCGCCGAAGGACCCACTGAGAAAGCCGCGGCCGACGCACTCACCGCCGGCCTGCAGACGTTTCTCGAGTCCTATCGCGAGCCGGTCGTGCTGTCGTTTCGCGGCTACACCGTCGTGCTGGCACTCGACCTGGCATGGGGACCACAGCCACGGCCGATCTGGCTCGAACGCACGATCCGGCCAGACGGGACGACCTCGTCCAGCGGCCGGACCGCCGAGAGCTGGCAGGATGCGGAAGCATCGGCCCGATACACCCTCGCCCAGCGCACGACGGACTGGCCGGACAACGCCAGCGTCCATGAAGCCGCTTTCCTGGCTCGCGCCACCATCGTCGACGACCGGTACGGGCCGGACGAGCTGTTGCGATATGCGGCGTGGCAGCGAGCCGCGGCCGCCGCGATCAGCGCCGCCGCGGCGACTGGCACGAGTGGGCCAGCGACCACCACGCGGAATTCGCCGTGGAACCTGCGGCCGAGACAGCCAACTGATCACGGCCGCCCGGTAATTCTGTCCTGGCACGCCGTGGCGTGAGGCTGGTCTGCTGCGGCTCGTAGCCCAGGCGGAACCCCACCGCGGGGCATCGTCTACCCGCCGGATCGGCTCAGCGCCGGCCGTGATCTCCCCGGACGACGCTGTACCCGCAGGATCACGTAATCATCCGACCATTCCGAAGGGGCTCACCGCCAGGTGAGCCCCTTTTCCTGTGCTTTGGAGGTGTCCATCGTGTCTTTGTCCGCCGCTGCGTGGGCAGCATCGGAGGTCCTGCAGATCGGCGCCGCCGTGGTCACGTTGGTGCAGCTGCGCCGCCGCATTGCTGCCCTGACCGCCGCGACGCGCACTGACGAGCTCACCGGGCTGGGGAATCGGCGAGGCCTGACCGCCGCCCTCGCCCGCCGCGTGGCACCGCCGGCGGTGCTGTTGCTGGATGTGCGCCGGTTCAAAGGCGTCAACGACCGCTACGGCTACCACGCCGGCGACGAACTGCTGCGGCAGGTCGCCGCACGGCTCCACCAGATCGCCGCCCGGCACGCCGGAGTGGCCGCCCGACTCGGCGGCGACGAATTCGCCCTGCTCCTACCGATCGCCGCCGCTGCTGACGTAACCGCTGTGATCGCGGAAGTCGAGCGAGCACTCGCCACGCCCCTGCACCTTCCCGACGCGGCCGGTCAGGTCGAGCTCAGCGCGGTCTTCGGCGCGTCACTGCCGCCAGCCGCACTGTCCGACCGGCCGTTACGGGCAGCGGACATCGCCCTGCACTACGCGCGGCACCACGGTTTGCAGGCGGTGATCTACCGGCCCGGCATGACCTACCCGGCCGCCGAGGATCGGCACGGTCCTCGGCTGCGCGACCGGCCGGGCGCAGCACCGGTCATCGAGACCGACACGGACCTGCTGCACCAGCTCATGACCGTCCCCGGTTCAGGCAGCGCCGCAGGCCCCGCTCGCAGGCTGACGGAACTCGCGGAACGCTGTGATCCGCGCTCCTCGACGTTCGGCACCGCCGCCGCCGAACTGGTCGCCGCGCTCGTGACCCATCGTGTGCTGTGGCTGCACGAACCGGTGACCGATGTGCGTCTCGAGGCGACCGCCGCCGGCCCGCACCGTGACGGCGCCTTGCTGTTGCTAGTCACCTTCGCCGACACGCTCACGCTCTGCTCGGCCCCGATGTCGGCACCCAGCTTCGCGCACCCTGCCGTCGAACCGGTCGAGTTCCTGCTCGCCACGGTCGTCGACACCGTCGTCGGCTTCGCGGACGCCTACTGCACCCTCCGCGCGCAGAGGGCTGACCGGTGAACGGTGCGTTCCCGCCGCTGGCCGCCGGTCTTGAACCGGCCCTGACCGCCAGCTCGGGCAGCGGGCTCACGGGGTGAGCAGGTGGAGGTCTTCTACCTGGGCACCCACCGCCCCGCCTGGCTGAGTGACTGCCCGGTGCCGCTGTTCGTCTCCGACACCACCCTGCGCGAGCGCCGGCGGCTGCCCCGGGCGGTGTGCCGGTGGGCGCTGGACTCCGGCGGCTTCAGCCAGCTGACCCGCTCCGGCAGCTGGGCCGACGGGCCGACCCCACGCCAGTACGCCACCCGGATCCGCCGCTACGCCGACGAGATCGGCGGCCTCGACTGGGCGTCCGCGCAGGACTGGATGTGCGAACCACCGATGCTCGCCCACACTGGCCTCGACATACGCCGCCACCAGTACCTGACCGTCATCAACTATCTCGAGCTCACGACGATCGACCCGGGATTGCCGATCGTGCCCGCCGTCCAGGGCTGGCGACCGGGCGATTACCTCGACTGCGTCGAGCTCTACGCCCGCTACGGCGTCGACCTGCGCACGCTGCCTCTGGTTGCGGTCGGCTCCCTCTGCCGCCGGCAGGGCACCGCCGAGGCCGAGACCATCGTCGACCGGCTGCACCGGCACGGCCTGCGCCGGCTGCACACCTACGGTGTCAAAACGCTCGGGCTTGCCCGGTTCGCCGACCGCATCACCTCCAGCGACTCCCTCGCCTGGTCACGAACGGCCCGCCACCAGCCACCGCTGCCCGGCTGCACCCATCGCGGCCACTGCGGCAACTGCCGCCGCTTCGCCCTGCGCTGGCGCACGGCGCTGCTGCGCAGGACCCCGCTGTCCGGTGCACCACGACCGGCACCGCCACCAGATTAACGCCACCACACCTCAAACCCAGCCCTGACCAGCCCTCTGGAGAGACCATGACCCCCACCAGCAGAAGCATCGCCGAGGCCCTCACGACGGTGCGCCAGGCCGCCGACCGAGCCCGGACCGGCACCCTCAACCACCAGGCTGTCCACGACG
Organism: Actinoplanes sp. NPDC026619; assembly: GCF_040638295.1. NCBI lineage: Bacteria > Bacillati > Actinomycetota > Actinomycetes > Micromonosporales > Micromonosporaceae > Actinoplanes > Actinoplanes sp. NPDC026619. The sequence goes on from NZ_JBEZYA010000033.1 coordinate 66,599, forward strand.
CGTTCCGCACCGCCGTCACACTGATCAGGCAGCTTGACCTGCGGGCATTTCCGCTCGATGAGGATGACACGCTGGAACAGGTCGTCGTCACCGTGCACGGGGTCGACGTCAGCGTCCGCGGCCGTAGTGGCGATCTGTTCGTGCACGTCGAGGACATCCGCGACGACCTGGACCAGCGGACACTGCCGCTGTCGGTCGAGGTCAACAACGCCGGCGAGATGGCCTACGGGGATCCCGCACCGCTGTGCGACGGATGTGGGGACCTGCCCGCGGTCGACCGGACGCTGATGAGATGTTCAGGCTGCCTCGGCCGGCGGGGGCGGCGCTCGTGAACCGGCCGCAGCGAGGGCTTCGGCAAGCAGCGCAGGCTTTGGCCTGGCTTTGTCAGCTGCTGACGCGTATCGCAGCGCGGCACGGTAGGCCCGCCGATCCGCCGATCCGTACCTTCCTGGACCTGTCGACGGCGCACCTGCAACAGCAGACCTGCGACGAACTCGACAGCTACCCCGGCGTGATCGCGTACGAGACGACCTACGGCTGGCTTATGTACGCCCCGCAGGACGCAACCGGCCTCGCCCACGCCAACGACTGGCCAGCCGAACTGCTACCGATCATGAAGCTGGCCCGCGAGCACGACTGCGCCTACGTGCTGTTCGACCGCGACGCCGACCAGAGCTACCTGCTTGCGGCTTTCGACTGGTAGACGCCGCCGGAAACCACCAACCCCAGCCAGCGGAGACCCCGGAGCGGCCTCCCGCGCCCATCGCACCGACCGTCGGCCCGGCCTGCATAGCCCGGCCCCAGCCCGGGGTGGCTCATCAACACAACGGAGAGACTCGAATGATCGTCAAATCGTCGATGCCGCGGCCTGTTCCTGGCCGGGCTGCGCCGGCCACGGGAGGCGGGACGCGTGGTCCTTGCCCGCGCTCGCGGCATGGTCACCTACCCGGCACCGTTCCAACTGGTCGCGACGTCGAAGCCATGCCCCTGTACCGCACCGTCAGCATGCACCTGCACGGCCCCCGCGCAGCGCCGCTACCAGGCACGGCTGGCCGGACTCGGAACCCGGCCGGCGATCAGCCTGCAGCTCACGGCACCCGGCCGCGACGCCTGCGCGGTCGGTGAATCCTCCGCGCAGGCCGCCGTCCGCGTCGCGCGGGCACGCACGATCGCCGCGGATCGCCTACGTGGCGACGGCTACCGGGTCAACGCCGACCTACCGCTCACGACCCTCACCGGCCGCCACGGGCTGCCGCGCCGTACCGTCGCCGGCCTGACCCGGATGGTGGACACCGGCGCGATCGGGTTGACCGGCTACGCCGGCATCCTGCAGACGGCGTGGACCATCGGCGACTTGCGCGGCACCGAACGTCCGGACCAGGACGCGATCGACACCGCCATCGCCTTCTATCTGCCCGGCACTGCCCAGCCCGTCCCAGCGCGTCCCGGCCAAGATGAGCCCCGTCCGGCCTGAAACCAGATTCCCCTCGCATTATGGACGGCCCACTGGTACCGCCCGCCTGACCCGACGGGCGGCAGCACCCGGGGCGCGCTGCCCCGAACCGCTTGTACCGGCCACGCCGAGCGGCGGCAAGGGCGTGCCGTCCCCGCTCCAGCACCGTCACACCTGCTGCGGGGTCGTGCCGGTAGCCGCTGGTGCCGGAGCCAGGCCGGATCCCTTGCCCGCCCGCTTCGGCGCCACGGCCGGTCCGCGACCGGGGTCAGCGCGGCCCGGTGCCAACCAGCCGCCCGGGTCGCCCCGGGCGTTGATGTTGTTCACCACGTCGCGATGACGGTGCCGCCGCATCCGCGGCGGCGCGACCACGTCGCGAAGGGACCATCCTGTGAACCACCACCAAAGGCGTTGCGGTATCCGGAGTGCCAGCGATCTGCTGGGCGCCGTGCCCTACCTGCTGGGCTTCCGTCCCGACAACTCGTTCGTCGCGCTCCTGCTCGATGCTGACCACCTGGTCCTCGCGGCGGCCCGCGCCGACCTGGACCACCCGATCGACGAACTGGCCCGCAGGCTGGGGGAAGCGTTCGGCCCTCAGACTGCCGGTGTGGTGTTGCTGGGCTACGGGCCGGTCCCGGATGCGGACCGGCTCAACACGCTGATCCGCGTCGTGCGCCGTGACATCGTGGTCAAGGGCGGGTTGTGGGTCGCTGATGGCGAGTACCGCTGCGTGTGGGACGGCTGCGATTGCCTGGCACGTCACGGTGTGGCGTTCGACGCGCGGGCGACCGTGTCGGCGGCACGCCTGACCGCCCGCGGTCTGGTCGCCGCCGGATCGCGTGAGGAATTGGTCGCTGAGCTTGCCCCCGATTCGGTCGCGCAGGCCCGCATTCAGGATTTGCTGGCTGCCGGTCACCGCATCGATGCCCAGGCCGCTGTTGACGATGCGTTGTGGCTGGGCGAGCAGGGGAAACGACTCAGCGATGCCCAGGTCGCGGCGCTCGTCGTCGCCCTGCGCCGGCGGGAGCTTCGCGAGCAGGTGTGGCGGGCCACGGACGATCTGCCGTGGCAGCGGCAGTTGTGGTTCGACCTGACCCGCCGGGTTCCGGACCACCACGTCAGTGTGGTGGCCGCGCTCGCCGCGTGGTGGGCGTGGCGGACCGGTCACGAACTGCTCGCCCGAGCAGCGCTCGACCGTGCCGTTGCTTCCGGTTCACCCGCCACCCTCGCGCTCATTGTCGCCGCGCTGGTCACCGCGCGGATCGATCCGGAAAGCCTGCCGTGGCCGCTGAGCCGTGCCGAGGTCAGCGCGCTGGCCGACCTGCGTAGCCGTGTTCGGCCGACCGGTTCGCCCGAGCGCGGGAACCGGTGGTAGCGGTGGTTCTGCTCATCACCGCCGACCTCGGGATCCGTCACCAGGCCCGCCGCTACGCCCGGCAGGCCGGCGTCTGGCTCGACACGCACGAGGACTTCCACGGTCCGGTGAAGCTGCGCTGGGGCCGTTCCCCGCTGGTGCTACTCGGCGCCGACCTGCTGCCCATCGCGGGCCGGCAACGGTTGCGCCGCCACGAGAACCTGGTGGTGCTCACCGACGGGCAGATGCGTACGCGGGGCGCCGACCGCCTCGGCGCCTGTCGTGTCGTCAACGTCGCGACCGGCCGGGCCTGGCTGACCGCACGGCTGGCGCCGACCGCGACGGTGACGCTGGGCCGGCTCGCCGGCGCGGGCTACCGAATCGGCTACGCCGACCCCGACATCACCCACCAAATGCGGGTCGTTGACGGGTGGCAGGTCAGCGACCAGCGCAGAAGCGGCACGGACGCACCGTACGTGTCCTTCGGGCAGGTAGCGCGCGGTGACGACACGGCCGGGCAGTCCAGCAGCGCCCAGCGCAGCAACTTCCGCGTCGCGCACCGCCGTTTCCCGCACGCCTGGACCAACACCGTCCACAACGACGTCACCACGCTGGGCGCGTTCGTCGCCGACCTACCCCCGGCCGCCGTCGACCAGATGGTGGCCTTGGCCGGCCATCCGCTGCTGGACGACGACGATCACAGCGCGCTGGAAGACGACGACATCCACGCGAGCTGGCAGCAGACGGTGGCCGCGGACGTGCGCGGCCTGCTCGACGACCACACCCGCCAGCTGTTCGACGTCCTCGGTGACGCGCTGTGCCAGCAGCTGTGGTGGGACACCGCCACCGATCTCGGCCTCGACCCCGAGCACACCGGTCACAGCGTCAGCTGGAACTACTCGACGATCGTGCCCGCGTTCGCTGCCCGGCTACGCACGTACCGCGACGGCGCATAGCCCGATCATCCGGCCCGACACCGGCGCCCGGGTTCTGGGCGCCGCCTGGGTTTCGCGCGCCGGTGCACGGTGGCGCTGCGCGACTCGGCGACGTCACGTAACCACCACGAGCTGCCCCGTTCTTCTCCATCGGCTGTTCGCCGTGCTGAGCCACTTCGGCGCTCCGCGCGGCGGGCGGCCATTTTTCTTGCCCAAAGGAGTCCGATATGTCCATACCAGATTCGCTTCGCCGCGATGTCTTGGCGACGGATGGCATCGCCGCGTCTGACGCCGTGGCCCGTGAGTTGCACGCCGAAGCCCTGCGCAGCGGCAAGACACCGCTGCCGGTTCGCGACCGGGCCGGCTACGTGCGCACCCCGGACCAACTCGCCGACGCGTTGTGTACGTGGCCGGACCACGACCTGTGCTGGCTGCCTGCCGGGGCGCGCGTGCTCGAGCCGTCCGCCGGCGACGGTTCGCTGGTCGCGGCGATCCTGCGGGCCAACCCGCGGGTGACGGTGACCGCGGTCGAGCCGCATCCGGTGCGGGCACAGGCGTGCGCCGACCGCAACGCCGGAGCCGGCGGGGACGTCGCGGTGCATGTCACGACGTTCGAGCAGTACGCCGCCGGCGCCGCCCGCGCGGGAACGTTATTCGACGCGGTGGTGATGAATCCGCCGTTCGCGGTGGCCGGGCAGGCCGACGTGTGGCTGGACCACCTGCGCGCGGCGTGGCATCTGCTGCGTCCCGGCGGCCGGCTGGTCGCTGTCGTCCCCGAAGGGTTCGCGTTTCGCAGCAACGGTATCCAGGCCGACGCGCGCGCGTTCGTGGAGCATCACGGCACCCACCGGCCGCTTGCCGCCGACGCATTCGCGTCGGCCGGCGTGCAGGTAGCGGCGCGGGTGGCGCGGATGACCAAACCGGTCGGCACGGCCGGCCCGGAGTATCTGCTGGCACCCAATCCAATCCGGGAACCGGTGCCGGTGCACGTGCCGCGGCTGACCGGGGCCGCGGTGCTCGATACCCCGGCGCAGGTGATCCGCGGGGGATGGCACGACGGCCGCGTGCTGCGCTACCACGGCCGGTGCGTGCTGTGCGGCTGGCTGTTGTGGGGCTTCGACGATCGGCAGAACGATCCCCGCGGCCCGCTGGGCGCCTTCAGCGCCGGATTCAGCCTGCGGGCGGACGAGTACGAGATGTCCGGCCCGACGGTCGGGTTGTGCCTGGACTGCGCCAACACCGGCGACCGGTACCGGCAAGCCCTCGACCTGGCCTACCAGCACTGGGCTGCTGTTGCGGCGATCAGCGCCTGACCGGCGCTTATCTGATCTTTTCGGGTCTTTACCTGCCCGGGCCTGCTGGGCGGGTCCCGGGCGGTGCTGGCCGCCGGATCCTGGCCGACCGCGGCTCGTCCCGCCAAGACCCACCCGGGCTGCACACCCGCTACCGAGACGCCCAGTCGATGCAGCCGGGCGGGTCTTCGGCGGGCCCGCGCCGATCGGCCGGCCGGGCGGACCGGGCCAGCGCCGCCCACGGGCCCAGCCCTCAGGGCGGCACGGAGGCGTTTTCCGCCTGTTTCCTGCTTTAAGGAGTAACTGTCGTGACCACCACTCTCGAACCCCCGACGCAGAACGTCGACCGCGACGTCACCGCGACCGGCACCGACCTGGAACTGTCGACCACCGAGGTCGTCGACGCCGAAATCCTCGACGAGGACGAGGTTGTGGCGCCGTTGGCTGCCGTGACGGCCCCGCCGTCGATGCGCATGGAACGGCTCGACCCGCGCCTGTTGATGGACAATCCCCGCAACTCGGCGAAGCGGCTGCGGGACCTGACCGATCTGATCTCGTCGATGCCCATCGTCGGTGTTCTCGAGCCGCTGGTCGTCGTTCCGCTCGACCCGCCGGTCACCGTCACCGACCAGGACACGAAGACCACGATCACCTACGAGTACATGCTGCTGATGGGGCACCGGCGGAAGTACGCCGCCATCACCGTCGGGCTGCCGCACGTGCCGTGCTGGGTCGTCGACGACCACGGCTCCGTGTACCAGATCCTGGCGCAGCTGCTGGAGAACAGCCACCGCGCCGGTCTGACCCCCACCGAGGAGGCGGAGAGCTTCCACCAGCTGACCCTGGAAGGCTGGAACGAGCAGCAGATCGCCCAGGTACGCGCGATCCCGGCCACGCAGGTCCGCAAGACCCTGCAGATCCGCGAGCTGCCGGAGGCCGCCAAGCAGGCCCTCGACGCCAAGGCGCTCAGCTTCGACGAAGCCGCGGCGCTCGCCGAGTTCGAGGAAACCCCCCGCGTCTACGAGAAGCTGGTCGGCGAGATCGGCAACAAGTGGCGGTTCCAGCAGGCCCTGACCAGCGCCCGCGCCAGCCGGATCTACACCGCGGCCAAGGACCTGGCCCGGGCGAACCTGGTCATCGACGGTGTGAAGGTCACCAGCCGGCCGAAGAAGTTCGGCTACGACAGCACCGAGGTCGACGTGCGGCAGCTGACCGACGCCGACGGCCAGCCGCTCGACCCTAAGCAGGTCAAGACGATGCCCGGGATGGCCGCGTTCATCGAACGCGACGGCACCACCGCGAAGACGGTCGTCTACTGCGTCGACCCCGACAAGTACGGCTACCAGCGGGCGCAGTCTTCCCGCTACTCGTGGATGACCCCAGAGAAGGCCGCCGAGAAGGAAGCGCAGGAACAGGCGCAGGCCGAGACCCGCGAGCAGCTGCGCCAGGCGGCCCAGGTGCGCCGCGAATTCATCCGGGCCACCTGGGGCACCGCGAAGGCCGCCCGCAGCCTGTACGTGGCGGCCCTGCGCGCCAACCTCATCGGCCAGGACCTCGCATACAGCGACGACCTCACCGACCTCTACACGGCGCTGGGTGGCGCCGACCTCGACGCGCTGCTCACCGCCGGCGAGGACAAGCTGCGCCGCAGCCTCGTCGCCCGCTGGCTGTGCGCTCTGGAATCCAACCTGGAGCTCGCCGCCGGCGAGTATCCCTGGAGCTTCGACGACCGTCGCGGGCTCGCCTTCTACAACCTGCTGATGACCGTCGACGAGCCGTACCCGCTCACCGACGCGGAGATGGCCCACTACGACCTCCTCACGGCCAAGCTCACCGCTGCTGATCCCGGCGAGGACGACGAGGCGGAGAACCGCGAGACGCAGAACGACGAGGCGCAGGACCACGCGAGAGAGCACCGCGAGGCGGATGACCCGGCCGACGATGCCGGCACCCGGGCCGACGACACCGTGGACACCCCGCTCGACGAGCAGCCTGATGGTCAGCGGCCGGACGGCGACGAGCACGAGGACGCGAGCGAGGGCGAGGACGCGAGCGAGGGCGAGGACGCGAGCCAGGGCGGGGGAGAGGTGAGCGTCGAACCCGCTTTCGCCTGACCTCGATATCGCAGCCATCCACCGCACGGCGCGAGCCCCGCTACGGGGCTCGCGCCGTTTGTCGTTTCGGAGGACCTCCGGTGACCTTCACCCTCACCGATCTGTTCTGCGGCGCCGGCGGCAGCAGCTTCGGCGCCGAGCTCGTCTGCGGCATCCGCTGCGTCATCGCCGCCAACCACTGGCAACGCGCGGTCGACACCCACCAGCACAACCTCCCGCACGCCGGGCATGACTGCGCCGACATCTCCCAGGTCGACCCGCGCCGCTATCCGCACACCGACTTCCTGTGGGCGTCGCCGGAGTGCACCAACCATTCGCAGGCCAAAGGTGTTCGCGACGCCGACAAGATCCCGGACCTGTTCCAGCAGACGTTGCCTGACGAGGCCGCCGAACGCTCCCGGGCGACCATGTGGGACGTCGCCCGGTTCCTGGAGGCGAAACTGCTCGCCGGGCACCCGTATCTCGGGTTTGTTGTCGAGAACGTCGTCGAGGTCGTCAAATGGCTGCCCTACCGGGCGTGGCGCATCGCCCTGCAAGATCTGGGCTACTGCCTGCACACCGTCTACCTGAACTCGATGTTCGCCCAAGGCGGTGGCGACGGGGCCTGCCAGTCGAGGGACCGCTGGTACACCGTCGGGCACCGGGCCAGCATCGGCCGCTGCCCGGACCTGCGCCGGTGGACGCGCCCGGACGCGACCTGCGACCGGTGCGGCATCACCCAGAAACCGGTCCAGGCGTGGAAGGACCCCGGTCGGCAGTTCGGCCGCTACGGCACGCACGGGCAGTACGTGTGGCGCTGCCCGAACGGCGACTGCCGCGGCAACCGCGTCTACCCGCAGGTCCTGCCCGCGGCGGTCGCGATCGACTGGGCCGTGCTCGGCACCCGCATCGGCGACCGCAAGGAACCCCTGGCGGACAAGACGATGCAGCGCATCACCGACGGCTACCAGCGCTACGCCCGGCCGCTGATGGTGCCGGTCGGCGGGACCTGGCGCACCGACGCGCTACCGCTGGACGTGCCGATGCCGGCCCGCACCACCAGGGAGAACGACGCGGTCACCGTGCCGCCGCTGGTCGTCGCGCTGGAAGGCCGCGCCACCGTCGCGCACGTGCGCCCGGTCGACCAACCGCTGCGGGCACAGACCGGCCGCCACCAGGACGCCCTCGTGGTGCCGATGCGCAACCACGGCATCGCCCGCCCGGCCGGAAGCGACCCGCTGCCGACCGTCACCGCGGCCGGTAACCATCACGGCCTGCTCACCTGGCCGCAGTTGCTGGTCCCGTACTACTCGACCGGCCGGGCCCGCACCGTGGCCGAGCCGATGGGGGCGCTGTCCACCGTCGACCGGTACGCGCTGCTCGGCACGCAGATCAACGTGGAGGACTGCCTGTTCCGGATGCTGGAGCCGCACGAGATCCAGGCCGGGATGGCGTTCGACAACAGCTACGTCATCCTCGGCACCCGCCGCGAACGGGTCCGCCAAGCCGGCAACGCCGTCACCCCGCCCGCGGCCCGGGACCTGATCGCCGCACTGGTCGAGACCGTCAGCGGTCAGACCCCGACGTTCCGGGCCTCGCAGTGGGCGCTCGCGGCGTGATCCGCGACCTGGCCGCCCTGGCCACCGATCTCACCGGCCTCGAGCGGCACGGCGTGACGCCCCTTCACACTTGGCAGGAGAACCCCTCATGACTGTCTGCACCCAGGAGCAGGCGTGGCGGCTGATCCGCGCACTCGGCCCGGTCAACGCCGGCCGGCTGGTCGGCCACAGCCTGATCGGCCACGTCCCGCACCTGCCGGCCGGAACCCTGACCCCGCACGCCGCGCAGGTCCTGCACGACAACCTCTACCGGCCGCCGGACCTGGCGGTCACCGGCGACAGCATCTGCTACGTGGTCTGCAGCGATCACACCCCGATCGCGTGGCTGACCTACCACGCCCAGGTCGTCACCCCCGCCGCGCAGCTCACCGCCTACCAACTCGAGCATCAGGGCAAAGCGGTGGCGGCGCTGTCGCAGCTGACCCGCCGGGCGATCGGGCAACTGGCCCGGCTCCGGGACCAGCGCGAAGGCCGTGGCCCCGGTGCTGAGCCGGACGTCCGGGAGCAGACCACGCGGGTGCTGGTCGCCAACCCGACTGATCCGACGCTGACCTGGTGGACCAGCCTCAGCCCCGACCTGGACGCGAGCCGGGCGCATCTGGCCGCGCTGACCCGCACCAGCGGTGACGATGCGCTGGTTGTCGACGCGTTCGGCTACGGCGCCTACCAGCGCGGCAGCCATCCGCTGACGGTGCCGGTGCTGTGCACGATCGAGCGACTGGCCGCCGAGCACACGCTGGCGGCGTCGGTGATCGGCGACTGGCTCGATGCCGAAGGCGCGCCCCGCAGCCGACCGGACGCGACCGAAATCGAAGAAGCATTCACGGCCTGCTACCTCGGGCTGTATCCGTACCGGCGGGCGTTCGCCGAAGCCGAACGCGACCGGCGCGGCTGGCGTCACATCCTCGACGCCGCGGGGATCCCGCTGCACCTGTTCGACCTGCACCGCTACGCCGCGGACCTGTTCGCCGACGACGTCCGCAGCATCACTCTGACCGACGGCCGGCTCGCCGTGTTCCGCCGTCCCACCGGCTGACCCATCGATCCAACAGCCCATTGTTCGCGCGCCGCCTCCGAGACATGCCACGTCCCCGGGGGCGGCGCTTTTTGTGTCCGAAGGGATTTCAGTCCATGCCCGTCCGCTTCACCGCGGCGCCGAGCGCCAGCTACCGCGTACGACGGCCGCTGTCCGACACCGAAGTCGACACCGTCCGCCAGCACCTGCACGCCGACGTGCCCGGCCCACGCGAACTGCTCAACACCGTCGTCGCCGCCGTCTTCACCGCCCTGCTGGCCGACGTCGGCGACACCTACACCGACCACGAATCCGAGCCGGGGTTCGAACGCGGCCAGTACGCCATCCCGATCAGCCAGTGGACCGCGATCTGCCTCGCGCTCACCAGCCGCGCCGCCGCCTGGGGCCCCACCACCACCGTCGAGATGGACTTCGCCGCCCTGATGCCCAGCGCCTACGACGACCCCAACGCGATCACGCCCGACCTCAGCCCACCAGGGCAGCCGGCGTCCTCCACCTATGTCGAGGTCACCCCGGAAGCCGCCGACACCATCGCGGCGTGCGGGCGGCACCTCGCCGAGCTCGCCTACGCCTACGGCGGCCTCGATCTGTCCTTCGTCGCTGCTGCCGATACCTGGAACGAACAGCTCACCCGCCTGCTGAGCGCACCGGCAGATACCCGCGTGGTGCTGCACGCCGACGGGCCCCTGTCACTGCTCGTCACCACCGGCGACGGGGACCAGCACCGCATCACTTACCGCCCTTCACCGACCCGCTGCATCGCCGCCGGTGGATGCCAGGCCGTCGCCACCACAACCGGCGGCGTCCTGCTGTGGCAACCCGACAAGCCCGGCGCCGTGGTGCTCGACCACGAGCACGAGTCCGACGCCGCCCTCGACGGGCCGCGCCCCGGCACCTGGATCACCCAGCCCTGACCACATCCCCGCCGCCGGCTACCTGGCTGGCGCCAACCCCTTGCGAGAAAGGCCCATCACCGTCATGACACTCATGATCACCGCGACCAGCGCAATAACCATTCAACGCGAACAGCAACTGCGCACCGAGTTGGCCGCAGCCCGCGAACAGGCTGAACTCCTGCGACAGCGGGCGGAGAGCGCCAGGCTGCGGGCCGTCACCGCCGAGCAGCGGCACCACGACGACATCGCGCTGATCGGCGAGAAACTCATCGCCGAAGCCGACGACCGCGACTGGTGCGAGGTCTACGACGAGTTCGTCGACAAGCTCAACATCAACCTGCACATCGAACTGCCGCTACGCGAACGCGACTACACCGTCACCACCATGGTCGAGCTGCGCCTCGACGTGACCGCGACCAGCGAAGAACACGCCCGCGACCTCGCGGAAGACCTGGTCCGCCAGGCCGAGCAGCGCATCGACGCCATGGACTCGATCACCGCGTACCCGCAGGAGAGCCACCGCTACGACGTCGCGCTCGACGACTGACCTGTGGCTCGACCCGCTCGGCGCGGGCCGCCTGCCGCGGCCCGCGCCATCGGCCGCCTTGACCGCCGCCCGGCAGCGGCCTCGTGCCCCGGCCCCGACCGGCCGAGGTGCCCGCCGACGCCGCATCACCCGGCGCTGAACCCGCGGCACCGTTCGACCACCGGAGACATCACCATGGGCTACACCCACTGCTGGCGATACCAGCCGGACAGCCCCGCCTACGCGACGGCGTGGCCAGCCATCGTGCAGGACAGCAACCACATCATCGCCCAACTCAGTAAACGCATCCCGATCGCCGGACCCGACACGACCGGTGTCCCGCTGCTCAGCACGGCCGACGGGATCGCCTACAACGGTGGCCCCGGCGAGCACGGCGAGGCGTTCGTGCTCGCCGCCCCCGGCACCACGACCCGGCAATGGTGGTTCTGCAAAACCGACGGCCAGCCTTATGACCTCGCTGTCACCGCCACCTTGCTGCGCTGCCACCTGCTGCTGCCCGAGGCGTTCCTGATCGCCAGCGAAGGCGACTGGACCGCGGACTGGCAACCCGCCCGACGCCTGGTCAAACGCCTCTTCGGCGCGAATGTCACGACCATCCCGTTCAGTGACGCGGCGCTGCCCGATGACGACGACTTCCGGGCCCTGAGTACCGACACCACCGACCGCTGACCCCGTCTCGACACCGGCGCTCGATCGCCAACAGCCCGGTCCTGCCCCGCGCAGGGCCGGGCCTTTTTGTGCCCTCCGCAAGGACCTGCTCGTCCGCCTCCGGCCTCGACGACGTGCCCGGCCGGCGCCGGAGACACGGTCCCTGCCCATTTCAAAAGGAGCCCGCCGTGGACCGGAGTGCGCGAAGCGCGGACCTCGCCGCCCTGATCACCGACACCCGCAACTCCCTGATGCCGATCTTCGGCGCCATGGAGATCGCCGAGCAGGAGATAACTGACGCCCAGGTCCGGCACCCGAATGCCGCCGACCGGATCTGGCGCAGCTTCAAGCTCCTGGTCCCGACCAGCGATCTGCTGACCCGCAACGAACTGGTGTACCGCTCACACTGCCGGGAACTACTCGAACGCGTCGCCGCTGACGCCGACACCCGGCCCGGCACCGCCGCCGAATGCTGCGTCGCCCTGTGCGAGGTCAGCCAGCGGATCCCGCTGAACACCAGCGCCGCCGGCCTGTACGCCCGGATGTGGAAAGCCGCCGGACTGCCCCCGATCGAGCTCGGCGACGCGAGCGTGCACTACGAAGCGCTCGAGAGCGCCGCCATCGACGACAAAGAACGCGACCTACGAACCCGGCTCAGCCAGGCCGAGCGTCGCCTCGACGGCAAGCCCAGCAGCTGACGCTTCCCACTGCAGACAACTCGCCGCCGACCGGGGGCACAGTCGGCCATCACCTGTCGTGCGGTAAGCGTCCCGGCCCTGCCATTGCCCTGGCCGCGGTCCCCGGTCCGTGACGGCTGGCATCAGCGTCAACCAGACGGCTGGTCACCTCCGTCATCCACCGCCCACCACCGGACCGGCACCTCACCCCCTTCCGCAGCTTCACCGGAAAGGTTCGACAACCATGACCCGACCCACGACACCGCTGAGGTTCGCCTCCCCGGCCGACATCGTCGGCGCGGTGCCCTACCTGCTCGGCTACCACCCCGACAACGAGATCGTCGCGCTCTACCTCGACGGTCGCCGCCGCGTCATCACGAGCACCTCGGTACCGCTGACCCAGCCGTCCCCGGCCCGGCTCGCCCACCTCGCTCTGCACATCCCCGCCAGCCAGGCCGCAGGCATCGTGCTGATCGGCTACGGCTCCGAAACCGCCCGGTCCGCCGTCACGGCCGCCGGTGAGGTCTTCGACCTGCTCCGGGCCGTGCACGGCCTGTTTCTGGTCACCGGCAACCGGTGCGTGTGCCTGCTGCCCGGCTGTACCTGCCCCGCCACCGCCGGCATCGAGGTCGACCCGACGACCACGGCATCGGCCGCGCAGCTGTCGGTCGCCGGGCGCGTCGCGCTGCCGTCGCGCACCGACCTGCACCGGCTCGTCGCCGCCGATCCCGCCGGACGGGCCGAGATCAACGCGGCGCTGACCGCCGTGCCGGCCGGGTTCCGGCCCGATGCCGGGCACGTCACGTTCTCCCTCGCGCAAGCCAGCAACGGCCACCGGCTCACCGGTGAGCAAGCCGCCGAGTTCGTCATCGCCCTGACCGACCCGGATCTGCTGGCGATGGCACGCCGCTCGGTGTGCGGCTGCATGTGGCAGCGCGACCTGTGGCTGGACCTGACCCGCCGAGCACCCGACAGCCACCTCGCCGGGCCGGCCGGCCTCGCCGCCTGGTGCGCCTGGCGGCGCGGCGAAACCGCCCTGGCCGAGGCAGCCTTGCACCGTGCCCGGCAGGCCGCAGCTACCAACGTCCTGACCGACCTCGTCGGCCGGATCCTGCACGCGCGGCTGTCGGCCCGGCTCCTGACCCGGCCGCCGGCCTCATGAACCGTGCCGGCCGCCGACGCCGGCGGAGCAGACCTGCACCTCTCGCTGATCCGCCCGGCCGGCGGGCAACCCGCACCGCACACCGGCGTGCCGGGCACGCGCGACGGTCACCGCGGACCGAGCCGACGTGCCCCGACCGTCACCGTCGCCGGCTCGCACCGTCTATCGGCACCGCCGCCCGCCTGCGCTGGCGGCATCCGAACCGACGTCGCGCCACCTGCCGCCTGTGCCGGCACGGTGGCGCGCGTCCGCATCCTGTGAGGAGTTCCCATGTTGCATCGTCTACGCGGCGCACCCAGCCCTGGCATCTGTGATCCCGGTACGGCGCCGTCGCCTGCCCACGGCGGTGCTGCCGCGACCAGCGGCTACCCCACCGCGTCCATCAGCACCGCCCTCACCCGGCCGCTACCGGCGTCGCGCGTACCGGCACCGCCGGCGACAACCGGTTGCGTCCCATCCGAGCGGCCAACAGCAGTGCGGGCGGGAGGTCACTGATGGCGGCCCTCTCCGTAACGCCACCGCAGGATCCGCGACCGCAGCCGCCATCCGGCCTGCTCGCCGCCGCACTGCGCTACGCGGCGGCCGGGATCCCGGTGATGCCGCTGCACACCCCGGCCCGGGGGCGGGGGGGGGGGGGGCCGCCGCGGGGCGCGGGGGTC
>NZ_JBEZYA010000033.1:80979-106308 GCF_040638295.1 Actinoplanes sp. NPDC026619
GGCCACGCCAATCGACGCCGGGCAGCAGAGCGACCCGACTGGGCAGGCCCCCGGCGGCGAACCACAGGTGCCAGCCGGATCCGGTGTGCAGCTGCCGTCCCGGGCCGGGGTGTACCTCATCAGGCAAGCACCCGCGGCTACCGCACGGACTCCGCGACGCCAGCATGCGATCGCAGGTGATCCGCGCATGGTGGCGCCGGTGGCCGCACGCGAACATCGGCCTGGCCACCGGAACGGTCCTCGACGTCTGCGACATCGACACCGGCGCAGGCCTGACCGCTGTCCTCGACCTGCTCGGCGTGATTCGCCCGCCCGGGCCGCTGGTGCGCACCGGATCCGGCTGGCACCTGTGGTTCGCCGCCGGGGGCCTGCCCAGTCGGGTCGCTCTGCTGCCCGGCGTCGATTGGCGTGGCCGCGGTGGCCTGGTCGTCGCTCCACCGTCGGTGCACGCCAGCGGCGTCTCCTACCGCTTCCAGCAGCTGTGGACGCCCGGCTCCGCTCTCCCGCACTGTCCGGCACCGCTGCGCCGCCTGGTACTACCGCCACCACCGGTCCTACCGGCGGCCCGGCCGGTCGCCGACCTGGACCGCTACGCCCAGGCGGCACTGGCCGGCGAGATCCGGCGCATCCTGCGCGCTCCGAGGCCGATCACCAGCGATGGCCGGCGCATTGCCAGTGGCGGCCGCAACGACGCGTTGAACCGGGCCGCGTTCCGGCTCGGGCAACTGGCGGCCGGCGGGGCACTGGACGAGGCGGTCGTGCGCCGAGAACTCACCGACGCCGCGCGGGTCGCGGGGCTCGGCCGTGCGGAAATCCGGCGCACCATCGATTCCGGTTGGCGAGCCGGACTCGCGCATCCCCGAGGGGCTGTGTCATCACCGACTGCGACGCAGTCACGCCGCCGAGACGTCGGCGCAGCCAAGCCCGGCAGGCATCGGGGAAGCCGGTGACGACCATGCCCCCAAGCACCGAGCACCGGTATCGGCGCCCTTCCTGGGACTGCCGCGTCTGTGGTCAGCCGTGGCCGTGCACCCCCGCCAAGGCGGTCCTGCTAGTGCAGTTCCGTGCGTTCCCTACCGTCCTGCCCATCTACTTGTCCGGCCGGATGTTCGCCGCCTGGGGCGACCTCCGGGCCCGCGGCCGGGCGACCCCGCCCGAGCTGTACGAGAGGTTCGTCTCCTGGGCGCATCACCACTGACCCGCTACGGGCCCCGACCGGCCGGCGCGCTGCTATCGGGGCCTGGGCCCGAGCGGCACACGGCCTGCTGCCTCAGCGCGACCCTCGGAGGGTCCGCGCAACGCCTCTCGTCCCCAGGGCGGTTGCTGCAACAGGCCACGGAACCGGCCCCCTCTTTCGGACCTGGCCGCGGGTCCATAACGGCACCACACGCATGCAGAACAGCGAGGAACGCGCGCGGTCCAGCCGGCAGCGCTGGCTCACCGTGCTGCCGTCGATCACCGTGCCGGGCCAGGGCGCCCTGCGCGTGCGACGGCGATCCGGCGGTGCATCGGGTACGCCCGGACTGGCCGCAGGAACCGCCGCTGAAGGACCCGAAGGTCAGCCCACCCGGGCCGGGCGCACCAAACCCGGCAGAACATCTTGGCACCCGTGTCTCCCTGCGTTCGACGCCAAGATCTTCTGCTCAAGCAGGGGTTTGGTGCCCCGGCCCATGGGCGGGCTCTGACCGGCCCGTCAGCGCGGCACCACGGCGCCCGGGTCACCCGATCCGCGTACCGGCCGGTGCCGCATCAGCACCATCTGATCGGAGCCAGCCCATGTCACAGTTCCTCTTGCAGTTCGAGGGCAACCTCGCCGCCGACCCCGAACTGGTCTTCACCCGCTCCGGCCAGCAGGTCTGCCGGCTGCGGGTGGTGCACAACCGTCGCCGCAAGAACACCGACGGGCAGTGGGAGGACGGCGCGCCCATGTTCGTCGCCGTCTCCGCCTGGGGTCCGCTCGCCGAGCGGTGCGCCGAGCTGGAGAAGGGCAACACCGTCGTCGTCGACGCCCGCGACATCGACCCGTATCCGTTCCTGCGCCAGGACGGCGACCCCGGTGCGGTGCTGCAGTGCAACGCCAACAACGTGTCGCTGTCCATGCGGTTCACCGGCGCCAAGGCCCTGCCGAAGCAGACCCCCGACGCTGCCGACTGGACGTTCGACGGCCAGGAGCCGGCGCCCGAGCCGGAGCCGGAGATGGCGAACGCGGCCTGACCGCCGCAGCCCGGGGCCGGCGGATCACCGCCGGCCCCGGGGCGCCCCGCGCCCGTACTTTCGTCGATCCTCGCCAAGGAGCTTTGATGCAGTTCGACTGCCTCGTCGAAGGAACCGTCACCGCCGACGCCGAATCCCGCACGACCGACCGCGACGGACGTCCCTTCGTGACCTTCCGCCTCGACCACCAGCAGGGCTACCACGACCACGACGGCGCGTGGAGGAACACGCTGCGCGTGCCGTACGAGATCACCTGCTGGGACCGGCGGGTCATGCCCTCGCTGCTGAACATCCGCAAAGGCCAGCGGGTCGTCGTGCACGCGACCCGGTTCAAGATCCGCACCGACCGGCGCACCGGGGAGACCCTGTTCGACCTCACTCCCGACGTCGTGCACACCGTGGCCGGCTCCGAGCAGCCGCACACCTTCCAGCTCCTTCTCGCCGCACAGGTCACCGGCAGCGCCCAGTCCCGGACCGTCGGCGCCGACCAGCGGCCCATGGTCACCGTGCGCGTGGAGCACCAGCAGGGCTACTACAACAACTTCGGCACGTGGAAGACCACCCTGCGCACCCCGTACCACCTCACCAGCTTCGACGAGAGCCTCATGCCCGCCCTGCGCGGTATCCACCGGGGTCAGCGGGTCCTCGTGCACGCCACCCGGTTCAACATCCTGCCCGACGACGCCAGCGGGGAGGACCTGTTCAACCTCACCCCCGACATCGTCCGCGTCCTCGCCGAACCCGGACCGGCACCCCAACGGCACCGCGACGGGCACACCGTCGTCACCCCGCACGGCGAGCGCATCGACGCCGACAAGTGGCCGGACGTGGTCACCGACCTCGAGTTCGTCCACCACGGCTGATCACCGCAGCAGGTCCGAGGGCGGCCCAGCTACGGCCGGGTCGCCTCAGCCCGTCCGGGCAACACCGACCCGGTGCCGGTGCACCAGCCGCCCCGAGCCGACATCGCAGTCGCGGGCACACGCCACCGGTCTGCCGCCGCGAGGGCGCCGCTGCTGAACGAGCCCAAGGCCAGCCCACCCCGGACCGGCGCCGGCAAACCCCGGCAGAACATCTTGGCCCCCGGGATCTCGCTGCGCTCGACGCCAAGATCTTCTGCCCGGGCGGGGTTTGCGCCGCCGGCACCCGGTGGCCTCCGGCCGGCCCGTCAACGCGGCACCCCGGCGGACAGGCGAGCCCATGCCGGCTGGCCTGGCCCGATGCCGCACCGTGCCATCCGATCGGAGCCAGCCATGTTCCACCTCACCTTCGACGGGCAGATCCGCACCCGGCCCGAGCTGACGCTCGACCGCGACGGCACACCCCGCTGCCAGTTCCGGATTGCCCACGACCGGCGCCGGATCCTCGACGGGCAATGGACCAACGACCAGCCGCTGTGGGTCACGGTCACCGCGATCGGCGGCCTCGCCCGCCAGTGCATGACGTTGAGCGTGGGCGACACCGTCACCGTCACCGGCCGCGACGACCTCGCCGTCTGGGCCTTCGTCCGCGACCAGGGCCCCAAGGCCTTCGGCATCATGCAGGTCACCGCCGCCGACGTGGCCCTCTCCCTGTAACCAGCCGGCTCCGCTCATCGTGCCCGGCCACCCGCCGGGCACGATGACTTCCAGACCGGCCAGCCGCCATCAGCAGCGGCCTGCTCCCTGGCGACCGGCACGTCGCACGGCCGTGGTGCAGGCGGCGGCCGAGGACCGTCGAGCACTCCATCGCTACGGCGCTACCACGATCTCGAACCGCCGCCCGGCATCGGATCAGCACGCTCCGATGACCGGGGCACCGGTGGACCGGCGGCGTCCGGCGGCGCTCGTTCAGCTCGTTCGAAATGCTGCCAGCAACTGCATCGCTGCCCGGTTGTCCGGCCTCGACCAGAACAACTCCTGCAACGCGGGCGGGAACTCGTCGCGATGGCTCCCCACGACACCGCGGCGGAAGAAGCCGGCGTCGACCTGTCGCAGTTGCTCGAAGCGGGGAACCACCGCGTCCGGGTCCGCTCGCAGGCCCGGGGCGACCACCGCCATCACCCGATCGGCAGCCGCGGCCGGATCGGCGATCAGTTCCGCGTAGGACAGCACCACCCGGTGCGCGGCCGCAGGCCGTAACCAGCTCAGGACATTCGTGCCCCAGCTGGCGCTGCTGCGGCCGTCGGTGTCGGTGATCCGCTGCCTGAGTACCGCCGGGAAACTGGCCGGGTCGTCCTCGCTGAGCAACCGCGCCCACGACACCAACGCGTCCCGGCCATCACGGACCAGGCAGATCGCGGCGTCGGCGTCGTCGACGTCCTCGTCGCGCGGGCGGTGAGTCTTGACGAAATGAGGCCCGGCGGCGGCGCGCATCTCGGCGAGCGAGCCGGGACGCTCGGTGTACCCGATCAGCTCGCCGCCCAGCCGATCGGCGACGCCGTCGTGGTCGTAGACCACCGAGCTCGTGACGCCGTACCTGCGGTGCAGGGCGATACGCAGCAGCGTGTTATCGGAACGCGGAAACGATGCCACCCACACCAGCACGTGACCACCGTAGTCGGCACCGCCGCCCTCCGTGCGCACCCCACCAGAGCGGCACCTGCCGGCAGGCCTGGACGGAACAGGTGTAGCCGGGACCGAGCATCCACGGCCCGACAGGTCACCGCTGCCCGCATCCGGCGGCCTCGACGATCGAAACGAGCCGGCGAACGCGGTGGCAACCCGGCCACCGCGTTCGCCAGTTCGCAGCGATGACCGACCCGGCGCCGACGCGCAAGCCGGCAAAACATCTCGGAAGCACGGCAGCCCCAAGATTTCCGAAACGGCCGGTTGCCGCGCTTCCAAGATCTTTTGTCCCCGAAAGCTGGCTTGCCCGCCACCACCGAGCCGATCCCACGTGGCCCTGCCACCCGCGGCAGTCCCAGCGCCACCCGGCGCACGCCGCACCCACCGGATCGGCTGGAGGCCACCATGAACAACAGCACCGCACGCCCGAACCCCTACACGCTGCTCGTCACCTACCTGGCGAACCTGGTCGACGCCTACCAGCGCGCCCAGCGCCCGCTCCTGCTGGGCCTGCGGCACCAGAGCACCGACATCGCCGAAGCGATCGTCTCGCACGCCTTCGCCATCGTCATCATCAGCCTGAGCCCGCTGCACACCCTGCTCTAACCCCGCGTCGCGGTCCCGGCTGAGCCGCCCTGCAGGCCCAGCCGGGACACCGCACCCAGCACATGCCGACCGCCGGCCTGCCCGGCTCGGCAACGTCGCGCCCTGTACGCCCAGCCGAAAGCGAGGAAGCCGCCATGCATATCCACCCGCGCCGCCGGGCGCCCGCACCGCCCCCAGCAGCCGGTCCACCGCGATGACCCGCCACATCGTGCAGTTCTCCGGCGGGATCGGCAGCTGGGCCACCGCCATGCGCGTCGCCGCCCGCTACGGCACCCAGGACCTCGTCCTGCTCGCGGCCGACACGAAAACCGAAGATCCCGACCTCTGGCGATTCGTCGACGACGCCGGCGCGCATCTCGGCGTCACGCCGGTCATCGTCGCCGACGGCCGCACCCCGTGGCAGGTGTTCGCCGATCAACGCTTCCTCGGCAACGCCCGCATCGCCCCCTGCAGCGTCCACCTCAAGCAACGCCCCTGCCGGGCCTGGCTCACCCAGCACGCCGACCCGGTCGACACCGTGCTCTACGTCGGGATCGACTGGAGCGAACACCGCCGCGTGCCCGCGATCGAACGCGGCTGGACCCCGTGGACGGTGAAGTTCCCGATGTGCGAACCGCCCTACCTGAGCAAACAGCAGATGCTCGACTGGGCCCGAACCGAAAGGTTACGCACCCCGCGCCTATACGAGCAGGGCTTCCAACACAACAACTGCTTCGGTGCCTGTGTCCGCGCCGGGCAACGGCAGTGGCTGCACCTGCTCGAGGTCGCGCCGCACCGCTTTCTGGCCGCCGAGGCCGAAGAAGAGAAGCTGCGCCGCCGGCTCGGCAACGTCGCCATCCTCAAACAGCGCCGCGCCGGCGTCAGCTACCCGCTGCCGCTGCGCGAGCTCCGCCACCGCGCCCAACGCGGCGATCAGACCGCTTGAACCAGCAGCGGCACCGCTTCGGGCCAGCTGCACGCAGTTGACCACAACACCGTCGCGCCGCCCCACCACCAATGCTCAGGCCGCCCTGCCGCCACGGTGCAGGGCGCGGCCCGTCACGTAGCACCGTGCACCGCTTGCCAGCCCCCAGTGCAGACCGGCCCGGCCGCGCCGGTAAGCCACCGAAACATCTTGCCCGGCCTGCTTCGCCGCCGGACAGCTGCGCACCAAGATCTTTCGGCTTGTTGGCTTGCCACCGCCTGGCCCGGCCGATCCCACACCGGCCCGTCAGCGCGGCGGCCCGGACACTCACCGGATACCGCCGCACCCGGATCTCTGTCCTGAAGGGGCGAGGCCATGAACAACGTGTACTGGGGCGCGGTCGAAGACGAGGCCGTCATCATGCCGCCCGGCGAGACCGCCGGCGAAGCACGGTGCGCCGATGGCGAGTGGGGCCTGAACGTCGAAGACGTCGTCGTCTACGGATCGGTCGGCGGCCTGCGTGCCTGGGCGCAGTCGGCCCTCGATCAGCTGCCGCCGGATCGTGCTGGTGTGCCGCTGGTGACCGTCGACCGCAACCGGCAGTGGCAATGGCTGAGCGAGCCCAGCGTGATCGGGGCAACCGATGACAGGCCTGACGGCTGGACCGCCACCGTCGAGACGGTCCGCGACCTGGTGCGGGCGGTCGCCGCCGACCCCGGCGACGCGGGCTGGACCCTCGGCGACGACATCGACGCGCTATGGGCGGATCTCGACGACGCAACCGGTGACCTCATCGCAGGCGTGACACTGGCCGGCACCGGCCACCGCGTGGGCATCGGCGAACCGCTGACCGACGCAGACTTCGCCGTCCGGTTCCCGGCCAGCAGCATCGAGCTGGCCAACGCCGCCCTGACCGTCATCGCCGATCGCATCAACCAGTCCTACTAACCGGCCAGCGCACGGTCCCTGCCTACTGCCACAGTGGCACGCCGCGACTCAGTAGGCACAGCACCGGCAATCGCACCACCACCGTGGATCAAGGCCTCACCGCGGAGCGAGACCGTCAATCCGAGGAAATGCCAAGTGATGGCGCACGCCTCGATGCCGGCCACTCGGCACACGTCCGGCACCAGGCACAGCCTGCCGGCGATGACGCGCAGGGGGCAGAGCCCCGCGATGCACAGCCGAACTGACGAACGCGGCGGCCATCACTGCGAGCCGCCGCGTTCGTCGATCCCGCAGTGATGACCGACCCGGCAGCGGCCGGCAAGCCCGGCAAAACATCTTGGAAGCGCAGCACCAGTCATCAACCAGCGGCAGCAGCGCCGCGCTTCCAAGATCTTTTGACCTCAAGTGACTGGCTTGCCCGCCACCACCCGCGCCGTTCCCCCAGTGGCCTCGTCAACGCGGCAGCGCCGGTGCAACCAGCGCGAGTCGCACGGTTCGCACCACGGAGGCCACGCCTATGAGCACGCACACCACCGCCACCCGCCGCGCCGCCACCGGGCTGCGCGTCGCGGTCGTCGGCGGATCGCTGACCGGCCCAACCACAGCGCTGCTGCTCCTGCACGCCGGATTCGACGACGTCACCCTCTACGAGGCCGCCCCCGCCAGCGCCCCACTCGGCGGCGGCCTGATCGGCCTCGAGCACTCGTCACTGGACATCCTCGACCAACTCGGCGTCCCCCAGCACGAATTCGTCCGCTACAACTCCGAGACGGTCATGGACATCACCGTCTGCGGGCGCCGCCGCGGATCCGAGCATCGCCACCTCTACGCCGGCCGCAACACCACCTGGACCCTGCTACACCAGGCCCTGACCCGCCGCCTGCCCACCGGCACCCTGCACACCGGCAAACGAGTCACCGCCCTGACCGGCGAACACGACCGGCCGCTGCTGCACTTCGCCGACGGCGACACCGCCACAGCCGACCTCGTGATCTTCGCCGACGGACGTGCCTCGACCGGCCGGCGGCTGCTCGACCCCCACCGGCAGCTGCGCTACGCCGGCTACGTCGCGCACCGCGGCCAGACCACCACCACCGAGCCCGGCCTGCTCGACTTCCTACGCTTCGAACCCTCACACAGCGGGATGCAATTCAACCTCGCGCCCATCCCCGGCGGCGCAGACTGGACCTTCTACCTCGGCGCCACGACCACCCAGTACACCGACTTCTTCGGCGCCCCACCGAACCGGCGCGTCTTCGCCCTGCCCCAGCACGTCACCGACACGGCCCGCGCCGCGGTCGACACCAGCGCGCAGCAGTACCTACCCGAGGAGCAAGCCGCCCTCGTCCACGCCACCGGCATCCGGATGGCCGCCGCCGTCATGGACATCGACCCACCGACCAGCATGGTCTGGCCCATCGGCGCCGGGCACGCCGTCCTGCTCGGCGACGCCCTCGCCCCGGTCCGCCCCCACACCGCCCGCGGCGCCAACAACGGCATCGAACAAGCCCAGGGCCTGTGCGCGGCGCTCACCCAACACCGCAAATACGGTGCCAACTTGACCGCTGCCCTCGACGGATGGCAACACCGCCACCTGCCCGCCGCCGTCGCCGCCGTACAACTCGGCCCGGCACTCGGCCGCAAATACGGCCTCGGCGTGTAGCCCCGCCGGACTGGTCGGCCCGACCACAGGCGCACCCGTAGCGCCGCGAGGTCCGGGCCGACCAGCCTCACCCTCGCACCCGCGCGGTCCTCGGCCACACCGCCGCGTCGAGCCGCACGCAACAACCGGACCGGCACCACCAAGAGCCTCGCCGGCCAGCAGGAGCTACGCACCGTCAGAACCGCGCCGCCAACAACCGCCCACCCGCCGAACGCGCAGGTCACGTCGCCCGCACCAGCGCACACCGGCCAGCGTGCTGCGCACTCCCACCCCGGCCGGGCCTGGCGGCCCGGTAGACCGGAAGCGGCCTGCGGCCGCACTGCAGAGACCCTTTTCCGGGCGCTGGCTACGCCAGCAGGGTAGGTGGTGGCCCGGCGTCCACCAAATCCGCCGCGGGCGGGCAAATAATTCTGCACACCCCACAGAATTTTTTCCCCGAAACCCCCCGCGGTGAATTTGGCTCCCGCCGGGCCACCACCTGGCGAGCAAGCTCGCCGCCACCGCCCGAAAAAACGCCTCTAACCCCAAACCCGACGCGTCCGAGCTGCGCAAACGCCATTCCCGCGCGACTCACGCTAAGCACAATTAAATGCGCTGTCCATTCGGATAATTGCATTCGGATGCTAGCGAAATAGCAGGCATTGACGTATGATAATACGTGTTGGGGAGACCAAGCCCCGACAACACCAGTTAACGACAACACCATAGGGAAGGCCACCGATGAGCCGTCACGAATTCGCGCCCAACGATCCGGGCATCAAGTCTGTCTTTGTCGGCTGGGACCGCGCGTTGGGTTCCTACTTCGCTCACGTCTACTGCACCGGCGACAACAACCCGTTCGACATGCCGACCTTGCAGATCGGCGACGACTTCCGGGAAGTCCCGAACCCACACCACGCGATCGGCTTCGTACAGGACTACGCCGAGATTCCCCACGACCTCGCTGCCACGCTCGCCACCGACGCAGCCCGAGAAGGTATCTGCGAAGCACCGGCCGTGCTGTGCATCCTCGACGCCGCAAAGGCCCTGATCGACCTCGACACCGTGCCCTGTCCGTTCTGATCAGCACCGGCCCCGGGGACCGCACCACGGTCCCCGGGGCCGCCCGAACCGCTCACAGACAGGGACAACCAACCGGCACCCAGCCAACCGGGGGTGCCGCCCCAGCACGACGGCAGCAGCCGGGCCGATCCGCCACGCCCGCCGAGACCGCATCGGCGCGCATCGAGCACGCCGCTGCGGGCTACCGCACACACCGCTCACGGCCGCACGCCCCCAGCGAACTACAACACGCTCAGGCGAACGGGCAGATAAAAGGCCGGCGGCCCCTCACGGGGAACACCTCCGAAGAGATGCAACGACCAAGTCCGCCGGCCACACCAGTCAACACACCAACGCTCACGCGCCAGTCTGAAGGCCACCACCACACTAACTCGCCAGCCATCCCCGCTCAACCACCATCGATCTCCACCCGGGACGCCATGGCCGTCCCCGGAACGCCTCGCCATCATCGGTTCGCCAACACCAGGCCAGCAACCGACACGATCAGCCGTCGCCCCCGCGCAGAACTGACGGCGCGCCAACCACGGAACCGGCCTCAGCACCGCCCGACGCCGCCGGGACGCCGCCGCCCACCGCTTCGGCCCGACCCTCGCGCCGCGCCCGCCGCCGCCCCGCCACCGTACCGCCGGTCAGCTCCTCCACCCGCGCGGCCACCACCTCAGCCGCCGCGCGCTGCTGCGCCTGCCGCACCCGAGCCGAACTCACACCCGCCAACCGCGCGGCCACCTCCACCGGCAACAACGCCGCCAGCACCGCAAGCCCGGCATCCTCCGACGCATCCAACCGCGCCGACTCCTCCTCCCACCGGCGACGCGCGCGCTCCGCCGCGCCCGTCGCCGCCAACGCCGACGTCAACGCCCCTTCCTCCGCCTGCTGCCGACGCCGCAACAACTGCACCGCATCATTGGTCGCTTTGCTAGCCATCCATCGACGCTAACTTTCCTCACACCTTGCGCCTAGTCCTAGAGATCTGGCTAAAGATAGTCACGCTTTCTCACCAACCTGGCTATTTCTAGCCACACCCTCACTGGCCTGTAGCAACACAAGCTCACACCTATACCCCTTTCAGAATCAGCACACCCCTTGGCATTCAAATGTCGAAAAATGGGGCACGGTGCGCGTTACCGTCGCCGGCATGCTCACGGTCACCCCGATCTCGCCCGGGGCTGGGATCACCTACCTCACCCGGCAAGTCGCCACCGGCGCACACGACTTCCGGCCCGCCGCACGCAACGCTCTGGTCGCCTACCACACCGATCCACGAGCGCACGGTGAGGCGCCCGGTTGGTGGGCCGGGCAAGCCGAGGACATGTGCGGCGTGCGCGGCGAGGTGACCGAAGAGCAAATGCTTCGCCTCATCGGCGAAGGGAAACACCCCACCACCGGTGAACAGCTCGGCCGGCTCTGGCGCCAATTCCCGGCACTCGATGATCAGGCGCGGCAAACGGCGGTCGAGAAAGCGTGGGAGAAGCTGCCGCCCGACGCCACGTACGAACAAATCGCGCAAGTGTGGCTGCGTATCTGGACCGCCCCGGAACGACATCCCCGCGCCGGTTTCGACGTCACCGTCGCCATGGTGAAAAGCGTCAGCATGCTCTACGCGTTCGGCGACGACCGGGTCAAACAGGCAGTGATGGCCGCCCACCACGAAGGCGTCCGAGCCACCCTCGAACACTTCCGTACCCACGGCGCCTTCAGCCGTGTCGGGACCAACGGGCTGGTGCAGGTCGACACCGACGGCCTCGCCGCGATGGTGTTCGACCACCGGATGAGCCGCGAGAAGGACCCGCACCTGCACTCGCACATCGTCGTCTCCGCCAAAGTCCGGGTCATCCGCGACGGCCGCGCGGACTGGCTCGCCCTGGACTCCAAAGCCTTCTACCAGGCGTCGATCGGCGCGCGGATCGCCTACGAACGCGCCGCCGAACATGCCCTGGGCGAACGGCTCGGCGTACGGTTCGCCGCCCGATCCGGATCGCCGATCCGGGAGATCGTCGGCCTCAGCGCCCGCTCGATCAAGCACTACAGCAAACGCCGCAACGCCATCGAGACCGCAATGACCGGGCGGCTCACCGACCCGGCCAGCGGCCGGCAACGGCTTACGATCGGCCGATGGCGGCGCAGCGCCCAGGACGCCACCCTGCGCACCCGCCGCCCCAAGGACGAGCCGGAATCCACGACCGAAGCGGTCGCCCGGTGGCGGCGCGAAGACCAGGCCGCCGGTCTGGACACCGCCGCCGAAGTCCACCGGATCGCCGGTGGGCAAGTACGCGACGAGCTCGGCGAGGACGCTGCCCAGATCGTTCGCCGCGCCCGGCAGCGGGCCGGGGACCGCCGGATGCAGCTGGAGGACCTGCATGCTGCCGCGCTTGCCGCCGGGTTCACCGACGACGACCGACGGCAGCTCATCGTCGACGTCGCCGTCCGCAGGGTGCCCCATCTGGCCGTCGAACGAGCCGTCGCCGACGTCACCGCCGAGCGGGCGGTGTTCGGTCTCGAGCATCTGGAACTCGCGATCGGCCGGGTCCTGGACGTCAGCACAGGCGAGGACCGGCGGGCGGACTGGGCGCGGGTCGAACGGCTCGCCGCCGACGCCGTACGCACCCACGCCGCGCAGCTCCGCGTGATCAGCCCACCCGACCTGGTCCAATGGGGGCCGTCTCTGGTCCGCACGTCGGACGCGCAGAGCGTCTACAGCCGGCACCGGGACCTGCGGCTGACCACCCTGCCGGTACTCGCCGCGGAGAAAGAACTCATCGCCTACGCCACCGGCCGCGGCGCCACCCCGGCCCCGCGGCAGCTGCTGGAACAGGTCGCCGGCGAACTCGACCTATCCGCCGAAAAGCGGGCAGCGCTGCTGTTCGCCGTCGGTGACACCCGGCGCGTAACCGGAATCGTCGGCCCGGCCGGCACCGGCAAAACCTACCTGCAGAACGCCGTCGCGGTCGCAGCCCAGCGCGCGAACATCCCCATCCTCGGGTTGACCGTCGGCCAGAACGCCGCCTACGTCCTGGCCGACGCGACCCGCGAAGGCGGCCGGCCGGGCATCCGCACCGAGAACATCGCGATGTGGCTGCACGCCCAGCACACACCCCCGCAAGGCACCACCACCGCCGACAACTGGTCATTTCAACCGGGCCAGTGGGTGATCGTCGACGAAGCCTCCCAAGCCTCCACCCTCGACCTCATCGAACTCACCCGCCTACTCGAATCGGTCGGCGGGAAACTCATCCTGGTCGGCGACCCCGCCCAAATCAGCGCCGTCGGACCCGGCGGCATGTTCCGCTACCTCGCCTCCCTCGGGCACACGATCATGCTGTCCGAGGTCCGCCGGTTCGACGAACCCTGGGAAGGACCCGCCTCGCTACGGCTGCGCGACGGCGACACCACCGTGCTCGCCGAATACGACCGCCGCGGCCGAATCATCTCCGGACACCGCGCCGACATCATCGGCAAAGCCCTCGACGGATGGGCCGCCGACGTCCTGCAAGGCCACGAAAGCCTCATCCTCGTCGAGACCGAACAAGAAGCCGCCGACATCGCCACCCAAGCCCGCCAGATCCTCATCCACGCCGGCCTGGTCACCGACAGCACGCCGGTGACGCTGGCCAACGGCACCCGGGCCTCGGCCGGAGACCTGGTCGTGACCCGCAAAAACAACCGCACCCTGCTCGCCGGGGACAAGTTCGTCGCCAACCGCGCTCAATGGCGCATCCTTGAGATCAGCGACAACGGTGACCTGCGCGTCGAAAACGCCCGCGACGGCCGGCATCGGACCACACTCCCGGCGAGCTACGTCGCCGAGCACGTCCAACTCGCGTACGCCGCCACCATCGACTCCGCCCAAGGCCGCACCGTCGACACCGCCCGCGCGATCGTCGACACCGCCACCAACCTCGCCCGGCTCTACGTCATGGCCACCCGCGGCCGGCGACTCAACCAACTCGCCGTCGTCACCGCCGACCACCCACCGGAAGCGCATCCACCCGCACCACCGACCGCCGGGATCACGGTCCTCGCCGACATCCTGCGCACCGACACCACCGAACGCTCGGCCACCGAAACCGAGAAGCTCCTGTGGGCCGACGTCGACGCCCTGCACACCCTCGGACCGATCTACGACGACCTCAACGCCCGCGCCGCCGCACCCCACTACATCGCCGTCGTCAAAGCGGCACAAGGGTCCGCCGCCGCTGCCGCACTCGAAGACGACCCGGCACTACCCGCCCTCGTCGCCCGGTTGCAAGCGCTCGCCGTGGCCGGATACGACCCCGACGAAGTGCTGACCGAGGTCACCGCCCAGCGGGAACTACGCACCGCTCACGACATCGCCGCCGTGCTCGCCTGGCGGATCGACGACACCTACGACCTCATCGTTCCCGACCCGGCAACCGCAATCTCCCGCACGCAGACCGGCACCTACACCGACCGGATCATCTCGGCCGAGGGCGACATCGGAGCCGCCCTGCGCCACATCGCCGCGTTCGCCGACCAGCGCATCGAAGCCCTCGCCGACCAAGCCGCCGACCGCGAGTCCGCATGGCCGAGCGCGCTCGGCCCGGTACCCGACGATGAGCCGGGACGGCGGCAATGGATCAGCCGCGCCGCCGTCATCGTCGCCTACCGCGACCGATACCAGCACACCGGCGACGACCCGATCGGCCCCCAGCCCTCCCACCGCGACACCGACCGCTGGGCCGCCTGGCAACGCGCGCAGACCGTCATCGGCGTCGCCACGCTCGCCGGCAGGGTGTTCGCCGCCCCGGACAGCGAGCTGCGCGAGCTCATCACCGCACAACGAGCCGAGGACACCGCGGCCCCCGAATACGTGGCCGGCCGGTTGCGGACCGCGCATATTCAGCTGGTCACGGCCGAGCAGCACCTGCGCGACACCCGCCTCGACCTCGCCACAGCACAAGCCGCGGCGCGCAACGCGAGCTTCCGCGTCAACCAGATCCAACACAAGTGGTGGCACGTCGGCCCCGTACGTTCTCGGACTGCCGCGCAACAGCAGCAGATCCGCACCGCGGCGCTGCGCACCGGCAACGCGGTCACCGAGCTACAAGCCCAGCTGGAACACGGCGCCACCCGGCTCAGCCACGCACGCGAAACCGTCCGCGACCTCGAAACCCGGCACCGCACCTGGGCCCGCTGGTACGACAACGCACTACCGGCCCGCTACGCCGGCCTCGCCGCCGCCGCCGAGATCACCCGCCGAGCGCAACGGGCCGCCGACCACGCGACCGGCGTCGCCGACACCGTCAAAGCCGACCTGGCCGCCGCCGTCCAACTGGCCACCACCCGCGTCCACGCCGTCGACGCCACCCGGCCCCAACCGCACGCCTACCCCGTCCCCGACGGTCTAAGCACCGACGCCGCAGCCGCCTACCAGCGCCTCATTGAACCCGACACCGCACACGCCGACAGCCCAGACACCGACCTCGACCATGCCTGACGACACCCATCACTCCTACCAACGGACGCCGCGCATGCCGCTGAGCAGCGGCTTCCACCACTAGCCGGGCTCGGCGCGCGAAGGAGTAGCCCCGTGACGAAACACCCGGTCGCGTTCGTCGACGAGTCCTACCTCGTCCGCCCCAACCACCCCGGCATGTACCTGCTCGCCGCGGTCCTCGTCACCCCCGACGACATACCCACCCTCATCGACGCGGCCCGCAACGCGGCCGGACCGCACCCCTACCACTCCACCCACCTCTACCGGCGTGGCCACCTCACACCCATCGAGAACATGCTCGACGCCACCCACGCCCACGCCGACTGGGCCTACCTCGTCGCCCAAGCACCACTACACGCCGACGGAACCGAAGCCGCCCGGCAGACCACCCTGACCCGGCTATTGCACCAACTCGATCAACAACGCGTCCGCGACGTCGTCCTCGACACCCGCGCCAACGCCCGCGAACAACAGCAAACCCTGCTCGAAGGCCGCAAAGTCAGCCGCAGCGACCAACCCGACCTGACCACCTACCGCCGGCTCGTCCGCAACGGCGACATCAGCCCACGACTACGCCTCATCCACGTCGACGACAGCCGCCAACCAGCACTCTGGATGGCCGACGCCGTCGCCTGGGCAGCCCAACGCGCCCTCATCTACGACGAACCACAATGGTGGAGCCGCATCGCCGGCATCACCACCGTCTTCGACACCGCCACCGGCACACATCTCACCCTGGACAGCGAAAGGGCCGCTCCACCCGCAGTGAACCCCGCGGGCGAACGCGACCCCCGGCAACCGAGCCAAAGCGCTCCGCCACCGTTACCCCGACATTACACCCTCACCGGCGGCACCACGAACCGCACGCAAGGCCCCGGCCAGCACTACAACCGCCTCCTCGACCAGATCAACACACCACACCAGCAGGAAGCCGCCAGCAACCTCGCCGCCCAATTGACGGCCCTGTCCAACAACGTCGCCGACCTCGCCGACACCATCGGCAGCACCTCCAATAACCCGTCTACGGCCACCCAGGACGCCACAGCGAGTCAGGAACACCAGACACTCGAGCCGGATGTTCACGGTGATGAACCGGAACCGAACCTCGGCTAATCAGCCTCCAGAACTCACCCAGCCCCGGCGGCGACCATGACCGCCTGCCTCCTGCCGGCGCCACTCGCAAGAACGCGTTGGGATCTCCCTGGGCCGCGGGGCGCAGCACGGCCCCCGGTGGCTGGCCGTGATCGCCGCGTCTCGTCAGCGTCCGGGCCCGACCTGTTCATCAGACTATTGCCTGGCCACGAATGACACCGTGGCACCTACATGCTTTGGCCCCCTGGGCACTCACGACCGGCTCGGCCACCGACGGCTCGCCGCTTGCGCGACAATTCGTTCATGCCTCCCGTCTACCCGCACGATCACTCAATGATCACCCGGCAGCACATCAGAAACGCCGCCATCTACTTCGGGATCGGGCTCATCGTGGCGACGTGCGGCGCCTTGACGACCTGGCTCGTAGCGGCACAACTCGGCGACACTGACTCTGCATTCATCAGGGCGGCGTGGTGGCTCTGCGGCGTCATCGCCCTCGTCGCCTTGATTGGCCTCGCTCTGACAACAGGCCGTTACCTTTGGTACCGCCGACGACGCTCCGATCTGGACGCGGCCGGAGGGGAGGCCTACGGCGAGCTACGGGCCCGCTTCCACCAGCCGCAAGACGGCACCCGCGATCAGTAGCGCCCGCAGCGCTGGCCGACGCCACCATCCGCTCGCCACCGCGATGCGCCCTCCGGGCACCGTTACTGCGCAGCCTCAACACAGCGCGAACGCAGATCAGGGGTGATAGAACGTCTGGCCTGCCGACGACATCCGCGTGGATCGTGACAGGTGGAAAACGCCGCCACCGACTCCGAAAAAGATCAGACAAAGCATGGGGCCGCTCCATCTACAACAGAGACGACCTCAGGCTGTTCGGGATCGAGGCGGCCCAAACTCTGGCCGCGAGCTACCCTCCGTCACGCCTACCGGCGCCACCTCTGCACGGATTTAGCCGATGAGCGCGCAAGTGATCAAGTGCGCGGCTGGTCGTCGAGCCAGGTGCCGGCGAACGTATCGAGCAGAAGCACGGCGCGTATCCGGTCGCTGGCCGGGGAGCCAAGGTCGGCCGCCGACGGTCGCGCGTTGGGTTCGGCTGGGCAGCCGTGACGGTCGGGTGGCTTCGGACCGGTTGCAGATTTGCCGTTCGGCTGTTCTCTGCCGACCCGCAATTCAGAATGTGATAGTTGATCAGTTATCGAAGCGGTGAAATTCCAGGCAGCAGCGTCGGTACACGCCACGCGATGACGCCCACCGAGAACTTGGACCAGGTGTCGTTGGCCGTCTGCGACGAATCCGGGGTGATGCCGATCGAGCCTCCTGCGGATTGGCCTCCGACCCAACCAGCCATCCGGAGGTGCGCGCAATGTGTGGCAGTCCTTGAACGCATAGATGCTGCTCGCCCCGACGTCGAGGAAGTGCTGCGACGAATACTTCTCTCGGCGGCAACAACGGCGTCAACTCGGAAGAGATCGCGCGGCGTATCGCCGTTCGCTGCGTAGAGACCATCCTCGATTAGGCTCGTCTAGCAGATGTCTCGGCGGTGTCCGCCGCTGAGTCGGTACCAGTCAGCCTGCCTGTTGCAGCGCGCGTCGCACTTGATCACGTGCGAGCTCCTGCTTCCGATAACGCTCGCTCCGGAGCCCACCTTGGCTACCAACCGTGACGACGATTGAAGGACGCCTCGGAGTCGGACTGCCGCCAACTAACACCAAAACGCCGTCCGGTGACACCTAGAACCGAAGATCGTACCGACTATCGCCGCAAGTCGCCGCAACGCCGCAAGTCGCCGCCGCTGGCCAGTGCCAACTACGACCGAAGTCACCTTTGGGCGATGGATACCCGGCGTTTCAAGATGAGTCGCGGGCTTGCGGACCCGGCCTGGACCCAGCAGCAAGCTAGCCGCTCTCAGGGCGGTCAGGCCGCTCCGAGTCACGCATTAAGCGGCCTCTTGCGACACGAAATTCAGTGCATCCGCCGTCATCCTGTAGTGACTCGCCGCAGACCGCGATGTTGGCGATCCGACGGGAAATTACTCCGTTGTAGTTCTCTCGGCTCCGGCATCGAGACCGAGGTAAGGGGGTAGCCCGACTGAGTGACCCGGAAGCAGGCGATGCCTGACTTGATACCGCCGATGCTTGCCGCGCTCGGGCAGATGCCGGCCGGCGAGGAGTGGGCATTCGAGTTCAAGTACGACGGGGTGCGCGCGGTCACGTATCTCGACCAGGGCACCGTGCGGGTGCTGTCGAGGAATAACAACGATGTCACCAGCAGCTACCCTGAGCTCCAAGCCCTGGGCGCGTTGCTACCCGGCCGCCGCATGGTCCTGGACGGTGAGATCGTCGCCCTGGAGGCAGGAGACCGGCCGTCCTTCTCACGGCTCGCTGCCCGTATGCACGTCGCCGCCCCGTCCGAGGCCCTGCAGAGCACCGTTCCGGTCATCTACTACGTGTTCGACCTGCTATGGCTTGACGGCGCATCGCTGTTGGACATGCCCTACGTAGCACGTCGGCAGAAGCTAACCGAACTAGCACTTACCGGCACCGCAGTGCGGACCCCGCCGCACTTCATCGGTATTGATGGCCGGGCGGTCCTGCACGCAGCCGAACTCGGCGGCCTCGAGGGC
This sequence comes from Actinoplanes sp. NPDC026619, assembly GCF_040638295.1. Lineage (NCBI taxonomy): Bacteria > Bacillati > Actinomycetota > Actinomycetes > Micromonosporales > Micromonosporaceae > Actinoplanes > Actinoplanes sp. NPDC026619. Next base: position 100,099 of record NZ_JBEZYA010000033.1, read on the forward strand.
GTCATCGCCAAGCGGCTGACCGCGCCGTACCGTCCCGGCCGCCGAGTGGCTGCCGCATGGACGAAAGTGCCGTTGATCCGTACCCAGGAGGTCTTGATCCTGGGCTGGAAGCCCGGCGAAGGGCGGCGAGCCGGCACTATCGGCTCCTTGCTATTAGGGGTCTTCGACGAAAACGATCAACTGCGGTTTGCGGGCCATGTCGGCACCGGTTTCACCGATGCCATGTTGCGTCAACTACAGGATCAGCTGGCACCGCTGCGGCGCGCCACCGCACCGGTAGCTGATGTGCCTCGCGAGCACTCCCGGCGGGCTCATTGGGTAGAACCGGTGGTTATCGGTGAGGTGGCGTTCCGAAACTGGACACCCGAAGGTCGTTTGCGGCACTCGGCGTGGCGCGGGCTCCGGCCGGACCGCAGCGCGAGCGAAGCACGTCGCGGGCCGGAACCGATCGTGTGGTCGGCGCCAGACGACGTGATCGGGGCGATGCAGTTCCCTGTCAAGTGTTTCTGTTCAATCTCTCAGGCTCATCCGAGCTGACGACGCGATGGTCGGCCGGCCCCGGTGTCGGCGTACGTTCCGCGACGGCAGCCAGCCCAGCGACCTACATTCGCCACTCACGTTCAGTAGCCGACGGACGTGGGCTGGTGCCCGGAACGCGGCAATGAGTTCGCGCGGTTCAGAGCTTGCACGGCATGATGTTGGTCATGGAACCCATCCCGACTGGACGCGGGCGAGGTCGGATCATCTTCCTCAACGGCGCTTCCAGCTCAGGCAAATCCACGCTGGCCGCGCGGCTCCAGATAGCTTTGGACGAGCCCTTCCTGCACGTTTCCTCGGACCAGTTCGTCGCGGCTGGCATGCTCCCAGAGCGACGCGAGAACAACGGTCCTTTCGACTGGTGGCACGAAGTCCGTCCACGGTTCTTCGCCGGATTTCATCGATGCCTGCCCGCACTCGCCGAACCGGGCAACGACCTGATCGTCGAGCACATCATCGAGTTCCGCACCTGGCGCACCGAGCTAGCCGCCCTCCTCGAGGGTCTGGACGTCTTCCTGATCGGCGTACACTGCGCGCTCGACGAACTCGACCGTCGAGAACACCTCCGCGGTGACCGCCGCATCGGCGAGGGACGCGCCCATGTTGAGGTTGACAGCATCCACACGTTCGGCCCATACGACCTCGACGTCGACACGACCGCCGGCGTCGACGTCGACCTGGTCGACTCAATCCTGGCTGCATGGAGGCAGCGCACACCGCTCAACAGCGCAATCACACAGGCTCCACCGAACCGGTAACTACTCGGACTGCGGTTAATAAGGGTGCGAGCCGCGTAACACCGGCATGCCAGGACGACTGATGTGGTAAGGCGCACAAACACGCGAGGCGAGTTACTCGTCGGCCCCGACAACGTCGCTGACAAGCCAACGTCTATGACCACGGCAAAATGGCGTTGTCGTTCAGCGTCCCGCGGCCCAAGATCTCGACATGGACACCGTCGCCGGCCGTTACCCCATGAGTAGCCTTTGATGCTTGGCCAATATCGCCGGCTGTTCTCCGCCGAGGGCACTGTGGCCTTCACCCTCGCTGGAGTCGTCGCCCGGTACCCGATGGGCATGTATGGGGTGAGCATTCTGCTGCTCATGGTCGACACCAGCGGGTCCTACGCCACGGCCGGCCGGGTGGCGGCGGTCGGCCTCGTCGCCATGGCTGTCTGCGCGCCCCTCGTCGGAAGGCTCGTGGACCGCTACGGACAGGCGAAAGTCGCCGTCCCCGCCACCGCGACATCGGTCGCCGCGTGCACCGGCACCGTGCTCTGCGCGCAATACGGAGCACCGATGTGGGCCATCTACGTCACGTACGCCCTGTCCGCCACCTGCCCCTTCGTCGGGACCATGGCACGGGCACGCTGGGTTCGCATCTACCGTAAGCAACCGGACATGATGCACACAGCCAACGCCTTCGAACGAATCGTGGACGAGATCGTCTTCATCACCGGGCCGGCTGCTGCCGGCCTGCTGTGCGGGGCGATCGGCCCGGCCGCTGGGCTGTACGCCGCAAACACCCTGCTCCTGGCGGGAACCCTGTTGTTCGCTGCACAGCGCAGAACGCAGCCGACTCCGGTGCCGATCGACAAGAGCCAAAAACGCGTTCGACTCCTGACACCCGGCATCACGGCCACCGTAGCGCTGTTTCCCATCCTCGGGATCGCCTTGGGATCCATGGAGCTGGTAACAGTCAACTACGTCGCTTCGCACAGCTCCCGGTCCTACTCCGGCATCTTCCTGGCCTTGATCGGCCTCGGCTCATGCCTGACCGGTCTGTACTTCGGCACGCTCAAACTCAAGAGCGACCTGCGTCGTCGCACTCTCGCGGTCTCGGCCATCCTGTGCGGCTGCCTGATGCCCATACCCCTGCTCCTCGACGGCAACCTGGTGTTGTTCGGAGCGTGGGCCTTCGTCGTCGGTTCCGCGTTCGCGCCGTTCTTGATCACGACTCTGGGTCTCCTGCAGCAGCTCACCCCGGAGGAACGCATGAACGAGGGCATGTCTCTGGTAGATGCCAGCCTGGTCGGCGGCCAAGCGATAGGGCTGTTAACCTCGGGAGTGATCGCTGCCCACTACGGCGGAACCACCGGCTTCTTGATCGTGTCCGCCGCAGGTCTACTCACGCTGCTGGTCGCGACGGGCGGAGCACGTTGGTCTGACTTTCGGCGATAGTTGTCACCAGATAGGAGCTGTGGCCAGCAGCGGCCGTGATCGAGTTCGGCGGTAGTCGTCACCGGGTTCCGGTCTTAGGTGTCACCGGTACGGCTTTTCGGCGATGACTGTCATCGGAGCCCTTCCGACCTGCGTCGGATGCCCATCACTCTCGGTAGCAGGGTCCTGGTCGGGCCTTCGGCAGCGAGCACGATCGGCGGCAGACATCCCATGTTTTTCAAAGTCAAGTGCTGGGTTGAAGATGGGCCCATGCGGTGGCTTCGTTATAGGTGCTGCCGGTCTTCAAACAGCCGTGGAGGATGCCGACGAGGCGGTTGCCGAGCTGACGTAGAGCGGCTTGGTGGCCGGTGCCGCGTTCGCGCAGGGATTGGTAGTAGGCGCGGGCGCCGGGTGAGCCGCGCATGGCGCAGAACGCCCATTGGTGCACGGCGTCGGCGAGTCGACGGTTGCGGGCGTAGCGGGCCAGCACGACCCGGCGGTTGCCTGATGCGCGGGTGATCGGTGAGGTGCCGGCGTAGTTGCGGCGGGCTTTGCCGTCGGTGTAGCGGTGCGGGTCGTCGCCGAACTCACCGAGGATCCGGGCGCCGAGCACTGGTCCGAGGCCGGGCAGACTGAGGTAACGCTCAGCGTCCCGGTGCCGGCCAAAATGGTCGGCCACCACCTGCCCCAGCTCGGCGATCTCGATGTTCAGGATGTTGATCAGCTGCACCTGGCTGGACACGATCGCCGCATAGGCGTTCTGCACCGGCCGCGGCTGACGTAACTGCTCCGCCTTCAACGTCTCTGCGATGGCGGTGGCCTTGCCCTCGAGATCACGACGGCCTGCCCGCCGCAGCGCGGCGACGATGGTGACCCGGGGCAGCCGGGCGGCCCGGTCCGGGTCCGGTGCCCGGTCCAGTAGTTCGAGGGCTTCACCGGCGGCCAGGTCGTCGAATGCCTGCAGGGCGGCGGGGAAGAACTCCCGCAGCGCGGACCGTAGTCGCAGGACTTGCCGGGTGCGGTCCCAGATCAGGCTTTGATGTGCCCGGGCCAGCAGTTTGACCGCCTCCGCGATCGGGCTGTCCCCGGCGACCTGCCGGTGGTGGGCGTTGTCGAGACGGACGATCTCGGCCAGCACGTGCGCATCGCCGGCGTCGGATTTCGCTCCGGAGGTGGAGTGCCGTTCGCGGTAGCGGGCCGACGACATCGGATTGATCGCGTACACCTGATAGCCGGCCGCGAGCAGCGCCTGCACCCAGGTGCCGCGGTCGGTCTCGATCCCGATCCGCACCCGCCCGGCTGCCTCCGCCGGGTCGAGGTCCGACCAGGACACGGGCATGTGTTCGGCGATCAGCGCGTGTAACCGGGTGATGCCCTCGAGACCTTCAGGTAGCCGCGCCCGGGCCAGTCTTCGCCCGTCTTCGCCTTGGATCTCGACGTCGTGGTGGTCTTCGGCCCAGTCGTCTCCGACCCAGATCAATGTGCACCTCCAATTTCCGACAACTGCCTGGTAGCAGCCCGGAGGAGACGCCAGCGATCTAATAGCCAAGTGCTCACCACGACGCGGTGGGGCACGTCATCTCATCAGCTGTCTCATCTCCTCACGACCAACGGGCGCACGGTCTGCCGCAAGACCTCGAAGGGTCCGAAGAGTGGAGTGCTGACCCGCCGGCCGCTACCGGAGCCATCCTGCACCAGCAGGCTGACGGAACCTATTAGAAGAGTAAAGCACGCAATTTGTACAATTAGTTGCCTGTTGCATCGATCGATAGCGCACGGCGCTCACTCACAGAAGCAGGAACCTGACGCTGATAATTCGGTCCAGCAATCTGGACATAGATCCGGCTCGACGGCCGTCGACGCATCGCGGCCGCCGGTACCCAAACCACGTCGCACTCCATTCGCCCGCCATTGCAGAGCGGCGAGTGCGAGTTCGAAAGCTATGGCCTCACGACCTTGAAGAGCGGCCGCAGTAAGTATCACGTAGGATGTTGCTGGAGTTGCACGGACAATCTCGGCTCCATCTATGCGGGAAGCTGCAGCTTCGGCATCTGGCGGAGTGATGGCGATTGAGATCCTATTGCGGTGAACGTAGACCGCGATCGGGTCGCGCAGCGTCGGGCGCAGGCTCACATAGCCAGCCCGCCGGTCCGGTGCGACCGCATGCTGGGTGCCAAGTTCTTCGATGAAAACGCGGACAACGGGAACTGGCTGGAGGTTGTCGAGCCGGGCAGCAAGGTCAGTCACGGGACGACGCTACGCGGCCGGGGGTTGACTTGACCCGGGAACTTCGCAACCGCAACCATCTCGGTTGACCTGACTCGCATCAGCGCAGCCCATCGTCCTTGATTCACTGCAGAACCACCTACGCCAGAAGTAGAGCGTGGCGGTACGCACGCAATGTCACCGTAGCGGTGTGTATCGCTTTTCCCACGTCCTGTTTAGAAGAGCCTCGATTAGCTGGTCAGCCCGCACATCATCGATGCGAATGATGCGTCGGTAAGCCTCACCGAGGTGACTGCCGAAAGTGTCGGTCCAGGCCGCGCACTCGACGGTCAGGATAAGAATCATCGCGTTCAGCGCGTGGGTGCGGCCGGTGTACTGAGCGTGCGCCTCCTTTAAAGCGTCGGCGTGCTGGATGGCGACGAGCGCGTTGCGGGCGCCGTTCCAGCTCGCGTCCGTCGAGCCGTGCGCGAACTCGCCGAGCGCACGATTCAGCAGAGTCAACCGCTTCCAGCCGGCGCCCTCGATCCAGTCGCGCGGCGTGGAGTTCGGGTTAGCCTCGATCTTGCGTGCGCGGTCAGGCCGTACCCGCCAGGTTCGCGCACGGGCAACCTGCTCGATAACGGTACGCAAGCACCCCATGCTGCGTTCGTCGTCCTCGAGCCACAGCCACTGCGCTGATCGCAGGCCCGACGCACAAACCGCGAAGGCATTGGCGGGCGACTGCCGTTCCGGGTCCTGGCGCAACCACCTGGCCAGGACCGCCGCCATTTCCCCGGCAAGCACAGCCTTAGTTACAGCGCGGTCCGCGCCGCCTTCATCGAAGTGGTGCGCGAGCAGCTTCCTCTCGTATTCATAGGCGTACTGCTCATTGAGGAGTGCGCGGAACCGGTGGGAACCGAAGGCGAGGGCGGGCCACAGCTCTGAGGGTTCAGCGGGCTTCCGGTCGGCTTGCATGGCCGAGATGACGCGCCGGTACGCGGCGGCCGACGCGCCCAGGGCACCCTCCACGGTTGATTGCCGAATAAACATCGGCATCATCGGCCACAGGTGCGTACGGACGTCCGAAAGCCAACCCTGAGCGGGCACGACCAGCCTCACCCGGTCGACGATCTGCGCGAGGACCTCGAAGCCCTTGTTCTCTGCCGCGCTCGCCAAGCAGGTCCGGATATGGCTGAGGCTGACGATCAGCGCATCGGAATTTGTCAAGTCAAATTGAGACGGTTTGTGCCTCAGTTGTTGGCTGGTTGATCCAGGCTCTCTCGGGGAGCTGGGGTGCGCGAGGCCGGCG
>NZ_JBEZYA010000034.1:0-105025 GCF_040638295.1 Actinoplanes sp. NPDC026619
GGTGACGCGACGCGGCCGGTGACGCGACGCGGCCGGTGACGCGACGCGGCCGGTGACGCGACGCGGCCGGTGACGCGACGCGGCCGGTGACGCGACGCGGCCGGTGACGCGACGCGGCCGGTGACGCGACGCGGCCGGTGACGCGACGCGGCCGGTGACGCGAACGTGACGCGTGTGCAGCGCGCGCTGTGGCGCGACGCCGGCGGCGGCCCGGCGGTCGCGGATCGAACGCCGACTTTGCGCCACAGCGCCGCCTGGCCGTTCGCGGCAGCGGGTGGCTGCCGGTCCGGGGAGCCTCGCCGGCCGCGGCCAGGCCCGGACTGAGCGGCGGCCCAAGGCAGTCGGCGCCATTCGCCAGAAACCGAAGATCCACGGTGGCCACCCAGCTCACCCTGGCGCGCCAACGCGGCCCGACCGGCCCCTTCCGCCCAGTCAGCGACTTGCGCCCGCCCGGCCACCTCCATCTGGCCAGCCACCTGCGCAAGGTCGACCGCCTTCACTCGGCCAACCACCCGCGCAAGGTCGATCGCCTCCACTCGATCGACTGCCTCCGCCCAATCAGTGACTTGCGCCCACCAGACCACCTCCACCTGGCCAACCACCTGCGCGAGGTCGACCTCCTGTGGCCGGCCAACCACCTGCGCATCGCCGGCTGCTTCCGGCCGGTCGACTACCTGCGCCTGAACGGCTGCCTCCGCCCGATCGACTACCTGCGCCTGAACGGCTGCCTGCGCTTGGCCTGCTGCCAACGACAGGTTGGCTGCTTCGGTCAGGCGAGTTGGACGGGCCTGCGCTGCTCTATCAGCCGGGCGGGCGATCGCTGCCTGATCGGCAAGAGTGAGGTGGCCGGGCGGTTGCTCACGAGCCTGCGGCACATCCCGAGCGACCCGGACCTCACCGCCCGGCACGCGCCGCGGTGGCCGCACGACAGTGGCCTCGCCGTCCCAGACCAACGGCGGAACCTCCTCGAAGACATCATGCAGACCCACCGCCCCGCACTCGGCCGAACAACCATGCGACCGGCACAGCTTCCGAGCATGCCGCCGTGCAAGACCCCAATGCCGATGACGCGCGTGCTCACGGCGAAACTCATCCGCAGCCGCCGAATAATTACGAGCCTTCGTTCGGTCACGCATAGCGGCGAGTTCAGAGTTGGTGAATAACTGAAGCTGCCGCTGTCGCATGAATACATTCTCCCGCCCCGCGGAGAGCCGCCGCCAATGATTGATCATGCCAATTCCAAAAATGCATTGCGGGCCAACCCGGGCAGTTGCATGACCAATCAAACAGCTAATAAACCCGGCCAGGTAAGGGCTTTGGTGTCCGCGGAAAGTAAGAAGTTGTGTGGCGTCGACGAGCAGAGGAAGGACGATGTCGACGAATGACCGGGCCTTCCGGATCGACCGCCGAGCGGACGCTTTCGACCGCTCGGCGGAACGCTTCCGACCGCTGGGCAGAACGCTTCGACCGCTGGGCGGAACGCCGCCCGCCGGCGGGCGGAGCCCCTCCGACCGCTGGGCGGAGCCCCTCCGACCGCTGGGCGGAACGCCTCCCGCCGCTGGGAGGAGCGCTTCCCCGTGGGCGAACCGTCTCCCACCGCCTGACGAAACGTCTCCCGCCCAAGGGCAAAGCGCCTCCCACCGCCGGGCGAAGCGCTTCCGACCGCCTAGCGGGCGCGGTGGTCCGGAGCGGGTGCGAGGTGGGGTGCTTCCGGGCCGGCTGCGGGGTGGGGTGGGGTGCTTCGGGGTTTCTCGGTTGGGGCGGGATCATCGTGGCGTGACCGTGCTGATTTTGGGAGGGACCGCTGAGGCCCGGGCCCTTGCTGGGGAGCTCGCCGACCGGCATGCGGTGATCAGTTCGCTTGCTGGGCGGACCTCGCGACCACTGCTGCCCGCCGGTGAGGTGCGGGTCGGGGGGTTCGGTGGGGTGGAGGGGTTGGTTGCGTTTCTTCGGGAGCGGCAGGTCGACGCCCTTGTTGATGCGACTCATCCCTTTGCGGCCCGGATCAGTGCCAACGCGGCGGTCGCGGCGGGGCGGGCCGGGGTTCCGGTGCTTCATCTTCGGCGGGCGGGGTGGGTCGCGGAGAAGGGGGACGTCTGGCATCGCGTACGCGATCTGGGGGATGCTGCCGGCCTTCTTCCCCGGCTTGGGCGGCGGGTTTTTCTGACTACCGGGCGGCAGGAGATCTCGGCGTTCGCCCATAACGACCAGTGGTTTCTGGCTCGGTCGGTGGAGCCGCCGGAGCCGCCGATGCCGGGGCGGCTGGTGGTGATTCTGGAGCGGGGGCCGTTCACGCTCGACGGGGAGCGGCGGCTGCTCGCCGAGCATGCTATCGATGTGCTGGTCAGCAAGGACAGTGGTGGGTCGGCGCACAAGCTGACGGCGGCCCGGGAGCGTGGCATTCCGGTTGTGCTCGTTGATCGGCCGGCGCTGCCGGGCGGCGAGATGGTCGCGACGGTGGAAGAAGCCGTCGATTGGGTCACCCGGAAGCGGGACTCAGCGTAATCGCGCTGTTGCGCGCCGGTGGCACCCTCGGGCTTATGGCGCGCCGTCAGCTTTATGGGGATCTGAACGATGTGCGCGGGCTGGTGGCGGACGGGCTGGTCCGGCTCGAGGAGCTGGCGGCCGGCGCCGAGGAGTTCTGGGTGGTGTCGGCGCTGGTGCGGGTGCGTGGGCTGGACGGGATGCTGGTGGCGGCGGCCGGTGGGCTGTCCGCGTGGAGCCGCACGCTGATCAGTTCGGTGTGCGCGTTTCCGTTGCTCTGGGCGGCGGCGTGGGCGGCCGGGGCGGTCGGGCTCGGCGCTGCGTGGGTGATCGTCCTGACCGTGCTGGTGCTGGGCCTGACCATGCCGGGTCTGTTGTGGTTGACCGGGCGGATCTCCCGGGTGGCTGACCGGCGGCGGATGGGTGCGGCGGTGCGTGGCGGCGAGATCGTCAAGGGGGATCTCGACGAGGTTGCCGAGGTGCTGGTGCGGGCCCGGGTGCGCCTCGTGTCGGCGGCTCTGCGGCAGGTGGGACAGCGGCGGTGGGATGCCGGGAGTCTCACCCGGCTCGCCCGTCAGGACCGCGTGGTCAGCCGCATCACGGACGTGGACCTGCTGCTCTGCCAGGCCATCGATTTCCTGGAGATCCACACGGCGGAGCAGCGGCTGGGGAGAGCAGCGTGAGCGATGACGACATCTTCGCCGGTGACGTGGAGGGCCGGTTGGAGAGGCTCGACCGCCGGGTGCGGGCCGTGGTGCTCGACGCGCAGTGCCGCGACTGGATCGCGGAGCGGCCCGATCGGGTGGGGTTCGCCCGGCTCGGGCAGGTGCACCACGAGCTGCGGTCGGCGATCCGGCGGTACAACGCGATGCGCAAGGCCGAGGACTGGGTCTGGCCGGTCCTGAGCACCGCGACCTGGCTGGTCACGACGATCGTGGTGCTGCTGGTCGCCGACGATCCGGTTGATCCGCTGACCCTGGCGTTCGCGCTGGTGGCAGGTCTGATCGCGGCTCAGGCGGCGATCTCCGCGGCCGGCCGCGTGCGGCGCCGGGTGAGGCCGGCGCCGATCGAGGACCCGGTGCTCTACGCCGACCTGACCCAGCGGATCGAGGCGTGCGCGGCGACGGCGCGGGCCGACTCCGACGAGCCGGGCCGCGCTGCCGCCGAGGATCTCGGGCGGGCGCTGGACTGGGTGTCCGCCACCCGCGACGAGATCATCCGTGGGTCTTCGCCAGCAGCTCGATGATCTCGTCGGTGGTGCCGGTCTCGCCGAGGCGGGGGAAGATCTTCTCGATGGTGTTGCGGTGCGTGTCGACGTCGAGGTCGGTCATCGCGTCGGTCGCGAGGGTCACGTGGTAGTTGTGCTCGTGCGCGGCCCGGGCCGTCGACTCGACGCCGATGCTGGTCGCGATGCCGGTCAGCACGATCTGGGTGACGCCGCGGCGGCGTAGCTGGGTGTCGAGGTCGGTGCCGTGGAACGCGCCCCAGTTGCGCTTGGTGACCACGATGTCGCCGGGGCCGGTGATCGCTTCGGCCAGTTCGTCCCAGCCCTCGGGGCGGGGCCGCGGCGGGCGCGGGCCGCCGTCGATGCGGCCGGTCACCGCATCGGCGCCGTCCGGTGCTGTGCTTACCCGGACCAGAACCACCGGCAGGTCGTGCGCACGGAAGGCGGCGGCCAGCGCGGCGGTGCGGGCGACCACCTCGGCGGCCGGGATCGGCACGGTGGGCGCGGCGACGATGCCGCCCTGCAGGTCGATGACGACCAGTGCGGTCTTGGGGTCGAGGGTGGTGACGGGCATGGATCAGGACCTTTCGGTTGCGGGGGCGCCGATCCGGTTCAGCGACCGGTCGGCGAGGACCACCACGAGCAGGATGGTGGCGACGACGATCAGGAAGATGGCGAGGTCGTGCAGGCCGGCGGTGTCAGCGCCGTGCTTGAAGAAGGTGCCGGTGGCGGCCGAGGAGACCATGGCGCCGAGGTACGCGAACGTGCGCAACAGCCCGGCCGAGGCGCCCATCCGTTCCGGGTCGGCCTGGAAGTAGACCGCGTTCTGGTTGGCCAGGCTGTTCAGGCCCTGCGGCAGGCCGCAGATGATCGAGATGAGCACCGGGATCCAGAGCGCGCTGCCGGAGTTGAGCACCAGCATCAGCGCGCACGCGACGACCTGGCTGATCGCGCCGACCAGCAGCTTGCCGCGGAACTCGGCGCGCCGGCCGGTGAGGGTCGAGACCCCGATGGCGACCAGCGACATCGGCAGCAGGATCAGGCCGGCATGCGAGGCGGACAGGCCACGGCCGGCTTCCAGCCACTGGGTGAAACCATAGAGATAGGCGTACGCCACGGTCTGCGCCAGCAGGGTCCGGACGTACGTGGTGATCAGCGGCGCGTTCCCGCCGAAGACCCGCACGTCGAGGAACGGATCGACGTAGCGGCGTTCGCGCCACACGAAGCCGGCGGCGAGCGCGACGGTGAGCGGCAGCAGCCAGAGGTGCCCGATCGAGGGGCTCATCAGGAACAGCATCAGCACGGTGAGCGTGCCGCCGAAGAGCCCGATGCCCAGGAAGTCGAGTTTCGCCAGGCCGGCCACCGGGACGGAACGGGGCAGGATGAGCGAGCCGAGGACGAGGCAGAGGACGGCCAGCGGAATGTTGACCGCGAACAGCGCCCGCCAGCCGGCCGCGCCGATGAGCAGGCCACCGACGGTCGGGCCGATCACCACGATGGTCTGGGCCGAGACGGAGAGCGTGGTGAGCAGGCCGCCCGGTTTCTCGACGCCGGAGCGGCGGATCAGGTACATCGCGGCCGGGTAGCCCGCGCAGGTGCCGAAGCCGAGCAGGACCCGGGCCACCACCAGCACCCAGAGCGAGGGAGCGAACGTGCCGATCAGGCCGGCGATGCCGACCAGCGCGGCGCCGGCCAGGTAGAGCTTGCGGGCGCCGTAGCGGTCGACGAGCCGGCCGACCACCGGCTGGCCGGTGGCGGTGGCCAGGTAGAGCCCGGCGACCAGCCAGGCGGTCTCGGCCGGCACCGCGTGGAAGGTGACCGCGATCGGGACCAGGGCCACGGCGAGCATCGACGAGTTGACCGGGTTGAGGATCGAGCCGAGCACGAGCGGCGTGATCAGCCGCCGGTCGAAGGTGCGGACCGGGGTCTCCAGGGCGGTCACGAGGCGAGCCGGTCGAGCAGCGCCATCGCCGAGATGATCGTCTGCCGCTCGGCCTCGGTGAAGTCGCGAGCCAGCTCGGCCGCCAGCCACTCCTCGCGCTCGCGCCGGGAGCCCTCGACGATCTGCCGGCCCTCGGCGCTCAGCGAGATCTGCTGGCGGCGGCCGTCGGTCGGATCGGGGGTGCGCTCGATCAGCCCGCGCTCGGCGAGGGCGGCGATCAGCGTGGCCATCGACTGGGGGCGGATGCGCTCGAGCGTGGCCAGCATGCTCGCGGTGGCCGGGCCGTCCTTGGAGAGCCGGCTCAGCACCGACGTCTGCGAGGGGGTCAGGTCACCCAGGTTGGCGACCTCGCGCAGCCGGCGACGCAGACGGCTGTAAACCGTGCGCACGTCGCTGGCCGCGGTGATCGCCGAAGCCGGGATCTCTGTCATGACCCAACCGTAAAACTCGTCAGTCCAGACTGACAAGTTTTAACTGCGCAGTTGAGACTTACGTCATTGGCCGAGCAGCCATCGGTGCGGCGCCGCCAGGGCGCGGGCCTTGGCCGGGCCCCACGAATCGACCGGGTAGGAGATCGGCCGCGGCGGGGAATCAAGCAGCGGCTGGACCGCCTTCCAGGCGGCCGACAGGCCATCCGGGCGGGTGAACAGGGCGCGGTCTCCCACGAGCACGTCGTGGATCAAGCGGGAGTACGGCGGAAGCGGGTCCGCGTCCGGCACCGAGGTCAGCGGGAGCGCGACCGTGACCGGCTCCAGCTCGTCGGCGATGCCCGGCTGCTTGGCGAGCAGGGTCAGGTCGACCTCGCCGTTGCCGGCCAGCGAGAACGACAGCGCGTTCGACTGCGGCGCCAGCTTCCGGAACGGCCCGTCCGGCGTCCGCAGCACCAGGCTCACCCGCTGCTCGCTCGCCGCCATCTTCTTGCCGGTGCGCAGCAGGAACGGCACCCCGCGCCAGCGTGGCGAGTCGATCCAGAGCTTGGCCGCCACGAAAGTGTCGGTGCGCGACCGCGCGGCCACCCCTTTTATGCTCTTATAGCCAGAATATTGGCCGAGGATTGCTTCGGCGGGATCGATCGGCCGGAACTTCGCGATCACCTTTTCCCGCGCGGCCTGCAGATCGGCGGCGTCGAGCCTGGCCGGCGGCTCCATCGCCACCTCGGCCGCCACCTGGAACAGGTGGGTGACCAGCATGTCCAGCGTGGCGCCGGTGGCGTCGTAGAACTCGGCCCGATTTTCCACGCCCAGCGTCTCCGGCACGTCGATCTGCACGCTCTCCACGTGCTCGCGGCTCCAGAGCGCGGCGAACGCGGTGTTCGCGAAGCGCATCGCGTGCAGCTGCTGGGTCGCCTCCTTGCCGAGGAAGTGGTCGATCCGGTAGACCTGCGACTCGTCCAGCACGCTGTGGACCTGCCGGTTGAGCTTGCGGAAGGCCTCCGGCGAGGTGCCGAACGGCTTCTCGTAGACGACCCGGGCGCCCTTGGCCAGCCCGTGCGTGCCGAGCGCCTTGGTCAGCTCCGGAAAGGCCACCGGCGGCACCGCGAAGTAGTGCACCAGCTGGGCGTCGCGGCCGGTCTCCTGCCGGGCCTCGGCGATCACGTCGAGCAGGCTGCCGGGCGAGCTGGTGTCGAAACCGCCGCCGGCGAAGCGCAGCCGCTTGGCGAACTCGTTCCACGGGCCCTTCGCCGGCTTCGGGCCGAACTCCTCGAGCGCCTCCTTGACCCGGCCCCGGAAGTCCTCGTGCGAGACGTCGCCGCGGCCGTTGCCGACCAGGATCCACTTCTCCGGGAGCAGGCCCTCGATGGCCAGGGTGTAGAACGCCGGGAGAACCATCCGCCGGGCCAGGTCACCGGTGGCGCCGAACAGCACGAAAACCGTCATGACCGGCAGCTTTCCCGCCGCCGGGGCGGCTCACACCGGCTGTGACCAGAACGTTCGGCGGTAGGCCTGCGGGGTCGTGCTCAGCCGCTGGGCGAAGTGGTGCCGCAGGGTCGCGGCGCTGCCGAACCCGGCGCGCACCGCGATCACGTCGACGCCGAGGTCGGAGTCTTCGAGCAGGCGGCGGGCGAGCAGCAGGCGCTGGCCGGTGAGCCAGTCGTGCGGGGTCGAGCCGGTCTCGCTGCGGAACTTGCGGGCGAACGTGCGCGGGGCCATGTGCGCCAGGTCGGCCAGGGTGTCGACGGTGTGCGGATGGTCGAGCGTGGCCAGCACGTGCGTGAGCACCGGCTGAAGCGTCTCGCACTCGACCGCCTGCAGCGGCGTCTCGATGAACTGCGCCTGGCCGCCCTCGCGGTGCGGCGGCACCACCATGCGCCGGGCCATCATGGTCGCCACCGTGGCGCCGTGCTCCTGGCGCACCAGGTGCAGGCCGGCGTCGACGCTCGCGGCCGTGCCCGCGCTGGTCAGGACCTTGCCGTCCTGCACGTAGAGCACGCCGGGGTCGATCCGGGCGGCCGGGTGGCGCTCGGCCAGCCGCTGGGTGTGCAGCCAGTGGGTGGTGCAGCGGCGGCCGTCGAGCAGGCCGGCGGCGCCGAGCGCGAACGCGCCGGTGCAGACGCTCATCACCCAGGCGCCGCGCTCGTGCGCTCGCCGCAGGGCGCCGATCACCTCGGCCGACGGTTCGTGGTCGCGGTATCCATACGGCCCGACGGCGACCAGGTCGGCCTCCTCCAGGCGGGACAGGTCGTGCCGGACCGCGACGTCGAAGCCGGCGTGGGTGGTGACCGGGCCACCGTCGACCGAGCAGACCGCGAAGTCGTAACCGGGCAGGCCCTCGGCCGTGCGGTCGTAACCGAAGAGCTCGCAGAGCACGCCGAGCTCGAAGACCGCCACGTCGGGAAGGGCGAGAACGGCCACGTTGCGAAGCATGTGACGGAGCATACGGCCGGTTGGCAGGATTTAGAAGATGTGTGGCATCTCTGCCACTGTCGACCTTGGTCAGTAGAGCGAATGCTCTATCTCATGCCACTCGGAATCGCAGTGTTCTTCCTGCTCATCACCCTCGCCTCGATGTTCGGCCGGACCGCTGACTCGCGTGACAGCGCCGACTGGAAACCCACCAAGGACGGCTTCCGACAACCCTGACCGAAAGGGGCGGCCGCGCGGGCCGCCCCTTTCACTACGTCACTTCAGGATTGAGTACGGGCGCAGCGACACCACCGGCGGCAGGTGCTTGCCGGTGGCCGCCAGGGTCGTCGCCGTGGCGCCGGTGAACGGCTGCGGCGCATCGGTGCAGACCGTGCCCCTGGCCGGCGGGTTGCCGGTCAGCAGGTACGCGTCGATCGCCGCGGTCACGCAGGGCCCGGTGCCGTAACCGGTGTGGCCCCAGTTGTTGCTGGACAGCAGGCGGGAATTGGGCAGCAGGCGGGACGACGCGACCGCGCTGTCGTAGTTCGTCGCCGGGTCCCAGAAGCTGCCGACCACCAGCACCGGCGCGGCGGTGCGGCGGTTGAACGGGCCGAGGTAGGCGTCCTCGTCGCGCACCGTCCACGTGTCGGTGGCGCACTGGCTGGGCAGCCAGCCCCAGTCCCGGCCGAAGTACGGCGCCTGCCGATCGCGGGCCGCGGTGGCGGCCGGCCAGGACCGGGCGTCGGCCGGCTCCCGGGTGTCGGTGCAGATGACCGAACTGGCCGCCTCGAACCCGTTCACGTAGGGATCCGCGACGGCCGCTTCCTGGATGTGACCGGCGAGCGCGGCGGTCGAGCCACCCTGCAACGCCGTCCAGATCGCGGCGAGAATGCCGGTGAGGTCGTCACCGGCGCTCGGACCGTAGAGGATGCCGAGCACGCCGTCGACGAACACCGGGTAGGTCAGCGTGATGGTCTCGCCGTCGATGACGACGTCGAGCGGCTTCTGCTTCAACGACTGGGCGATCTCGTCGAACCGGCGCACCGGATCGCCGGCCGCGAAGGCGCAGAGCTGCTCACCGGCCCGATCGCAGCGCAGCAGCACCTCGCGCAACGCCCGGAACGCCCCCTCGGCCGAATGCATCCGCGCGTCGAGGATCTCGTGGGTGTTGCCAACCCAGGCGCGCGGGTCGATCACGCCGTCCACCACCAGGGCACGGAACCGGTCGGGGAACATGTTGGCGTAGTACTGCCCGAGCGCGGTGCCGTAACTGAAGCCCAGGTAGTTGAGCTTCCGGTCGCCGACGGCGCGACGGATGACGTCCATGTCGCGGGCCACCTCGGCGGTGGACATGGCGCCGGAGATCGGCGCCCCGGTGGTGGAGCACGCCCGGCCGAAGGCCTGTGCGGCCGCGATGTGCGACTTCTCCTCCGCCTTGCCGTACGGGAACGGCAGGGCGAACCGGCTCATCACGGCGGTTTGCTCCTCGACCGAGCCGAAGCAGCGCACGTTGGTGCTGGCACCGATGCCGCGCGGGTCGACGCCGACGATGTCGAAACGCTGCAGGAGCGAGTCGCTCAGGAAGAACGGCGCGTCGAGCGCGAGCGCAGTGCCCGAGCCGCCGGGGCCGCCCGGGTTGACGAACAGGCTGCCGATCTTGTGTTGCTGATCTTTCGCCTTGACCCGCAGCACCGCGATGTCGATCGTCGCGCCCTGCGGCTGGTCGTAGTCGAGCGGCAGCGGCACGGTCGCGCACTCGGCGTACGCGTAGCAGGAGGCCCAGGCCAGTTTCGGGGTCGGCACCCGGTCGACCCGGCGACTCTCGGCCGAGCCGGTGCGGTCGGCGGCGGCAGCCGCGGGAACAGCAGCGACCCCGGCCGGCAGAAGAATGCCGACCAGGGCCGCGGTCAGAAGTCGGTACGCCTTTCGCATGCGGACGACCTTTCGGACGGGACACCGCGGCGTCCGTGCCGCGGGCCCCCGGCATAGTAGAAGGTCTATGCACGCAGAGTGATCATCACACTCCGGCCATCGCCAGGTTGCGAGTCGTGATCGAGTCGCGCCAGCGGCCCCCGCCGAACTCCGGGGCGGTCTTCGGCTCGGCGCGCAGGTAGAGGATCGTGCAGACGATCAGGGCGCTGGTCAGGCCGACCGAGGCGGACGCCCACACCGGCGCCTGGCCGGTGCCCAGGCCGTAGGCGAGCCAGGACGCGCATGCCCCGGCGCCCATCCGCCAGCGCAGCGGCGACAGGCCGGACAGGTCCTGGTGCCGGTCGCGCAGCAGGGCGAGCGGCTGCGGGATCGCCGAGCAGATCGACGTGCAGGCCAGCACCATGCCGAGAACCGGGGCCACCTCGGTACCGCGTACACCCGGAAGAGCCGCCGCCAGACCGCTCAGCGCGACCGCCGCCAGGACCACCCCGGCCGCGCCCGCGCTCAGCCGCAGGGCCCGCGCCGAGCGCAGTGACGGCTGCGTGGCCAGCAGGGCCACCATGATCAGCAGACCCGCCGTGCCGGTGACGGTGTTCGTGATGATCTGGATGCGCTCGCCGCCGAGCAGTCCGTAGGTGATCCAGCCGAGCGGCATCGCCACCCCGAGCGCGGTGGCGGTGGCCGAGAGGCCGCCGGTCCGGCGCTGCACGCAGGACTTGTAGACCTGGGGCCAGGACAGGGACATGGAAAGCGCGGCGCCGAGACAGCCGAGAGCGTGGGTAAGCATGATCCGTTTCCGGTCGGGTTCAGTGGGCCACGTGTCCCATCGCCCGCCGGTTGGATTGACTTACCTAGGTCAGGCCGTTACCACCGTCCTGCAACTTGCACCGGCCATGGCACAGTGGACGGATGCTGACCGACGTGGACCTTCCCGCGCCCGGATTGCTGTGGACCCGATGGGCGACGATTGCCGCCGCGCTTACCGGAATCGGGTACGCGGACGTGTGGTTCGTCGACGACCGTGGCGCACATCACGACGACCACGGCGGCAGTTGGGCCCGGCTCGCGCTGCTCGACGGCGCCCGGGCCGTGCTCTTCGGCTATGACCGCGATCACAGCGGCACCGCCGCCGCCGACCCGCCGATCGACCTGCTCACCGGCGCGCCCGACTGGCTGCCCTGGGCCGACCTGACCACGCCGGCCGAGGCGGACGAGCTCGGCTTCGTGGCCTGGCACGCCGAGGGCCGCTGGTCGCGGGTCCGCTACTCCGACGGGGTCAGCGACGGCCTGGTGCAGACCGTCGGCGCGGTGCTCAGCAACGAGAACACCCTTCGCGAGCTCGGCGACATCATCAGCGAGTGGGGCCGGCACGAGCTCAACACCCCGGCCGAGCGCGACGAGGTGCGCGACGCCTCGGAGAAGCTGCTGTCCGCGGCGGTGCGTGGCGAGGTCGCCACGGGCGCGTTCGAGCGGCTGCTGGGCCGGGTCGAGTCGCTCGACCTGCGGGCGGCGCTGTTCGCGGCCGGCCGGGGCGGCATCACGGCCGGCACCCGGCCGCCACGCATCGAGCCGGGCAAGCGGCCGCCGATGCGCCGGGTGCGGCAGCTCAGCGAGGGCGAGCACGACCGGCTGGTCTGGGCGGCCATGCACGAGGCGGACGAGTTGCGCCGGCCCGCTCCCCCGATCACCGACGAGCTGGACGCGCTGGCCGACTGGATGCGGTCGCGCAACCCCGATCACTGCACGGTTTTCGTCTATGCCGACGCGACCAGCGTCAGTGCGCAGCCGGGCGACGCACCCCCGGCGGAGCGGGCGGACGAAGAGCGCTGGCAGGCGTTCCGCGAGCTGACCGACCTGGTGCGGGCGCTGCGGCGGGCCGAGTCCGATCCACGGTACGGACGGTGGCTGTTCCTGCGGGTCGAGACGACCACGACCGGCGTGCAGGTGGAGCGGCGCTACGACTCGTGGCCGGACTGGTGGGAGGACGACGGCGTGTCCGGCCCGTGGCGCACCAACCTCCAGGAGGAGATGACCGCCCGGCTCTCCAACTGGCGCCCCACCTGGGTACGCCTGCTCGACCCGTCAGTCGCCTATCGGCGCTAGCTCCAGTCCGTCGCGGTCGGCCCACTCCAGCAGCGTGTCCAGGCTGAACGCGGTGTCGTCGATCTTCTCGTGGAGATCGCCGAGGCGGGCGAAGCGGGCCGGGACGGTTTTGATCGTGAAGTCGCGTGGGTCGGCGTCCGGGATCTCGGCCCAGTCGATCGGGGTGGAGACGGTCGCGGCCGGCACCCCGCGCACCGAGTAGGCGCTGGCGATGGTGTGGTCGCGGGCGTTCTGGTTGTAGTCGACGAACAGTTTCGCCGGGTCGCGGTCCTTGCGCCACCAGGTGGTGGTGACGTCGTCGGGTGCGCGGCGCTCGACCTCGTGGGCGAACGCGAGGGCGGCCCGGCGCACCTCGCCGAATTCCCACTCCGGCTTGATCCGCACGTAGATGTGCAGGCCACGCCCGCCGGACGTCTTCGGGTAGCCGACGATGCCGAGGTCGTCGAGCACCTCGTGGGCCACCTCGGCTCCCTGGCGCACCCGGTCGTAGGAGCAGTCCGGCATCGGGTCGAGGTCGATGCGCCATTCGTCCGGCTTCTCGGTGTCGGCCCGCCGCGAGTTCCACGGGTGGAACTCGACGGTCGACATCTGCACCGCCCAGATCACGTCGGCCGGCTTGGTCACGCACAGCTCGTCGGCGTGCCGGTTATAGCGCGGGAACGTCACCCGCACCGTCTCCAGCCAGGGCGGCGCGCCGTTCGGCACGCGTTTCTGGTGCACCTTGTCGCCGGCCAGGCCGGACGGGAAGCGGTGCAGCATGCACGGCCGCTCGCGTAGCGCCCGGACGATCCCGTCGCCGACCGCGAGGTAGTAGTTGACCAGGTCGAGCTTGGTCAGCCCGAGGTCCGGGAAGTAGATCCGGTCGGGGTTGGAGATGCGGACCTCGAAGTCGCCCGCCTGAACGGTGGTCGCGGTGCTCACAGGGCCGCCGGATCCAGGTCGGCCAGCAGGGTGTCCCTCGAGTCGAGCAGATCGAGCAGCGGGCCGGTGCGGGGCAGCTCGTGGGTGACGAAGTAGCGAGCCGCGAGCCGCTTGCCTTCGTAGAATTTGTCGGTTTTGTCAGCGGCGGCCTCGGCCTGGGAGAGCCACATCCAGGCGATCACCAGGTGGCCGACCGCCTCGAGATAGGCGGTCGAGTTGGCCAGCGCCACCGTCGGGTCTCCGCCGGCCCACACCTTGGCCGTGGTCGCGGCGACCCGGTCGGCGACCGCGATCACCGGCTCACCCAGCTCCTTCGAGGCGGAGGCGGTCGCCCGGATGCGGTCCAGCAGCAGCGTCAGCCCGGCGCCGTCGCGCATCAGGACCTTGCGGCCGAGCAGGTCGAGGCCCTGGATGCCGTCGGTGCCCTCGTGGATCGAGTTGAGCCGGTTGTCCCGATAGAACTGCTCGACCGGATATTCGCGGGTGTAGCCGTAGCCGCCGTGCACCTGGATCGCGTGGTCGTTGGCCAGCCGGCACCACTGCGACGGCCACGCCTTGACGATCGGCGTCAGCACGTCGAGGAGTAGGTCGTTCTCGGCCGACGGCTCGTCCAGCAGCTTCGCCGCATAGAGAACCAGGGCAAGACCGCCTTCGACGTACGTCTTGGAAGCGAGCAACAGCCGGCGCACGTCGGGGTGCTCGATGATCGCCACCGGCGGGGCGGCCGGGTCCTTGCCGGCCAGCGGGCGGCCCTGGAGCCGCTCCCGCGCGTAGTCGACGGCGTGCAGGTAACCGGTGTAGCCGAGCGCCACCGCGCTCGCGCCCACCCCGATCCGCGCCTCGTTCATCATGTGGAACATGTAGGCGAGGCCGTGCCCCTCCTGGCCCACCAGGTAACCGGTCGCGTCATCGAAGGACAGCACCGCGTTGGTCGTGCCGCGGTAGCCCATCTTGTGGTTGAGCCCGGCGAGCGAGACGCCGTTGCGCTCGCCGACCGTGCCGTCCGCGGCCACGTGGTGCTTGGGCACGATGAACAGCGACAGGCTCTTCACCCCGGGCGGGGCGCCGGCCACCCGGGCCAGCACCAGGTGCACGATCGTCTCGCTCAGCTCGTGGTCGCCGCCGGAGATCCACATCTTGCTGCCGGTGACCCGGTAGCTGCCGTCGTCCTGCTTCGCCGCACGGGTCGCCACATCGCTCAGCGACGAGCCGGCCTGCGGCTCGGACAGGCACATCGTGCCGGTGAAACGGCCCTCGAGGACCGGCTTCGCGTAGGTCTCGATCTGTTCCGGGGTGCCGTGCGCCAGCAGCAGGCTCGCGTTGCCGATCGACAGCATCGGATAGGACGAGGTCGCCACGTTCGCCGCCTGGAACCACATGAAGCAGGCCCGGGCCACCACGTGCGGCAACTGCAGGCCGCCCACCTCGGCGTCCATGATCGCGGACAGCAGGCCGGAGGAGTTGAACGCCTTCAGCGCCGCCGCGACCTCGGGGATGATCGTCACCCGCTCGCCGTCGAAGGTCGGCTCCTCCAGGTCGTTGCGCCGGTTGTGCGGGGCGAAATCCCGCTCGGCGATCCGGGCGGACACGTCGAGGAACGCGTCGAACGTCTCCCGCGAGTGCTCGGCGAAGCGCTCCCGGGATGTCAGCGCCTCGACGCCGAGCCATTCGTACAGCAGAAAGTCGAGGTCACGCCGAGAGAGGATCCGGGACACCGGGGGCACCGCCTTCCGTGAGACTCCCAGTGTGCCTTCTCACGGCTCGGCGCGGTGCCTCCCGTGGTTGCTGACCACGAAGGCGGGCTCCCGCTGAGCGCGGCTGCCGCCGGACTTCTTGATCGTGTACATGGCGTGGTCGGCGGCGCGCAGGGCCTCGTCCGGGTCGCAGGAGAGCGGGGCCATGTGCACGCCGACGCTCGCGCCGATCCGCACCTCGTTGCCGTCGATCGTGAACGGCGCCTCGATCGCCTGGCGGATCCGGGCGCTGGTCGCCTCGACCGCGGCCGGGTCGAACACGCCCGGCATCAGGACGACGAACTCGTCGCCGCCGACCCGGGAGAGCACGTCGTCCTCCCGTACACAAGCGCTCAGCCGGGTCGCCACCTGGCGCAACAGTTCGTCGCCGGCCTCGTGGCCGTGCGCGTCGTTGACCGGTTTGAAGCCGTCCAGGTCGACGAAGAGCACGGCGACCGCGTCGTAGCGCAGCGAGGCGCCGAGCACGTCCTGCATGCGGCGGCGGTTCGGCAGGCCGGTCAGCGCGTCGTGCTGCGCCTCGAACTCCAGCCGCTCCTGGAACGCCCGGTTCTCCGAGACGTCCCGGGCGTTGATCACCACGCCGGCCAGGGCCGGGTTGTCCATCTGGTTGGAGGCGGTGAACTCGAACCAGCGGTACTCGCCGTCGGCCGGCCGCACCCGGCACTGCAGCCGGAGCACGCCGTTCTTCTCCCCGATCAAGGTCCCGAACTGCTGGACCATGAACGGCCGGTCCTCCGGATGCACGATGTCGAAGACACTGGTGCCGACGAGAAGGCCGGTCTCGAAGCCGAGGATCGCGCCGGCGCTCGGGCTCGAGAAGGCGATCTTGCCGGTCGCGTCGAGCACCGACACCAGGTCGGGAGCGTGCTGGAACAGGGCCTGGAAGCGCTCGTCGGAGCGGCGGCGCTGGAGCATCGTGCGGTAGCCGAGCATCGACACCGCGGCCACGCCGATCAGCAGCATCGCGAGCAGCGTCATGTTCAGGGTCTGGCTCTTGGCGTGCACCGCGCCGTCGAACGACTCCCGGGTCTGCGTCCGGACGTAGGCGTAACCGCCCGGCAGTTGCCCGACCACCATCGCGACCATGGCGGTGCCGCCGCTGGTGTACTCCACGAACGTGCCGCCGGTTGGGGCGCCGGCGAGCGCCGCCTGGATCGCGCCGTCCACCTTCGTGCCGACGTTCGCCGCGGTGTCGGTGGCCGCGATCGTGCCGGCCGGATCCACCACCACGGTGGTGTGGGTGGCGTCCTTCAGCGTCTCCAGGTACTGCTGGAGCGAGGTGGAGGCGACCGGGTTCAGGCCGATGAGCAGCCCCGCCGCGGTCCCGCCGACGGTGATCGGCACCGCCACCGCCTCGAGGTAGGTGCCGTTCACGTTCATGATCGAGGAGAAGCCGGGCTGGCCGGCCGCGAGCGACGCCTTCAGCGGCTTCCAGGCCGCGTCGGCGGCCGACGGCAGGCCGGTGGCGCGGCTCGCGGACAGCACGTTGCCACTCAGGTCGGTGATCAGCGCGCCGTAAGTGAAGGTCGTGCTCTTCGCAACCAGCGTCGCGAGCGCCTGCTTGTCGGCCGCGCTGCCCTTACCCAGGTGCAGCACGTGGTCGGTGAGGAACGAGGCCAGCTCTTTCGCCGACAGCAGTTGAAGCTGACGGGTCAGCAGACCGTTGTTGACCGCGAGCGCCTGCGAGTCGGCCCGGTGCACCGCATCGGCCGCGCGCAGCGCGGACCGGTTCACCAGGATGCCGACCGTGCCGGCCGCAGCCAGCAGGAGCACCGAGATCACGACTCCGATCCAGTTGCGTAGCCGCATGGTGAGCACCTCCTCGCAGCGAGTGATCGGCAGGCAGCCGTCGACCTGAACCCTTTTCGCAACCGAATCCGTGATCTCGCGGCAACGGAACGCCATCTCAACCAGATGCTGCGAAATGTCGGTCGCACGGCTCTTGCCCCCACCGTCGCCGGCCTCGGTGAATGAAGATGGAGGCACGACGGATAGGGGGGCGCCTATGCGCAGGCTGGTGGTGACCGAGCCGCCGGGCACATCCGCGCCGCGGCGAAGCTGGATACCAGCGCCGCGGCGCAGCCCCGAGAACAACGTCGTCCCCCGCCGGATGGTCCGCTGCGGCATGAGCGTCACCGGCTTCGGCCTGTCCGCCCTCTTCTACTGCCTCTCCTTCACCCCGTCACTGCTCCCCCGCCCGTGGTTTCTGCAGGGTGTGGTGGCCGGGCTGACCGGAGCGATCGGCTATGCCGCCGGCACCGCCGTCGGCGCCCTGGTCCGCCTGCGCTGGTGGCCGTCCCGCCGGGCCGAGCGGATCGCCTGGCACCTGCTCTTCGCCCTGCTCCCGCTGCTCATCGTGGTGTTCCTCTGGCTCGGCACCCGGTGGCAGCGCGAGCTGCGCGTGCGCCTGGGCATGCAACCCCAGCAGGAGTACGACGCCCTGCGCACCGTCGGGATCAGCCTGCTCACGTTCGGGGTGCTGCTGCTGATCGCCCGGCTGCTGCGGCTCGCCGCACACGGCGTCGCCCGCCTCCTCGGCCGGCTCGTGCCCGAATACGCCGCCTACTGCGCGGGCTTCCTGGTCGTCACCATGGTCGGTTATGGGGCGTTCGACGGCCTGCTGGTCGGCAACCTCTACACCACCGCCGACCGGTCGGCCGCGCTCACCGACAGCGGCACCGGGCGGGGCGTCGTGCAGCCCGGCACGTCCCTGCGCTCCGGCGGGCCCGGGTCGCTGGTCAGCTGGGACTCGCTCGGCCGGCAGGGGCGCAACTTCGTCGCCAACGCGCCCGGCGTCGCCGACCTCACCGCGTTCGGCGGGCGGACGGCGCGCGAGCCGATCCGGCTCTACGCCGGGCTCGCCTCGGCCGAGGACGTCCGCGACCGAGCCGCGCTGCTGGTGCGCGAGATGGACCGCACCGGCGCGTTCGACCGGGCGGTCGTCGCGGTCTTCACCCCCACCGGCACCGGGTGGGTGGACAACGACGTGACCAGCTCACTCGAATACATGTACGGCGGAGACACCGCGCTCATCTCGATGCAGTATTCGTACCTGCCCAGCTCGATCTCGTTCGCGGTCGACCGGTCCAAGGTGATCGAGGCCGCGGCCGCGCTGATCACCGCCGTGCACGACCGGTGGGCCGCGATGCCGGTCACCGCCCGGCCCAAGCTGCTGATCTTCGGCGAGAGCCTGGGGACGTACGGGACGGAGAAGACGTTCGGCAGCGCGGAGGAGATGGTCGAGGGCGCCGACGGGATCCTGCTCGAGGGGCCGACCTTCGCCAACCCGATCCACCGGCGGCTCACCGACGATCGCGACCCGGGCAGCACGGTGTGGGACCCGGCCTACGCGGCGCTGCCGGTGGCGTTCGCGTCCCGCGCCGACGAGCTCCGCGATCTGGCCGACAATCGGCCCAAGGTCGTCTACATGCAGAACTCGTCCGACCCGGTGGTCTGGTGGAATCCGAGCCTGCTCTGGCACCGGCCCGGCTGGCTGCGCGGCGAACGCGGCCCGGACGTGACGCCCGACATGCACTGGTACCCGGTCGTCACGTTCTGGCAGACGACGGTGGACCTGATCTTCGCCAACAAGGTGCCGATCGGGCACGGCCATGTCTACAAGTCGAGCGCCGTCGACGGCTGGGCCGCGGTGGCCCCGCCGGTCGGCTGGACCGTCGGCGACACCATCCGGCTGCGTGCCCTTCTCGATCATTAGCGGTAGCTTGCGTTCATGACGTTGCAGCGAAAGTTGTCGATGGGGGTTGTCGCGCTGGCGGTGCTCGGTTCGGTCGCCGGCTTCACGCACGAGCAGCCGCGGTGGCAGCTGACCGATACCCAGACCACCGTGCGGTTCCGCGGGCTGGCGCCGGTCAGCGACCGGGTGGCGTGGGTGGCCGGCACCGAGGGCACGATCCTGCGCACGACCGACGGCGGGCGCGCCTGGCAGTCGGTCGGCCCGGCCGACGCGGCCGCCCTGCAGTTCCGCGACATCGAGGCGTTCGACGCACGCAGCGCCGTCGCGCTGACCATCGGAAACGGCCCGGACTCCCGGCTGTACGCCACCGCGGACGGCGGCCGCTCCTGGTCCGAGACGTTCCGCAACGACGACCCGAACGCGTTCTACGACTGCGTGACCTTCCTCGACCGCCGGCACGGACTGGCGCTGTCCGACCCGGTCGACGGCAAGTTCCGCATCCTCGCCACCAGCGACGGCGGCCGGACGTGGGCGGTGCGCTCCCCGGCCGGCATGCCGGCCGCACTGGACGGCGAGTTCGCCTTCGCCGCCAGCGGCACCTGCCTGGTGTCGGCGGCCGGCCAGGCGTGGTTCGCGACCGGCGGCGGCGCCTCGTCCCGCGTCTTCTCGTCGGCCGATGGCGGCCGCACCTGGTCGGTGACCGCGACCCCGATCCCGAGCGGCCCGAGCGCCGGCATCTACAGCCTGGCCTTCCGCGACCGCACCCACGGCCTGGCGGTCGGCGGCGACTACGCGGCCCCGACCGCGGCGCCGTCCGGCGCCGCTTACCTGCGTGGCCACACCTGGACGGTGGCCCGCACGGTCCCCGGCGAATACCGCTCCGGCGCGACCTGGATCGGCCACGGCCCGGCCGCACTGGCGGTAGGCCCCACGGGAAGCGACCTGACGCTGGACAGCGGCAAAACCTGGAAGCGTTTCGACACCGGCAGCTTCGACGCAGTTCTGTGCGCCGCGGACGGCGCCTGCTGGGCCTCCGGCGAACAGGGACGGGTAGCAACGCTCCGCTGGCACTGACCCCCGCGACACGGGCCGATCTTGGCGAGTTGGGGCGGAGCCCGAACACCAAATCTCCAAGATCGAGGCGAGATGGGGGCAACCGCCTCACGCGAAAGGCGCGCTGCGTGCCGTGACCCGGCGCTCGGGTCGCGGCGGCAGCCGCCGGAGGCGGGGTTCGCGCTGCGTGCGGTTGGGGGCCCCGACGCCGTATCCCTAATGGGTTGGTAGGTGGGTGTCGTTCAGCAGGAGGGAATGCAGTTCGGCGGAGACGCTCGCGACCTGGTCGAGGTGGGCGTTGTGGCCGAAAGAGCGGGGGCGCGGGATCGGGATCTCGACCAGGCGGCGCAGTTGGCCGGGCCGGGAGCTCAGGACCGCGACCCGGTCGGCGAGCAGGACCGCTTCCTGGATCGAGTGGGTCACGAAGATGATCGTGGTGCCCAGCTCCATGTGGATGCGCTGGAGTTCGACCGCCAACTCCTCGCGGGTCAGCGCGTCCAGCGCCGAGAACGGCTCGTCCATCAGCATGACCTTGGGGCTCTGGATCAGCGCGCGACAGAGCGAGACCCGCTGCTGCATGCCGCCGGAGAGCTCGTGCGGGAGCCGTTTGCGGAAGGCGGTCAGGCCGGTCATCTCCAGGAGGCGGCCGGCCTGAGCCCGGTAGTCGGCCTTGCGCCAGCCGAAGATCTCCACCGGCAGCAGCAGATTGTCCTCGACCGAGCGCCACGGCAGCAGGGCCGGCTTCTGGAAGACCATCGCCACGTCGCGGCGGGGCTCGCGGACCAGCTCGCCGGCCACCCGAACCTCGCCCCTCGTGGGCTTGAGCAGGCCGGCGACCATGCGCAGCAGGGTCGACTTGCCGCAGCCGGAACGGCCGATCACGGTGAGGAACTCGCCCTCGCCGACGCTCAGGTTGATGTCCCGGATCGCCTCGACCGGGCCGGAGCGACCCTTGAACGTCTGCGATACGCCGTCGATGGTGATCATCTGAGTCCTCATTCGTCAGGAGGAGATGGCCCGGGCCCACGGGATGAGCAGGCGCTCGACCCCGGCTACCAGGTAGAACAGGACGACGCCCATGATCGCGAGCAGGACCAGGGCGGCGAACGCGAGTGGGGTGTCGTTGGAGGCGCCCGAGCCGGCGATCACCGAGCCGAGGCCGTGGTCGGGGTTGACCACCTCGCCGATCACCGCGCCGATGATGGCCAGCGGGGTCGCGACCTTGAGGCCGACGAAGACCTGCGGCAGCGCCCAGGTGAGCCGCACCTTGACGAACGTCTGCCACCACGACGCCTTCAGCGAGCGGGCCAGTTCGAGCAGGTCGGCGGGGGTGGAGGTGAGCCCGGCCATGGTCGAGACGATCACCGGGAAGAAGCTGACCAGCACCACCATGACGATCTTCGGGCTGTCGCCGAAGCCCATCCAGACCAGCAGCAGCGGCGCGAGCGCCACTTTCGGCACCGCGTTGACCGCGGCGAGGACCGGCAGCGCCATCCGTTCGATGATGCGCGACGTGGCCAGGGTGACCGCGATCGCGAGGCCTCCGGCCACGGCGATCACGAAGCCGATCAGCACACGCTGCAGGGTGGTCCAGGTTTCCTGCAGAAGAAATTGCGGCGTACGCATGAACGAGTCGACCACGTCGACGGGCGACGGCACGTAGAACGAGTCGATGTGGAACGCCGCCGTGATCCCCCACCACACCGCGATCGTGATGACGACGCCGAGGATCGGAAGTATCGCGTTGGCCCACACTCGCGATGTCCGCGAGCCGGCCTCGAGGTCCGTCATGTTCGGGGCTCCTGTGTAGAGCGTGCGCGGGGCGGGATCTTACCCGCCCCGCGCAGTGGATCAGCTGGCCGGGATGAAGCTGAAGTCGACGATCTTGTCCGGCGTGAGACCGGCCGGCATCAGGCCGTTGCCCTGCAGGACCGCGATGCTGCGAGCCACCCGCTCCTGGTCGAGGTGGCCGAGCGGCGCGCCGTTCGGCGGCGAGACGTACGGCTTCATCGCGTTGATCTCACCGATGGCAGCCGGCACCGCGGCGGTCGGCTCGGCCTTGTTCAGGATGGCCGCGGCCTCGTCCGGGTGGTCGAGGGTGTACTGCAGGCCCTTCATGGCGGCGTCGGTGAACTTCTTCACCAGGTCCTTGTCGCTGGCGATCGTCTCCTCGCGGGCGATGATCGCGTTGCCGAACAGGTCGGACAGGTACTCGCTGTACGGCAGGACGGTGACCTCCTTCTTGGAGGCGGTCTCCAGGGCCTTCTTGCTGAGCAGGAAGGTCGACAGCGCGTCCACCTTGCGCTGCGCCATCAGGCCGTTGAGCGCGGTGGTCTGGGCGCCCTGGATCGTCACCGTCTTGGCGTCGAAGCCGGCCTGCTTCGCGTACGCCGGGAACAGCAGCTCGCTCACCGAGCCCTTGGCGGTGGCGATGGTCTTGCCGGTCAGGTCGGTCGGCTTGGTGATCTTGGTGTCCGCGGTGGTCATGATGGACACCAGCGTCTGCTGGTGGATCGCGGCGACCGCCCGCCAGTTGGTGAACTTGCCGAGGCCGGCCTGGATCTCGGCACCGGTGAAGTCGAGGGCGGCGAACTGCGCCCCGCCCGACTTGATCAGCGTGAGGTTCTGGACGTTGCCGGCGCCCTTCTGGATGTCGACGTCGATGCCGGCGTCCTTGAAGAAGCCCTTCTCCTTCGCCACCCATACGAAGGAGTCACGGCCCACGGCGCCGAACGCCGTCACGTAGGTGACCTTCTTGAGGTCGCCGCCCGACCCGGAAACGGTGCTGCCACCGCTGTTGCTGTCGTCTTTGGAGCAAGCACTGGCCGTCACGAGCACCGCGGCAAGCAGCGTAGCCGCCACCACGCGAGAGCGTCTGAACATCCTGAAAGCCTCCTGAGAATCCGCCGGTCCGATCGGCGGCGATGACTGTTCGTCTGACCTGCATGGACGGTGCGTCAAGTGACGTTCGTCCGTCCGGGTCGACGTCCGAGCGCGATCGTAGAGCAGGGTTGATCACCTGTCATGGCGCTCTTTTCGGGTAAAACGACCGCCATATACTGGCCACTGCCTTCCGAAATGGACATCGACGCAGGTCACGCGACGGTTGACAGTGATCGGGCCGCTTGTGATGCTGTGCACAAGATTGTTTGCAATTCGATGCCCAGCCCCGAGGGAGATCATCTTCCGTGACGTCGCCTGCCGTCGACGACACCTACGAGCGGCTGCGGTCCCTGATCTTCACCGGCGAACTGATGCCGAACGAACGCCTCGTCGAGACCGATCTGGCCGAGCGATTACAGGTCACCCGGGCGATCGTGCGCGTTGCGCTGGTCCGCCTCGGGCAGGACGGCGTGGTCGTGCTGACCCCGCACCGGGGCGCCCGGGTCCGGGTCGTCACCGACGCCGAGGCGGTGGAGATCCTGCAGACGCGGGCGGTGCTCGAAGCCCTGACCGCGCGGCAGGCCGCCGTGCACGCCACCGCCCGGGAGATCACCGCGATTCGCCGGATCCTGGCCGGGATGGCCGACAAGATCGCCGACGGCGACCTGCTCGGCTACTCGGAAGGGAACGCGTCGCTGCACGCCGCGATCATCTCGGCGGCCCGGCACGAGACCGCGGCCCGGCTGATCGCCGGCCTGCGCGCGCAGATGGTGCGGTTCCAGTTCCGGACGATCCTCGTGCCCGGCCGGTCCGCGCACTCACTGGCCGAGCACACCGCGATCGTGCAGGCCATCGCCGGCCGCGACCCGGACGCCGCCGAGGCGGCGATGCGGCATCACCTGAGTCATGTGGAGGCGGCGTTGTCCCACGTCGCCCGCCGACGTCCTACTGGAGAGTCATGAGCGAGCACCCTGTCCCGTCCGAAGCCGCCCGCGAGATCGTCGCCGGGGGTTACGACACCCACGTGCACATCGCCCCCGATGTGATGGAGCGACGGATCGACGACCTGTCCCTGGCCGCCCGCTTTCTTGAGGTCGGGCTGGCCGGGTTCGTGCTGAAGTCGCACTACGTCACCACCGCGGAGCGGGCGACGGTCGTGCGCACGGCCGTGCCCGGGGTCGACGTGCTCGGCGCGATCACGCTGAACGGTTCGATGGGCGGGATGAACCCCGCGGCCGTGGAGATCGCCGGCCGGCTCGGTGGCCGGATCGTCTGGATGCCCACCGTCGACTCGCGCAACCAGCGCGGCAGCACCGCCGCCGACCTGCCCGGCAGCAAGCCGGCCATGTGGGGCGCGCTCCAGGCCGACCTGCACGCGCAGGGCATCGTGCCGGACGTGGTCGAGGTCATCTCCCCCGACGGCGAGGTCCTCGAGCAGGTGCGCAAGGTGCTGCGGGTGATCGCCCGGCACGACATGGTGCTGGCCACCGGCCACCTTTCGGCTCCGGAGATCCTCGCGGTGGTCAAGGCGGCCAAGCAGGAGGGGGTACGCCGGGTGGTCGTCACCCACCCGGAATTCACCTCACAACGCCTCACCGTGCCGCAGCAGCAGGAGCTGGCGGCCGAGGGGGCGCTGCTGGAGCGGTGCTTCACGACGCCCTACACCGGCAAGGTCTCCTGGGAGGACCTGTTCGCCAACATCCGGGCGGTCGGGCCTTCGCACTCGGTGCTCTCCAGCGACCTCGGGCAGCCGTTCAACCCGCCGGTCGAGGACGGGCTGGCGCTGTTCGCGGATCGCCTGCTGGAAGCCGGCTTCACCGCCGAGGAGATCCGCGAGATGGCCGTGACGAACTCCCGCTTCCTCGCTTTGGAGCCTAAGCATTGAGATAGGCCAGGACCGCCAGCACGCGGCGGTTGTCGTCGTCGGACGGCGGCAGGCCGAGCTTGGTGAAGATGTTGTTGATGTGTTTGCTGACGGCTTTCTCCGTCACGAACAGCCGGGCCGCGATCGCCGCGTTCGAGCGCCCAGCCGCCATCTCGCCGAGCACCTCCCGCTCGCGTGCGGTGAGCACGTCGAGCGGGCGGCTGCGTTCGAGGAGCTGGGCCACGACCTCCGGGTCCATCACCGTGCCGCCGTCCGCGACCTGCCGCACCGCGTCGATGAACTGGGCGACGTCGGAGACCCGGTCCTTCAACAGGTAGCCGACGCCGCCGTTACGGTCGCCGAGCAGCTCACGCGCGTACAGCGGCTCGACGTGCTGCGACAGCACCAGGATCGGCAGGCCGGGCACGGCGGTGCGGGCCGCGATCGCCGCCTGCAGGCCCTCGTCGGTGTAGGTCGGCGGGAGCCGGACGTCGACGACCGCGACGTCCGGCTTGTGGTCGAGCAACGCCGGCAGCAGCGCGGGCCCGTTGTCGACGGTCGCGACGACCTCGAACTTGAACGCCTCCAGCAGGCGGGTCAGCCCGTCCCGGAGGAGAGCGTGGTCCTCGGCGATGACAACGTGCACGGCAGCTCCATGGTCACGATGGTCGGCCCGCCGGGCGGGCTGGACAGCGTCATCGTGCCATCGAACGCGCCGAGCCGGCGGGTGATGCCGGCCAGCCCGGTGCCGCGGCCGGGGTCGGCGCCGCCGTGGCCGTCGTCGCCCACCTCGAGACGCAGGGTGCCGTCGTCGCGGTGCATGCTCACGTAGGCGACGTTGGCCCCGCTGTGCACGGTCGCGTTGGTCAGCGCCTCGGCGACCGCGAAATAGGCCGCCGACTCGACCGGGGTGTCGAGCCGCCCGGTCACGTCGGAATCGACGCTGGTCGGCAGCCGCATCGTGAGCGCGAGCGCCCGGACCGCGCCGTCGAGACCGCGCTCGGCCAGCACCGGCGGGTGGATGCCGCGCACCAGGTGGCGCAGCTCGACCAGGGCGGTGGTGCTGTTTTCCCGGGCCTCGGCGAGCAGCCGGCGAGCGGCTTCCGGGTCGTGGCCGACGAGCTCCTCGGCCAGCCCGATGGTCATGCCCAGCGCGACCAGCCGGGCCTGGGCGCCGTCGTGCAGGTCGCGCTCGATGCGGCGCAGCTCGGCGGCCTGGGCGTCGACCGTGTCGGCCCGGCTGTAGGAGAGGTGGGCGACCCGGGCCCGCAGCCGGGCGTTGCTGGTCGGCGCGAGCAGCAGCCGGGCGAACAGCGCGTCGTAACGCCGCAGATAGGGCGCCACGGCCAGGCCGATCGCCAGGAACAGCGCGCCCTGCGGCAGCGAGAGCATGCCCTGGCTGACCGTCTCGAACGGCCAGATCACGCCGTAGCCAAATGACCCGGTGCCCAGCCAGATCCACAGTGGCAGGAGCGTGATGCCCTCCACCCCGTAGATCGGGATGGCCAGCGACGCGATGCCGAGAACGAGGCCGACGATCGCGCCGGGCAGCAGCCAGGCCAGATCACGCCAGGTGGCCGGGTCGGTGACGATCCACCGGTAGGCGCCCCAGCCGATCGGGCCCGCCGTTGCCGGGCGGGGCCGGTAGGGGCGCTCGATCGGCACGCCGTGCCACGCGGCGATGCGCCGGGTGGCGTCGGCTCGCAGCCGGAGCAGGTTGGTGACCAGGGGCAACTGGACCAGGCCGAGGCCCAGAACCGGGGTCATCACGAGCGCGACGAGGAAGAGGACGAGCAACGCGAGGTTGGCGATCGCGAGGGGGATCGAGAGCACTCCACCGGCCACCGCCCGCAACCCGTCGCGAATCCAGTCTCTCGATTCCATGGTTCCATCCTGGCGGCTCGGCGGCCGAAACTCAGTAGTGCTAGCACTACCAATGAAGTAGCACTGGCACTCCTGACTTCGGGGCGCGCAACGGGTTTGCTTTACCGGCATGACGACCACAACCGAACGGCCGCGCACCGACTTCGCGGAGCTGGCCCGCCGCATCAACGCGGCCGGGCTGCTGGACCGGCGGCCGGCCTATTACGCCGTGCGCCTCGGTGCGGTGGCCACCGCCCTGACCGCCGGCTGGGCGGCATTTTTCCTGATCGGCGCGTCCTGGTGGACCCTGGCCGTGGCCGTGTTCCTGGGGGTGGTGTTCGCCCAGCTCGCGCTGGTGGCTCACGACCTGGCCCACCGGCAGGTGTTCCGCACCAACGCGCCGAGCCGCCGGGCCGGCCTGATCGCCGGCAACCTGGCGATCGGCATGTCCTACGGCTACTGGATGGACAAGCACACCAAGCACCACGCCAACCCGAACCACGACGACCTCGACCCGGATGTCGGGCCGGGCGTGCTGGTGTGGAGCCGGGAGGCCGCGCGCGGCAAAGGGTTCCTCATCCGCTACCAGGCGTACTTCTTCTTTCCGCTGCTCACCCTGCTCGGCATCTCGCTGCGCCGGGACAGCATCAAGGCGCTGCGCACCGGCACGGTGAAGAAGCGCGGCGTCGAGAGCGTGCTGCTGGCGGCTCACCTGCTCCTCTATGTGTCGGCGCTGCTGCTGGTGCTGTCCCCGCTGCAGGCGCTCGCGTTCTTCGCGGTGCACCACGCGGTGTTCGGGGTCTACCTGGGCATGACGTTCGCGCCCAACCACAAGGGCATGCCGCACCCGGACGGCACCGAGGACTTCTTCCGCAAGCAGGTGCTGACCTCGCGCAACGTCCGCGGCGGCTGGCTGGTCGACACGGCGCTGGGCGGCCTCAACTACCAGATCGAGCACCACCTGTTCCCGGCCATGCCGACACCGAACCTGCGCCGGGCACAGCCGATCGTCCAGGGTCACTGCGCGGAGATCGGCGTGCCCTACGAGATCACGTCACTGACCGACTCGTACGCCCAAGCCTTACGGCACCTGCACGACGTGGGCGCCGAGCTGCGGCAGCGCTAGATGTTGCGCAGATTGGCCTTGGCGAGATGCGCCATCTGACCCACCCCGCCGGAGAGGACGGTCCGGCCCATCGCCAGGGCGAAACCGCCGGCCTCCTCCTTGGTGATGTGCGGCGGCAGCTCCAGCGCGTCCGGGTCGGTGACGACGTCGAGCAGGGCCGGCCCGTCGTGGTCCAGCACCCCGCGCAACGCGCTGCGCAGCTCGGTGGGCTTCTCCACGCGCACGGCGTGGAAGCCCATCGCGCGGGCGATCGCCGCGAAGTCGACGCTGTCGTGGTCGGTCTCGAAGGGCGGGTCGCCGGCCACCAGCATCTCCAGGCGCACCATGCCGAGGCTCGAGTTGTTGAAGACGACCACCTTGACCGGCAGCCCGTGGGTGCGGGCGGTGAGCAGCTCGCCGAGCAGCATGGCCAGCCCGCCGTCGCCCGACATCGACACCACCTGCCGGTCGCGGTCGAGCATCTGCGCGCCGAGAGCCTGCGGCAGGGCGTTCGCCATCGTGCCGTGCACCCACGAGCCGAGCAGCCGGCGGCGGCCGTTCGGGCTGATGTAACGCGCGATCCATGAGCAGCACATGCCGGTGTCGGCGGTGAAGATCGCGTCGGCGGCGGCCTCCTCGTCGAGCACCCGGGCGACGTACTCGGGGTGGATCGGCGTCATGTTCTCCACGTCGTGGGTGTAGGCGTCGACCACCCGGTCCAGCTCTTTCGAGTGCTTGTGCAGCATCTTGTCGAGGAAGTCGCGCTTCTTCGGCTCGAGTTTCGGCAGCAGCGCCCGGATCGTCGCGCCGACGTCGCCGGCCACGCCCATCTCGAGGGCGGTGCGCCGGCCCAGGCGGGACGGGTCGATGTCGATCTGCACGGTGTTCTTCTGCGGCAGAAACTGCCGGTAGGGGAAGTCGGTGCCGAGCAGCAGGAGCAGGTCGGCCTCGTGGCACGCCTCGTAACACGAGCCATAACCCAGCAAACCCGACATGCCCACGTCGTACGGGTTGTCGTACTGCAGCGACTCCTTGCCCCGCAGGCTGTGCCCGACCGGCGCGTTGACCCTCTCCGCCAGGGCCAGCACCTCCTCGCGGGCGCCCGCGCATCCGATCCCGCCGAAAATGGCCACGCTGGAAGCCGCGTTGATCCGCTCAGCGAGGGCGTCGATCACGTCGGCCGGCGGCGCGCCGAGCACCCGGCCGGCCATCGGATAGCCGGTCCCGGTCTCGTTGGCGGCGTCCGCCTCCAGCACGTCACCCGGCACGACCAGCACCGCCGCGCCCAGCTTGCCGACCGCGGCCTGGATGCCCACTCGCGCCATCCGCGGCATCTGCTCCGGCGTCGACAGCATCTCGGTCCAGTGGCTGGCCTGCTCGAAGAGCCGCTTCGGGTCGGTCTCCTGGAAGAAACCGGTGCCGATCTCGGTCGAGA
Source organism: Actinoplanes sp. NPDC026619 (assembly GCF_040638295.1). Lineage (NCBI taxonomy): Bacteria > Bacillati > Actinomycetota > Actinomycetes > Micromonosporales > Micromonosporaceae > Actinoplanes > Actinoplanes sp. NPDC026619. Next base: position 29,102 of record NZ_JBEZYA010000034.1, read on the forward strand.
CGATGTGCGAGGCGATCGCCAGCACCGGCGCGCCGGACCGGTGCGCGTCGAAGACACCCTGGATGAGGTGGGTGTTGCCGGGGCCACAACTGCCGGCGCAGACCGCGAGCTTGCCGGTGAGCTGCGCCTCCGCCGACGCCGCGAAGGCCGCCGCCTCCTCGTTGTGCACGTGCACCCATTCGATCTCGTCGTTGCGGCGGATGGCGTCGCTCAGCGAGTTGAGGCTGTCCCCCACGATCCCGTAGATCCGGCGCACCCCCGACTGCACCAGCACCTCGACCAACTGATCGGCAACTGTCTGCTTTTTCCCGAACACCGCGAGCCTCCCGCCCATCATGTAACCGTTGTCGTCATACCCCCTTTCCCACCCGCGGAACGGAGAAGCTGATGGATCTGCGTCTCACCGGCAAGGTCGCGGTAATCACCGGCGGAAGCGCCGGCATCGGTCAGGCGATCGCCCACGGCCTGGCGGCCGAGGGCGTCAACCTGGCTCTGGTGGCACGCGACGAGGAGCGCTTGCGGTCGCTTGCTTTTCCGGGCGTACGCGTCCTGGCCGTCCCGGCCGATCTGACCGTCCCGGCCGACGCGGCCCGGGTGGCCGCGGCCGTGGAGGAGGAGTTCGGCGGCGCCGACATCCTGATCAACAACGCCGGCACCGGCAGCGAAGAGAAGATCATGACGGCGGCGGACGACCGCTGGCAGTGGTACTGGGACCTGCACGTGATGGCCGCGGTCCGGCTGGCCCGCGCGCTGGTGCCCGGCATGCGCACGCGCGGCGGCGGGGTGATCCTGCAGAACGCGTCGATCTGCGCGACCCAGCCGCTGGGCTACGAGCCGATCTACAACGTGACCAAGGCGGCTCTGGTCATGTTCTCGAAGTGCCTGGCCAACGAGTTGATCGGCGACAACATCCGGGTGAACGCGGTGAACCCCGGCCTGGTGCTGACCGGCGACTGGGTCAAGACCGCGAAGCTGCTCACCGAGGGCACCGAGCAGACCTGGGAGCAGTACCTGGAGAAGATCGCCACGGATAACGCGCCGATCGGCCGGTTCGGCACCCCGGAGGAGATTGCCGACCTGTTCGTCTTCCTCTGCTCGGAGCGCGCGTCCTACACCGTGGGCTCCACCTATTACGTCGACGGCGGCTGGTTGAACGTGACGACCTGATCGGGCGGGGTTTACTGTTGCCACATGACGACCAATCTCGCGCCCGATTTCGGGCACGCATGTTGGTCTTATGACGATTACTCCCCCTTCGACCGATATGCCGGCGAATTCCTGCACGCGGGCCTCGCCGCCGGGGAGCGGGTCTGGTATGTCACCGGCCGCTCCGCCGGCGCGACCGCCGAGTGGCTACGGGGTGTCGGCACGGCCGCGCGGGTCGTCTCCACCACCGACGCCTACGTCGGCACCGACGCGATCGACCCGGCCGAGCAGATGGCAACCTACACCGCGGTGACCGAGCAGGCCCTGGCCGAGGGCTTCACCGGCTTCCGGGTGGCGGCCGACGTCACCGCGATGGTGCGCACCGGCGAGCAGCGCGACGCGTTCGCCCGCTACGAATACTCCATCGGCCGATACATGAAGATCGCGCCGATGAGCGCCGTGTGCGCCTACGACCGGGTCGAGCTGGGCGACGAGGTGGTCGCCGAGCTGGCGTGCCTGCACGAGACGAGCCATGCGGCCGGCGTCACGTTCCAGTTGCACGCCGGCCCGACCCGCGCCTCGGCGGTGCTCTCCGGCGAGCTGGACATGGCAGCAGAAGACCTGTTCACCGCGGCCCTGCACCGCACCGACCTGGAACCGGTCGGCGGCGAGGTGCTCGTCGACGCCGACGATCTGCACTTCATCGACCACCGATCCCTGCAAACCCTGCAGCGGTTCGCCGAGACGAAGCGGATGACCGCCGTCCTGCGCACCCGCCTGGGCGTCGCGGCCCGTATCGCCGCCCTGCTCGACCTGCCCGGCGTCCGCGTGGAGATCACCCGATGAGGAGCGGCGCCGCCGCCGGGCTCCACGGTTACTTCCACGAGGCGCTCTGCTTCGATTCCGACGAAGACCTCCTCGCCAAGGCGGTTCCGTTCCTGACCGGCGGCGTCGCGGCCGGCGAACCCACGGTGGTGGCGCTGGCCGAGCACCACGAAGATGTGATCCGGGCCGCGCTGCCCGACCTCGACGTCACCTACATCTCCGAAGGCGCGGTCTACTCCCGCCCGGCCGCGACCATCCGGTCGTACCGGAAAATGCTGGCCGGCCACGTCGCCGGCGGCGCGGCCCAGATCCGGATCCTCGGCGAGCTGACGCCGGTCACGCTCGGCGTGACCTGGGACTGGTGGGCCCGCTACGAGTCGGCCATCAACCATGCCTACGACGACTTCCCGCTGTGGAGCATGTGCGCCTACGACACCCGCACCACCCCTACCGCTGCGATGGCCGACGTGCTGCGCACCCACCCGCGCACCGCCCAGCCCGGCGACCGGCATGACCCCAGCGACACCTTCGCCGACCCGATCCTGTTCCTGAGCGAGCCCCGGCACCCGGCCCTCGACCCGCTCGAGCACACCGCGCCGCTGGCCGACCTCGTCGATCCGGCCCTGTCCGACGCCCGCCGGGCCGTGCGCGACGCCGACCGCGGCCACCTGCCGCCCGACGAGGTCGACGACTTCATCGTGGCGGTCAGCGAGGCGGTGGCCAACGCCCACAAGCACGGCCGGGGCCCGGTCCGCATGCGGCTCTGGACCGGCCCCGACCGCATCGTCGTGTCGGTCACCGACGCCGGCGCCGGCCCGAAAGACCCGTTCACCGGCCTGATGCCGACCGGCGACGGCGCGAACGGCGGCCTGGGCCTGTGGATCGCCCACCAGTCCTGCAACCACGTGACCCTCGACCGGCACGCCGACGGCTTCACGATCCGCCTGACCGCCGGCACCCCACGCTGACCGAGAAGGAAAGCCGGGCAACGGTTACCGCCCGAAGTCGGAGGCCTGGCCGGCCGGTGACAGTGCTGGATCAGGGTTCGTGCGAGGCAAGCCGTTCCGGTAGCGGCCACAGGACATCGTATGCGGCCTCATAACCAGCAGGGGCCGCACGGGAAATATCGATAAATACGGCGCCATGTGGTGTTTCAACACGCCAATGCTCGAACTGATCTAGTTCCGAGGTGGCATACCGCGCCAAAAGCGTAGCAAGCTGACGGAACTCCTCCGGAGTCATCGAATCGAGTGCCATTTATTCATCCGCCCGCGTCCTCATGGAGGTCCGTCAAAGTGGAACGGTTTGAGTTATGGTCCGTTGCCGCCAATTCGCCGGCAGCGTCAGCGCGAGAGGGCGTTGCCGCGTAGTGCCACACCCTCCTCAGCGTCGGCGAGCACGGAACAAACGGCGGCGTCGTCACCGTCCCATGCGTCGATTATGGTGTTCAGCATGAAGACACAGGACGGATAGACATCCCGGTTAGTGATCCCGTCGAGTGGCAACTTCTCGCCGAAAATGGTGCGTGTCAGATATTCCGCCTTCATCAGGTTGAGCTCCGGCCAATGGTGCGCCTTCGTGGCGCAGGCGAGCGCCATGGTCTCGGCGAGGTCCGGGTCGGGGTAAAGGTAGTACGACCGCACCGCAACCGTGAACGCCAGGCGGGCTACCCGCAGCAGATCGACCTGCGGGACCTCACTCGCCTGCAGCCCGGTCCCGGACTCGCCGCGCAGCAGGTGGCGCAGATAACGGCCAGCCTTCGAGGCCGGTTCGGTGTACCGCCCCTTCTCGGCCGGGAACGGGCGAGGCGGGCGGGCCACCGGGTGGGCCCGCGGCACGAAGTCGTCACTGCTCAGATAGCGCTCAAAGGTTCGCCGCCACCGATCGCCGTCAGGCACCGCAGCCTTGTCAGCATCCGGGGGCTCCGCGACAGCGGCCACCGCAGCCGTCTCCCGCTCGGCCTCTACCAGCAGGACGTCGACTCCCTCGTCATCCAGCGCCAGTTCGTCGGCCAGCCCGAGCAGCGAGGCAAGGGTAATCTCGGCAAGCGCCTCACCCGGCACACCGGTGAGCAGCTCGGTCTCCCCCGTCATTCCGCGCAGGACCGACTCGACGTCCCGAGGCAACAGCCCAGCGGCCGCCGGGCTTCGATCGACCACGCGCTGAGCGAAGGTCGTGATCAACCGACGATCCCACTGCGGACCGAACAGCCGGCGGGCCGCCACCGCACACGCGATGGGAATCACCTGCAACGGCGGTCCACCGGGCAGCTCCTCGCGAGCGATCCGTCTGCGCTCCGGGCCGTCGCTCGTCAGGGCGGCGCGGATCCATCGCGCCTCCACCGAATTCGGGGGCACGGTGCCTCCCTCGCGTGAATCCATCCGCTGCTTTCCCTCCTCGGGTCGCGGTCCACGAAATCTGGAAGCCACGCTATCCGACCGGTCACCTCGTTTTTCGTGCCGCCTTGATCGCGGCCCACAGGATTGTGCCCATCAGGGCATAGGCGCTTCCGGCATCGATGCCGTCCGCCGCATTCGGCACCTGAGTGATACTCGGTACCGCGGGCGGTTTGACGGGGACGGATGCCTGACTTCTGGCCGTCGAGGCATCCTTGATGGAGCTGACGTAGTCGTTCATGTCGCCCATGTCCTCGAGACCGTCACCCAGGGCGTCTCCGATGTCGTCCTGCAGCTTCTTCCTGCGGTCCTCATCGGTCTCGGACGGCACGTTCCACGGCTCGCTGGGATCCACCTCGTCGCGTGGTGGCATGCTGAGCCCTTGCGTTGGTGCACTCGGTTCTCCGGAGTTGCTGCTGCAGTCCCAGGCCGTGGCTTTAGGTCCTTGGCCATCGCGTTTGAGGCCGGCAACGGTGCAGCCGTCCTCCTCCCAATAGACGTGCTGGGAATCGGGGGCTGTGTCGCTGTCCGGGCTTTCCTGCGGCGCCCGGGCCCCCTCGGGCAGATCGGGGTCGGCCTGGCTGGCGTTCTTGGCGCCGCTAGTCGGGTCGGCCGGGCCTCTGGTGCGCTTGGCTGCCTTGTCTCTCGGCTTGGTGGGGGCGTTGGTGGCGGTGCATCTGGTGCTGTCGGACGCCGCGAGAGTGTACGCGCTCGCGGCGACAATAGTGATCAAGCCCGCGGTGACGGCCATACCCGTGCCCCACACCGGTGCCGTGACTACTGCGCCGACCAGCAGGACACCGCCGGCGGCGTAGCCCCACGCCGATGAGGTGAGCCAACTGCTGCCTCCGCTGGAACCGCCGCCCCTGGACGAAGTCGAGTTCTGAAAGCGGTCGCGCTGATTGTCGTAGGCGTCCAAGCGTGAGTTGCCGGCGTAGGGGGAGGAGCCGTAGCCACCGCTCGTGCCTCCACTTCCGCCGCCGGCTTCACTTCCGCCACCGACTCCGCCGCCACCGCCAGGCGCCCCGTTGGGGACGAGGTGGCCCCAATCCCAGACCGGCTTGGTGTATTGAGCCGCTTTGAGTCGAGCGACTTCGCCCAGGTAGGTGGTGCAGGAGTCGTGGCCGGTCGGGTCGGTGTTGCCGAGCGGGTCGTCGTTGCCGTAGGCGTACGGGTTGGCGTTGACGGCCGGGTCGGGCGTGTTCTGCTGGGTGTCGGCGCTGGTGAAGTTGCCGTTTCCGGGGTTGTACCAGCGGGAGGCGGTGCTGACGAAGCCGGTGCCGGCGTCGGTCCAGCCGCCCTGATAGCCGAGGTCGCTGCGGGCGCCGGTCGTGGCGGTGACGGCGCCGTAGGGGTCGTAGCTGGTGGAGCCGGTCAGGCTGCTGCCGCTGGCGGTGAAGGTGCCGGTGACGTCGCCGTGGCGATCGACGTTGAGGAATGCGGCGGCGCCACCGATCGAGGTGGACAGCGGGGTGCCGTCGGCGGTGCGGGTGAAGGTCTGGCTGCCGTCGGAGACGACGTTGTTGCTCTGGTCGTCGTAGCTCAGGACACGGCTGCCGGCGCTGGCGAGGCGGCCGAGGGCGTCGTAGCTGTAGCCGGTCGATCCGTAGGTGAGCTGCTGGTCGAAGGCATCCGAGGCGATATTCGTGGTGGTACCGGCGGTGATCGCCGCGGTGGTGCCCCGGGGTGTGTAGCTGTAGCTGGTGGTCGACGAGCCACTGGTGGCGGTGGTGAGCTGCGAGCGGGCGTTGTAGGTGTACGTGGCGGGCCCGGCCCGGGTCCGGTTGCCGTCCGGATCGTAGGTGTACGGGGTGGTGACCGAGCCGGCGGTCCAGGACGACAACCGGCCGGCGTCGTCGTAGCTGTAGCTGTTGCTGCCGGCCCCGGTGACACCGGTCGTGTTCTTGGACGTGACGTGCCCGGCGAGGTCGTAGCTGTACGCGACCGACGCCTCGGTGGCACCGGACGGATTCTTCAGCACGTCCGAGGTGAGCTGGTGCAGGCTGTCGTAGCTGTAGGCGCGGGTAGCGCCGTCGGTGCCGTAGTTGACGGTGCTGGGCTGGTCGAGTTTGTTGTAGCCGACCGTGACGGTGGCCCCGGTGAGCGGGTCGTTCTGGCTGGTCTGCCGACCGGCGTCGTCGTAGCCGAAACCGGTCGTTCCGGTGGAGTCGGTCTGCGAGGTCATCCGGGACGCGGCGTCGTATCCGAAACTCGAGTTCCAGCCGGACATGCTCGAGGTCAGCAGCAGCCCGCGGTCGTCGTAGGTGTACCGGTCGGTGGTGGCGCCGCTGGTCGCGGTGAGGAGCCGGTCCGCGCCGTCGTAGGTGAAGGAGCGGGCGGCGGTGACGGCGTCGGCCCCGGCGCCGGACTGGGCGGTGAGCCGGCCGGCTTTGTCGTAGCCGGAGGTCACCGTGACGTTGCCCGGCCTCGTGGTCGTGGTGAGGCGTCCGTCGGCGTCGTACCCGAACGAGGTGGTGCGGTCGGCGGCCCCGGTCTGCCCGGCGACCGCCGGTACGACGGTGGATTCAGGCAGGCCGAGGACGTTGTAGGTGTAGGTGGTGACGTTGCCGTTGGGGTCGGTGTAGCGGGTCTTGTTTCTGTCGGCGTTGTAACCGAACCGGGTGGTGATGCTCTGCCCGCCGGTACCGGGCTGCGTCTGGCTGGTGACGCGGTCGAGGGCGTCGTAGACGGTCGTGGTCGTCTTGTTGAGAGGGTCGGTGACGCTTGTCGGGTTTCCGGCCTCGTCATAGGTGTAGCCGGCGGTGCGCAGCGTGGCGCCGGTGCTGTCCTGGTCGGCGAGCCCGGTCAGCCGGCCGGCAAGGTCGTAGGTGGCGACGCGGCCGGTGCCGTCGGCCGCGGTCTGCTTGGTGATCTGCCCGGCGAGGTTGTAGGCGTAGCTCGTCGTGTCGCCGACCGCGTCGGTGCTGCTGATCGCCCGGCCGAGGTGGTCGTACGTTCGGGTGGAGGCGTGTCCGAGCGGGTCGGTCACCTTCGTCACGTTGCCGGCCGGGTCGTACGAGAAGGTCGCGGTGTCGGCCGCGGGAGTGGCGCCACGGACGATCTGCGTTGCCGTGATCGCCAGGCCGAGCGCGTTGTAGGTTGCCTCGGTGCGGGCGCCGGTGGCGTCCGTGACGGACAGGACCTCCCCGTCGGCGTCATAGCCGGTGTGGGTGCTGCGGCCGTCCGGCAGGGTGGTGGCGACCTGGTTGCCGAGCTGGTCGTAGGTATACGTCTGGGCATTGCCGAGCGGGTCGGTGAGGGTCGTCAGCCGGCCCAGCGTGTCGTATGCGTACGCCACTCTCGGGTTGACGGCGGCGGTCGCACCGGGCGGGGTGTAGGCCGGCCATGCCGTCGCGGCCAGCTGGCCGGCGGTGTCGTAGGTGTTGGTCTGGATCGTGCCGGCGGCCGATTTCGTCTCCGCGACTTCGCCGAACGTGTTGATGCCGGTGAGCGCGGTGACGGCGGTCGTGGCCGCGGTGCCGCCGACGTTTTCGATGGAAGCCGGCGGGCTGGTCACGCCGACCTGCCGGCCGGCCTCGTCATAGCGGTACGTGGTGGGGTAACCGCGCGGGTCGGTCGCCGAAGTGACCAGGCCACGCTGGTCGTAGATCATCGTCGTGGTCAGGTTGGCGCTGCCGTTGTTCACTGCCTGGGACGTGAGCCGGCCGGCCGAGTCATAGCCGAACGTCGTGGTCCGCGTGACGCCGCCGCCGGTCTGGACTGCGGAGAGCACGTCATCGTTCGCGTTGAACGTCTCGGCGAGGGCGACATTCGCTCCGCTGGGGTCCTGGACGGTCCTGGTGACCCGGTTCGCGGCGTCGATCGTGTACTGGATCTGCACGGAGCAACCGGTCGCCGCGGTCCAGCCGTCGCACTCGCCGGTCCGATTGCCGGCGACGTCGTAGGTGAAGGTGGTGGCGACCGCGTCGTCGGTGCCGACCGCGTTGGTGACCGACTGCAGGTGGTTGTCGTCGAAGTAGGTGTAGCCGGTGGTGCGGCCCATGGCGTCGGTCACCGACGCGAGCCGGCCCGCCGGGTCGTAGGCGCGGGACTCGAGCACGAGGTCCGCCGGCGTGGTCGGCGCGGTGGGGTCGCCGGTCCAGCCCTTGAGGGTGGTGGTCAGCGGGTCACCGACCGACGAGTACCCGTAGGCGAGGGTCGTGCCGTCGGGCGAGGTGCTACCGGTGCGCCAGCCCATGCCGTTGTAGCTGAAGCTGGTCTTGCGCCCCTGCGGATCGGCAACCGAGGCAATCCGGTTCCCGGCGTTGTATGCATAGGTATTGGTGCGGGTCGTGTCCAGCCCCGACTGTCCTGCTACCGGAGTCTCCTTCTGCACGATGGCGTTGGGGTAGTCCGGGTCGACGGCCCAGTCGAATACCGTCTGGCCGAGGTCGGCGGTGGATCCGGTCAGCAGGTTGCCGTCGACGTCGTACGTGAGGGTGTGGTTGGCCGTGTGCTGGCGGCCGGTCACCGCTTCGGTGGTCGTGGGGTCCTGCTCGCCGGTCAGCCGGCCCTGACCGTCATGGGTGTACCAGGTGCTTTTCCCATCGGGGTAGGCATCCGAGGTGGTCGTGACTTCCCGGATCTGCGCGTACCGGCTGTACCCGTAACGGATGGTCTGGCCGGATGGTTCGGTGACCTTCCCGAGCTCTCCCCCGGACTCGTATTCATACGTCGTCGTCCGGCCGAGCGGGTCTTGAACGGATTGGAGCAGCCCGGCCGGCGCTGAGGAGTTACCTCCCACGCTCTTGGTGGTCGACGTGGTGTAGGTGTACGTCGTCTTGTGGCCGTTCGGGCTCTCGGTGGTCGGTGGCGTCGTGACCGACACGAGCTCACCGGTGGCGTTGTAGGCGTACGTAGTCCGGTACGCGGGATTCGCCGTGCCGACAGCTCCGGCCCGGGCGTCGACCGAGTCGAGCATCTTGCCGTTGTTGGGGTCGGACAGGTCGGCCGAGCGCCAGTAGTAGGAGTAGTAGCTGGACTGGCAGCTGCTGGCGGTCTGGCAGGTGGTTTGCTGGATGGCGTTGCTGTGGCTGTCGAAGATCGCGCTCCGGCTGTGCCCGTCCGGGTCGGTGATGCCGACCCGATTCCCGAGGGTGTCGTAGGTGTAGCGGGTGACCTGGCCCAGCGAGTTGGTGGTCGCGGTCGTCCGCATCCCGTTGCCCGGGTCCATGCTGATCGTCGAGGTGCCGCCGACCGGATCGGTGACGCTCACCGTCGTCGTCGGCATCGGCGACATCGACGAGCCCTTGGCCCGGTACAGGTACGTGGCGGTGCCGGTCGTGTACTGGTCCGGGTTCAGCGCGTAGAGGGCGGCCTCGGCGATCTGGCCGTTGAAGTAGCCCTGCGGGTTGCCCGCCTGCGGCACCGGCCAGGCGCCGCCGATGTAGCCGGCGCCGACGGTGACGGTGGTGGCCCCGATAGCGCTTGCGAGGCCGCTGATGGCTGCTCCGGTGCGGGTGGCCTGACTGATGCCGTCCAGCCACAGGGTCTGGGCGGTGCCGCCGGCGGTCATCAGGACCATGTGCCAGTTGCCGTCGTTGACCGCGGCTGTGGAGACCATCGGCTTGAGCGTGCCGTCCCAGAACTGCCCGCGCAGCTTTCCGTCGTTGCCCACGTAGAGAGCGGGAACGTAGCTTCCGGTCAGCGTCCCGCCGACCGGGCCGGATTGGTACGAGAAGAGCGTGCCGCCGGCGGTCGTGGTGCGGAACCACAGGCCGACGGCGGCGCTGCCGGTGCTGTCGTTGACGCTCCCGGACGGCATGGACAGGTACGACGAGGTGCCGTTGAACGTGCCCGCGCTGTCACCCGAGTCGCCGAAGATGCCGGGTGTGCCGAGCACGACGTCGTTGTAGACGCCGTCGGTAGACCCGTCCGTGGCCGGGTTCTGGCCCAGGAGGTTGCGCGCGATGGCGCCGGAGTCCTCGTTCAGCGGATAACCGTAGGTCGGCCGGGTGCTCAGAACGGCGCCGCGGTAGTAGTCGGTCGAGCCGGTCGTGACCGGGCCGCCGAACTGGTACGTGCCGCCGTCGCCGTTGGCCACCGATGTGACCCGGTCGGCGAGCGCGTCGTAGGTGAGCGCCGCCACGGTCTTGCCCGACGGCAGCTTGCTCGAGACCAGCTCCCGGGCGGCCACCGTCGCCGCGGAGTATTCCTGCTGCACGGCGGGCAGACCGAGCGGCTTGGTGAGGAAGAAGGCGTCCTGGATCTGCCCGGAGAACCAGCCGAGCGCGTTGCCCGACGGAATGTTCGGCCAGCTGCCGGCGATCTCGCCGGCGCCGACGGTCACGTACGGCATGCCGCTCGCCGCGATGGTGCTGCCGGTCAGGGTCGCGGCCTGGGCGCCGTCCACATAGAGGGTCTGGGTGCTGGCCGCGCCGGAGAGCACCACGAAATGCCACTTGCCGTCGTTGACCGCGGCGGCTGACGCCATCGGCTTGAGCGTGCCGTTCCAGAACTGCGCATGGACCTTGCCGTCGGTGCCCACGTAGATCGCCGGCACGTAGCTGGCGCTGGTCGCGGTGCCGGGCGCCACACCCTGATAGCTGAAGAGGGTCCCACCGGCCTGGGTGGTCTTGAACCACATGCCGACCGTCATGTTGCTGCCGGCCACCAGGTTGTTCGGCAGGGCCAGCTTGGCGCTCGTGCCGTTGAAGGCGGCCGACGTCGCCGGCGATCCGGCTACCGCACCGGGCTGGCCGAACGTGACGTTCGTGGGGGTCGCGTTGTAGGTGCCGACGTTGACCGCGACCTGATCCGCAGCCGTCGTCGCACCGCCGGCGTCACTCAGCCGCCAATAGGCCTGCGGGCCGGAGTCGAGGACCATGGACGAGAAGTGCGAGCCGGTCACGCTGCCGGAGTTGTACGCGTAGCTGGTGCAGGCGCCGGAGTTGGCGGGCGGGCACACCGACGTGAGGTCGTTCGACGTGTCGTAGTTGTAGGCCCACGTCCGGTCGGCGTTGGTGTAGTTCTGCATCTCAATTACTTGAGTGATGTGCGGAACGCCGATGGTCTTGCCGGTGGAGGTGGTTACCCGGCCACTGCCCCAGGTGAACTGCAGATTCAGCTGCGTGAAGTAAGGATCGGCCCCCCGGTTGAACGGGTCCATGTTCATTTCCGAGGGAAGCAGCTCGGTTATCGTCGAGCCGTCCGGCTGCGCAATGGGAAATTGAGCGTAGGCGATCCCGACGCCAAGGTTGTCGCCGTTGTAGACCTCCGACACCCGGTGGACGGTGCGGCCACTCACCGGGTCCGGCGACGGGTTCATGAACTTGTAGTTCAACCCGCTCGGCTCGATCAGCACGAAGAAGCTGGCCTGGACGGTGAGGATCTCCCGTGAACCGGGCGGCGACTTGTAGGTTCCGTCGGCGTTCTTGCCGAAACGTTCCTCGTGCCCGTCCGGCATCTCCACCACGACGCTGCCCGAGCCGTCGTTGTCCTCGACCAGACTGGTGTCCAGCAGCGACGACCATCCCGCGCCGAAGAACCCGCCACCGCGCGGATCCACGCTGTTGTAGGTCCGGCGCAACTCCCCCACCGGGCCTCGGCTCGGGCCGGGCAGCGTGATGTCCACGGCCGAGGTGCTGTAGTTGCCGGCAGCGGGGTTGACCCCGTCGAGCGTCGCGTCCGCCGCGGCCGCGCCGAGGTGGCTGGTGATCAGGGGCTGCGCCGGCGACGGCACGCTGAAATAGGCCGGCTGCGACCACGGCGTCGCCTTGTTTCCGTCGCTGACCTGCGCGGTCCAGTAGTAGCTGCTGCCCCAGGAGAGCTTTCCGGCCGGGACGATCCAGCTCGGTGTGGTGATCGCGCCGGAGGTGGCCAGGACCGTCGTGGACCCCACCGCATAGAGGTTGTACGTGTACGTCAGCCCGGTACCGGGATAGGCGTCGACGTCGTGCGCGGTCACGTAGATGTTCGGCGTCAGCGTGTACTGCGTCGAGTTGTTGTACGGATACAACGCATCCATGATCGGCGGATTGTTCACCACCGCGAGGCCGTAACAGGTCTGCGGAATTCCGAGGCCGGAGAAGTATTGGCTGCCGAAGACCATGTCCCAGCAGACCTGATACGTCGGTCCCGGGGTGAGCGCCGGCAGCGTGGCGGTAACCGTCACCGATTTGTTCGGCGCCACGTTGCCCGGCATCGTCGTGAGATAGTTCGAGGTCGAGTAGAGGGTTCGGGTGGTACCGGAGACGGTGTAGATCTCGTAGCCGAGCCGGTAGCCGTTGGTCGCCGTCCAGGTCGCCGAGCCCTCGTTCTGCACGGTGACCTTCGCCCAGCCGGTCTTGTTGTTCCAGGGCGACGCGTAGAGGGTCTCGGCATAGGAGGCGCCCGCGTTGTCGGCCGCGTACTCGATCGACAGGTAGGCGTCGTCCGGGTTGAACTCCTTGAACGACGCGTCGGTGTAGGGCGCCGTGACGGCCAGGCCGTTGTTGGCGGCCCAGCCGTGCGCCCAGTTCGTGAACGTCCGCGGGTTGAGCGGCACCGCTCCCCACACCCGGCCGTTCGCGCAGTTGACGCCGCCAGACCAGCTCGCGGTGCCGATCGACGCGCCGGTGGCCGGGCCGGGGAAGGTCTTGAGGGTGGTCGGGCTCCACGAGCCGGTCACCGGGGCGATGCTGACCGCGGTCGAGTCGCAGATGCCGGCGTTCAGTCCGGAGTACTCGGTGTCGAGGTAGAGCTTGGCGCTGATCACGTAGGCGTTCGTGAACTGCGACGCGAAGCTGTCGAACTTGAGGAACGAGTTGTATTTGTAGCCGCCCTGCGAGCCGACGTAGAGCGCGTTGTCACTGCTGAAGTTCTGCGTGACTCCGGACTTGACGTAGGTGCTGCCGGAGGTCGTCCGCTGCCCGATCGGGTTGGTGATAGCCGCCGCGGCATCGGCTGAGGCGGCCTTGGCTGATGCGGCCTTGGCTGATGCGGCCGGGCCGGACAGGGCGGGCAACGCAGGCGTGGCCGGATCGGCCACCCACGTCCCGTCCGCGGCCTGCTTGTTGATCGGCGCCTGGTGGATCTGCGCGGTGAAGGTGCCGTCGGTGTTCTCGAACACCGTGGTGGTGGCCGAGCTCAGGTCTCCACGACGGATACTGGTGCGCGCGTTGAACCCGGCGGACTTGCGGGCCGGTGCGGCTTTACCGGCCGGCGCGGAGTGCACTGTGGCACCCGACGAGGTCGGTTCGTGCTGTGGGGTGTGCGTCACGTACTTCGGCACGGCGCCCTTGGGCCGTACCAGCTTCGAGGCCTTGGCAGCCTTGGCGCCCTTGGCCGGCCCGGTCGCCGCGGCCTGTACCTGATGTGCCCGGCCGGCCGCGGTGCCGGCGGCCTGCTGCGGGGTGGCCGGGTTCGGCGCTCTACCGATTGGCGAAGGTGATGCCATCGCCTGCGCCGGTTCCAGTCCCGCGGTCACCGCGACCGCGAGGAGAACTCCCAGCCCGACACGTACCGAACGCACACTGATGATGCCCACGCGACTCACTCCCCCGCAGAACAAAGTCCAAATGAGACGCACGACGAAATCAGCGACAGACGGTCGCCACGTCTGTACGTGAAGGGACTCTTCCATTAGAAGATCTAAACGTCTGGATGGATGTTTGTGAGATGGATCACAGATGTGAAAGGGGTCTTCAAGGGCCTATCGTCCTGGCGTGCGACCACTGACAAGTCTGACGACGAGCACGATCGCCGCCATGATTGCGCTGCTCAGCTCGACTGGGCCGGCAGCAGCGCAGGAGGCGTCCACGCCACAGTGGTCACTCGATGCCGACCATTTCGACGCTTCTCGAATTTGGCAGCTCAGCACCGGTAAAGGCGTTGTCGTCGCCGTTGTCGATACCGGCGTGGACGCTCACCACCCCGATCTGGCCGGACGCATTCTGCCCGGTGCCGATTTCACCGGAACGGCCGCCGACGGACGGGTCGACACGTCATCCAACGGCCACGGAACCTCGGTTGCCGGGATCATCGCCGGCAACCCCGGCCGCGCTGACGGCGTCACCGGCCTCGCTCCGGGCGCGTCCATCATGCCCGTGCGCATCTCCATCGACCTTGCCGCCGACCCCGCCGTCCTCGCTCAGGGCATCGACTATGCCGCCACCCACGGCGCCAAGGTCATCAACATCTCGAGCGCCACGCCGATCCTCAACCCGCAGGTCCGCTCCGCCGTCGACGAAGCGTTCCGGAACGACATCGTCGTGGTCGCCGCCGCCGGCAACGACGGACAGCTGGGCAACCCGGCCGAATACCCCGCCGCGCTGCCCGGCGTCATCGCGGTCGCCGCCACCGACAACACCAACACCCGGTGGCCCAAGAGCGAGACCGGCCCTTACCTCGGCCTGAGCGCACCCGGCGTCGACATCTACACCACCAGCACTCAAGGCAGCCGCATCACGACCACCGGCACCAGCTTCGCGGCCCCACAGGTCGCCGCAACGGCCGCGCTACTCCGCGCGCGTTACCCCGACGAGAACGCCGCTCAGATCATCGCGCGCCTGACCACGACCGCGCATGGTGGCAGTACCGGCCGCGACGCCCAGCAGGGCTACGGCCTCATCGACCCCTTCCGAGCACTGACCGCACCGGAGCCGGCCGCCGCCGTCACCAATCCGCTTCTCCAGCCGATGGCCCCCGTCGAGAAGACCAGTGCCGCCGGTCAGCACCGGAGTCCCGCCTCTTCGATCATCATCGGCGGTGTGGCAGCGGTTGTCGCCGCGGCGATGGCGGCTGCCTTCATCATCCGGCGAAGAAACGCCGCCCGGCGCCCGCGCAAGGCGGCGTAACCACAGGCCGGCCGGATGCCCCGCGCCCGGCTGCCGGGCTCGAAGCACCGCGGTAACAATCGCCGCGCACACTGCGGGAATGACCGAGTTCGCCGTCCCGACCGTGGACATCAGCGCCTGGGTGGGCGGCGGTTCCGCCGCGGAGAAGGCGCGGGTGGTCGGAGAGCTCGACCGGGCCTGCCGCACGGTCGGGTTCATCCAGATCGTCGGGCACGGTGTGCCCGAGTCGGTCACCGGTGGTCTCGCCGGCGCCATCGACGACTTCTTCGCGCTGCCGCTGGAGGCGAAAAAGGGTTACCAAAGGCCGGCCGCCGAGAACCGGGGCTACAGCCCGCCCAAGAGTGAGTCGCTCAGCTACAGCCTCGGCGTCGACCCGGTCACCCGGATGAACGACTTCTTCGAGGCGTTCAACATCGGCGTCGACCAGAACGTGTGGCCGGCGACCGCTGAGTTCCACGAGCGGGTGCAGGCGCATTTCGATGAGGCGCGGCGGGTGGCGAACACGCTGACCGACATCTTCGCGGCCGCGCTCGGGGTCGAGCCGGACTACTTCGACCGGCTCGCCGGCGACTCGATCGACGTGCTGCGGATGAACAACTATGCCCTGCCGCCGGGCGAGATCGAGCTGGGCGCCGACCTCACCGGCATGGGCGAGCACACCGACTTCGGCATCGTCACGGTGCTCTGGGCCGATCAGATCGAGGGCCTGCAGGTGCTCGGCACCGACCAGGCCTGGCACGACGTGCAGCCCACGGACGGCGCGCTGCTGGTCAACCTGGGCGACGTCACGGCCCGGCTGACCAATGACGTGTGGATGTCGACGCTGCACCGGGTCAAGCCGCCGGTCGTCGACGGGACGATCAAGCGGCGCCGGTCGGCCGCGTTCTTCCACGACGGCAACGCCGACGCGGTCATCGAGACGCTGCCGCAGTTCGTCGCCGAGGGCGACGAGCCGCACTACGAGCCGGTGACGGTCCAGGAGCACATCACGGCCAAGCTCAACGGTTCGCGGGCCGGGGTCAAGAACACCACCGCCGTACGTGAAGCGGCTCGTGTCCTCACCGCCCGGCCCGCTTAGAACGTCAGGACTGCAGGAAGGCCAGCAGGTCGGCGTTGATGGTCGCGGCCTCCGTGGTCGGCATGCCGTGCGGGAAACCGGCGTACGTCTTCAGCGTGCCGTTCTTCACCAGCTTGGCGGAGAGCGGGCCCGAGTCCGCGTACGGCACGACCTGGTCGTCGTCGCCGTGCATGACCAGCACCGGAACCGTGATCTTCTGCAGGTCCGCGGTGAAGTCGGTCTGGCTGAACGCCACGACGCCGTCGTAGTGAGCCTTGGCGCCACCCATCATGCCCTGGCGCCACCAGTTCTGGATGATCGCCTCGGACGGCTCGACGCCGTCCCGGTTGAAGCCGTAGAACGCGGTGGCCGGCAGCTCCCGGTAGAACTCGGAGCGGCGGGTCGCGACCTGCTCCTGGATGCCGTCGAAGACCTCCTTGGGCAGGCCGCCGGGGTTCGACTCGGTCTTCACCATGATCGGCGGGACCGCGGAGATCAGCACCGCCTTGGCGACCCGGGACTCGCCGTGCCGGGCGATGTAGTGCGCCACCTCGCCACCACCGGTGGAGTGGCCCACGTGCACCGCGTCCTGCAGGTCGAGGTGCGCGACCACGGCGGCGAGGTCATCGGCGTAGTGGTCCATGTCGTGGCCGTCGGCGACCTGGGTCGAACGCCCGTGGCCGCGCCGGTCATGGGCGACGACCCGGTACCCGTGCTGGAGGAAGAACATCATCTGGGCGTCCCAGTCGTCGGACGACAGCGGCCAGCCGTGGCTGAACACGATCGGCTGGCCCGAGCCCCAGTCCTTGTAGAAGATCTCGACGCCATCGGGTGTGGTGATGTAAGCCACCGCTTGCCTCCAAGTTCCTGGGAGCGCGTCCACGCTCCCCCGCCCCGAACGTAACCGGCTCCGGGTTTCTACCAGGTGAACACCGGTGTGATGATCATCAAGAGCCGGAAGCCCGCACGCGGAACCCCCGAACCGTGCTAGGGCCGCCTTCTACCTGGTGACAGCCCCGGCCCGACCGAGTTCGGAAGCACGCCGCCGACACCCGGCCGTGGCGGACCACACAACTTAGACAACGACAAAATCAAAGGCCTGATGACCGGTTTGTACGAGTACGCCGTCCGAGCAGAATTGCCTGTGCCTCGGCTGCGAGCCGCCTCAGGCGATCCAGACGCGCAGCGGGCCGATCGGGTGGAAACCCGCAGCGAGCGCCGGCACGAGGTCGTCGCCCTGCTCGTAGCCCACCAGATCGAGGCCGGGGAACAACTCGCCGGCCGCCACGATCACGGCGGCCCACACGTCGTCGTCATCCCCGAAAAGATTGGAGACTCCGAGTACGCCGCCGGCCCGGTTCAGGATGGCCCCGCCCCGGATCGTGTCGCCGGCGTGCAGCGCGAGGACCGCGACGTCCGGGTCGTCGAGCAGCGCCGGGCGAAAGATGTCGCCACCGCCCCAGGCGGCATCCCAGTCACCGAGGGTGGCCGGGTCGGAGACCCGCGATGCGCGCGGCCCCGAGATGACCGGCGCCGCCGCCGCGCGGTGAATCCACTGCGCCTCGAAGAGCGGGCGGAACCCCTCCGGGTCGAGATCGAGCGTGGCGTAGCTGTCCTTCACCGAAGCCCCGGCCGGCCCGACGTCGGCCGCCGAGGCCGAGGGCGCCAGCGTGATCGCCGACGGGTAGAACGGCGGCGGCGGACCCAGCGCACGCCACACCCGTTCCTCGAAGCGCGACTCCACGCCGTGGGTCCGGCACACCAGCGCACACCACTCGGCGTTGTTCCGCACCGCCGCGGACAGCATGCCGTCACTCACCGTCGTCGATGGTGATCGTCGCGGCGACCGGTGCGCCGGCGGCATCCAGGTCGAGGTGCACGGGGAAGAAGCCGTCGCCGACCGATGTCATGGCCATCATGATCTCGGCGTCGCCGACCGTGATCGTCGCCGCCTCGTGCTCGGCGGCCCGCACGGCCGCCATCACCTGGAAATGGTGGGAATGGGGGCGGAAGTCGAAGGCGAATCGGGCGCGGGGCGCGGCGTTGCGCCGGTCATTCAGCGCGACGGCACGGTCGTACGCCTGCTGGATCGGCAGGTCGACCCAGCCGTAGTGATCTTCGCCGGGAGTCCCGGTGCGCTCGGCGCCGAACTCGGCGGCGATCAGGTCTTCGTCCCCGCCCCAGAAGGCCACGTCGGCGAGGCCGTCCAGGGAGTCCTCGTGCACCCACGACCCGAGTGCGTCCGCGTCGGCGAACACGAACCGGGCGGCGTCCACCCCGATGCGGCCCAGCGGGCGCGACCGCACGGCCGGGCTCGACGCGAACGCGATGCGGATCTGCCGCCAGCCCCATTCGCCGGGAAAGGCCGTGACCACGAGCGGCCGATCGGAGGGCACGCTGCCGATCGGGATAACCGGCACCCCGGTGATCAGGAAGTCGGGATCGCCGGCGGCCACCGCGCGCCGGAGGCGCTCCCGGTGCGGAACCTGGCGTGGATAGGGCTGCAACGACGCCGCGAAGCCGTGTTCGCGGCAGTGCGCGTCGAACATCGCGACGAACTCCGCGACGGCGTGCTCCGGGATGTCGTAGAGGTAGCGGCCGGACTGGCGGTCCAAGGACCGGGCGGCGGCCTCCGCGTCAGCGCCGACCACCTCGAAATCGACGGCCGGGACGCCCTCCGGATCGCGGACCTCGGCCGGGGACCGGTCGCCGGACCACAACCCGAGGTACCCACCGTCCATCAGGGCCAGCTGGCCGGACGGGCAGGTGATCTGGCCGAGCACGCAGGGATCTTCCACGGTCGCGCAGTCTAGTTAAGTGCCCCTGGAGAGATTCGAACTCCCGACCTCCGGATTCGTAATCCGGCGCTCTATCCAGCTGTGCCACAGGGGCTCCGTGTCGTCGGGTGGGGTCGAACCACCGGCCTCCGCCTTATGAGGGCGGCGCTCTCCCGCTGAGCTACAACGACGTGCGTGGACCCGGCCGGCTTCGAACCGGCCACCTCCTGTTTGCAAGACAGGCGCTCTGCCAAATGAGCTACGAGCCCTCGTCGGCGAGGAGCGGCGCACGCGTTGGATGGGTAGCGCAATTATTCCCGTCCAGCGAGCCCGGAAGCCGGCCCGCGTACGGCCGCTCCTCGCCCTATTTAATTGATGTCATAAAAGACGCACGGGCGGCAGGAATCGAACCCGCGACACATGGTTTTGGAGGCCATTGCTCTACCAATTGAGCTACGCCCGTAAGAGGTCCGGAGACGACGAAGCCGCCCGTCCCAGAGGTGGGAGGGCGGCGACGGAAACCGTTACGGCATCAGCCGTTTCGCCAGCTCACTCCCGGGGATCGCATCGCGGCTCGCCACATCATGTCGGTCCCCTTTCATGTGCTGTCCGGTGCGGATGCCTCAAACAGTAGAACACCGCCGCCGCCTCCACAACGCTATTTTCGGGCGAACAGAAAATGGGTCACAGGAGCCAGCCGTCGCGGTATTCCACGGCGGGGCCGGAAAGGTGCAGTTGTCGCTCGTCGTGCCATGCCCCGGGCACCGGCTCGGTGCGGATCGCGGTGGGCCGCTCCGCCACGACGCACTGCCGTTCGCCGGGCCACCACCAGCCGCCCGAGCGCGCGAGCGACACCCAGGTCTCGAAGGCGGCCCCGGCCGGGATCAGCCGCAGCCGGCGCAGGACGTCGAGGTGCGCGATCCACGCCGCGTCCTGGTGGCCGTACCAGCCGACCGGCAGCATGTCCCGGGCCTGAGCCGACGGGAGCAGGGTGGCGAGCGCTGTCCGGATCGGGTGGTAGACCCCGTCGGCCAGCGTGCGGAACAGTGCCTGCTCGACGCCCTGTCGGACCAGTTCGTGGAAGGGCAGACCGGCGTCGAGGGCCCGGTCGGGCGGCAACAGCGGCCAGGGTTTGCCCTTCTCCCGTTGCAACGGCCGGCGGTCGGGCGCCGGTTCCTGGTAGGCCGCCATCATCGACGAACGGAGCCGGGACAGCCCGGCGGCGATGTCGCTCGCGATCGGCGGCCGGCCGGGTGGCCGGCGGTCGGTCACCCAGGAGCGCAGCGTCTGGTGGGTGGGCAGGCCGGCGAGGTGTGGCAGCGCGCCGGCCGGCGACGACACCCAGACGAACGCGGGCCGGGCACGACCATGGCGGGCATAGATGGAGGAGATGGCCTCCTCGGTGGCCGGGCGGTCGGCGGGCGTCGTGCTCAACCCGATCTCGAGCCACTCCTGGCGGATCTCGGCGGCCCGAACCCACAGGTCCGGCCGCACGGTCGCGATCAAAGCGCGAGGGCGCGCACGCCCTTTCGAACGAAGTTACGCATGCCGCCAGGATGACCGCGTCCGCTCCGCCGGGCAAGCGATTTTCCGGCGGAGCGGACGAAGATCACTTCGGGGCGTGCAGGTCGTCGAGGGCCTTCTCGGCGCCGCGGTGCAACGGCACCGGGTCGGTTTTACGGGCGTTGTCGAGGGTGATTTCCTTGGCGGCGGCGTTCGCCTGTTCGAGCTGCGCCTTCCGGTCGAAGAGCACCTTGGTCAGCACGCACGCCACGTTCGGGTCGAGGTCGTTGCGCACCAGCAGAAGGTTCGGCACGACGACGGTCGGCACGTCGGCGGCGGTTTTGTAGGTCGCGGCGGCAATGCTTCCGGCCTCGTACACCGGATTGATTTTCTGCAGAGCCGGCAGCACGCCGGTGATGTCGAGGAATTCCACCTTGCCGGCCGAGGTGGTGAGCAGGTCGGTGATTCCGGGGGTGGGCAGGCCGCCCGACCAGAACAGCGCGTCGATCGAGCCGTCCTTCATGCCGTCGACGGTCTTGGTCAGATCGAGTTTCTGCGCGCTGATGTCTTTGGCCGGGTCCAGTCCGGCCGCGGTCAGCACCCGATTGGCAATCACCTCGGTGCCGGATTTCGGCGAGCCGGTGGAGACCCGTTTGCCGCGCATTCCCGCGACGTCCTTGATGCCGGCGGCCTTGCGCACGATGACCTGGGTGTAGTTGGTGTGAATCCGGGCGAGGGCCGCGATCGGCTGCTTGCCGGTGAAGCTCCCGGTCCCGTTGATCGCGTCCGCCGCGGTGTCGGCCAGGGAGAACGCCACGTTGTAGGTGCCGGCCACCACCTGCTGGATGTTCTGCACCGAGGCCCCGGTCTCGGCCGCCGTGGCCTTGACCTTTCCGCCCGATGCGCCGATCTGTTCGGCATAGGCGTTCCCGAGCGCAAAATACACCCCGGTGGCATTTCCGGTCGCTATCCCTACCCGGGTCTCGTTGGCGACGTCGCAGGTCACTTCCCCGCCGCTGTCGGTCGTTGCGGCATCCTGCCGGCCACCGCAGGCGGCGACCCCGACGAGCACGAGGCTGGCCACACCGATTGCCATTCGTCTCATGTCATCCCCGTTCCGTTGGCGATTCCTTCTTTCCATCAACACCATTCGATGAGTACGCGCTCTCATCGCTCTCGCCGGAATGGTCCGCCCCTGGCTCGCGGAAAATCGTGGCCGCCCGCTCCGGAGAACGGCGCAGAAAGGCCCACAGCCCGGCCGCCACCAGAGCCGCGATCCCGAGCCCGATCGTCACCGGCTCCAGATAGAGGAGCAGCAGCCCGGCCACACCGCCGAGCACCCGGCTCGGCACCCCGGCCCGGCCGATGCCGAGCACCCAGCCGCCGGTCGCCACCGCCAGCCCGAGCACCGCCAGCCCGGCGACGACCGTGGTCCAGAGGATGCCGACGAGGGAGCCGCGACCCAACAGGTCGGACCCGGAGTCGGTGAGCACGAACGCCACCGGGACCAGGAACGCGGGCAGCGCGTACTTGAGCGCCTGCCACATCGTCGGCACCGTGCGCCCGCCGGTGATGGCGCTCGCCCCGACCGCGGCCAGGGCGGTCGGCGGGGTCACCTCGGACAGCACCGAGTAGTAGAAGACGAACATCGCCGCCGCCGGGGCGGGCACCCCGAGCCCGAGCAGCGCCGGCCCGATGATGACCCAGCCGATGATGAAGCTGGCGGTGACCGGCACGGCCAGGCCGAGGATAGCCAGCGCCACCGCGGCCAGCACCACGGTCAGGGCGAGCACCGCGGTCGGGTTCGAGGTGACCGCCTGCGCGCCGGAGACCAGCAACGAGGCCAGCTGCGCGCCGAGCCCGGTCTTGGTGGTGATCGCCGTGATGATGCCGGCGGCGGCGCACACCGCGACCACCGGGAGAACGCCGCGCACCCCGGCGGACAGGGCGGTGAACAGTCGCGGCGGCGTCATCCGGTTGGCCGGGTCGAGAAAGGACAGCAGGAACGCGGCGAGGGTGGCGTAGACGACCGCGCGCGTGGCGCTGACGTCCAGCGCGAGCAGCACGACGATGAGGATCAGCGACGAGAAGTGGTAGCCGAAACGGAGAAGCAGCCGGCGAACGCTCGCGTCCGGGAGAGAAACCGGCCGGACCCGGAACCGCCGCACGTCGATCTCGACGGCCAGCAGGATGCCCAGGTAATAGAGCAGGGTGGGGATGGTGGCCCAGCCGAGGACGGTCAGGTAGGAGACGTCCAGGTACTCGGCGACGATGAATGCGGCCGCGCCCAGGGTCGGCGGGGAGAGGATCGCGCCGACGCCGGCCGCGGCCAGCATGCCGCCGGCCTGCTCGGGCGGGTAACCGGCGCGGCGCAGCAGTGGCCAGGTCACCGCGCCGACGCTGACCGCGGTGGCGGTGCCCGAGCCGGAGACGGTGCCGAGCAGGAAGCCGGCGGCCACCGCGGTGCGGCCGGCGGCGCTGCGCGACCGGCGGAAGGCGGCCACCGACAGGTCGACGAAGAACCGGCTGGCGCCGCTGAGGTCGAGTACGGCGCCGTAGATGGTGAACAGCACGATGTACGTGGCGGCGACGTCCAGCGGGGTGCCGTAGAAGCCGCTGCCCGAGTTGTAGAGCGCGTCGACGATCTGCGAGAAGTCGAGCCCGGCGTGCGCGATCGGCCAGTTCTGCGGAAGCAGGCCGCCGTAGTAGCCGTACGCCAGGAAAGCGAGACAGACGATCGGCAGCGCGAGTCCCGTCGTTCTTCGGCAGGCCTCGACCACCAGGACCAGCAGGGCCGCGCCGAAGACGATGTCGATCGGTTCGAGCAGGCCCTGCCGGTCGAGAAAGCCGTCGTAACCGCCGCGCAGCGGACTGATCGGGTAGACGCAGGCGATCAGCGCGAGCCCGGCCAGGATCCAGTCCGGCAGCGTCGGCCGCTCCCGGCTGCTCCGGCCGAGCCGGGCCCGGTACGCCAGGAAGACCAGCGGCAACGTGCCCGCCAGAAAGATGATCAAG
The DNA here is from genome assembly GCF_040638295.1 of Actinoplanes sp. NPDC026619. NCBI lineage: Bacteria > Bacillati > Actinomycetota > Actinomycetes > Micromonosporales > Micromonosporaceae > Actinoplanes > Actinoplanes sp. NPDC026619. The sequence goes on from NZ_JBEZYA010000034.1 coordinate 52,596, forward strand.
TAGAACTGGCTGCCCCGGGCGAGCGGCCGGAACACCTGCCAGAGGACGAGCACCGCGACCGCGAACGCGACGACCGCGACGCCGAGACCGATGCGCCCAGTGAGGTTGCGGGCGGGCAGTTCCTCGTCGTCATAGTGAATGGCGGGCGGGTCCGCAGTCCCCACTAAAGATCGATCCCCGCCCATGTGACGGAGAGTACTACGTCAAGTGTGCTTAGTAAGAATGCATTTCGTAACGGAAGACATAGCGTTTTCCTAGAGATCATTACTAAAGTGCGCCCTCGTGAACGTGACCTTGGAAGAGATCCGCGAGCGCACCTACAAGCCACGAGATGCCTGGTGGACCGTGCTGCTGGTGGACCCGGTCGCGTCCCGGCTCGTCCGGCTGGTTGCCCCGCACCGCCGCATCACCCCGAACATGCTGACCCTGCTCGCCACCGTGATCGGTCTGGCCGCCGCGGGCTGCTTCGCGATGCAGACCCGATGGTGGCTGGTGGCGGGCGCGCTGCTGTTCCACGTGAGCTTCATCGTCGACTGCATGGACGGGAAGATCGCCCGCCTCAACGGCACCGGCTCGATCTTCGGCGCCTGGTTCGACTTCGTGTTCGACCGGATCCGGGTCTTCATCTGCGCGCTGGCCCTGTTCGGCGGCCAGTACGTGCAGTCCGAGCGGATCATCTACCTCTGGCTGCTCGCCGTGGTGGTCTTCCTCGACCTGTTCCGCTACCTCAACGGCAGCCAGATCGCGAAGGTCCGGGTCGAGATGAAGGCCAAGCTCGACGAGCTGCGCCCGCCCCGCGAGACGGAGGCCGAGGCCGACGCGGAGGCTGACGCCGAAGCCGAGGAGGACGACGCGCAGCCGGCTCAGGTGTCGCGCAAACGGCAGGTCGGCAACTTCCTGCGCAGCCACCGCATCCGGACCCACCTGTTCAGCGGCATCGAGTACGAGATGACCGTCTTCATCATCGCCCCGCTCACCGGCTGGCTGATCCCGGTCACGGTCGCCGCCGGCGCGCTGCTGCTGATCTTCGAGGCCTGGCTGGTGGCGAAGCTGTGGAAGCAGACCCAGGCGTTCCCGGCCAAGCTGCGCGCGGCCGAGGCGGAAGCGGCGGAGTTCAGCGAGCTCACGGCGTACGCGAAGCACCCGAACTGAAACCGTGACCGGCGCGCCTCCGCAACCGATCGCCGGTGAAATAAGCGGCATGATCGAGCTGGAGACGCTGCCGGACCATGGACTCGCCCGCGACTTCCCGCTGGTGCGCCGGCGCCGCATGACCGGCCTGGCCGGCGGCACCACGGTGGCGGCGGTCGCGTCCGGCCGTCAGATGACGCCGCTGGTCCGCTCGGGCATCGTGCGCGGCGACCTCCGCCGCAGCTTCGGCACCGCGACCGGGGTGGCCCGGGGCGTGCCGCTGGACATCCGGCTGCGCCTCACCAGCGCCAACTCCGGCCGCCCGCTGACCGGTTACGCCGTGTACCTGTGGCACTGCGACCGCGACGGCAACTACTCCCTGTACGGCGAGGGGCTCGAACGGGAGAACTACCTGCGTGGCGTGCAGGCCGCCGACACGGCCGGCTGGGTGCGCTTCAGCAGTATCTTCCCGGGCGCCCACCAGGGCCGCTGGCCGCACCTGAACATCGAGGTCTACCCGAGCCTGACCGGCCGCGACCTGCTGCACCGCAGCCGGCTCGCACTCCCCGGCGACGCGGCCGAGAAGGTCTTCGCGACCGATGGATACCGCGGGCCTCTTGACCCGGCGACGATGCGGATGCCACTGGAGATGGCTTGTGTGACCGGTGATGTGCGCCGGGGAATGGTGGCCACCCGCACGCTGGGTATTTGAGATCATTGCCACCCCCATTCGGGGGTACCGGTCAACGCCCGGCCCGGCGCAGCATGTCACCCATGACGGGCACGGCGGCATTTCGGCAGGCACGGGACTTTCTGGTCGAGCACGCGGAGCAGTACGCCGCGGCGCTGGCCGGTTTCCGCTGGCCGGAGCTGGGCGAGTTCAACTGGGCGCTCGACTGGTTCGACGTGATAGCCGAGGGCAACGACGCGCCCGCCCTGTGGATCGTCGAGGAGGACGGCTCCGAGCAGCGTTTCTCGTTCGCCGAGATGTCCCGCCGCTCCAACCGGGTGGCCAACTGGCTGCGCGCGCAGGGCGTCGGGCGCGGCGATCGGATCGTGGTCATGCTCGGCAACCAGACCGAGCTGTGGGAGACGATCCTCGCCGCGATGAAGCTGGGCGCCGTGCTGATCCCGGCGACCCCGCTGCTGGGCGCGGCCGACTCGGCCGGCCGGGTGGCCCGGGGCGGCGCCAAGCACGTGATCGTCGGATCGTCGTCGGCGCCGAAGTTCGCCGAGCTCGACGTCACCAGGATCGCTGTCGGCGAGCCGGTGGACGGCTGGCGTCGCTATGCCGATGCCTACGAGGCGGATGACCGATTCGTCCCGGACGGGCCGACCGAAGCCACCGACACCCTGCTGCTCTATTTCACCTCGGGGACGACCGCGCGGCCCAAGCTCGTCGAGCACACCCACCAGTCCTACCCGGTCGGGCACCTCTCGACGATGTACTGGATCGGCCTGCGGCCCGGCGACGTGCACCTCAACATCTCCTCGCCGGGCTGGGCCAAGCACGCGTGGAGCAACGTCTTCGCCCCGTGGAACGCACAGGCCTGCGTCTTCATCTACAACTACACGCGCTTCGACGCCGGCCGCCTCCTGGGCGAGATGCAGCGATGCGGCGTGACCAGCTTCTGCGCGCCGCCGACCGTGTGGCGCATGCTCATCCAGTCCGACCTCTCCGCGCTGCGCACCCCGCCGCGGCTGGTGGTAGGCGCCGGCGAACCGCTCAACCCCGAGGTCATCGACCAGGTGCGGAAGGCGTGGGGGGTGACGATCCGGGACGGCTTCGGGCAGACCGAGACCACCGTGCAGATCGCCAACACTCCCGGCCAGCCGGTCAAGCCGGGCTCGATGGGCCGCCCGGTCCCCGGCTACCGGATCGAGCTGATCGACCCCAGCACCGGCGCCGTGTCGCAAGAGGGCGAGATCTGCGTGGCCCTCGACCCGCCGCCGCTCGGGCTGATGGTCGGCTACCACGGCGACGCCGAGCTCACCGCGGAGCGGATGGCCGGCGGTTATTACCACACCGGCGACGTGGCCAGCCGCGACGACGACGGCTACATCACCTATGTCGGGCGCACCGACGACGTGTTCAAGGCGTCCGACTACCGGATCTCGCCGTTCGAGCTGGAGAGCGTGCTGATCGAGCACGAGGCGGTGGTCGAGGCCGCGGTGGTGCCGTCGCCCGACCCGGTGCGGCTGGCGGTGCCCAAGGCCTACGTCGTGCTTGCGGAAGGCTGGGACGCTTCGGCGGAGACGGCAACGGCCATTTTCGCGTACGCGAAGGAACACATGCCGCCGTACGCGCGGATCCGCCGCCTGGAGTTCGCCGACCTCCCGAAGACGATCTCCGGCAAGATTCGCCGAGTCGAACTGCGCGAGGCTGAGCTGGTCAAGCACGCCGACTCGACGGCGAAACCAGAGGGCGAATACACCGGGTAAGTTAGCGCGGTGCCGCGCCGAAGCATCGCTTATCTCCTCGTAGTCGTCGCGTTGCTGGGCGGCATGGCGTTCGCGATGGTGACCACGGCGTTGCAGCAGTCGCCGACCATCGACGAGCCGGTCTACGTGGCCACCGCCGAGGTGCTCACCCAGCAGCACAGCGTGCGCTACAACCCGGAGCACCCACCGCTCGGCAAGCTCGTGATGGCGGCCGGGCTGGCGTTCGGCGACGCCGAGCTCGACCCGGCGTACACCGGCAACCAGACGCAGCTCGGGCGCCATCTGCTCTACGAGACCGGCAACAACCCGTTCCGGCTGATGCTGCTCGCCCGCCTCCCGATGATCGTGCTGACCATCCTGATCGGGCTGGTCGTGCTCGGGTTCGCACGCGATCTGGCCGGGCCGTGGGCGGGGCTGGTGGCGCTCGCGCTCTACGCCTTCTCGCCCGACGTGATCGCGCACGGTTCGCTCGCCACGCTGGACGTGCCGGCGGCCGGCATGCTGCTCACCTGTTTCTGGATGCTGTGGCGGTCGCGCGACCGGCCCCGCCTCTATCTGCCGCTCGCCGGCCTGGCACTGGGCGCGGCACTCGCGACCCGGATGAGCACGCTCCCCGCCGTACCCATAGTTGTCGCTCTTGCCCTGTTGTCTCCGGCCGTGGCCGGGCGTTCGTCGAAGTGGTGGCGCGAGCTGTTGATGCGGGCGCTCGGCGCGATCGGCGTGGGACTGATCGCCGTCGCCGTCGTCTGGCTGGTCTACCTGGCCGTCGATCCGCGGCTGCGCTGGACCACACCGGTCGGCGTGACCAACCCGGGCGGGCTCAAGGGGCTCGCGGTCGACCTGTTGCCGCTGCCGAAGGCGTACCGGGACGGGGTGTTGATCCAGTTCCGGTTCGAGGCGCGCAACTTCAACGGGTTCCTGCTCGGGCGGGCCTACCGCGGATCGCTCTGGTACTACCTGCCGGTCGCTCTGCTGATCAAGACGCCGCTCGGGATGCTCGCGATGTGGCTGGCCGGCGTGGTGACCATGCTGGTCAGGCCGGCGCTGCGCATCGCGACGCTCTATCTGCTGCTGCCGGCGGCCGCGCTGATGCTGATCGCGATGACCGGGGCGCGCGACTACGGAACCCGCTACGTGATCTTCATGCCGATCTTCCTGGCGGTGGTCTCCGGAACCGTCGTGCTGATCCGATGGAGGTTTGCCCGGGTCGGGGTGGCGGCTCTGGTGGCCTTCGTCGCGGTCAGTTCGATGCTGACGTTCCCCTATTACCTGCCGTATTCCAACGAGGCGTTCGGCGGGACCGCGAAGACGCACCTCAACCTGCACGACGCCAACGTCGACTGGGGGCAGGACCTGGGGCGGCTCGGCAACCGGCTGCGGGAGAAATATCCGAACGAGACGGTGTGGCTGGTCTACAAGGGCAGCGGGGCGCCGGGCTATTACGGGATCCAGGGGCGCAATCCGCTCGCGACGACGGTGGCGCTCGGCGACGTGCACGGGCTGCTCGTGGTGTCGGACTCGCGGGTGGCGCTCGCGAAGGGGAAGCTCAAGCAGCTGATCGACTCGAGCACGGAGATCGACAACGTGGGGTACTCGATCCGGATCTACCGCCGCTGAAGGCTTAAGACTCTCCAAAGATCTTCAGCATGACGGCTTGGGAGCGTTCCCAGTAAAGTCCCGCGCTGATGAGTACGAATGACGCCCCGCAGAGGCATCGCAAGCCCTGGTCGCCGGCCCGCCGCTTCGCCGTGATCGGTGTGGCCGCCGGGGTGATCGCCGCTACCGCCGCCGCGGCTTTTGTCCTGCCCGCCGGGGCCGATGGCCTGCTGTCCTCATCGTCGCCCTCTGCTTTGACTACAACTACCGCGCCGACCAGTGCGGCCGCTCCGTCGATCTCCGTGCCGCCCTCGGTGTCGGCGGCGGCGTCGTCCAAGCCTGCTGCGCCGAAGGTCGCCGGCCCCTGCGCCCGCCCGGTCGGCTCGGCCCCCACCACCAAGGTCACCCAGGTCAGCACCGGCTCGGGCGTCAAGGGCTACGGCGGCGAGGGCGACACCGATCCGCTGCCGATGGCGATCGCGGCCACCCCCGGCGGCGGCTCCTGGCTGGCCTGGCTCGGCACCGACGCCAAGGTCCACCTGGGCAAGCTCGACTGCAACGACAAGCTGGTCGGCAGCCCCACCAGCTTCACCGGCATCGACCTGCAGGACGTGCAGGCCGACGCGACCGGCGGCGTGCTGCTGCTGACCCGCAAGGGCGACTGCCACACCGGCCCGCTGTGCGGCGGCGAGTCCAGCCCGTGCAACCAGATGGTGATGGTCCGCTTCGACAACAACGGAAAGACGGTGTGGGAGCGCCAGGTCACCAACCTGACGTCGGCGCGCGGCGGCTACGACGACGGCGCCCGGTTCGTCTGGTGGTACCAGCACCACGGCCGGCTGGCCTTCGACGGCAGCAACTACGCGGCCTACTTCGGCGTGGCGATCACCGTCAAGAACGGCAGTTGCGTGGACATCCACGAGGGCGACCGGATGCAGGTGGTGAGCAAGTCGGGTTCGCTGCTGAGCGGGCACAACAGCTTCGAGGTCGGCTGCAGCCACGCCTGGACGTCGCGCATCGTGTGGGATCCGCGGGCGAAGAAGTTCGCGATGGTCTGCGCCACCGACAACGACTGCCGGATAGCGCAGCCCGACCCGTACCGGACGGTGGCCGCCGGCACCTGCGACGGCACCCTGTTCGGCGGCGATCTGGTGCTGGCCAAGTCATCCGGTTACTGGACGGCGTGGAGCCAGGGCGGCACGATCCGCCTGTCGCACTTCAGCGGCAGTTCGGCGGCGAGCAAGACGATCAAGACGGCCGCCAGTTCGAGCCATCCCCACCTGGTCGCCTACGGCTCTTCCAAGATGCTGCTGACGTGGCAGTCCGGCTCGTCGATGAAGGCCCAGGTCTACGACTCCGGCACGGCTGCCGCGATCGGCAAGCAGTTCACGATCGCCGCAAAGGACCACAATTACCAGGCCTTCAAGTCGTACGCCGATGGCAGCGCCGCCTACCCGGCGGCCGGCTCGACCTCCAGCTCCATCAAGATCGCCCGAGTGCTGCCGAGTTAGGGGCAGCGCTCCCTGGTCCTTCTCCGGCGTGCGGGAGTGGTCGGCAAAACACCCGACGCTGGACGCCTTGCTGTAAATTCCCGCGTTGCCGTGGTGGGCAGCCGCGCTGATCGCGATCGCCGCCGGTCTCGTTTTCGTGCCGCTCGCCACCCACCTCCGGCGGCGCAGGCTCGCCTCGGCTAACCGACGATGTGCAGGATGGCGTCTGCGCCCGCGATCGTTTGCTGGTCCAGCGGGAAATAGCCCTGCTGCGGAATCGTGTCCGTGCGGGTGCGCGCCGGGGCCACCTCGGCCGCCGGGATCAGGCCCCAGCCGGTGACGCGGCGTTGCAGCGTGCCCTCGTAGGTGTCCGGGTCGGGCTCGGCCAGCCCGAGCACCTCGCTGCGACCGAGGCTGGACGCGATGAGGAAGTAGCGGCCGATCCCCACCGCGTCGGCGATCGCGCCGGCCCACGGACCGCTCCGCTGCAGGTGCAGGTTGTGGGCGAAGAGCATGGTCGGGCCGCGCTCCGCCTCGGCGCCGCGGATGTCGAACAGGTTGCGCGCCATCATCGTGTCCCGGGTGGCCATCAGCAGCGCGATCCGATCGTTCTGCGCCAGCGGCCGGGACGCCTGCCAGTGGTAATGCAGCAGGCTCAGACCGGCATCCAGGTGGGTCCGGGCCCGGCGCCACTCGGCGCGTGACGTCGTCGCGATCAGCTCGGCCGCGCGCGCGTAGAGCCGGGTCCGCAGATCCTCGCCGGTCGCCCGCAACCGCTCGGCTTCGGGCGTGGCACCCATCGACTGGCGGTAGTCGAGGATCGCCTCCTCCCGGCTCCAGCGATCGTCGTCGCCGGCCGCTATCTCGAGATCCTCGATGCCGAGGTAGTCGCGGGCGTGCTCGAAATAGCTCCGCGGGCTCGGTGCGCTGGTGTTCTCGGTCGGCGCGTCGAAACCGTGGAAGGTCAGGCGGTCCGGCTCCGGCCGGCCGCGGTTGTACTCCCGCATCCAGGCGACCAGCCGCTGGTTGGGTTCGAGGGCGCCGAAGTTGTGGCTGAAGCCGCCGGGGTTTCCGCTCCCGTCCCGCACGTAGTCGTCGACGGCGAGAGCAGCCACCCGATCGGTCTCGAGGGCGATCGAGCGGAAGCCGAGCTCCACGAGCTGGGCGAAGAGCTCGTTGCGCACCGCCCCGAACGCGGGCTCCTTGTGGGTCGGCTCGCCAAGGGCAAGAACATCACACGGCTGGGGTACGAGGTCACGAATGTCCAGGCTCATGTAGTTGAACCGTACCGTTGAAACTTCGGTGGAGACTTTCGCCGGTAGGGTCCTCCCGTGCGGCCATCCGACCTCGCCCGCGAGCACGGCCTCTCGACCCAGGCGGTCCGCAACTACGAGCAGGACGGGTTCCTTCCGGCCGCCGGGCGCACGCCCACCGGTTACCGGGTCTACACCGAGGTGCACGCCGCTGCGCTGCGCGCTTTCCTGGCGCTCGTCGCCGGCTACGGCCACGCGACCGCCGGCCAGATCATGAACGCGCTGCACCACGACGCCCTCGACGACGCCCTGAGCGCCGTCGACCACGGCCACGAGCAGCTCCTGCGCGACCGGCAAACCCTCAACGCGGTGCGCGAGGCGATCGGCGAGCTGCCCACCGGCCCGGCCCCGGGCGCCGGCGTGTGGACCATCGGCGAGCTGGCCCGCCGCCTGCGGGTCACCCCGGCCACCCTGCGCAAGTGGGAGGCGGCCGGCATCCTCGCCCCGGCCCGGGCCTCGGGTTACCGGGTCTTCCGCGCGGCCGACGTCCGCGACGCGGAGCTGGCCCACCTGCTGCGGCGCGGCCGTTATCCGCTGGCCCACATCGCCACCGTCGTCCAGCAGATCCGCACGGCCGGCGGCACCGAACCGCTGGCCCGCGCCCTCGACGACTGGCGCCGCCGGCTGACCGCCCGGGGCGTGGCCATGCTCGACGCCGCCGCCGAGCTCAGCCGCTACCTACGCGTTGCGGATGGCGGCGGCGCCGGCCAGGCCGAGGATGTCGACTGACTGCTCGCGCATCTCGACCTTGCGAACCTTGCCCGTCACCGTCATCGGGAAGCCGTCGACCACGTGCACGTAGCGCGGGATCTTGTAGTGGGTCAGCCGGCCGGAGCAGTACTCGCGGACGGCGGCGGCGGTCAGCGGGGTGGCGCCGGGACGCATCACCACCCAGGCCATCAGCTCCTCGCCGTACTTCGCGTCCGGGACGCCGATCACCTGCGCGTCGGCGATGTCCGGGTGGCTGTAGAGGAACTCCTCGACCTCGCGGGGATAGACGTTCTCGCCGCCGCGGATCACCAGGTCCTTGATCCGGCCGACGATGTTGACGTAACCGTCGGCGTCCATCGTGGCCAGATCGCCGGTGTGCATCCAGCGGGCCGCGTCGATCGCCTCCGCGGTGGCGTCGGCCTGCTCCCAGTAGCCGAGCATCACCGAATAGCCGCGCGTGCACAGCTCTCCCGGCTCGCCGTGCTCGACGACCAGGCCGGTCGCCGGGTCGACGACCTTGGACTCCAGGTGCGGCATCACCCGGCCGACCGTCTCGGTGCGGCGGGCCAGGGTGTCGTCGGGGCGGGTCATGGTGGAGACCGGGGAGGTCTCGGTCATGCCGTAACAGATCGCCACCTCGGCCATGTTCATCTCGGCGACGACCCGCTTCATCACCTCGACCGGGCACGGCGAGCCGGCCATGATGCCGGTGCGCAGGGTCGACAGATCGTAGTTCTTGAACCCGTCGAGCCCGAGCTCGGCGATGAACATGGTCGGCACGCCGTACAGCGAGGTGATCCGCTCGGCACCCACCGCCGCCAGCGTCAGCGCCGGGTCGAAGCCGGGCGCGGGCAGCACGACGCAGGCGCCGTGCGAGGTCGCGGCCAGGTTGCCCATCACCATGCCGAAGCAGTGGTAGAGCGGCACCGGCAGGCACACCCGGTCCTGCTCGGTGTAGTTGATCAGCTCACCGACGAAGTAACCGTTGTTGAGGATGTTGTGGTGCGAGAGCGTCGCGCCCTTCGGGAAACCGGTGGTCCCGGACGTGTACTGAATGTTGATCGGGTCATCGAACGCCAGCGTCGCCCCGCGAGCCGCGATCCCGCCCTGGTCACCGTCCAGCAAAAGATCTTCAAAGCTTGCTTCGCCGATGTACGCCACGTCAGCGAACCCGATCGACTCGATCATGCCGCGGTAGTCGCTGGACTTGAACGCGACCGCGCTGATCAGCAGGGCCAGACCGGACTGCTTGACCACGTACTCCAGCTCGTGTGTCCGGTAGGCCGGGTTGACGTTCACCAGGATCGCGCCGATCTTGGCCGTCGCATACTGCGTGATGACCCATTCGGCGCAGTTCGGCGCCCAGATGCCGATCCGGTCGCCCTTGTCGATCCCGCGCGCCAGCAGGCCCCGGGCCAGCCGATTGACGTCCGCATCGAGCTGCGAATACGTCCATCGGCGGCCGCTCGCCACATCGACCAGCGCCTCCCGGTCGCCGAAACGGGCCGCGGTGCGCTCGAAGTTGGCCCCGATCGTCTCGCCGAGCAGGGGCGTGGTGCTGATTGCGGAGGCATAGGACAGCATTCGCGCAGCATGAGCCGCTGGTCGCGGGTCCGGCTACCCCCGTTCGGGGGTGGCTCCGATCGGTGTGACGCGTGACATGCTGTTGACGTGCTCGAAACAGCCGACCTGCCCGCCGCGCTCGGCCGGATCCGCCGGGTCACCGGCCTTCCGGTCGCGTTCGGTGGCGTGGTCGCGGCCGACGCGCGCCACATGCGGCTCACCGATTTCGCCGGCACCAGCACGCTCGCCCTGCACGGCCTCGTGGTCAGCGCCGGCAACGGGCTGGGCGGCCGGGTGGTGACGTCGGCCCGGCCGGGCCGGGTCGAGGATTACGCGGCCGACCCGCGGATCAGCCACGAATACGACGGCCCGGTGACCGCCGAGGGGCTGCGCGGAATCGCGGCCGTCCCGGTGGCGATGGGCGGCTCGGTGCTGGCCGTGCTCTACGCCGGCACCCGGGAGCCGATCGCGGTCGGTGGCCGGGCCCTCGACGCGATGGGGCGGGTCGCGCTGCGGCTGGGCACCGAGGTGACGGTGCGCCGCGAGGTCGCCCGCCGGATGGCCGAGCTGGAAACCGCCGCCGCGCGCAACGCCCTCGACGCCACCGCGCGCGAGTGGGAGGAGGTACGGTTGGCGCACGCCGACCTGCGTACCCTCGCGGCCGAAGCCTCGGACCCCACCCTGCGTGGGCGATTGCAGCAGATCTCCGATCGCCTGGTCGGCGCCCGCCCGGGCGCCGCGGCGGCCAATCCGCTCTCCCCGCGCGAGCTCGACGTGCTCGCGATGGTCGCGGTGGGCTGCGGAAACGCGGAGGCGGCGCGACGTCTGGGGCTTTTGCCGGAGACGGTGAAGAGCTATCTGCGCAATGCGATGCGCAAGCTGGGCACGCACGGCCGGATGGAGACGGTGGTGGCCGCGCGCCGCCTAGGATTCCTGCCGTGAGGCGAGTGATCGTGACCCCCGGTGGGGTCGAGGTGGCCGAGACCGACGCGCCCGTGGCCGGGGCGGGCGAGGTGCTGGTGCGCACGGTCCTGGCCGGCATCTGCGGCTCCGACGTGCACGCGGTGCAGGGCCGTCATCCGAACATCGCGCTCCCCTACCGGCCCGGTCACGAGGTGGCCGGCACGGTCGAGGCGGTCGGCGCCGGCGTCACCCGGGTGACCGTCGGGCAGCGGGTCGTGCTCGAACCGTTCCTGCCCTGCTGGGAGTGCAAGCAGTGCCGGGCCGGCCGGGAAAACCTGTGCGAGCGGCTCGGCTTCTTCGGCTGCGGGCACGACCAGGGCGCGATGGCCGACCTGTTCACGGTCGACCAGCGACGGCTGCACCCGGTGCCCGACTCGCTCGACTGGACGCAGGCCGCCTTCATCGAGCCGCTTGGCACCCCCGTGCACGCGGCCCGGCTGGCCGGCGGCCTGACCGGCCGCACCGTGGCGATCCTCGGCGCCGGCACGATCGGCCTGCTCACCCTGCAGGTGGCCCGGCAGCAGGGCGCCGCGCGGGTGGTGCTGACGGCGCGTTCGCAGCGATCGCGCGACCGAGCGGCGAAGTTCGGGCCGGACGCGGTGGTCGACGCCACCGCCCCCGACGCGGTCGAACAGGTGCGCCGCCATCTGGGCGAGAGCGCCGACGTCGTCTTCGACTGCGTGGCCGAGCAGTCCACCATGGACCAGGCACTGGCAATTGCCGACAAGGGCGGCACGGTCGTGGTGGTCGGCGTGCCACCCGCGCCCGTCACGGTCCCGCTGCCCCTGCTCCAGGACAGCCAGCTGCGCATCCAGGGCAGCGCCACCTACCTGCCGGAAGACTTCGCCGAGGCGATCGCGCTGCTGGCCGCCGGTTCGGTGACGGTGTCGGAACTGGCCACCGTGCGGCCACTGGGCGAGGCCGCAGCCGCCTTCGCCGACGCGGCGAGCGGCGCGCACGTCAAAGTGCTCCTGAGCGCCTGACCAACCCCCGCTCACCTAAAAGCTGCTTGCGGACCCCTGGCGGTTACCGGCCGGTAATGCAAAGGTGGGGCGTGGCGGATTACGACGTCGTGATCGTGGGCAGCGGCTTCGGCGGCAGCGTCAGCGCGCTGCGCCTGACCGAAAAGGGCTACCGGGTCGGCGTGCTCGAGGCGGGCCGGCGCTTCACCCCCGAGACACTCCCGAAGACCTCCTGGGACCTGCGGAACTTCCTGTGGGCGCCGAAGTTCGGAATGCGTGGCATTCAGCGCATCACGCTTCTCAAGGACATCGTGGTGCTGTCGGCCGCCGGGGTCGGCGGCGGCTCTTTGGTGTATGCGAACACTCTCTACCGCCCTCCGGCGACGTTCTTCGACGACCCGCACTGGTCCGGGATCACCGACTGGGCGGCGGAGCTGGCGCCGTTCTACGACCAGGCGTCGCGCATGCTCGGCGTCACCGACCAGCCCACGATGACGCCGTCCGACGTGGTCATCAAGGCGGTGGCGGAGGACATGGGGGTGGGTGCGACCTTCCGGCGTACACCCGTGGGGGTGTTCTTCGGAGAGCCGGGAAAGACGGTGCCCGACCCCTTCTTCGGCGGCGCCGGACCGGCCCGGACCGGCTGCACCGAGTGCGGCAACTGCATGATCGGCTGCAAGGTCGGCGCCAAGAACCGGCTCGACGTCAACTACCTCTACCTGGCCGAGAAGGCCGGCGCGACGGTGCACCCGGACACCGAGGTGACCGCGGTGCGGCCGCTCGACGACGGCTGGCTGGTTTCCGTCAAGGGCGGGCAATTCACCGCCGACCAGGTGATTCTCTCGGCGGGAGCGCTCGGCACCCAGCGGCTGCTGCACGCCATGCGCGACACCGGGGTGCTGCCGAACGTGTCGGCCCGGCTCGGCTCACTGACCCGCACCAACTCCGAGGCGCTGCTGGGGGCGCAGGCCGGCTCGGTGCCGGCCGAGCCCTATTCGAAGGGCGTGGCGATCACGTCCTCGTTCCACCCCGACTCGACCACTCACATCGAGCCGGTCCGCTACGGGCCGGGCAGCAACGCGATGGGCCTGCTGACCGCGCTGCTGGTCGACGGCGGCGGCCGGATTCCGCGGCCGATCAAATACCTCGGCCACGCGCTGCGCCACCCGTGGGTGCTGATGCGCTCGTTCTCGGTGCGCCGATGGAGCGAGCGCACGATCATCGCGCTGGTGATGCAGACCCTCGACAATTCGCTCACCGTGCGGCGCACCAAGCGCGGGCGGCTCACCACCGGCCCCGGACACGGCGAGGCCAATCCGACCTGGATTCCGCAGGGACACGAGGCGGTCCGCCGGATCGCCGAGAAGATCGGCGGATACCCGGGCGGGACCGTCGGCGACATCTTCGACATTCCGATGACCGCGCACATTCTCGGCGGCGCCACCATCGGCGAATCCCCGGCGGCCGGCGTGCTCGACGCCTATCACCGCGTTTACGGGTACGGCGGATTGCATGTCGTCGACGGCTCGGCCGTTCCGGCGAATCTGGGCGTGAATCCGTCGCTGACGATCACCGCGATGGCCGAGCGCGCGATGTCACTGTGGCCGAACAAGGGGGACGCCGATGCGCGCCCATCCCTCGGGTCCGAATATGAACAGTTGGATCCGATCGTGCCTCGTTCGCCCGCGGTTCCGGCGCACGCTCCGGCAGCTCTGCGGTTGACCTAATGAGGGCTCGGCCCTGAATTGGACGAACCGCCCCGGCACCGGAGAATCGGCGACGAGGCGGCTCGGGTCTCGGGTTAAGCGGTGGTGCAGGTCGATCCGTTCAAGGTGAATGCCGGCGGACTGGTGAAGGTGCCGGAGTACGTTCCCTGGAATCCGAAGCTGGTGTTGGCGCCGGCCGCCACGCCGCCGTTCCAGGTCACATTGCGGGCGGTGATCGCGCCGCTCGAACCGGTGAGGTTCGCGTTCCAGGAACTGGTGATCGCCTGGCCGGACGGCAACGTGAATCCGAGCGCCCAGCCGTTGATCGCGCTGCTTCCGGTATTGGCAACCGTCACGTTGGCGGTGAATCCGCCACTCCAGACATTGGTGCCGTAGGTGACCCGGCAAGCCGCGGTCCCACCGGTCGTCGGGGAGGTGGTCGGCGCAGTGGTCGGGCTGGTGGTCGGGCTGGTCGTGGCTTGGCCCCCACTGTTGACCGCGGCCGAGAAGTCGGTCACGGCCAGGCCGGCGCCGCCGATCCACGGCTCGAAGCCGGCCTGGATGCTGGTCAAATACCACGAACTGGTGATAGCGCCACGGTTCTTCACGTCGTTGATGAAATCGAGGACGCTGAAGCTCCAACTGGCGATGGCGGCCGGCGCGACGTAGGAGATCACCGCGTTCGAACCGTTGCTGCCGCGCCAGACCTCCCAGCTCCGGCCGCCGATCGTGGTGGTTCCGACGACCGAGCCGATCGGCTGGATCGAGCCCTGCCGGTTGAACCAGATCATGATCTCCTGCTGGTTGACGCCGTCGGTCTTCGGCGACGGGTCGAGCCAGATGTCGTACGCCGCGTCGTAGGTGGCGCCCGAGACGTACTGGTAGGAGATGCTGCTGGTCGCGCTGGAGATGGCGCTGACCTGCATCGGCAGGTTCGTGCCCGGGGAGCACTTGGTGTAGTGGCAGCCGAGATAGACGGCCGGATAGGAAACCGGAGCGCCACTCGTATTGCCGACGCCCTGCTGACTGGTGATCGAGAACCCGGTGCCGGTCACGTTGATGCATTGCTCGGCGGAGGTGCCCCACCGATTGTTCATCACGATGTACCGGCCGCCGATGGTGGTGGAGCCGTACTGATCGCAGATCTGCGTGTCGGCCGCCGCTGGTCCGGCGACGGCGAAGGCCGTCACAGCACTGCCGGCCAGAAGGCCGAGTGCCGCGATGGCGCGGATGGCACGTCTCATTGCGAAGCTCCTTGGGGAGGGGATTCCCGCGGGGACGGGTCTGTGGGAGCGCTCCCATCGCACGTTACAGGACATTCACGAACCTGAAAAGTAGGTGGTACCGGCCGGATCTGAAGTCCGCTCCCCGGTCCGCGCGGTCACGTGTACATAATTGCGACATGCAGTGTGGGCAATTTGCACTGAGAACTATCGGCAGACAGAATGATTGCGTATCGACATTCGCGGCGCCCACGCCGCGTGCGCATAGTCGTCACTCAAATGACATCGCTGTAGGAGCAGGCACACCATGGCCAAGCAGGTAATAACCCTTCTGACCGACGACATCGACGGCGGAGAGGCCGACCGCACCGTCGAGTTCGGACTCGACGGTGTGAACTACACGATCGACCTCTCGGAGAAGAACGCCGGAAAGTTGCGTAAGGCGCTCGACCCGTTCCTGAACTCGGCCACCCGGGTCGGCCGCAGCGGCGTGGTCGCGCCTTCCCGGCGCAGCGCACCGGCCAGCACCGGCCGGGCCAGCCGCGATCAGAATCAGGCGATTCGCGAGTGGGCCAACAAGAACGGGTACGAGGTGTCCGAGCGCGGCCGTATCCCGAGCCACATCGTCGAGGCGTACCACAGCAAGCGATAGGTTGAACCCGTCGTCGGATAAACGGCGTCCCCGCGCTCGCGGGGGCGCCGTTTTCTTCGGAAAGAGGCAGACATGCGGGTCGTAATCGTCACCGGCGCGTCGAGCGGAATCGGCCGGGCCACCGCCGCGCGAATCGGCCGGGCGGGAACGACCGTGGTGCTCGCTGCCCGCCGCGCCGACGAACTGGAATCGGCGGCGGTTTCGATCCGCGATAAAGGCGGCGAGGCTGTCGTCGTGCCCACCGACGTCCGCGAGCCGGCCCAGATCACCGCGCTGATCGAGCGAGCCGCGGCGATCACCGGCCGGATCGACGGCCTGGTCAACAACGCCGGGGTGGGCGGGGTGGCGTCGATCCTGGCCGACGACGAGCTGGTCGCCAAACTGATCGACGTGAACCTGATGGCGCCGATCCGGCTGATGCGGGCGGTCGTCCCGCTGATGAAGGAGCAGCGCTCCGGCGCGATCGTGAACATCGGCTCGGTGGCCGGCGAGATCGGCATCAGCGGCACCTACTCGGCGACCAAGTTCGCGCTGCGCGGCATGACCGACTCGGTGCGCCGCGAACTGGCCGGCACCGGCATCGGCGTGACGCTGGTCGAGCCCGGCTTCATCGCCACCGACCTGACCAAGGTCCGGCCCGGCCTCCCCGGCCCGGAGATCGTCGCGGCCGCCGTCGAGCGGGCCCTCCTGCGCCCCCGGCGCCGGATCGTCGTGCCGTTCAAATACCGCCCCGCGATCACCCTGGCCAACGCGGTGCCGGCGCTGACCGACCGGATCTTCGCCGGCCGCGCCGCTTCCCGCCGCGAGGTCAAGGGCCGGCCGTAGGGACCACGTCCTCGGCCCGGTCGCGTTTGGTCAGCATTTCCCAGAGCGTCTCGGCCAGGTCAGCCGGCTCGACCACCGGGATTCGGCTGAAGTCGACGCCCACCGACAACTCGCCGGAGGTCGCGACGCGGTGGCCGGCGCTGCCGCGAATCATCGCCGCGATGTGCAGCACACCGGCGTAGACGCCCTGGGCGGCGATCTCGCCGTTCAACGAGAGGACGTAATTGCGCGCCGCGGCCATCGCCGGGCCCAGGCCGCTCAGATTCGGCATCGGGCGGACCGCGGAGACACCCTGGCCGATCAGGATGCCGCCCTCGCCGCGCGCCAGCATCTCCGGCAGCACCTCGCGGACGATCGCGATCGGGGTCAGCAGGTAGAGATTGACGTAGTGCTGCGCGGTCGCGACGTCCAGGTCGGTGGCACGGACGAAGAGGTCGGTGGTGATCGGGGCGTACTCGATCACGTCGATTCGCTCGAAGCGCTCGCGGATCCGGCCGATCAGGCCGGGGATCTCGGCCGTGCGAGTCAGGTCGGCCGCAAAGGCCGCCGCCTCGACACCCTCCGCCGCCAGCTCCGCCACGAGGCCGTTGAGCCGGCGCTCATCGCGGGCGACCAGCGCGACCCGATAACCGGCGAGGCCGAAACGGCGGGCCACCGCGGCGCCGAGACCGACCCCGGCGCCGAAGACCACCACGGTTCTGGGCATGAGCACTCCCTAAGTTGAGGTGGGTGTCAACTTAATTCGAAGTTGAGGGTGCCGTCAACTTAATGCGTGGGAGACTGGGCGGATGGAACAGCCGATGCGCCGTGATGCGCGGCGCAACGCCGAGCGCCTCACCGCCGCCGCCGGGCAGGTCTTCCGGGAGCGCGGTCTGGACGCGCCGCTCGAGGAGATCGCCCGGGCCGCCGGGGTCAGCGCCGGCACGCTCTACAACCGGTTCGGCGGGCGGGACGCGCTCATCGACGCGGTGATGCCCGACGTGGTCGAGACAAAGGTGCGCGAGGCGATGGTCCGCGCCGAGGCCGAGGCCGACCCGTGGGACGGCTTCGCGCTCTACGTGACGCTGCTGTGCGAGCTGCAGGCCACCGATCTGGCGGTGAGCGACGCGGTGAGCCGGCGCTACGCCGACGCGAAGCGGCTCAACGAGATCTGCGAGGCCCAGATGGACGGGGTGCGCGGGCTGATCGCCACCGCGCACGCGGCCGGCCGGCTGCGCGCCGACTTCACCGCCGAGGACCTGCCGTACCTGCTGTGGACCACCTCGACCGTGGTGCGGGCCACCGCCGGCGTGGCGCCGGACGCCTGGCGGCGGGCGCTCGCCTTCACGCTGGACGGCCTGCGGCCGGCCGCGGCCCGGGCGCCGCTGCCGGCCGGGCCGCTGACCTCCGAGCAGGTGCACGCGGTGATGCTGACGCTCGGCAGCCGGCCTAACAGTCGGGCTCGGGCATCCAGTGCCACCGCGGATCCCACCTGAGCCACTCCTCGGCGGCGGAGAGCTCCAGCAGCGCCCGGCACAGCTCGCTCAACGTCGCGGCCGCCGAGGTCGCCGAGCAGTTCCCGGGCACGAACGTCACGGTGCTGAGCCGGGACCGGCCGGGCTGGATGATGTCCGAGCCCGCCCGCGCCTATCTGGACCGGGCGCTGGAGCGGCTGGGCGTGCGGGTCCGCTCGGGTGTGGAGATCACCAAGGTGCTGCCGGACGGGGTCGAGCCGGCCGGCGGCGAGATCGTGCCGGCCGCCTCGGTGGTCTGGACGACCGGCTTCCACGTGCCGCCGCTGGCCGCGGACGCCGGCCTGGCGGTCGACGAGCGCGGCCGGATCCGGGTCGACGCGACGCTGCGGTCGGTGTCGCACCCCGAGGTCTACGCCGTCGGCGTCGCGGCCGCGATCCGGCAGTCCTGGGGCATGATCCACGGGACGTGCCAGAGCGGCATCCCGACCGGCGCCTACGCCGCCGACGCCATCGACGCGCGGCTGCGCGGGCGGACGCCCAAGCCGTTCCGTTTCGGCTGCATCCACCAGCCGGTGTCGCTGGGCCGCCGGGACGCGGTCATCCAGTTCACCCGGGCGGACGACACGCCGCGGCGGTTCTATCTGACCGGGCGCCTCCCCATCCTCTACAAGCAGACGGTCAGCAGCGGGCCGCCGCACTTCTTCCGGATGTCCAAGCGGGTCAACCTGCCGCCGGCCGTGCTGTCGGCGCGCGGTGGCCGGGCCAACCGCAACGGCGGCGCGCAAGGCGGTCATCGCGCCGCGCGGACTTCCAGGCGCCAGCGCATCGTCTCGTCGGCGCCCGGACCGGCGGCGAGCGCGGTGTCCTCGGGCTCGACGATCTCGCCGGTGGACGGATCGACCACCCGGGCCTCCAGCGGGCGGCCGGTGCGCCGATGCACCAGCTCGAGCGGCTGCCCGTCGGGGTAGAGCCCCCAGCGGTCGCCCCAGTCACGCAGGGCGGTGAAGGCGATCCACAGGTCGCCGCCGCGGCCGGTCACCACATAACGGTCGCGGTGCGGCCGCTCCTGGTAGGGCCGGCGCTCGATCAGGCCGGACTCCTTCAGGTGCCGCAGCCGGGCGGCCAGCGTCTGGGCCGGGATGCCGGTGGACCGGCGGAGCTCCTCTTAACGCGACAGTCCGAGCAGCACGTCGCGAAGCACGAGGAAGCCCCACCGGTCCCCGATCGCCTCGACCGCACCGGCGATCGAGCAGGTCATGCCGGCAAACGAAGTCGTCCTCATCGGACGACTCCAATGATGAGAGTGACCTCGGATCAAGGCAGGTAGTAGTTGGGGTTGGGCAGCTTGAACGTCTTGTCGGCGTACCCGCCCTTGAGGTCGGAGTACTGATCGCCGAAGTTGGCCACGATGTCGTAGCCGAGCGACTCGATGTGCGCCCGGGTCGCCGACTTGTAGTGGATGGTCGTGCACTTGCCGCCGGTGTCCGCGGCGCAGGCCGTCTTCAGGTAGTCCGGGTAAGCGGTCACGTCCGGCTTGGTGAACAGGCCGTCCTCGCCGTTGCTCAGGGTGGTCGGCTTCGGGTAACCGGCGTCGATGCCGATCCCGTCGGCGGTCAGGTTGCCCAGGGTCGCCTCCTCCTGCGCCGAGCCACGCCCGGTCAGGTAGAAGATCGCGTAGCCCTCGCGCTCGGCCGCCGTCACCGTCGCCACCATGCCGGGCACGGCCGGGAACTTCTGCCCGAGCACGTAGTCGGCGTTGGCGGTGGCGTTGTACGCCCAGTTGCTGACCAGCTCGTAGTTCCAGGTGGCGAGCGTGGTGTCGTCAACGTCCAGGATGATCGCCTTGGTGGCGTGGCCGTGCTTCTTGTAAGAAGAAGCGAGGTAGTGGGAGCCCGACGCCGCGACCCGGCTCGCCTCCTTGGCGTAGTTGCCGTCGGCCGCGAACGTGCCGGTGCCCAGCGGGTCGCCGTAATAGTTACGCAGCTGCTGACGAAGCACGTCGATGTTGGTGACGTCCTTCTCGGAGCGCGGGGTGCTCGTCTTGATCGCGGGCTCAGCGGTGGCTGTGGCGGCCGCCCAGCCGATGCCGGCGCCGCCGAGGCCCACCGTCGCGACGGCCGTCAACGTGACGGCCATCCGGCGGGAACCCCGCAGGAAAGAGATGTTCATGATCGGCAATTTAGACCTGAACGATCGTTGACACCATCTGACTCAGCGCTTCAGTTCCATCAACCGGGGTCGACCACAGGTAGCCCTGACCGAGTGGACATCCCAGCGAAACAAGCAGGTCACGATGGACCGATGATTCGATGCCCTCGGCGATGACGGTCAGGTTCATCGACTGGGCCAGGTTGACGATGCCGGCGACCAGGGCGGTCTCCTGCGGGCCGGCCGCCATGTCATCGATGAACATCTTGTCGATCTTCACCACGTCGACCGGGCGCTGCCGCAGGTAGCCGAGCGACGAGTAGCCGGTGCCGAAGTCGTCGATCGCCACCCGGACGCCATGGGTGCGCAACTCGGCCAGGTCCCGCCAGACCGTCTCGTGCTCGCCGGCCAGCAGCGTCTCGGTGAGCTCCAGCATCAGCGCCTGGGGCGGCACCCCGGCGTTCGCGAGCGCGCCGAGGATCTCGTCGACGAAGCCGCTCTCCCGGAACTGCCGGACCGAGACGTTGACGCTCACGTACGGCTGCCGGTCGCCCGGCAGGATCTGCCGCCACTGGGCGACCGTGTGCAGCGCCTGCTGGAGCACCCAGCGACCGATCGGCACGATCAGGCCGCTCTCCTCGGCGACCGCGATGAACGCGGCCGGTGACACCACGCCGTTGGTCGGGTGGTACCACCGGACCAACGCCTCGAAGCCGAGCGGCTGCTCGGTCGCGAGGTCGACGATGGGCTGGTAGTTGAGCAGGAAGTGGCCCTCGTGGACGGCGTGCTCGAGCGCCGACCGCAGTTCGAGGCGCTCCACCATCGCGCCGTGCAGGTGGGACTGGTAGCGCCGCCACTGGTTCTTGCCGGCGCCCTTGGCCACGTACAGCGCCAGGTCGGCCTGCCGCAGCAGCTCGTCGGCGTCGGACGCCTCCGGGGTGGTGGTGATGCCGATGCTGGCCACCGCGATCACCGAGATCTCGCCGTCGATGACGATCGGCTCGGCCAGGGCGGCCAGGATGCGGGTGGCGGTCTCCTCGACCACGGCCGGGTCGCGCACGTTCTCGATCAGGGCGGCGAACTCGTCGCCGCCGAGCCGGGCCGCGGTGTCGTCGGCGCGCAGGGCGCCGGCGATCCGCTTCGCCACCGTGGTCAGCAGGGCGTCGCCGGCCGCGTGGCCGTAGGTGTCGTTGACCAGCTTGAAGTCGTCCAGGTCGATGAAGAGCACGCCGACCAGCGAGCCGTCCCGGGCGCCGCGAGCGAGCGCGTGCTCCAGCCGGTCGTTGAACAGCACCCGGTTGGCGAGCCCGGTCATCGCGTCGTGAAACGCCTGGTGAGTGAGCTTGTCCTGCAGCCGGCGCTGCTCGGTCACGTCCCGCAGGGTGTAGACGAAACCGGCCACTGCGGGGTCGTCGCGCAGATCGTCGCGGTGCACCTCGAGCACGATCCCGTCCGGTTCGAGCACCGCGGACAGCGGTTCTTTCAACGGATCAAAACCCAGCACGCGTACGGCGGACGGGCTGGCGTACCGGATGCTCTCGTCCTCGTCGACGATCAGGATGACGTCGGCGGCGTTCTGCACCAGCGCCCGGAAGTAGTTCTCGCTGTCCCGGCGGGCCACCTCGCGGCCCAGCTCGATCCGTTCGAGGGCGAGCGCGGCCTGCCCGGCGAGCACCTCGATGGCCCGCTGCAGGCCAGGCAGCTCGCCGTCCGGCGCGCCCACGTGCAGCACGCCGACGAGCGACTCGGCGCTGGTCGGCCGGTCGCGCAGCACCATCGGGCAGCGCAGCGTGCCGCTGAAGTGGGTGAGCCGCACTCCGACCGCCCAGTCGACGTCGCGGGTGGCGACGATCCGGGCCACGGTGCCGGCCGCGCGGTCGACGGCGGCCTGCGCGGCCGCCTCGGCCGGCAGCGGTCCCTCCTGGGTGAACGGCATGGCCAGCACGACGCCGTGCGGGATGCCGGCCGGGAGCAGGTCGGCCACGGCGGTGCGGACGGCGTCGGCGACCGCCTCCACGTCGGCCGCCGACACCAGGGCCGCCGAGGCCGCCCGCAACGCCCGTTCCCGGGCCAGCGCCCGCCGGTGGTTCGCCATGATCCCGGCCATCCGCGCCAGGACCAGCACGAACATCAGCGCGCCGAGCACCGCGCCGGCGGTCAGGTCGCCGCCGAGCAGGACCGCCGGCGCGACCAGCCCGAGCAGCGCGATCCGCCGCCGGCTCGCCTCGCCGGAGATCCGCTCGGCCGGCCGGCTCAGCGTGGTCATCGAGGGGTGCAGGGCGGCCAGACCGGCCCCGGCATAGAGCCCGAACCGTCCCAGTCCGGACACCTCGCCGCTCAGCCAGGACAGCTCGGCGCCGACGTCGGCCGTCAGCATCAGCAGCACGCCCGCGCCCAGCAGATAGGTGGCCGGCACCTTGCGGCCGGCGGCGGTCAGCAGCCGCAGCAGCATGCCCAGGCAGAGCAGGTCGCCGGCCGGATACGCGAAGGTCAGCCAGTCGCCCTCGTGCGCGCTCGGGCCGAGCAGGAAGGTCCAGCCCAGCACGGCGCCGCCGGCGGTCAGGATCAGGGCGTCGAGCAGCGCGGCGCGGTCACCCACGCCACCGGTCCGGCGGCGAATGAAGATCCAGAAAACCCCGGCCAGGGCCGGATAGGCCGCGATGATCAGTCCGGCGCCGAGGTGGTGCAGGCGAGGACTGCTTTCGGCGTACGCCGTGACGCCGAGCGCCGAGGAGGCGAGCGCCGCCGCGAGCAGGCTCCACGGGTCCTTGTCCGTGGCCCGGTTGCGGCGCACCCCGTAGGCAATCGCCGCGATCGCGGAGAAGCCGGCCGCCAACTGCACGATCGGCTGTCCCGAGGGCAGCAGGCAGAAGGCGGCCGCGAGCGCCACCATCCACCCACCGAAGATCGCGCCGGCCGGAGTCACGCCGGGTTGATCGGCCCGCCGCGGCCCTGGATGAGCTGAAGCGGCACAATCGACACGTGCTTCTCGAGTTCATTCGCAGCAACACCACGCCCGCGCCGACCCCGTTCGTCCCGGAGGTCACGCTGTTCCAGGCGGACGAGCCGATCGCGCTGTGGGAGAAGACCGAGGAGCTCGGCGCCGAGCAGCCGCCGCCGTTCTGGGCGTTCGCCTGGGCCGGCGGGCAGGCCCTCGCCCGGCACCTTCTCGACCATCCCGATCTGATCGCCGGGCGCAGCGTGCTCGACCTGGCCACCGGGTCGGGGCTGGTCGCGGTGGCGGCGGCGCTGGCCGGCGGCCGGCCGGTGGTCGCCAACGACATCGACCCCTATTCGCTGGCGGCGGCGTCGGCGAACGCGCTCGCGAACGGCGTCGTGGTCGACACCGTCGAGGACGATCTGCTCGACACCCTCCCGGAGCAGCAGGTGGTGCTGGCCGGCGACGTGTTCTACAGCCGGGAGATGGCCGGGCGGGTGCTGCCGTTCCTGCGCCGGGCCGCCTCGCGGGGGTCGCTGGTGCTGGTCGGCGATCCGGGGCGGGCCTATCTGCCGGCCGGCTTCATCAAGCAGGCGACCTATGAGATCCCGGTGATCGAGTCACTGGAGAGCGTCAAGATCCGGAGCACGTCGATCTGGCAGGTCGTCTGATCCCGGCGGGCTGCTCCCGGCCGGCCACGGTCGTGGCCGGCCACGACCGGCGATCTGGGCCGGCCGATCTTGGCCGGCCGATCTTGGCCGGCTGGGCCGCAGCGGGCGCACGGCCCGGTGTTGCAGCCAGGTCCGACTGCTTGGCGGGACCTGTCCGCGGCGTACCGTCAAAGGGCCTTTGCTATGAGATCGCAGAGTTCGTGGCCGTCGCAGATGGTGTGGTCGGGGGTTGGCCAGTCCGCTTCGCGCTCTTTGTCGGTGCGCGGGGAGCGCATCAGGATGGCTTGGGCGACGTCGGCGCGGCGGGCGCAGGCGACGTCGCGGCGGCGGGAGTCGCCGATGAACCAGCACGATTCCGGGGGCACGCCGAGCTCGTCGGTGGCGTTCCAGATCATCTGCGGGTTGGGTTTGCGGACGCCGGCCTCGTTGCTGTAGATCTGCACCGCAAAATATGGGTGCAGACCCACCTTTTTCAGGAAATCCCGGTGTGCGGCGCCGGAAAGGGTATTGCTCACGATTGCCAGCTGAATCCCGGCGGCGTACGCGGTGTGCACCGCCTCCGGGATGCCGGGCCGAAGCTCCCAGTTGTCGCGCCAGGCCCACTCGTAACTCAGCTTCTTGACCGCGCCCCGCACCGGGACCTGCGCGGCCGGCGGCCAGCCCGACATCACGAACCGCTCCCAGACCTCGGCCTGCGACAACTCGTCCGGCCAGTCCTCGTCGCGCCAGCTCGCCCACGCGTCCGCGCCGTCGGTCAGCGATCGCTGGATCTGGCCGGGGGTCAGCGCACCCCGGGACAGGTTGTAGATCCGCAGCACCAGGGCGTGCGGTGCGGGACGCTGCGGCGGAGCATCGGCGACGGTGCCGCCGAAGTCGAACAGAATCGCGTCCGGACGCATGTCAGCGAGACGTTCCCAGGCTCCAGGCGCGCACGCCCCCGACGATACCGGCCGTGTTCGGCACCACGACCACGTCGTCGCCCATCCGCGCCAGCTGGGCGGGGGTGATCAGGCGCGAGTTGCCGCCGCCGAGATAGAGGCGGTCCCAGAGGAAGACCGGGCGCAGCCCTTCGACGACGTTGCGCACCCGGCGCGACCAGAGGGCGTCGCCGAGCCGGCGGCGCTCGTGCTCACCGATGTACGTGTCGTAGGACATGCCCCAGCGCACCGGCGCCTGCGACATCTCCAGGTGCGGGGCGAGCACGCCACCGTCGAAGAGGGCGCAGCCCAGGCCGGTGCCGAGGGTCAGCATGAGCTCGCACCCGGTGCCGGCCACCACTCCGGCCCCGTGCACCTCGGCGTCGTTGAGCACCAGCGTGGGCAGGCCGAACGCCTCGGCCAGGGCGGTGCGGGCGTCGAATCCATACCACGCGTCGACCAGCTCGAGGTCGATCTTGGTGCGCGGGCCGCTGCGGGTCACGTAGTGCGGGGTGGCCACGACCACGCCGTGCCGCAGCATGCCGGGCATACCGACGGTGACCCGGTCGGCGGTGGGCAGGCGCTCGCCCAGCTGCACCAGCGTCTTGACAAAGAGGTCGGGCGGCAACGGATAGGGCGTGGGCACGCGCAACGGTTGTGCGCGCATGGTGCCCGCCTCGTCCAGCACCGAGCCCTTGATGCCGCCGCCGCCGCAGTCGATAGTCAGGGTGAAAGCCACGCCTCCAGTCTGCATGGAGGTCACCTCCCCGCCCTATTCTTCCTCGGTTGCCACCTGGAGAGGGCGCAGGCGCACCCGGGTGATGGCGCGGCCGGTCACCTCGACCACCTCGGCGGTGAAGCCGGGCAGGTCGACCACCTCGCCGGGGCCGGTCGGAATGTGCCCGAGCGCAGCCAGAACCATCCCGGCCACGGTCGTGTAGTCGCCGTCCTCGTGCGCGTTCGACTCGTCGTGCAGGCCGATGTCGGGCAGGTCGTGGATGGGGAACGCGCCCGGCATGAGCAGCGCCCCGTCGGGCTCCCGGACCACGGCGGCCACATCGCGGTCGGTCTCGTCGTAGATCTCCCCGACGATCTCCTCGACCAGGTCCTCCATCGTGATGATGCCGTCGATCGCGCCACGCTCGTCGACCACCAGCGCCAGCTGGACCCGCTCGCCGCGCATCTGCCGCAGCGCGTCGGACACCCGCAGCGTCTCCGGCAGGAAAAGCCCGGGCCGGCTCAGCGCGTCCACCGGACCCTCGGCGTCGATCAGGTCGCGCAGGTGGACGACCCCGATCACGTCGTCGAGGCCGGCCGGGCCGACCACCGGCGCCCGGGAGTGCCCGCCGTCGATGAGCGCGCGCAGCGCCTCGTTGGCGGGGCAGCCGGTGGCCAGGCTCAGCACATCGCGGCGGGGCACCAGGATCTCGCGCAGGATCCGGTCGGCGATCTCGAAGGCGCCGCTGATGATGGTGCGCTGCTCGGCCGAGAAGTCCTGCTGGGCGGCGACCATGTCGCGGATCTCCTCGGTGGTCACCTCCTCGCGCTGGGCGGTCGGGTCGCCACCGGCCAGCCGCACGATCCCGTTGGTGGAGACGCCGAGCAGCCACACCGCCGGGCGGGAGATCATCGAGAGGATGTCGAGCGGGCGGGCCACCAGCAGCGCCCAGCCCTCGGTGCGCTGCATGGCGATGCGTTTCGGGGCCAGCTCGCCGATCACCAGGGTGACGAAGGTCAGCGCGATCGTGACGATCACGATGGCCGCCGGCTGGGCCGCGTCGCCGAGGAAGCTGAGCGGCTCGAGCAGCGGCTTCGACAGCGACACCGCGGCGGCCGCGGAGGCTAGGAAGCCGGCCAGGGTGATGCCGATCTGGATGGTGGCCAGGAACCGGTTGGGGTCACGGGTCAGCCGGCCGAGCACCTTTCCGCTGCGTGACTGCCGTTCGAGCCGTTGAATCTGGCTCTCGCGCAGCGACACCAGCGCCATCTCGCTTCCCGAGAAGGCGGCATTCACCAGCACCAGCACCAGGACGAGAACAATCTCTCCGCCGGTTCCACCCATTGTCAGCTCTCCCGGCCCAAAGCGATCACGAGGGGAACAACTTACCCAGAGTGGCGGCGATACGCGCGTCAGAACTTCGCGAAGGACCGGATCGGCATCCTCGGGC
Organism: Actinoplanes sp. NPDC026619; assembly: GCF_040638295.1. Classification (NCBI taxonomy): domain Bacteria; kingdom Bacillati; phylum Actinomycetota; class Actinomycetes; order Micromonosporales; family Micromonosporaceae; genus Actinoplanes; species Actinoplanes sp. NPDC026619. Next base: position 79,469 of record NZ_JBEZYA010000034.1, read on the forward strand.
CGAATTTCGGCGCCCGGATGCCTCCGTGCGCGAGCAGATCACAGACCCGGCCCCGATGCCCGCGGAACGGCTCCAGCAGCTCCAGCATCCGCTCGTCGGTGCCGCGCGCTTCGCCGGCCAGCCCGAACGCCACCGTGTTCGGCACGTGGAAGTCGCCGACGCTCACCGCGTCGGCGTCGCCGTAGGCGATCCGCACCACCTCGGCGGCGGTCCAGGGGCCGATGCCCGGTAGCGCTTTCAGCCGCCTGGTCGCCGCGTCGCTGTCCGCGCACTCCTCGAGGCGGGCGGCGACCTGGGCGGCGCGCAGCAGGGTCTGGGTGCGGCGCTGTTCCACCCCGAACGGGTGGAAAACCCAATAGGGGGTGGCCGCTATCGCGGCGGGATCGGGCGGGAGCAGGAGATCTCCGGGGCCCGGCGCCGGCTCACCGAATTTTTGGACGATCTTGCGGTACGCGCGGAACGCTTCGATGCCGGTGACCTTCTGCTCCAGAATCGCCCGGAGTACGCGGTGGAAGATCATCCCGGTCCGCGGCATCCGCAGGCCGGCAAAAGTGCGGGCCAGTTGATGCACCACCGGGTGCTTGGCGGCCAGGCCGGGGAAGTCGTCGACGTCGTCCCGCAGGCCGGCGATCGCGTCCGCGTGGTCGGCGAGCCAGCTTTCGCCCGGGCCGTGGCAGGTGACCGCGATCTCACCCGATTTCTCGCGGCTCAAGTGGATGCTGCCCGGTCCGTCGGGGGTGCGCGCGGCCAGCCGGAAGTCATCGGCGGTCAGCCGGCCGATCGGGTCGAACTGGGGCGCGAGCAGCGGGGCCAGGGTGCGGGCGAAGTGGTACCGCTCGGGCGGGGCCAGCCGGCGGGTCACGGTCACCGCGCCACCTTAGCTTTTGGTCAGGAGCTTTTGGTCAGGCCGATGGCCCTGACCGCGCTCCCGGTCAGGGCCATCGGAGGCGTCCGAACACCCGAGTGGTTCGGAACGCCGTGAACCATCCGCTTCGGCCATCCGTCAGGGGGAAGGACGACCACCAGGTCTCGACGGGGGGTCCTGGCCCGGGGCGGGGCCGTGTCGGCGGCCCTGCCCCGACCAGGTTCGATACCCGGTTCGCGGCGGCTCTTGGATCAGTTGCCGTTGCCGCCGTTGTTCTGGCCGCCACCGTTGTTGCCGCCGCCACCACCGTTGACGACCCGGATCTTCACCGCGTCGAAGGCGGGAGTCTCGTTCGCCCGCTCCATCATCGGGATGCGGTGCGAACCATCACCGGCCCACGAGGCGCACTGGGCGGTGCCCGAGGTCGGCAGGCCCGGCACCTGGATGGTCACCGTGTCGGGGGCCTGGCCACCCTTCTTGTCCTCGGTGGCCACGAAGAACGCGGGAACCGGCGACGGGTCGGGGGCCTCGGTGAGCGAGGCGAGCATGCGGCACGCGGTGTGGAAGTGGCCACGCTCGATGCCGCCCGCCAGGACGGAGCTCTCCACGTAGTAACCACCGGCGCCGGCCGCCAGGAACCGGTCACGGATCAGGTTCCGGGTGCTCACCTGGAGGGTGAACGGCGTGTTGACCGTCACCACCGGCGGGGACTTCGTGATCAGCAGCGACGAGTTGTTGGCGGCGCTGGAGACCTCACCGAACTCGGTGGAGACGCAGCGGTCGCCCTTCTGGAAACCGTCGTGCGGGAGGAGCTGGCTGGTGTCACAGCTGTTGGTCAGGACACCGAGACCGGCGCCGGGAGGCGGGGTCGTCTGGCCGCCGTTGTTCCCACCGTTGTTGCCGCCGGTGTCCGCGGGCGCGGTCGTGGCCGGCGCGGTCGTGGCCTGGCCACCACCGTTGTTGCCGTTCCCGTTGTTGCCGTTGCCGTTCTGACCGTTGCCGTTCTGACCGTTACCGTTGCCGGCGTTCGTGTCGGCGGACGTCGCGGCCGCGGTCGGGGCCGTGGTGGCCGCGTTCCCGCCACCGTTGCCGCCGTTGTTCCCGACGTTGTTCATCACCCACTGGCGGCAGCGGGCCCGCAGCTGAGCGGTGGTCACGGTGTCACCGGCGCCGTCGTCCGCGTGCTGGACGATCGTGCCGTTCTTCTCCGTCCACGTGCCCTTGCGGGTCTGGGTGGACAGCTTCGAAGCCGCCGGCGCCTGGACGCTGTCACAGGAGGACAGAGCCTTGCGCTGGGTCTTGTTCGTGCTCGCGTTCGACACCTGGGTAACGGTGACGATGCCGCCGAACGCCACGAGCGTGGCGGCCACCGCGATGATCCGCCGTCGGCCGCTGAACCAACCGGACTTCGTGGAGGCGCGCCGGTACTTGGACCTTCGCATTGGTGACACCTTTCTCTGTCGCTTGCCTGGACGTGGTTTTGGGGGAATTACCGCGCCCGGAAGATGCGCATGGTCGTAATGACGCCGGCCACAAGTGCGGCGGCGAGGACTAGGAGGATCACGGAGGTGCTGGCGCCCGGGATTCCGCTACGACCGGCGCTGGCGGCGGCGACCATGTTCGCGTCCACCGGAACCGGACCACCGCCGGGCTGGGTGGGCGCGGCCGCCGTGGGCAGTGCGCCGTAGTCGACGATCCCGCTCGACTCCAGCAGCGTCATGTGCGTCATGACGAACTGGTTGGCCTGCTGGGCCAGTTGCCGGACGGAGTCGTTGCGAGTGGTCGCCCGGATCGAGGCGATGGCCGGGAAGATCTTGCCGTGCGCCGCCCGGAGCCGATCGATGTAGATCTGGTCGAACGTCGCCGCGTTCGCCGCCTTCATCTCACCGAGCCAGCCCTGCTGGTCGGCGTTCGGCTCGGCGGGCAGATCGATGTTGAGCTTCTTGGCCACCTCGCGGTCGAACTTGTCGAGCACCACGTGCTGGACGGAGATCGACTTGCCGATGTTGACGACCTTCGGGTCGTCCGACTTCTCCTGGGCCATGTTGCTCGCCGGAATCTCCCAGAGCCCGGCGAGCCGCACCTTGATCACGAAGTCTTTGTCGGCGGCGCTCACCGAGCCCGCGCCCTTGGCGGCGAACGAGCTGGCCGGGACCGGGACGTCCCCCGCGGCGTGAGCCGGCGACACCGGCGCCAGAAGGAACGCCAGCACCATTGCCGAAGAGCCCACCAACCAGCGCTTGAGCCGGCGAGACGAGCGAGCGGCAACCATTACGACCTCCGGATTTCTCGATTAGCGCTTAAGTCAGTAGCTGATGTCGCCGCCGGCTGAGCCGGAATCGGACGACTCGCTGGCAGGCGGCGCTACCGGCTTGGAAACAGCGGGGAGACAGGTGAGGTTCTTGGCGCCGTCCGGCTTGATCACGAACCATTTACCGGAGACGTTCTGGCCCTTCCACTGACCCGGCGTCTTGTCGCCGATGTAGTGGTAGATCGGCCAGCCCTTGATGGTCAGCTGCTTGGTGCCGTCTGCCCGGGTCACCGTGCCCACGACGCTCGCCGAGACACCCTTGAGGGTCGGCTTGCCGTCGTTCGTGAGCGCGGGCTCCCACACCTTGGCGCAGTCACCGTTGCAGTTGGACTTGGCGGGGTTGTTGGTGTCGCCGTCGAAGCGGTAGAGAACCCAGCCGTCCTCGTCCTCGACAACCTCACCCATCCGCTTGACGGCGGTGCCGGTCAGCTTGTTGGTGACCTGGTCGTCGGGAAGCTCGGTGGTCGCGTCCGAACCGGCCGGAGCGGTCGCGTCCGGGTCGGCCTCGGCCGCCGGGTCGCTGGTGGCCGAAGGGTCGGCGCCGGCCGCCGGGTCCGCGGTCGCTCCCGGGCTCGCCGCCACATCGTTCGAGGCGGGTTCGGCAGCGTTGCCGTAGTCCGCGGCGTTGTATCCGGCCGGAGCACAGCCGGCCACTGCCAAAGCCGCGGCGATGGCAGCTCCCGCAACCATCAACTTGCGCTTCTCCGGTACCACGTGCCCTCCAGGGATTGCTTCATCTGGCGTTTCCGGGCTGTAGTACGCGGGGCGGGCGGGGTTTGGTTGAACACTCGGCCCAATCAATTCCTTAATTTCCCGTGAAGTGCTCGGGCACGACAAAGGGCCCAGCCATTCAGGCTGGGCCCTTCGCTTTGTGCTACGCGATTATCACGGTGCGCTGCTTATTACGGCACGCGAACCAATGTGTCACCGGCGCCGGTCGCGGTCACTTCCTGAACCGTGATGTGCGCGATCTCGTCACGTGGCGTAGCGGTTATCGCCTGCAGCATGAGCGGCGCCGGGTTGACAGCCGTGCCCCAGCCCTTCTCCCCCACGCTCCACGAGATGAGTGGCTCGGTGGTGCCGTCGGTGTGCACGGCGAGCAGCCGGCACGTCTTCGGGCCCTTGATGTTGGAGATCGCGAAGGAGATCTGGGTGCCCCAGTCCTTCGTCTCCAGCGCCACGTCGGCGTGCACGCCGGTGCGGGAGTCGCTGCCGCTGTACTGCTGGCCGGTCAGCTCGGGGCCACCGATGCCAGGACCGTCCTGTGTGTTCGGCAACGGGTCGAGCTGGCTGCTGCCGCGCTCGGCCGTGTTGGTCGTCGCCGACTTGGTGTCGGGGGCGAACAGCTTGCCGCCCGCGAACAGCGCGCCGATCGACAACATCGCGAAGACGACCACGGCGGCAGCCAGCGAATAGAGCCGGCGGCTGTTGGCCTTCCGCCGCTCCTGGCCGACCTGGCCGATCATCTTGGTCAGCACGAGGCCGTCCCGCTGGGACTCCTCGGCCGCGATCACGGCGCCCGCGTCGACGTCGGCGAGCAGGTCGGCGACCTGCACGAACGACTCGAGCTCGAACGCGCAGCGTGGGCACTCGATGAGATGGTCCTCGAAGCGGGCAGCATCCCGCTCGTCCAGCACACCGAGCGCATACGACGCAACGTCGTAGTGCTCTTCCTGCGTCATTACTCCGTCACCCCCCGCTGCTGCAGCGCCGTGCGAAGCGCACGCAGAGCGTAATACACACGCGACTTAGCGGTACCCAGCGGAAGGTTGAGCTTCTCCGCCGCCTCGGGCACCGTCCGCCCCCGGAAATAGGTCTCGATCAGAATTTCGCGGTGCGACTGGCTCAGCTCACGCAGCGCGTCGGAGACAGTCATCGACTGGAGAACCCGGTCGGTGTCGTCCGACTGACTCGGGAAGCTCTCCAACTCGCGGTCGTAGGTCTCGGCCGGGCGAGCGCTGGCGCTGCGGTGGTCGTCGATGGCGATCCGCCGGGCGACGGTCACCAGCCACGGACGCAGCGACTGCTGGCCCTGCGCGCCGAGCCGGTGCGCGTTACGCCACGCACGCAGCAGGGTCTCCTGCACGATGTCCTCGGCGCGCTGCCGGTCTCCACCGGTCAGGCGCAGCACGAACATCAGCAGAGGGCCGGCGTGCTCCTCGTAGAGCATCTTGACGAGGGTGTCCTCGTGACTCGGCGCGCTCGATTCCGGGGCGCCGTGCCGCGGCGCCTGGCGCGGAATCACCGAGCCACTGTCCCCGACACCGCTACCGCCGTCGAGAGACTGCCACCGACCACCGGATCGCTGCTGTGTCATCAGGCACATCCCGTCCGGTGCGAGTCGATCCTCGACCACCGCATGCATTGATACCTCCGCCCGGAGCTTTCCCCGTCGCCTGAGATACGGCTGGGGCGCCCGGCCGGGATCAACGTTGGCGGGAAAATTTCCGGGACGATGGTTCTCAACTGTCCTCCGGTGTCGTGTGGGGGCGGCACGAGGCGTATCGGGCCCAAAGCAAATTCATCCATCTGCACCGATATGCCTACCAGGGCAGCCGAATAATACTCAGCCACAGGCGTCTCAGGAAACGCCCTTCTGAACAGGGCGGACGCACAGAGCGTGTGGTTCTTACCAGTGCGTAGGCAAACGCTCTCGGAGCGTCTTGATGAGAGCGCTCCCATACGCGGTGGCGGTCCGTTCGGGGGACCCGCGGTGCCTGGTCGGACCTTTCGGACCGGGCAGCCGCTATGTCCGGCTTCGTGCCATCAGGTTCGGCCTCTGGCCGTCAGGTTCGGCCTCTGGCCGTCAGGTTCGGCCTCTGGCCGTCAGGTTCGGCCCCTGGCCGTCGCGAAGGTCAGTGCGCGGTGCAGCACCCGAGCGTCGCCGAGCATGCCGCGCAACCGGCGCTCCAGCCCGGCGATCGGCACGAGATTTTGCGGGGCCCGCGGATCTTTGTAGGCCGAGGACGCGAACCGAGGCAGCGTCGCGCTGGAGATCTCGGCCAGCTCGATCGCCTGTTCCGGGGTGAGATCGGGCGAACACTCGATCCGGACGATGCCGGACCACGGGGCGCCCGAGCCACCGGGAAGACGCAAATACCACGACCATCCACCCCAGACCGTGCCCAGATGGAAGACCGGGGTGCGCTGGGTCGGCCGCAGCGAGGTGACCACGACGTTCAGCGCCGCCGAAAGGTAGAGCTTCTGCTGGGTCTTCACGTAACCGATCGTGTTCACGAGGTGGCGCCGGTTACGCAGCGGGCCGTCGACCACGAGCAGATCGTCGGTGCCACCGCGGGCCACCGCCGAGATCTCCAGCTCCAGCTCGGTCAGCCTCGGCTGGACCGCCGACGGCAGCTTGCTCGCCTCGCCCGGCCCCTCCAGCCGGCGCACCTCGTAGCGGATCATGCCGGTCTCCAGGGTCTCCGCGGACGGACTGGCCGTGAACAGCCCTCGCCGCACCTCGGCGCCGGCCAGCTCGGCGGAACCCCGTGCCAGGTCACAGCGCACCACCCCGGCGGCGTACGACGCGGCCAGGCCGGCATAGGAGGTGCCGTCCTCCTCGGCCGTCCACAGTCCGGCGTCGTTGCGGCGCACACCGTCCACCAGGAACACCACGTCCGGCTGCCGGGTCGAGGGGGAGGCGTCGATCGGCGCCCACTGCGCCGCCGGCACCTCCACGTCCGTGTCGACCTGGGCGCTGCTCGACGACGCCGGGCCGTCCTCGCCGCCGCCCTCGAAGGACGACCCGTACGACGGGTCCCAAGCGTCGACGAACATCCTTGTCACAGGCCGACCCTCTCCACGTGCGCGGAGCGCGCGTCCTTGTGCACCTCGAACCGCACCGGCACCCGCTCGGCCAGCGACGGCACGTGGGTGACCAGGCCGACCATCCGGTCGCCGCGGGCCGCCAGGTTTTCCAGCGTCGCGGCCACCACGTCCAGAGTCGCCGCGTCGAGGGTGCCGAACCCCTCGTCCAGCACGATCGACTCCAGGCTCGCGGCGGTCGTCGACATGCCGGCCAGCTGCTCGGACAGGGCCAGCGCGAGCGACAGCGACGCCTGGAACGTCTCGCCGCCGGAGAGCGTGCGCACCCCGCGCCGCAGCCCGGCGTCGTGGTGGTCGATCACGTAGAACTCGCCCTTGTCGTGCATCAGTTCGTATTGACCGCCGGTCAGCTCGCGCAGGATCCGCGAAGCGCCGTCGACCAGCAGATCGAGGGCCTCCTCGAGCAGCCAGCGCTCGAAGTTGTTGGCCCGCAGATGACCGGCGAGCGACTTGGCCACCCGGCCCTGCAACTGCAGTGTCATCCGCTGCTCGTTCAGCTCGTACGCCTGCTCACGGCGGTCGGCCAGCCGTTTCCAGGCCGCCTCGGCCCGTTCGGCGGCCACCGCGGCCGAGCGGATCAGGTCGGACTCGTCGCCCCGGGCGGGCGAGGTCACCCCCGCCTCGGTGAACAGCGCGCCGACCGTGGCGAACGCGTGAATGGTGGCCTCGTGCGCCGCGCTCACCGCCGCCTGCGCCGCGCTGCGGGCCGTCTCTCGCGTGCGGTGCTCGCCGGCCGCCCACTCGACCAGCGTCGTCCACGCGCCGGACAGGTCGTCCCGCTCGGCGGGCGGCGGCCCGAACCGGGCCACCTGGTCGCGCACCGCGTCGAACGCGCGCCACGCCGCCCGCTCCCGGTCCTCGGCCGCGTGCGCCGTGCGCTGCGCCGCACGCAACGCCTCGCGGGCGGTGCGGACCGCGGTGCCGGCCTGATCGAGCTTGCGCTGCAGCAGATCGAGCTCGGCGAGCTGCCGTTCCAGGGCCGGGACGCCGGGGAACGCGGCCACCACGCCGCGCACCTCGGCCAGGCGTGACAGATGATGATCGTGCTGGGCGCGCTTGCGCTCCAGATTTCCCTCGAGCTTGCGGGCCACCGCGTCGCGCTGCTTCCACCCCGACTCGGCCACCTCGGCAGCGGCGCGGGCCGCCTTGCCGGTGGCCTCGGCCGCCTGCACCGCCGACCCGGCCGGCATGGCGGGCACGCTGGTCACCGTCTGCTCGCAGACCGGGCAGGGACCGCCGCTGGTCAGGTGGGCGCGCAGCGCGGCCGCCTTGTCCAGCCGCTGCGCCTCGGTGTAATCGAGGCGGGCCTGCTCGAGGAGTTGGGTGGCGCCGAGATGCGCGCCGTGCGCGAGCTCGGCCGCGGCCTGCGCGTCCTTGAACTCCACCTCGGCCACCTGCAGCTCGCCCGCGAACCACTCCTCCTGCCCGTGGAGCCGTTCGAGCTCCGCGTGCCGGTCGAGCATCAGCTTCAGCGAGCCGGCGTCGCCGGCCGCGGCGAGCTCGCCGCGAACCTTCTCCTCGCGCTCCTCGGCGGTGCGGACCGCCTCCGCGGCCTGCTCGGCACTCGCCCGGGCGGCCGCGGTCACGCCGGAGATCTCCGCGCTCCCCGCGGGTGTACGGACCGAACCGAGCGCCCGCAGCTCCGCGTCCAGCGCGTCCCGCGCCGTGGCCGCCTCGGACTCCTGGTGCCGGGCCGCGCGCAGCCCCGGCATCGCCGACTCGACCGCGGCGGTCAGCTCACGCATCCGGGTGAGCACGCCCTCGGCCGCCTCGACCGCCTCGTCGGAGGCGTCGGACAGGCCGGCCAACTGCTGGTCGACCACGGCGAGCTTGGCCTCGGCGGTGCTGGCCCGGCCGGTGGCGCGGGTCTGCACCTCCTCGTAGACGTGCAGGCCGAGCAGGTTGACCAGGATCTGCTGGCGGGTGGCCGGCTTGGCGTGCAGGAAGTCGGCGAACTGCCCCTGCGGCAGCAGCACGCAGCTGGTGAACTGCTCGTACGGCAGGCCGACCGCCTCCTGCACCGCCCCGTCCATCTCGGCGGGGGTGCCGGCCAGCACCTCGCCGAGGTCGTCGAGGTCCATGCCGGTGTCGAGCTTGGTCACGTCGAAGCCGCGCGGCATCAGCTGCAGGCCGGCCCCGGCGGTCTTGACGTTGCCCCGGCCGTCGCGGCGGACCACCCGGGTCGCCACATAACGCTCGCCGGCCGATTCGAAGACCAGCCGGACGCGCGCCTCGGCAGCGCTCGGCGAGAGCGCGTTGCCGATGCCGCGGGTGCCGCCCCAGCGCGGGACCTGGCCGTAGAGGGCGAACGTGATCGCGTCGAGCACGGTCGACTTGCCCGAGCCGGTCGGGCCGACCAGTGCGAAATAGTCGGCGTCGGTGAAGTCCACGGTGGTCTCGTCCCGAAACACCGTGAAACCGGCCATGTCCAGACGTATGGGCCTCATGATCCGTCCTCGCTACGCTCGGTCGGATCAGAGGCCAGGGCGCTGAGCCACCCGCGTTCGCTGCGCTCACTCATGAAGTGCTACTCACCTCGTCGTACAGCTCGTCGAACAGTTCGCGGACGCCCTCCTCGGCGTTGCCGCGGCTGTCCAGGTAGTCGCCGAAGAGCTCGCGCGGGGACCGGCCGGCCCGCTGTGCCATCCGCTCCCCCGCTTTGTTCGGCAACATCTCCGGGTCGATCCGGACCTCGAGCGCGTTGGGCAACATCTCCTGCACGTCCTCGCGCAGACCGACCCGCGGCGTCTCGCGCACCAGGACACGGAGCCAGGCATCCGGAAGGTTCACCGTTGCGAGCTGTTCGAGCGTTCCCCGGACCGTCCGCAGGGGTCGCGCCACCGCGATCGGCACGTCCCGCACCCGGGCCGCCTTGTCGGTGCCGACGTCGACGATCGCCACCGACGGGACGTTTTCCTCCTCGCCGAAGTCGACCGCGAGCGGGCTGCCGGAATAGCGCGTCGGGCAGGGCGAGATCACCGACTGGGAGCGGTGCAGGTGGCCGAGGGCGACGTAGTGGCAGTTGCGCGGGAAGACGGTGGCCGGCACCGCGTAACCCATGATGGTGTGCGCTTCACGCTCGCCGCCGCCGGTCGACGCCCCGACGATCGTCAGGTGCGCGGTAAGCAGGTTGATCACGCCGGGCTGGTCGAATCGCTCGCTCAGCTTGGCGATCAGACGGGCCATGTGATCGGCGTAGGTCTGGTTGGCCTCGGCGCCGGACAACTCGTACATCTCGGCGGCGCGGATCGCATAACGCTGCGAGAGGAACGGCAGTGCGACCAACTGCCAGCGCTCGCCCGACTCGGTCTCGCCGGAGATGAGCAACTCGTCGGCGTCGTCCCGGACCGCGCCACGCAGCACGATGCCGGCCGCCTCGGCCCACGGGCGCAGCGCGTCGAGCGCCGGCCCGTTGTCGTGGTTGCCGCCGATCGCCACCACCGTCGCGCCGGTGCGCCGCAGCGCCGACAGCGCCCGCGTCACCACCCTGGTCGCGTCGGCCGTCGGGGCGGCCGTGTCGTAGAGGTCGCCGGCGACGATCACCAGGTCAGGACGCTCGGCCTTGGCGATCTCGACGACCGCGGCCAGCACCTTGATGTGCTCGTCGACCCGGTTACGGCCCTTGAGGACCTTGCCGACGTGCCAGTCGGAGGTGTGCAGGATGCGCATCGGCGAACCTTAGAACGGAATGTCGTCGTCGACCGCACCGCGGCCACCGACGACGGCGAACGGGTCGGCGCCCTGGACGATCGAGCGCATGGTCGACGACGGCGGCGGCCCGGACTCGGACTTGCGGGTGGCCCAGGCCGGGAACGGGAACTCGACGCAGAGCGGGACCGGGATGTCGGGTTGGTTGACGAACATCGTGCCGGGCCGGGCGAGCAGCGCCCGCTGGCGCATGGCCGGCGGGAGGAAGCCGTATTCCGGCCGGGCGGCCTCGGCCGGGTCGAGGCGGCCGACCACCCGGATCGCCGAGTTGGTCACGATGCGGCGTTCCACCTCGCTCGCGGTCTGCTGGGCGCCGATCAGGATCACGCCGAGCGAGCGGCCCCGCTCGGCGATGTCGAGCAGCACCTCCTTGATCGGCGAGGTGCCCTCCCGCGGGGCGTATTTGTTCAGCTCGTCGAGCACCACGAAGAGCAGGGGGCGGCCGGTGCCGGCCTTTTCCTTCTCCTCGAACTCGGTCTTCAGCGTCACGCCGACCACGAACCGCTGGGCGCGATCGGGCAGGTTGTGCAGGTCGACGACGGTGACCTGGGCCGACTCGGCGGTCTTGATCTGGTGCGGGCGACGGGAGGCGAGGTCACCGCGGATCAGCCGGGACAGGTCTCGTTTGCTGCCGATCATCCGGCGCGCGAACGCGTTGACCGTGCCCATGTTGATCGCGCTGCCCGCCCAGGTGGAGCGGGTCTCGTCGTCGGTGAGCTGCTCGACGACGTGGTCGACCAGGTCGCCGTAGGAGGAGATGCGGCGGCCGTCGATGCTGATGCCGCCCTCGGCCGGCACCGCATAGCGGTTGAGGTGGGCGGTCACCGAGTGGACCACCATCGTGTATTGCTGGCGCTCGTCGTCGGCGTCGGCGAACACGTAGGGCAGGAGCTTCTTCTCGCAGAACTCCTCGAGCGTCCAGTAGAACGCGTCGACGCCGGTGAGCCGGCTGCTCACGTCGGGGGCGCCGGACGAGTCGCCGGCGCGGGGCGGGGCATAGACCCGGACGTCGGAGAACGGGGTCGCCGGCAGCTCGAGCAGCTTGTAGGCGGCGGTCGTCTGCTCGTCGAGCTTGATGTTCGGGTGGTCGAGGAAGAGCAGGTCCTCGCCCTTGACGTTGAAGATCAGCGCGCGGGCGTTGGCGCCGTCGGCCCCCAACTGGCCGGAGCGGAACACCGAGTAGAGCAGGAACGTCGCGAAACTCGTCTTGGTCGCCACGCCGGAGATGCCGGAGATGGAGACGTGCGCGCCGCGGGTGCCGTCGAGGAAGTCGGCGTTGAGGAAGACCGGCACGCCGTCGCGGCCGGTGCCCATCGGGATGCGCCGCTCCATCCGGTCGAAGTGCAGCGCCGCGTCGCGCGCCGCGCCGGTGGCCCGGTGCACCACCGCGCCGGGGGCGGGTGGCACGTAGAGCTCGGGGTCGACCCGGGTGGTGGTGATCTCGGCCGCCTCCTGCACCAGGGCCGGCAGGGTGCCCTCGGCGATGGCGAAGACGTCGGAGTCGAACTGCGCGCCCTCGTGCCGGGCCCGCACCTGGGTGACCACGCCGGCGATCGTCACCGGCTCGCGGTCCGGCAGCTCACGCTTGGTCACCACGACGTCGTCGAGTTGGAGGTAGCTGCCCGGGGTCACGGCCGTCCAGAACTGGAGCGGCGTCGCATCCGCGGTACCCAGGACCCGGCCGACGGGGGAAGTTTCGTCAGACACGCCGATCATGTTGCACCAGAGGTACGACAGAACCCGCACTCAGTGTCGGTTGGCACTCGTTGTCCACAACTTCTGGTGGCCATCCACAGATTTATCCACAAGATCTTGCCCGGGTTGTGGAGGCGCGCCCCACAATCGAACCGATCCCGGCCGATCGGCCAATGACGGGGTGACTACTTCTTCAGGAGGAAGCCCCCATGAGACCGTGCGCCCGGTGACCCCCACCGAGGTCGTGGCCGATGACGACCTGATCCGGAGCTCCCTCGCCGAGCCGGAGGCCTTCGGCCGGATCTTCGACCGGCACGCGGCGACCATCCACCGCTACGTGGCCCGGCGAGTTGGCCACACGCTGGCCGACGACCTGACCGCCGAGACGTTCCTGATCGCGTTCCGCTGCCGGGAAAAATATGATTTGTCAAAGAATGACAGCCGCCCCTGGCTCTACGGCATTGCCGCCAACCTGCTCCGCGGCCACCAGCGGGCGGAAATCCGGCAGTACCGGGCGCTCGCCCGTACCGGCATCGATCCGGTCTTCTCTCCCCATGATCAGGTTCTTGCCCGGGTCGACGCGGCCGGCGAGGTACGCGCCCTGGCCGGTGTCCTGGCCGCGCTGCCGGCCGGGGAACGCGACGTGCTCACCCTGATCAGCCAGGCCCAGCTCAGCTACCCGGAGGTGGCCCGGGCTCTGGGCATCCCGGTCGGGACCGTTCGCTCCCGGCTGCACAGCGCCCGCAAACGACTCCGCAAAGCCCTCCCCGACCTCGAAGGACTCGACGATGAATGACCTCGAGCTGGTCGAGCGGTTCCGCGCCGACCTGCCGCCGGCCGACCCCGCGGCGCTGGCCCGGGCCCGCGCCCGGATGTTCCGCACCCCGCCGCCGTCGGCGCCACGGCGGCGCTGGGTCTGGGGCCTGGTCCCGGCCGGGGCGCTGGCCGCGGTGGGTGCCGCCGTCCTGGCCGGCGCGCTGTTCTCCCGCCCGCAGGCGCCGACCGCGACACCCCCGGCAGCCCACCCGGCCACCTCGACCGGCGCGCCACTGGTGGCCACCGACGCGGCCGGGGTGCTCCGGCTGGCCGCCGCCGGCGCGCGCACCGAGAAAGCCCTCGTCGCCAAGCCCGGCCAGCTGGTCTACGTCGAGTCGATCGACGCCACCGACAACGTCGAGAACCTCGAGACGAAGCCGACGTGGGTGCCGCCCAAGGAGATGAAGCGGCAGATCTGGCTGCCGGTGGACAAGTCGTCCAAGAAGGGCCTGCTCCGCCAGACGATCGTCAAGACCGGCGAGGTCTTCAACGTGCCGATCGACGACGGCACGCCGGCCTACGTGACGAAGCTGCCCACCGACCCGAAAGCCATGCGGGACTGGCTCTACTCCTACGACGCCGGCACCGCCCGGAACGAGCCGGACGCCGACGCCTGGGGCAAGATCGGCGACACCCTGCGTGAGCAGTACCTCCCGCCGGACGCGCAGGCCGCGATGTTTGAGGCGGCCGCGACCATCCCCGGCACCAGTCTGGTCAAGCAGGCCGACCTGGCCGGGCGCAAGGGCATCGCGGTGACCCGGCTCTCCACCAGCGGTCAGGTCCGCTTCGACTACATCTTCGACGCGAAGACCTACAACTTCCTGGGCGAACGCGTCGTGGTCGTGGGCGACCTGAAGCCGTACCCCAAGGGGGTGGTCTCGCGGTGGACGGCCCGGCTGCAGGTCGCCATCGTGGACCGGGTCGGTCAGCTGCCGTGACGCGCGTAGCGCAGGAAAAGCATGTCCTGCAGCGAGAGGATGTGCCGCAGCGACATCTCTCGCGGTGAGCCCGGCGCCCCGGTCGCGATGCGGCCGGGGCCGCCGCCGACCAGCAGCGGCGAGACCGTCAGGCAGAGCTCGGTGACCAGGTCTTTCGCGATCATCGAACCGAGCAGGCTGGGGCCGCCCTCACAGAGCAGTTGGGTGGCGCCGCGGGCGTGCAGCGCTTCGATGCCGCCGGCCAGATCGATCTCGCCGTCGCCGACCGCGATCACCTCGGCGTGCCTCTTCGCCTCCCCCTCCGGCGCACCCGCATGGGTCAGGATGATCGGCCGTCGGGGCGCGTCGGCGAAGACCAGCTGGTCGTAGTCGAGGTTCAGGCTGCCCGAGACGATGACCATGAGCGGGAACTCGGGAAGCCCCTGCTGCCGCCGCCACGCCCGGCCTTCTTCGGTCAGCCGCAGCCCGTCGTATTTTTCCGCTTTTATGGTGCCGGAGCCGACGATCAGCGCATCGCACACCGTGCGGAGGGAATCGAAGACTTCCTTGTCGCCGGGGCCGTGCAGACCGCCGGAAAGTCCGTCGACCGACACCGCACCGTCGGCGCTGGAGATGAAGTTGACCCGGAGCGTCGGCTCGGGATTGCGCGGGTACAACGTGGTCAGGTCGGCCGGCCACTCCCGGTAGACGCTCATGGGCCGGGTGCCTCGCAGATCACAGGGTGATCCTAGGCCGGATTCGCACCTTCTGCTCGAGGAGTCGCGTAGTCTGCCGCGCCCGTCCTACGCTGGCCTGACACGGGGCAATGCCGCTGTGTCTTGACGGCGGAGACACGCCCAGGCAACCCGGGCGAAACGGCGATTTGGCAGGCTAGCCACCACGGAGACGGCATCACCGAGCCGTCAACCGACGGGAGGAGTTGCATGTTGCTGCGGGTTCGAGTCACCCTGCCGGACCGTCCCGGTGCCCTCGGCCAGGTGGCCCGCACGCTCGGCGTCGCCGGTGCCGACATCGTCCAGGTGGTTGTCCTGGAACGACTCGGCGGCCGGGCGGTGGACGACTTCTCCGTCGTCTGGCCGGGCGCGTCCCGCGTGGAACGGCTCCTTGCCGGCCTCGCCGCCATTCCCGGCGTGCAGGTCGACGGCGTGTGGAAGGCGATCGGCGCCCCCGTCAACGGCGGGCACGACGCCGAGCTGCTCGCCCAGGTCGCGGCGAACCCGTCCGACGGCCTCGCCACCCTCGTCGACGCGATGCCCGGGTTGCTGGCCGCCGACTGGGCCGCCGCCGCCGTGGTGCCGGCCGACTGGGCCGCCCGTTCCGGCGTGCCCCGGCCGATGCCCACCGAGCCGATGCTCGGCCTGAACGACGACGCCACCGTGGTCTACGCGAGCTGGCGTGCGCCCGCCCCACTGCAGCTTCCTGAGATCACCCCGCTGCGGGCCCGCCCGATCACCGGCTCCGAGGGCACGCGCTACGCGGTGGCCCCGTTCGGCCGCGCCGGGCTGGTTCTCGTGCTCGCCCGCGAGGACAACGCCGAGCTCCCCGCGGCCGCGTTCCACATCACCGAGGTCGACCGGGTGGCGCAGCTCGTCCGGGCCGCCGCGGTGATCCTCGGCGACCGGCTCGACACCGCCGGTGTGCCCGCCGTCATGTGACCGGACTCTCCGGGAAATAGCAGCTCAAGCAATGTCTGCTTAACACCGTCGGGAGAGAATTAAGGCCGGGAGAAGCTGGAAGGAGTGCCGACATGGCGCTATGGCGGATCCGGGCAACGGTAGACGACCGGCCGGGTTATCTGTCCGTTCTGACCGCAAGCCTCGCGCTGCGGTCGGTCAACATCCTCGCCGTCCAGGTGCACACCACCGAGGCCGGCGTGGTCGACGAGTTCCTCGTCGACGCACCCGACGCACTGACCGAGGCCGACCTGCACGGGGCGGTCGCCCGCGGCCGCGGCCGCGACGCATTCGTGGCCCGCGCCGAGGCGGAAGCCCTGGCCGATCAGCCGACCCGGGCGCTCGCCCTGGCCGGCCGCCTGGTCCACGACCTGGACGCGTTGGGTGAGGCGCTGGTCGCCCTGCTCGACGCGGCCGAGGTCCGCTGGCGGCCCGAGCCGCTGACCGGCCGGCCCGGCTACGACGAATCCCGGATGACTCTGGCCGACCCGGCCGGCGGTTCCTACGAGGTGCTGCGCTCGCGGCCCGCGTTCACGCCCGCCGAGTTCGCGCGGGCGCAGGCGCTGGTCGAGCTGTCCGGCACGATGCTGCGCCACCACCAGGAACAAACCACGCTGCTGCTGCCGGACGGCGCCGAGCTGATCGTGCGGCCGGCGGCCGCCGAAGACACCGATGCCGTACGCGATCTGCACGCGCGCTGCTCCGCGACCACCATCGCCAGCCGTTATCTCGGTGGCGTCGCCCCCACCGACGCCCGGATGGCCCGCCTGCTGCAACCGACGGGCGGCCGCACCCTGGTGGTGACGTCGGGTTCGACCATCGTGGCCACGGCCAGCCTGCTCGCCGAGGGCGACCTCGGCGAGATCGCGATCCTGGTCGAAGACAGCTGGCAGCGGCGGGGCATCGGCACCGCGCTGCTGCGGCGCCTGATGGCGTACGCCGAGCGGAGCCGCTTCGCGGCGCTGGTCGCGCACACCGCCGCCGACAACGTCGCGATGCTGCGCACCCTGAAACGGCTCGGCGCCGGCTCGACCGACCGGGACGGTTCGCTGGTCACCGTGACCCTGCCGGTCCCCGGCCGCGACTCGGTCGGCGACGAGGCTCCAGCTAACTTTTAGGGCCTGTCCTGCCGCTCACGTGGCAGCGAGGCGAGGTCCAGGTGTCGGCTGGGTCACGCCGCAGCCCGCGTGAGCGGCAGGACAGGCCCTAACCCTCACGGGTGCCGTGCTCGACACAGGTGGCGGTCCAGCCGGTCGGCACGACCTGCACCTTCATCCGGCGGCGGCACTGCGGGCAGAAACGCGGCGGCTCCAACTCGCGGGCCGCCGCGCACGCCGCGTGATCGCCCTCGGCGGCGTTCTCGCCGCAGCGGTCACAAAACATCAGAGCGTCGCCGACAGCGCCTTGACCGGCATCTTCAGGTCTTCCAGCAGCGCGAGGTCGTCGGTGGCCGGCCGGCCGAGCGTGGTCAGGTAGTTGCCGACGATCACCGCGTTGATGCCACCGAGCAGGCCGTCGCGTGTGCCCAGATCGCCGAGCGTGATCTCGCGGCCCCCGGCGTACCGAAGAATGGTTCTCGGCATGGCCAGCCGGAAGGCGGCGATCGCGCGCAGCGCGTCCTTCCCCTCCACCACCGGCTGATCTCCCAGCGGCGTGCCCGGGCGCGGGTTGAGGAAGTTCATCGGGACCTCGTGCGGGTCGAGCTCGGCCAGCTGAGCCGCGAACTCGGCTCGCTGCTCGATCGTCTCGCCCAGCCCGAGAATGCCGCCGCAGCAGACCTCCATGCCGGAGTCGCGCACCATCTTCAGCGTGCCCCAGCGCTCCTCCCACGAGTGCGTGGTGACCACGTTGGGGAAGAAGGACTGGCAGGTCTCGAGATTGTGGTTGTACCGATGCACGCCCATCTCGACCAGCTCGTCGACCTGCTCCTGACTGAGCATGCCGAGGCTGGCCGCGACCTGGATGTCGACGGCGGCCTTGATCGCCTTGACGCCCTCACGCATCTGGTCCATCAGCCGCTTGTCGGGCCCGCGCACCGCGGCCACGATGCAGAACTCGGTCGCACCGGTCGCCGCGGTCTGCCGGGCCGCCTCGACCAGCGACGGGATGTCCAGCCACACCGACCGCACCGGCGACGCGAACAGCCCCGACTGCGAGCAGAAGTGGCAATCCTCCGGGCAGCCGCCGGTCTTCAGGGACACGATGCCCTCGACCTCGACCTCCGGACCACACCACTTCATCCGCACGTCGTGGGCCAGTTGCAGCAGCTCGGGAAGGTCTTCGTCGGGCGTTTTCAGGACCTCGAGGATCGACGCCTCATCGAGGCCGACACCGTCCGACAGCACCTGGGCACGCGCCCGCTCGAGGATCTCTGGCATGCCCGTACCCTACAGACCGTCGGAGCCGGTAGGACTGTCGGTGGTGAGTGATAGTTTCCCTTTCACGTGATCGTTGGGGGTGCCTTGACGGGCTGGTTGGAAGCGCTGGAGCGCCTCGCCGGGAGCAGGGCCAAGGCCGGGCTCACCCGTCAACTGCGCCCACGTCCGGCCGACGACGTCGTCGTCGATCTGGCCGGCAACGATTACCTCGGCCTGAGCGCCCACCCCGCGGTGGTCGCTGCGTCCGCTGCCGCCCTTGACGCGTACGGGCTGGGCGCCACCGGATCCCGCCTGGTCCGCGGTTCCACCGACGCCCACGCCGCCCTCGAGTCCGGCTTGGCCGAGTTCCTGGGCACCGAGTCCGCCCTGGTCTTCTCCTCGGGTTACCTGGCCAACCTGGCCGCCGTCCGCGGCGCCACGGCGGTCTGCGACCTGATCGTCTCGGACGCCTACAACCACGCCTCCCTCATCGACGGCTGCAAGATCTCCGGCCGCCGCACCATCGTCGCCCCGCACAACGACCCGGCCGCGGTCGCCACGATCCTCGACGCCCACCCCGGCCAGCCCGCCGTGGTGGTAACGGAATCGGTGTTCTCGGTGGACGGCGACCTGGCCCCCCTCGCCCAGTTGCACGAGGTCACCGCCGCCCGGGGCGCCCTGCTCCTGGTCGACGACGCCCACGCCCTGGGCATCCTCGGCCCCGGCGGCGCCGGCGGAGTGGCCGCCGCCGGCCTGACCGGCAAGCCCGACGTGCTCGTCACCGCCACCCTCTCCAAGTCGCTGGGCGGCGCCGGCGGCGTCGTGGCCGCCCCCGCCCCGTTCATCCGCCACCTGATCGACACCGGCCGCACCTTCATCTACGACACCGCCCTCCCACCCGCGGTGGTCGCCGGCGTCCACGAGGCACTCCGCCTGACCCGCCAGGCCGACGACCGCCGAGCCACCCTGACGGCCCGCGCCACACAGACCGTGACCCGCCTGACCGCCGCCGGCTTTCCGGTCGCCCATCCCGCCGCGGCCGTCCTGTCAGTCCTGGCCCCCGGCCCGGAAGCCGCCGTCACCTGGGCCGCCGACTGCCGCGACCGCGGCGTGGCGGTCGGCTGCTTCCGCCCGCCGTCCACCCCCGACGGCACGTCCCGCCTGCGCCTGACCCTGAACGCCGGCGTCCCCGACAACGCCTTCGCCCGAGCCTTGGACGTGATCGTGGAGTGCGCCCCATGACCCAGTCCCCCACCTCCCTCGACCTCACCGCGGTGACCACCCGCCTCCCCACCGCCAACGCCGTCTTCACCCCCGACGCCAACGGCTTCCCCCTCCCCCCGTTCCTCGCCACCGAACCAACCGTCTCGGCCGCCGCCCTGACCGCCGCGCTTCCACCGCCCACCACGGCCAGCCCCGCCACTTCGGGCGGCGTAGCGCTCGCCGAGGCACCCCCGCTGACCGTCCAGCGCCCCAGCCCAACCGCACCTCCGCCGCCCGCCCCGGCCCGCGACCACGACTCCCCGCCCACCGACCCGGGAACCGCACCACACAGCGCGGCCACCGCACCACACAGCGCGGCCACCGCACCACACAGCGCGGCCACCGCACCACACAGCGCGGCCACCGCACCACACAGCGTGGCCACCGCACCGCTCGGCGCGCCCATCGCTCCGCCCGCCATGCCTGGCAAAGCCGCAGCCAAGCCGCTTGGCGTAGCCACCCCTCCGTCCATCACGCGCGTCGAGCCCGAAGCCGCGGCGCTCAGCGCAGCGGCCTCCCCGTCGGCCATGCCCGGCAAGGCCGAGGCCAAGCCGTTCAGCGTGGCTACCGCTCCGTCTCGCGCGCCCGCCGAATCGGACCCTCGCGAGCGCGGTGAGTCGGACCCTCGCGAGCGCGGTGAGTCGGACCCGCGCGAGCGCGGTGAGTCGGAAGCCGAATCGCCCGGCGCGGTCCCCGCCGCAACTCGCGTGCCCGGCGAACCGGCAGCCGGACAGCCTGGCGTGGCTGCCGCACCGGCCGCGGTTGGCGAAGCGGAGACCGGACCGATCACGGCACCGCCGCCCGCCGGGCCCGGTGAGCCGGCGACCGAGCCCCTCGGCGTGCCCGTCTCGCCGGCGCCGGTCGGTCCGGATCTTGGTGCGGAGGATCTGCCCAGCGGAGAGGCGCTCAGCGCGGAGATCTCCGCCGAACTGGCGGCGCAGGCGCCCGAGCCGGAGGCGCAGGCCACGCCACGGCACTCGGACAGCAGCGAGTGGCGCGGGATCGTGCTGGTCACCGGCACCGACACCGACGTCGGCAAGACCATCGTCACGGCCGCCGTGGCGGCGGCCGCGCAGGCGTCCGGTCTGCGCGTCGCGGTCATCAAGCCCGGCCAGACCGGCATCGCCACCGCTGCACCCACCGACATCGACGTCGTCAACCGCCTGGCAGCGCCGGAGACCACCCGCGTGCTCGCCGAATATCCGGAACCGCTGGCGCCGCTGACCGCCGCCACGGTCGCGTCGTTGCCGCCGCTCGAGCTCTACGAGGTCGTCGACGCCATCCGCGCCGAGGCCGAGAAGCACGACCTCGTGCTGGTCGAAGGCGCCGGCGGCCTGCTGGTGCCGATGGGTGTGCGGCCGTCCGGCGAGGCCTGGACCGTCGCCGACCTGGCCACCACCCTCGGCGTGAAGACGATCGTGGTGGCCCGCGCCGGACTCGGCACGCTGAACCACACCGCCCTCACCCTGGAGGCGCTGAGCCGCCGTGGTGTCCCCGCCGGGGTGGTGATCGGCGCCTGGCCGGCCGACCCGGAACTGGTCCACTGGGCCAACCTCAGCGAGATGCTCCCGCACCTGATCGGCGCGCTGCCGGACGGCGCCGGCCGGATGGACCCGGGGGTGTTCCGCCGCTCCGCGCCGGGTTGGCTCACCGCGCCGCTCTACGGCGTCATCGACAACTGGCGGGTCTGGGCCGAAGAAACCGGCGAAGGCCACCACTGAGGATGCTGCCGACCGATGGTCACGTGCACAGCGAGTGGTCATGGGACGCACCGCTCGGCTCGATGGAGCGCACCTGCGCCCGAGCCGTCGAGATCGGGCTCCCGGCGGTCGCCTTCACCGAACACGTTGATCACACCGTGTGGTCGGCGGTCGAGGACAACCTGGACGACCACCCGCACCTGAAGGCGCTCCGGACCCCGGCGCTGACGATCACGCCACCGCGCCTGGACGTCGATGGATACCTCGAATGCGTGCAACGTTGCCGCGACCGCTTCCCCGGTCTGCGCATCATCACCGGCATCGAGGTGGGTGAGCCGCACTGGCACCCGGAAGCGGTCGCCGCCGTGCTCGCCGCCGGGCAGTTCGACCGGGTGCTGGGTTCGCTGCACTGCATGCCGCTCGACGACGGCTTCGCCGAGCCACCGGGCCAGTTCCGCCAGCACGCCCCCGCCGACGTGGTGCGGAACTATCTGGCCGAGCTGCCCCGCCTGATCGCCGGCTCCGATGTCTTCGGCGTGCTCGCCCACATCGATTACGTGGCCCGTTACTGGCCGGACGAAGAAGGCCCCTTCGACCCGCACGCCTTCGAGGACGAATTCCGGGTGGCTCTGCGCGCGCTGGCGGACAGCGGCCGGGTGCTCGAGGTCAACACCCGCAGATCGCCGCGGCCCGAACTGGTGCGCTGGTGGCGGGAGGAGGGCGGCGATGCGGTCTCCTTCGGCAGCGACGCGCACCTCCCCGAGCGTCTCGCGCAGAACTTCACCGAGGCGGTGGCGATGGTCGAGGCGCACGGCTTCCGCGCCGGACGGCATCCCTACGACCGCTGGATCCGCTAGGACAGGCCCTAAATACAGGAAACGTCCAGGAGGCGTCGAGGGTCTGGTTGGTGGGGATCCGCCGGCACCCCGGGAAGCGTGGACTTCTCCGTAGCGACTTTCGCGGAGGTGGACATGCACGACACATCGGCCCGGGACACGACGCCCTTCGCCGGCCGGGGCGCGCCCGGTGCGCAGATCGGCGCCGACCAGGCGGCGGACTTCGCGCTCCGGGAGGCCGGCGGTGGCCGGCTCGCCGGGGTACGGGTAGCCCGCGAATTCGGCCGGGTGTCCTATCTGGTGCAGTTCGCTCGCGGGACGTGGCTGTGCACGGCAACCGTGGACGCCCGCACCGGCGAGATCACCTCGATCCTGGATGACGGCGCGCGGCTGCCGACCGCCGTGGACGACGGCCGCCCGGCGCCCGGAGTGGGTGGCCGCGCCATCCTGCGAGCAGACCTGCGGACGGTGTGGGACCTCCGTGGCAGCCGCGACGACCCGGCGGTGTCGTATGTCGCCACCGATTCCGGGGTCGCCGTCGTGGTGCTCCGGCCGGGCATCGCGCGGGCCCTGTCGCTCGAAGCGCACCACACGACCGGTTTCGGCGCGACCCGCCAGGTGTCGCCGCTGCCGGGCGGTGTCGCCGGGGCGACCGCCGACGGCCGGGTGTTCCGCCTCGACCGCGACGGACGGCTGCGATGGCAGACCCGGATGCCGGCGCCGCCTTTCACCATCGGGGCGGACCAGGCCGGGTCGCGCCTGCTCATCGCGACCAACGCCGGCGCGGTCGAGGTGGATGCCGAATGCGGCGAGACCTTGAGTGTCGGGGGCGGACCGGTGCGGGCGGCCGATTATCTGCCGGATGGTTCCCGGCTGCTGGCCCGGCACCGCGGGGACCTGATGGTGGTGTGCCCGGATGCGGAGCCGATCTGGGCGTGGGAACAGGGCGAATATCCGGAACGCCTGTGGCTGCAGGACGGCCGTGCCTATCTGAGCGGGGTGGGTGGCCTGAAGGAGGTCGTGATCGGCGAGGGCGTGGTGGCCCGCTGGTCGGAGCCGGCCACCGAGACCGTGGAGAGCGCGGCGGTGGCCGACGGGCGGGTCTTCACCTGCGCGCCCGGCTCGCACGTGAGCCGGCACGGCTATGCCACCGCGGGTTACGACGGGCCGGTCGCCGGGGTGCCGGACCACCCGGAGGTGCTGACTGTGGTGCGCCCGGACGGCGACGACCCCTGGCTGCTGGTCGGCCACCGGGACGGCCTGATCTCGGCCCATGTCGTCAACTGATCGCGGTGTCATGGGGAGGAGCTTGGACCTTCCCATGGGGGGAAACTCAAGGCCCATGGGGGGAAACTCAAGGCCGAATTTCCTCAGGCGGACGGGAGGCAGACGACGGCGTCGGTGCCCCGGTCGCCCACCGGGCGGAGCTCGGCCTGACCGCCGGCGGCCTCGGCGAGCCGGCGGACCAGCGCGAGGCCGAGGCCGGTCCCACCCTTGGGCGCGTCCGGCGCCCGCCAGAACGGATCCATCGCGCGGGTGCGCTCGTCCGGGGTCAGCCCGGCGCCCTCGTCGGTGACGTGCAGTTCCCACCCGTCTTCTCGAGGCCGCCAGCTGATCGTCACCTTGCTGCCCGGCGGCGCCGCCCGTACCGCGTTGGACAGCAGGTTGTCGAGGATCTGCTCGACCCCGCCCGGCAGCGACCGCACGCGTGCCGACGGATCGCCGCTGACGCACAGCTCGACCTCGTCGGCCACGGCGACCGGTTGCCAGTGCTGGACCCGCCCGGCCGCGACGAGGGCCACCCCGGCCGGTTCGGTGCGCAGTCCGTCCTGGTCGTAGCGGGCCATGTTCAGCAGCGTGTCGACCAGCCGGGTGAGCCGATCGGTTTCGGCCAGTGCCGCCCGCAGATCACGGCCCGGCCCCTCCGCGGCGTCGTGCTCGAGGTTCTCCAGCCTTAGCCGCAGCGCCGCGAGCGGCGTCTTGAGCTGGTGCGACGCGTGCCCGATGAACGCGCGCTGGGTGGCGATGAGAGTGTGCAGCCGATGCGCGGTGGCCGCGAACGTGGTCGCCAGCCGCCGCAGTTCGGGTGGTCCGGTCGACGTCGGCAAAAAGCTGACCGCGGTGCCCTGGGCCGCCTGGCCGGTGGCCCGTTCCAGCGCCCGGACCGGCCGGCTGATCCAGCGGGCCAGGGCTACCGCGGTCAGCGCCGCGGCGGCCAGCACGATCACCCCGACCGCCGCGAGCAGCAGCCAGAAACGATGGATCCGGCCGGTCAGCGAGTCGGCCGGCACGCTGATCCGGATCGCGCCCTGAGCGATCACACCCGGGTGCACGGACACGGTCACGACGATCGCCCGGCCACTGCCCGCGCCGGTGATCCGGGCCCGTACCCGCCCCTGTCCGTGCAGCACCGCGCCGATGTCCGCGGCCGCGTCCGGAAGTGGTCCCCCAGGTCGCGTGCTCGTCATTGTCCGGCCCCGGCCGTCCACGACGTCCACCTGTCCGCCGAGGCGTTGCGCGGTCTCGGCGGCGAGCACGTCGATCGGCCCGCCGTCGCCGAGGGCCGCATCGACGAAGACGGCGAGGACCTCGGCGTCGTGCTCGAGTTGTTCGAGCGCGTGCTGCTGCTCGTTGCGCTGCTGCATCCAGCCCAGCGGTATCTCGAGCGCGGCCAGGATGAGCAGGCCGAACGTGAGGTAGGTGAGCAGCAGGCGCCGGGTCATGCGGCGTCCGCGGGCGGGACGCTCAGCCGGAAGCCGACACCCCGGCGGTTCTCGATCCACCGCGGGTCGCCGAGCTTGCGGCGCAACGCGGCGACGTGGAAGTCCAGCGTCTTGCCACTGCCGAAGAAATTCGGCTCCCACACGGTGTGGAGGATCCGCCGCCGGTCGACGACCGCGCCCGCATCCTCGGCCAGCACGGCCAGCAGTTGGTACTCCTTGGCGGTCAGCCGCAGTGGCGTCCCGTGCAGGGTTGCCTCGCGCAGCCGCGGATCGATCCGGAGCGGGCCGAGCGGGTCCGGCTCCGGTGGGGCGGCGACGCGACGGCCGATCGCCCGCATGCGAGCGACCAGCTCACGCGTGCTGAACGGCTTCGCCACGTAGTCGTCGGCGCCGATCTCCAGGCCGAGCACCCGGTCGGCCTCGTCGCCGCGGGCAGTGAGCATGATGATCGGCACGTCGCCCGCCTCGCGCAGGCGACGACAGACGTCGATGCCGTCGATGTCCGGCAGACCCAGATCGAGCAGCACGAAGTCGCCGACGGGAGCGCTCAGGGCGGCCGCTCCGGTGGCGACGTGCCGGGTGCGCATGCCGTACCGGGCCAGCCCGTCCATCAACGGCTCGGCGATCGACTCATCATCCTCGACCAGCAGAACCTCCACGGCACTCTCCTCACCGCGCGCCGCGGCCGGGCGCTCATCAGGAGGTACGTCCGATCTTCCCGCCCGGTTGAAAGAAGGGCTTTACCTTCCCCCTAGCGGGAGTTTCGCGGCTAGTTTGATCTTGGTTGTGTTTTCGCTGGTGGTGGGTGGGTTCGGACGCTGGTGGTGTATTACCCACCGGGGGT
>NZ_JBEZYA010000035.1:0-89631 GCF_040638295.1 Actinoplanes sp. NPDC026619
AACTCCGGCGGGAACGCTTTCGGCATGGGATACATCCTCCCAGCGAGGACTCACGTCCTCACAGGTCAGGAGTCAACCGAACCGGGGGCAGTCCCGACGTCTTGTTCAAGCCGGTCGAGGCCATGAAACTGCGCACCGAGTACGAAGGGCTGGTGATCCGGTGCGCGACCGCTGCCGCACGTGACCGCGTCCTCGCATCAACCGGGCTGGGCGGAAAGACCCTCCAAGTTCTTGTGATCGAGACGGCGGCAGAATTCGACTATGTCGTCACCGCCGCCGTCGGCTGGTGTGAAGACGATGGGCGAGACAATGATCCGAGTTCGCTCGCCTTCTTCCCTCCCGGCAGCGACCCGAATCGGATTCTCCCGCCGGATGTTCCACGGTCCGGTGGCTCATGATCCAGCGCACTGTCATGCCGCGATCCGATCGCCACGGACCGTCACGGGTTCTGCCTGCTCCTCGAATCAGGATCAGTCGACTTGTCCGATCCATCGGTAGCGGCGCTTAGGGCTTCGGGCGGGGCCGACGGCGTCGATGGCCCCCGCTTCCGTCAGGCTGCGCAGATGGTTCAGGACTGCTCGTCGGGACAGCCCGGTCGTTTCGGCCAGTTCGCTGGCGGTTGCCTCGCCGCGCGCCTTGAGTGCTTGTCCTACGTCGGGTGTCAGTTCGGCGGATAGCGCGGAGAAGAGATCAGGGGCTTCCGTATGTCCGGAAGCGACGGGGTCGAGAACGTACCTTGCGTAGCGGCGGCCGCCTTCCTTGAGGGCCAAGCCCTGCTCGACAAGGTCTCGTAGGACCTGGCCGGCGGTGACGCGGTCCACGCCCCATTGTCTGAGCATTTCGTTGGTCAGGTAGTCCTCACGCAGCATCGCCACGGCGATCTGATGTGCCGGCGTGGGCAGGTGCGCGTGGAGTCCTGCGATCCAGCGACGCGTTTCGGGGCTGAGGAGTTCCGATCTCGCCATGGTGACCATGAAGCTGGCGATGGAGCTGCGAAAGCTGGGCCGGGGCAGACCGCGACTGCGCGCTACGGCGAGCATCGCGGGGATGCCGGATGACCGGTTCTCGGCGACGAGTTCGTTCGACGAGGGGAGGTAGGTGTCGGCGAGAAGGCTGGCCAGTACGGCATTTCGTGAGGACGAAATTCCTGTTTCGCCGAGTTCGTCGACGGTGACTCCGCCGTAAAGGCCGCCCGGGCTGCGAACGATGAGCCGGTCGGGGAACAGCTCGACCTGGACCTGCGTGCCGCGGGTAACGGGGCTGTAGTCGCGGTGCATCAGTGCGTTGACGAGTGCCTCGCGGACGGCCTCCAACGGATACTCGACCTCATCGACGCGCGAGCCGCGATCGCTGATGACCGCCCGGACCGCGAGGTTTCGCCGGAGCACGGACAGCGTTGTTTCGATCATTTCGGGGATCGATCCCCGTACCGTCTGATTGTCCAGGAATCTCGTGCCGGAGGCGCGATCCGGGCTGTGCACGACCACCGAAACCATCAGCTGAGGGAAGAACTGCTGCGGAAACTGGCCGTAGGCCATGAGCCCCGACAGCGTCAACGGAGCGTCGGTCGAGTTCCCAGCGGTGATCCCGAGCTTGAAAAGGACCGTCGCGTCGTGCGACTGGGCGAGCTTGGGAAACCCGGATCGGATTCTGCGCAGCGTGCGGCGCAACGCCTCGTCATCCAGATCCTGCGCGGTCGTCCCTTCGACGGCTTCCCGGTCGTACAAAGGCTGGGTCCGTGCGGCCATTACCAGCGCGATCTCGGCCTCGGTCATGTGACGATCACCGTCGCCGCCGCGCAGGTAGGAACCGCCCGACACTCCCTGCGCAGTGACGTACACGGGGCGCCGGTCCGCCGGCGTCGGGGGCACTTCGGCAACGACCAGCCACCGGTCTTCGACTTCGACCAGCTCAACGCTGATCTGCAACGGTGGCGTGACATCGTCTCGTGACATCTGCACCAGCGCGTCGCGAAGCGCCGGAGGGTCCGTCAGCTCCACAAGGCTGAAGCCGCTCGCCTCGTCGACACCGAGCAGTATCGTCCCACCGTCCGTGTTCGAGAAGGCGGAAAGCGTCTCCCGGACGGACTTCGGCATCCCGCCGACGGCACGCTTGGCTTCTATCCGCGTCGGCTCCCCGCCCATCCTCCGCAGTACAGCAAGCGCTTCCCTGACAGCTTCAGTGCCCACAGGTCCCATCCCACCACCTACTTGGCACCCTGACAAGCAAAGTGCCAAGTAGGTGCCAAGTAAGTGCGAAGTTGATGCGAAGCGTGCTTGCGTTCACGCGGTCGCCGCCGATCGCGCTGGTTGCTGCTCGTTGTTGTAGTCAGTTTCAATAGTGAGCCATCGGTCGATGTCCCTGCAAAGTGCCGCGGCCACCCTGCGTGGTACGAACCAGGTGCAGCGCATCGTGATGGCGCGGCAGCTCCTCAAGGACCGGTAGCCGACAGACTTGTCGGGCGGGCGCGGGCAGAATCGCGGCTGTGGCGGCTCCTAAGGGATGTGGGTGCGGTTTCGGCGTACTGGGGATGATGGTTGTTCCGCTTGGTCTGGTGTGGTTGATCCTGCACTGGGCCGGCGCCGATGGGTGGCTGGCGCTCAGCACCACCGCCACCGTCGTGGTGGTCTTTGCCGCGCTCGCTCTGGGTGTGGTGGCGATGCTCACCGACCAGGTTCCCCAGCCGCTGCCCCGCCGGGTGTATCTGGCGTGGCTCCTGCCTGTCATTCCGCTGGTGGCCCTGGTCTCGACCATCGCCGCCTGGATCACCAAGGATGCGGGCCTCGCTCCGATCCCGTGGTGGTCCGGCGCGGCGCTGCTCGTCACGGCCGCGATCGTGCTGAGCGGGCTCGCCACCGACTGAGCCCTGTCCCTCGAATGCAGGTCCCACCTTCGTGTGCTGAGCGTCGCGGCGTCGCTCACTTACGGTGATGACATGCTCTCTTCGCCTTCGTGGTTCCGCCGGTGGCTCCGCTGGAAGATCCTGGTCGCGGCCGCCGCTGTGCTGGTCGTGGCGGGTGCCGGGGTGGCCGTTGCCGCCGGTTCGGACAGATTCCGACTCCTCCTACGCGGAGCCGGAATCGGAGTCGGAGTCGGAGTCGGAGTCGGATGAATCGGACTCGGACGCCTCAGATTCCGACGAATCCGATTCGGACACTTCGGACTCGGACTCGTCGGCGGATGAGGAGAGCACCAGCGAGGCGTACGGCGTCTATCGCGGCGCCCTCAAGATCACCGTGCGGGCCCTGGACGGCTGCACCAACCAGGCCTACGAGAACAGCTACCGCTACGCCGCGACCCTCGTGGTCCGCCAAGGTCCCGGGTCGTCCCCGCACGTTTACCTCGCCACCAACAGCCAGTCGTCGGCCGGCACCCGGCCGCTCGGGACCGGCATCTCCGGCACTGACACCCGCGACGGCCGCGAGGTGAACGTCCGCTTCTTCGACACGTCCTATGCGGATGGCGAGATCGAGGGCGAGCTCATCAACAACGGCACCAGCGCCGGACTGGCCTACAACGGCCTGAACTTCCCGCGGAAGTTCGGCTGTGGCCCGGCCGCCTTCGCGACGCCCTACACCGACGGGCTCGGCGAAGCCTCAATCTCCGGCGAGGTGACCGAGGACAGCGCCGACCTTACGTTCAAGGGTGGCGTGACCCAGAACGACCGGGCGTTCGCCGGGCGCTTCACCGCCTGACGAACGCCCGATCATCCGGTTAGGTCTAGAACGCCTTCTCGAGGAGCGCGGCTTCGGCGCGGAGTGACTCCCACGCCTCACCGCTGCCGGCCGGAAGATCCCGGCCGATCTTCGCCAACAGCGCCAACGACACGGTCAGCACGCCGTGCACCAGCGGGATCAGCACCGGGTGGCTGCTCTTCAGGCGCCACTCCTGCAGGGCGGCCACGAAGGCGGCGAACGCCGCCGGGTCGATGTCGCAGGTGCCGTCGATGCGATTGGTGAGGCCGGACGGCACGGCCAGGAGTTCCGCGGCAGTCTGGGCCTGGCCGAGGAACAGTCGGCCGACCCGCAGCGCGGGATCCCAGACGATGACGCCACCGGATTTGAAGCTGTAACTCACCGGGCGGCGTTACGGCTTGCGGCCGAGCCCGCAGTAGACCGCGATCTCGCCCGGCGTCGCGCCCGGGGCCGGACGCCACAGCGGAGTGGAAATCACGCCCGGTTCGACCAGTTCGAGGCCGTCGAAGAATGCGGTGATCTGCTCGACCGTACGCAAATGATAGTTCGCGCCCTCGTTCTTGGCCGTCTCCACCGCGTCGTCGTTCGCCGGGGTGGTGATGCTGTCGTTGATCGCCAGGTAACTGCCGGCGGGCAGGGCGTCGACGATGGTGCGCACGATCCGGGCCGGCTCATCGGAGTCGGGGATGTGGCCGAGGATGCCGATCATCATGACCGCTACCGGTTGCTCGAAATCGAGTGTGGCCCGTGCCGCCTGCAGGATCTTTTCCGGGTCGCGGACGTCGGCGTCGATGTAGTTGGTCGCGCCGCGGGGGTCGCTGGTCAGCAGCGCGCGGGCGTGGACCAGGACCAGCGGGTCGTTGTCCACGTAGACGATCTTGGACGTCGGCGCGATGCGCTGGGCCAGCTCGTGGGTGTTGTCCGCGGTCGGCAGGCCGGTGCCCAGGTCGAGGAACTGGCGGATGCCGGCCTCGCCGGCGAGGTAGCCGATGGCCCGGGTGAGGAAGCCGCGGCCGGCCCGGGCGAAGTCGCGGATCTCGGGGAGCTGGGCGAGCACGGCGTCGGCGGCGTTGCGGTCGGCGCCGAAGTTGTCCTTGCCGCCGAGCAGATAGTTCCAGATTCGGGCGCTGTGCGGCTGATCGGCGTTCAGCCGAGCCTGCAGGTCAGCATCGGAGTTCGTCATCGATCCGCCTTCCAGAAGTGCCAGGGCCTCGCCAGAGCATAGTGTCCACTGTGTTGCTGATCGCGGGGCCCGGTTCGCGTCGGTAGCATCGGGATCTGTGGCCGGCGAGAAGCATCCCTCGATCGATTATTCAGCCTATTCCGGTCTGGTCATCCCGCTCGACGCCGGCCTGAGCGTGTCCGCACACAGCCACCCGCAGCACCAGCTCACCTGGACTCCGAACGGTGTGCTGACGATGGAGGTGGCCGACTTCCGCTGGGTGGTGCAGCGCTCGCGTGCACTGTGGATTCCCGGCGGCGTGGCGCACGCCGTTCTGCCGACCGCGTCGGTCGCGATGCTCTCGCTGTATTTCGAACCGGCGGACTGCCCGCTGCGCTGGGACGTTCCGACGGTCGTCGACGCCACCGGCATGGTCGGGCCGCTCCTGGCGTACCTGGTGGACCTCGACTACGGTGCCGATGACCGCCGCGCCCGGGCGACGGCCGTGCTGTGGGATCTGATGACGCCCATGTCGGTCGCCACCGTTCCGACCATTCTTCCCACCGATCCGCTCGCCCTGCGGATCGCCCTCGCCCTCAAGGACGACCCGGCCGATCCCCGTGACCTGGTGGACTGGGGCCGGGAGGTGGGCGCTTCGACGCGCACCCTATCGCGCCGGTTCCGCGCCGAGACCGGGGTGAGCTTCGCGAGCTGGCGGACCTTCGAGCGACTCAACGCGGCCCTCCCCCTGCTGGGCGCCGGCCAGCCGATCTCCCGGGTCGCGCACGCGGTCGGCTACAAGACCGCGAGCGCTTTCGTCACCGCGTTCCGCCGCGAGCTCGGCACCACTCCCGCCGCGTACTTCGGCGGGGGTGTTACCAAGTCTGAGCTCACGCTGAAGCAGGTGCCGAGGTCCGAGCCTGCCGCTTGATCCGGAGGCCGTCGATCGTGAAGGCGAGCACGGCGAGGACCACCGAGACCGCGCCGATGACCGCGCCCAGGGTGGCCAGCGCGTTGAGCGCGTCGATCGAGGCATGGTCGGCGACCTGCGCCAGCGCCGGCACCGCCGAGGCAGCCTCGTGGCCGGAGCCCGCTCCGACCTGGTGGACGAACTGGTCCCTCAGGTCGGCCGGCAGGTCGGAGCCGGCCCCCGGAAGCGCCTCGATCCCGGTTGCCGCCCGCTCCCGGGCGACGTGGCTGAACAGCGCACCGAGCCCGGCGACGCCGGTGGCCAGGCCGACCTGTCGCAGGGTGCCGAACGTGGCGCTGGCCATGCCCGCGTTCTCCGGCGACGCGAAGGTCAGCGACGCGGCCTGGTTGACCGCGGTGAGCGAGCCGAGGCCGACGCCGCCGATGAGCATGCCGGGCAGGAAGTGCGTCCACGCGCTGTCGTAGCCGAAGTTGCCCATCAGCCACATGCCCACCGTGACCAGCGCCATGGTGACCGGCAGCGAGATCCCGATCGGCACGCGCTTGGCGAAGATCGCGGTCAGCGGCGCGGCGATCATCGCGCCGACGCTGATCGGCAGCACCCGCAGGCCCATCTGGAGTGGCGTGTAGCCGAGAGTGCCGATGAAGAACAGGGCGAGGTAGCTGGTTGCGGCCATCAGGGTCGCCATGTGTGCGACCGACACGATCGCGGTCCCGGTAAATCCGGGCTTCTTCGCCATGGCGATGTCGAAGAGCGGATGCCTCGCTCGCACCTGCCAGGCCAGGAAGGCGATCAGCAGCACGACCGCGCCGCCGATCAGGGCCACCACCTGCGCCGACTGCCAGCCGAGCGAGTTGCCGCGGGTCAGCCCGAACACGCCGGCGACGAGGCCACCGGTGAGCAGGGTCGCGCCCAGCCAGTCGGCGCGCCGGTCGGGGATCCGGGCCGACTCCGGCAACCGCAGCGCGGCCAGCACGATGATGCCGATGCCGATCGGCACGTTGACGGTGAAGATCGAACGCCAGCCGAACTGGGTGACGAGCGCGCCGCCGACGACCGGGCCGGCGACGGTCGCGCCGGCCATCACGGCGCCGTACAGGCCGATCGCCTTGGCCCGCGCCCCGGCGCCCGGGTAGGCGACCGACAGCAGCGGCAGGGCGGTGGCGAACAGCATGGCGGCGCCAACGCTCTGCACCGCGCGCAGGATGTCCAGCTGCAGGATCGTGCCGGATACCGACAGCGCCAGCGACGCGGCGGTGAACACGAACATCCCGGCCACGAACATGCGCTTGCGGCCGAACCGGTCGCCGATCGTGGCGAAGGTCAGCAGCAGGCCGGCCAGCGGGATCGAGTACGCGTCGATGACCCACTGCAGCCCGTCGATGGAGGCGTCGAAGTCGGCGCGGATGTCGGCGAGCCCGGCGGAGACGACGGTCGCGTCGAGCATCAGCATGAAGATCGCGACGCAGACCATGAACAGCACCAGCCCGGGCCGGCGCGGCGCGGCGATCGGTGGCCCGGTGCGCGCGGTCGTCACGGTCGTCACGGTCATCGGTTCTCCAAGCGTTTGGCGAGGTGGGAGCACCAATGACGCTATGGGCAGACCGGACCCACGCGGAACGCCAAAACCGGACGACCGATTGCGTGCAGCGGACAACTTTCCGGCTACAGACAAGCCGGACGTCCGCGTTCGCCGCGTTTGACTACAGTGGCCGGAACCGGTCCGTGCCGCCACTACCGTGAGGTGCTCCCCGATGACCGAGCCACCCGATCTGACCGCGCTGAACACGTCGCGGCGCTACAACCAGTGGGTCGGCGGGAAAGACCACACCGGGATAGAGCGGGAGTCCACCAAGACCGTCCTGACCGTGCTGCCCAACATGATCGACGCTGCCCGCGAGGGCCGGGCCGTGGTCATGCGGATCGTTCGGCACCTGGTCGGCGAGCACGGCATTCGGCAGATCCTGGACATCGGGGCCGGGCAGCCGCTCACGCCCAACGTCCACGAGGTCGCCCAGAAGGTCGAGCCGGCCACCCGGGTGGTCTACGTCGACAACGATCCGCTCGTCGCGGTCCACCACCGCGGCACGGTCATGAGCAGTTCCGCGGGCCGGGCCGACTTCCAGGAGGGCGACCTGCGTGACGTCGGCGAGCTGCTCACCGGTGACGCGGTCGACGGCGCCCTCGACCTGAGCCGGCCGGTCGTGGTGCTGCTCGCCAGCGTGCTGCACCTGATCGAGGACGACGCGCAGGCCGGCGCCGCCGTGCGCGAGCTGCGCGACGCGCTGGCGCCGGGCAGCTTCCTGGTGATCGTCCACGGCACGTTCGACACCCTGCCCGAGCCGACCCGGCAGAAGGTCACCGCCATGCTCGCCACCGGTAGGCAGGGCGCCTACCGCGCCCGGTCCCGCGCGGAGATCGAGCAGTTCGTCGAGGGCTGGGAGGTGCTGGCGCCGGGCATCGTCTCCAGCGTCGAGTGGCTCCCCGATCCGGCCGACCCGCCGAAGACGAGCGTGGCCGACGCGATGTGCTGGGCAGTCGTCGCCAAAAAGCCCTGACGCGGAAGCCCTAACCGAGCAGCTTCTCGCGCAGGGCCGCGTCCTTCTCCGCGACCAGCTTCTCCAGGCCCGCCTGGAAGTCCGCCATCCGCGCGCGCAGCACCGGGTCGGCCGCACCGAGGATCCGCACCGCGAGCAGGCCGGCGTTGCGTGCCCCGCCGATCGAGACGGTCGCCACCGGCACACCGGCCGGCATCTGCACGATCGACAGCAGCGAGTCCATGCCGTCGAGGTGCTTGAGCGGAACCGGCACCCCGATCACCGGCAGCGGCGTCAGGGCGGCCACCATCCCCGGCAGGTGGGCCGCTCCGCCGGCGCCCGCCACGATCACCCGGATGCCACGATCGGCGGCGGACTCGGCGTAGTCGACCATCTTGCGGACGGTCCGGTGCGCCGAGACGACCCCGACCTCGAACGGCACCTCGAACTCGGCCAGCGCCAGCGCCGCCGCCTCCATCGTCGGCCAGTCGGAGTCGCTGCCCATGATGATGCCGACCTGCGGGGTCATCTATTCGCCTTCCTGCAACCACTGGGCGGCGCGGGCGGCCCGGGCCCGCACCGAGGTCATGTCGTCCCCGAGCACGGTCACGTGCCCGATCTTCCGGCCCGGCCGGACCTGCTTGCCGTAGAGGTGGACCCGGGCTCCCGGGTCCTCGGCGAACAGGTGGTGCAGCCGCTCGTCGATCGACATCCCGCCCGGTTGACCTCCGAGCACGTTGGCCATCACGACGGCCGGCGCGGTCAGCGTCGTGGCGCCCATCGGGTAGTCGAGGACGGCCCGCAGGTGCTGTTCGAACTGTGAGGTCCTGGCGCCCTCGATGGTCCAGTGGCCGGAGTTGTGCGGCCGCATGGCGAGCTCGTTGACCACGATCCCGTCGTCGGTCTCGAACAGCTCGACGGCCAGCAGCCCGACCACGCCGAGCGAGTGCGCGAGGTCGATCGCGAGCTGCTGCGCCTCGAGCGCCCGCGACTCCGGCAGCCCCGGCGCCGGCGCGAGGACCTCGACGCAGATGCCGTCCTTCTGCACGGTCTCGACGATCGGATATGCCGCGACCTGCCCGAACGGCGAGCGCGCCACCAGGGCGGCGAGCTCCCGCCGCAGCGGGACGCGTTCCTCGACGATCAGCGGTGTGCCCGACGCGATCAAGGCTTCGGCGGAAGCGGCCGACGACAGCATCCACACGCCCTTGCCGTCGTACCCCCCGCGAGTCGCCTTGGCCACCACCGGCCAGACGCCGCCCGCGAAGCTTTCGATCTCCGCCGCCGTGGTGACCCGCTGCCAGCGCGGCACCGGCGCGCCGAACGCCGCGAGCCGCTCCCGCATCAGGCCCTTGTCCTGCGCGTACAGCAGCGCCTTGGAACCGGGGTAGATCTTGACGCCGTCCGCCTCGAGCGCCTCGATGTGCTCGGTCGGCACGTGCTCGTGGTCGAAGGTGACCGCCTCACACCCCTGGGCGAACTCGCGCAACGCGGCAAGATCGGTGTGCGTGCCGATCCGCACATCCGCGGCCACGAGGGCGGCACTGTCATCGGCGGTCACGCTGAGCACGCGCAGTGACTGGCCGAGGGAGATCGCAGCCTGGTGGGTCATCCGGGCCAACTGGCCGCCGCCCACCATGCCGACTACGGGCAGACCGGTTCGGGTATCCATGGCTTGACCAGCCTAGCGATGCTCCAGCTCAGGCACTCAAGCGGGCGACCAGCTCGGTCACTTCGGTGACCGGGCGGTCACAGACGAAACCCCGGCAGACGTACGCGGTGGGACGGCCCTCGCGCAGCGGACGGTCGGCCAGGAGCGGGACTCCCGGACGGTCCGGCTCGCCGGCGACGATCACGGTCCCGGGCGGGGCGTGCCGGTAGGCGGCGGCCACCAGCGGGTCGTCCGGGTCGGTGGTGGCGATGGCGATCTCGTACGGGCCGGTCAGCGCCGCCTCCGCCGCCGTCGCCGCATAGCCGGCGAAGCGGGCGTGCTTGACGAACAGCGGCGCCGCCTTCTCCAGGGCGGCGTCGGCGGCCTCGCGGTAGGAGGTCTCGCCGGACAGCGCGGCGTAGGACACCAGCGCGGCACAGAGCGACGACTGACCCGACGGCGTCGCGTTGTCGGTCGGGTCGGCCGGGCGGGTGACCAGGCGTTCCGCGTCGTCAGCGGTGTCGAAGAAGCCGCCGTCACCGGTGCCGAAGTGGGCCAGCGCCACGTCGAGCAACTGCTTCGCCAGGGTCAGCCAGCGGCCGTCGGCGGTGATCTGGTGCACGGCCAGGAAACCCTCGGCGACGCAGCCGTAGTCGTCGAGCACCCCGGCCGGCTCCCCCACCGCGCCGTCGCGCGACACCCGCCGCAGCCGGCCGTCGACCAGGTGGCGGGTGGCGAGCACCTCGGCCAGCTCGACCGCGGCGGACCGGGACGCCGCCGAACCGGTGAGCACGCCGTGTTCGGCGAGCGCGGTCACGGCGAGACCGTTCCAGGAGGCGACGACCTTGTCGTCGCGCGCGGGCTGCGGACGCGCGGCGCGGGCTTCGAGCAACCGCGTGCGTACGTCGTTCCAGCGGGCGACCAGCGCCGGCTCGGCGGCGTCGATGTCCCGCGCCAGCACCAGCACGCTACTGCCGTGCTCGAACGTGCCCTCGTCGGTCACCCGGAACAGATCGGCTGCCCACCGGCCGTCCTCCTCGCCCAGCACCTCGATCAGCTGGGCGGGCGTCCAGGCATAGGTGAGACCCTCGACCCCGTCGGCGTCCGCGTCGAGCGCCGACGCCAGCCCACCGGCCGGCGTGCCCAGGTCACGCAGGAGAAAAGCCGCGGTCTCGTCGGCGATGCGCCGGGCGAACGGGTCACCGCCGATTCGCCACAATTGGGTGTACGCCCGGAGCAGTAACGCATTGTCGTAGAGCATCTTCTCGAAGTGCGGAACCGTCCAGGTCGCGTCGACCGAGTAGCGCGCGAACCCGCCGGCGAGCTGGTCGTAGATGCCGCCGCGGCCCATCTGCTCAGCCGCGTGCCGCACCACCTCGAGCGCCTCGGCGGACCCGGTGCGCTGGTGGTGCCGGAGCAGGAACAACATGCTCATGTGCGGCGGAAACTTCGGCGCGCCACCGAAACCCCCGTACGCCTGATCCTGGTCCTTCAAAAGCCCGTCGGCCGCGGCCGTGAGCAGTTCCGCCGAGATCGGCGCCGTCGGCCCACCGACCAGCTGAGCGCCACCGATCGCCTTGACCACGTCGGCGCCCTGCTTGCGAACCTCGTCGCGCTGCTCCCGCCAGGCCGTGGCGACCGACTCGAGCAGGCGCGTGAAGTGCGGTTTCGGGTAATAGGTGCCGCAGAAGAACGGCTCACCCTCGGGCGTCGCGAAGACCGTCATCGGCCAGCCACCCTGCCCGGTCATGGCCTGCGTGGCGGTCATGTAGACGGCATCGACATCGGGGCGTTCCTCCCGATCCACCTTAATCGCGACAAACCCGTCATTGACCAGCTTGGCGACGGCGTCGTCCTCGAAGGACTCGTGCGCCATCACGTGACACCAGTGACAAGACATATACCCGATAGATATCAATATCGGTACATCTCGCCGCCGCGCTTCTTCGAACGCCTCTGGGCACCAGGGCCACCAGTCCACCGGATTCTCGGCATGCTGGAGCAGATACGGCGAGGTCAGAGCGCCCAAGCGATTCACGCTGACCAGCGTCTCACATCGGCATGTGCAAGTACCGAGAGCCGCGAGCCGCCATCTCGGTCGCGGCGAACGCACCCCGGCCAGGGTGCCGAGCACGGCCTCGATGGCGTCGAGCAGCGGGTGAAGGCGGGTGTCTCGCTGATGGCCGCGAACGACGACGCCCCGGCTACCAGGGACGATCACGGCGGAACGCAGCGGCGCGGGACCGGCTCGAGGCCGATCCCGCACTGGCGACGTCAGATCTTTCCGGTTCCGGCGTTGGCGAGCACCGAGGCCTTGACCTGGGCGGCGGGCAACAAGGTGTAGCCGTAACCACTGGGCAGCGACCACCCGACCGCGGTGGGCGCCGTACAGCCGGCCAGGGCGGCCCCGTTGACCAGGGACCCGGTGTCGGCGAAGTTGCCCTCGGGGTTGTCCGAGTTCGGGTTCTTGACCACAGCCGTGCAGGATCCGGCGGCCGCGCCGGTGATGTCGAAGACGTTGTTCTGCGAGATGATCTTCGACATCAGGCCCGTGCCGATGCTGTACAGGTGCGGGTAGGTCGGATCGGTCTTACTACCGACGAAGTAGTTGTTGGCGACGTGCACCTTGCCGAACCGGACCCGCGGGGCGCGCTGACCGAGATTGCGATACAGGTTGCCGAGGAAGCTGATGGTCTGGTGTCCCTCGTCGCTGGTGTTGCTGTCGGACTGACCCACCAGCGTGGTCTTGTCGTGCTGTTCGACGATGCTGTTCGAGACGGTGACATAGTCGGATGCGTTCTTGATGTCGAGCGCGCCGTCGTGGCACTGGATGTGCTTGCGCACACCGTTGGCGTCGGTGTTGCCGAGCGGCTCCATGTCGTCGGTGTACGGCGCATCGGTGAACCACATGTGGTCGATCCAGACATGCGTGGAGCCGTCCACGGTCATGCCGTCCCACTCGGAGTTGTAGTTGCCGGCACCGTCGCCGGAGTCCCACTTGGGGGCGAGATCGCAGGGATTGGTGATCTTGATGTTGCGGATGATCACGTTGTCGACCTTGCGAATCATGAACCAGCCGTTCGGCAGGTAGGCGTTCGCGCCGACGCCGATGATCGTGGTGTTCGGGTTCAGCTTGATCTCGGCGCGGGCGGCCTGATCGTCGTGGCTGGTGTAGGCCTTGCCCTCACTCATGTCGATGGAACCGACCCACTTGATGATCTTCGGAGCCTTCTTGTTGGTCTTGCCCGTCGCCGGGTCGGTGCCGGCGACGGCGGCCAGCAACTGCGCCCGGGTGGAGACGGTGTAGATCTGCGCGGCGGCCGCCGCCGAGCCACCGGTGGTGCCGCCGGACTGGGTCGCCCAGCCCGCGGTGGCGGTGCCGGTCGAGTTGTCGGCGGCCGCCGCGGCGGCGTCCGTGGAAGCCGACGCCGTGTGCGCGGCGGCCACGCCGGTGGCCGTCAGTGCGGCGAGCGCCACCGCCGAGATGAGCGGGGTCGACCACCTCCGGCGGCTCACCGCCGGAGCATCGTTCTCTGCCTTCATGGGATTCCTCTACGCAGGACGGACGAATATGGGAGCGGGGCGGGACCTGCCGTCAGAGCGAGACGGCCTTGCCGCCGAGGGTGACGGCCAGCTTGCCGGTGGAGGCGAAGGACCAGGCCAGAGCGCCGCTGTAGGTGGTGCAGCGGGAGCCGTTCGTGCCGGTCCAGAACTGGTTGTTGCTGCCGACCGTGCCGACGGTCTTGTCGTTGGAGCCGTCGACCTTGAAGCGGCACGAGGTGTTGCCGGTGAAGGTCGAGGTGCCCTCGTCGAACGAGAAGTTGCGCTCGGCGTTGTCGATGCTCAGGTTGCTCGCGATCGTCATCGAGCCCGGGTTGCTGTTGTAGGTGAAGCCGTGGTGCCCGTTGTTGATGGCGATGTCCCGGCGCGCGATGTGGTTGACCGCGATGTCCGAGCCGCCCAGCTTGTAGCCGTTGCGGTCACCGTTGGCGTTCACGGTGCCGTTGCTCAGGGTGCCGTTGCTGTAGGACAGCGAGTCCTCGATGGTGACGACGCCGATCGGGCCGGTGTCGGTCTTGGCGTACAGGTCCCAGCCGTCGTCGATGTTGTTGTGCGAGACGTCGTAGCGGAACACGTTGCCGGAGCCGACGGTCAGCTTGGCCGCGAAGCCGTCCGCGTCCTCGCCGTCGGAGTCGGCGTTGTCGTGCGATTCGGAGCTGACCACCAGGTTGTTGGCCGGCCAGTTGCTCTGCGCCGTGCTCGACGAGGCCCGCGAGATCTGCAGGCCGCTGTCGTGGTTGAAGGCGGTCACGACCCGCTCGATGATGTTGTTGCTGCCGCCGACGAAGATGCCGTTGTCACCGGCGTGCTGCACGGTGATGCCGGTTACGTGCCAGTAGTTGCCGTTGAGCGCGAGCCCGCGGTTGGCGTCGGCCTCGGCCATGGCCGAGAAGTCCAGCACCGGCTTCTCGTTCGGGTAGGCCGAGAGCGTCTTGAGCGCCCCCGACGTGCCGTTGTTGCCGACCGCAACGGTCTGGGTGGTGGACAGCTGGTAGGTGCCACCGCGGAGGTAGATGCTGCCGCCGGCGGCCACCTTAGTGATCGCGGTGGCGAGGTTGGTCGGGTTGGACTCGGTGCCGGCCGCGCCGGCGGTGCCGCTCGGCGACACGTAGATCGCAGCGGCGGCCAGCGACGAGGTCGCGGCGTCGGCGTGGGTCACGGCGGCGATGAGCCCGGCGGTCACCAGCGTGGCCAGTCCGGCGGCGCCGGCCAGTCGGCGTACTCGGGGTGCGGGTGCCATGGAGTTCTCTCCTGTCGCAGGGTGGATACCGCAACCGGATACCAGCGGTATTTGGGAGTTATGCCTCTAAGGTCGGGGTTGAGACGCATTGAAGTCAATAAATATTGTTTGCAGCTTTGTTGCAGGCTCGTTTCTGCGCCCGGCGATCACACCGGACACCTGTAGTGGTTCGGGAACGGCCGAAGGTTGCCTCCGCGGACGGAAGATTTTTCCCATGTCCCTAGCTCATCGCTTGACAGCGACCATGCTCGGAGCGCTACTCGTCGCCGTTCTGCCCTCGGCACGCCTGCGCATGCGGGCCCGGCGTTGCAAGAGGTCATGTTCGTCGGCAACAACTGGGACGGCACGGTCGACGTGATCCAGTCCCGCCGCGCCTTCGCCAAGATCGGCCGGATCAACGTCGTACGAGACAAGCAGCATCGACTGACCGCGATCTATCTGAATCCGCTGACGGTTCCCTGGCCGGCCTACCACGCTGACTCCCGATCCCGCCGAGCTCACCCCTTCTCTCCACCGCCGGCGGCGCAGGCACCTGCCACCTCCGACAGAAACGGCACGAGCGTGCGTCAGGTGCACCGAGGGCAGTCGCGGTCCGCGACCAATCGCGGCGGCCACCCTGAGCACCGATCCTTGCGCCAGCCTTTCGAGATGCTGTGCAGCACGGCGGCAGAGATAGGCGCTGCTGAGATGAGGTTTGACCACGGTCCTCGCGCAAAACGCATACACAGTCCGCACGCGGCTGGGGATACTGCGACGTCATGAACACCGAAGCCTCGATCGCGGCGCTGCGCACGGTGACGATCGACCGGCTCGTGGGACGCCACGTCGGCTCCGACAGGCTCATCCAGCTCGGACTTGATGCGCTGCTCGCCGGCGTCGACGCACCATCCCTGCCGCTTCTGGCCGGGCTGACCCACGCGGAGGAGCAGGACGCGCAGGAATTGTTCGACCGGGTAACCGCCGAGCTGCGGCTTGCACCACAAGACTTGCCTGTCTTGCGCGTGCCGCGGCCTGGGCATTGGTGCGGTGGTGGGCACGGCTGATAGTCGAGGAAACGCTGGATGTCCGGACGGGCGGGCACTACATCTACTGGTACGGCTGGTCAACCATCCCCGACGCCGAGTCCGAACCGCTGCGACCGTTGATCTCCAGCATCGTGCAGCACGAGGACACCGTGTTCGATTGGATGCGTAGGCATTACCTGTGGCCCTCGGGCGGGTCGCCATGCCCCAGTCAGATCGCTGCCAGGCGTCGTTCGCCGCCGGGTCGGGTCTCGGTCACGCGAGACCGGCCGCTACCGCTAGCTGTCGAACCAAACAACCAGCCGTACGTTGTCGCCGCCGTACCGTCCGGCGATATCGCGCATGGTTTCCAAAAACGGCGGCTCTGCGGGTCGGTGCCCAACACGTCACCACAGGAGCGGCGCTCTACCCGCCAGATCCGGTCGCCGGCACGCCACGACTCATTCCGGTTACG
Source organism: Actinoplanes sp. NPDC026619 (assembly GCF_040638295.1). Classification (NCBI taxonomy): domain Bacteria; kingdom Bacillati; phylum Actinomycetota; class Actinomycetes; order Micromonosporales; family Micromonosporaceae; genus Actinoplanes; species Actinoplanes sp. NPDC026619. The sequence continues at coordinate 16,254 of NZ_JBEZYA010000035.1, forward strand.
AGATCGCCATCGAGCCGGTCGTGCCTGTCACCCGCCACCCGCTGCCAGGCTCGTTGTACACAACGTAGGTCAGCCATGTGGCGCCGAGGCAGGCAACGAAGCCGTTGATAGGGACCTGCACCTCGTGGTCGTCGCCGTTTACCGTGCCGAGCGTGATCAAGATGCCTCCATCTTTGACTTGCGCGCAGCCGTTTCTCGTTTCGATCACGGCGGTTCGGTCGGTGATGAATGCCACCTGAGCCACCCGCGTGAGGGCAGCGGTGATCTGGTGCTGGATGTTCTGCCTGATGGGCGCGCCCCGTTCCTGCTTTCCCTGAGGGTCACCAGCGCCCGGATAAGCCTGGTCGAGCACGTAGACCGTCTCAAAGGTCCGGTCGGGGAAGGAGTTCTCTGTCGACGTGCCGAGGTATCTGCGCAGAACCTGCACGTAAACTTCGGCGTCCCGGACTGCCGCCGGCCAGTCTCCGGCCGACGCTTCCCCGGTCGGCGAGGCGCTGACCTCAGTTTCGCGGGCACAACTCGCCATGGCCGCCGCCAGCAGTCCGGCAACAACCGCGATGACAAACATGCGCCGCATCGAACGCTCCTCCCATGCCGTGACCTGAGCTGCCGTCACTGCTCGGACGCACGCTGTGCCCATCAGGTTCCGGTAACGGCGACGACGACCTGGACATCGCGGAGCCGGAGGGGTGTACGAGGCTCGCGCGCCTCGATACCAATGAGAATTACCTGCTTGGGCACACCAAAGCGGACAGCGGCAGGTGCGCGCGTTGCTGGTATTGCAGAGCAGGTCGAAGAGCGTCTCGACAGCACACCGCTCGTTTGGCCGGCGACGTCATCGGACTCCCGGCAAGTGGTGCCGGCTCGCTGGGGTTCGGCCTATCCCGCGGACTTGAGCGCCCGGGCGACCTCGACGAAGCCGTACTCGAGCATTTCCGTCTCGTAGGCGTGGACCGCTTCCAGTAGCGGTGCTCCCTCGGTGAGCTTGCGACACAGCAGCCCCGCGTCCCGCAGAGCCACCGCCGCGCTGGTGCCCTGGGGGATCATGGTGTGGATGGCGTCGCCGGTGAGCGTCACCGGCACGGTCTCCCAATGCTCCAACGGCTGAGCCGTCCGCGCGGTCGTGAAGTGCACGCTGCCCGGCTCGCCGAGCCGCACCACCGCGGACAGGCTCGGGTGCCAGTCCCCGACGAGCTGAGCCGCGGCCTCCCGCATCGCCACCTGATCTAATGTGGACACATCCGCCGGGAAGCGAGCGGCGGGCCCGCCGACGACCCACATCACGTAATCGTCGCCGCCGGAACGGAACCGGTGCGCGGCCAGCGGCATGAACCGCCCGTCGGCGCCCGCGACCACGCAGAACCCGTCGAGCGCGGCAGCCGGCAGCAGCGCACGGACCTCGCCGGTGAGCATCGTCTTGCCGTACAACTCCCACGTGCCGGTCTCGATGACCCGCGCCTGCGGCAGCAACTGCGCACGGATCCGCGAGTGCGTCCCGTCGGCGGCCACCAACAGGTCGCCTTCCGCCCTCAACCCGCCCGCGAACTCGGCCCGGACCCGGCCGTCCGGCAGGAACTCGAAGCGCTCGAACACGGCCCCGTACCGCACGTCCACCCCGGTCAGCAGGATTCGCCGGAGGGTCTGCCGGTCGACCGTCAGGTGCCGGCCACCTGGCCCGTCGGCGTCTGCCCGCTGCGGTACCAGATGTTCCTGGACGGTGCGCAGTTGCGGATCGAGCACCCGCCAGCCCGAACCGGGCAGCCCTGACGTCGCCAGCACCTCGGCGTGCAGCTCGGGCGGCAGGCAATCGCGCATGGCGAGCTCGCCCTCTGGGGCGATGTGGATGCGGTATCCCTGGCTGAGCTGATCCGCCCGGTCCCGCTCGAACAGGGTGGCGCCCACCCCGGCGCGTCGCAGCCCCTGCGCAAGCAGCGGCCCGGCGAGCCCTGCTCCGACGACGATGATGTGCATGAATAGAGACTATCTGAACACAGATTGTCTGTCATCGCCCGTCCACGGCGTACATTGGTACCGTGAACGAGAGCGCTGAAATTGGCGGCCAGCTCTACCTGGCCCACCGATACGCCCGCGCCGCCGCCAACCGCGCCCTGCAGGTGCACGGCGTTGAGTTGCGCCACCTCGGCGTCCTGGGCGTGCTCGCGCAGGCGGGTCCGCTCAGTCAGGCGGCCCTGATCGCCCGGCTGCAGCTCGATAAGTCGTCAATGGTGTACATCGTCGACGAGCTGGAACGGCAGGGTCTCGCCGAGCGCCGCCGTAACGAGCGCGACCGCCGCAGCTACGCCGTCTGCCTCACCGAGGCCGGCCGCCAGCGCCTCGCCGCCGCCACCGCCACCACCGACGCGGCGATGGCCGAGTTGTTGGCGCCGTTCACGCCGGACGAGCGCGTACAGCTGCACGGCCTGCTGGCCCGGCTCATCAGCCACGCGGCCGATGTGTCGTAACCGGGTCCGGTGATCAGCTCCGACCGAACGGGAACATCGCGCGACGTGACGCCAGTGAAGTACTGCCTTTGCAAGTTCAGTGGCACCAGTGACAGGCGGCGTACCCGACTGAGATCAAAATCGGCACATCTCGCCGCCGCGCTTCCTCGAACGCTCCGTCGCCCCACGGCCACCAGTCCACCGGATTCTCGGCATGCTGAAGCAGGTACGGCGAGGTCGCAGCGCCCAATCGGTTCACGTCGGCCAGCGTCTCACATCGGGCGAGACTCGGCGGCCTGGGCGGCCGGTTCGGGTCCGGGGACATGGGCCGAGCCACCCCCGTGCCTGGCTCGACCCGTCCGCGGAGTCCTGTCTCGCTTTCCGGTGGTCAGCTCGATACTCCCGGCCACCGAGCATGGCCGTACACAGCTAATGAAATGCTGTCGCCGAGGCTCGAGGACAGGAGACCCATAGTGGAGGTCCGCCTGCTGGGTCCGGTGGAGATCTGGGCGGATGGCCAGCCGGTCGAGATCGGTCCACCGCAGCGACGGCACACGCTGGCAGCCCTGGCGGTCGATGCCGGTCGCCCCGTCACGATCGACGCTCTTGCCGCGCGGGTGTGGGACGAGCCGCCGCCGGCGGCGGCCCGGGTTCTGCAGGTGCAGATCACTCACCTGCGGCGGCTGCTGGCCGAAGCCGTGGGCACGCCACCGGCCCGCCTGCTGCGCCGCTCCAGCGGCTACGTCCTCGACATCGCGCCCGACCGGGTCGACGCCAACCGGTTCGCCGACCACGTCCGGCGTGCTCGCGGCGCCGACCCGTCCACCGCGCTGACGTTGCTGCGCGCGGCCCGCGGGTGGTGGCGGGCCGAGCCGCTCGACGGGCTGAAGGGCAGCTGGGTGGAACGCTGCCGGAACGCGTACGGGGCGCTGTATCTCGATGCCACGGTGGCGTGGGGGCTCGCCGAGCTGCGGGCCGGCAACCCGCACGCCGCGCTCGGGCCATTGGTCGAGCTCGCCGCTGATCACCCGCTGACGGAGCCGCTGGCCGACGTGGTGATCCGCGCCTATGCCGCCGCCGGCCGGCCCGCCGATGCGCTGGCGTATTACGCGGAGTTCCGCCGCCGGCTCGCGGACGAGCTGGGCGCCGATCCCAGCGCCGCCCTGCAGGCACTGCACCAGGCCATGCTGCGCGGGGAACCGGTCACGCCGCGGGAGACCGCCAAGGTGACGGCCGGGGTGCCGGTCACCGTTGTCGTGCCGGCCCAGCTCCCGGCGGATGTTCCCGGTTTCGCCGGCCGTGCCGCGGCACTGCGCACCCTGGACAACCTGCTGGCGGAGACGGCCATGGCCGTCGCGGTGGTGTCCGGCACCGCCGGGGTGGGCAAGACCGCCCTTGCCGTGCACTGGTCCCACACGGTGCGGTCCCGCTTCCCGGACGGCCAGATTTTCGTGAGCCTGCGCGGCTTCGACCCGACCGGACAGGTCGTCTCACCGCAAGAGGGGCTCCGCAGCCTGCTCGATGCGCTGGGCGTCGCACCCGACCGGATGCCGGCCGGCCTCGACGCGCAGGCCGCCCTGTACCGCAGCGTGGTGGCCGGCCGCCGGATACTCCTGGTCCTGGACAACGCCCGCGACGCCGAGCAGGTCCGGCCGTTGCTGCCGGGCACCGCCAGTGTTGTCGTCGTGGTGACCAGCCGAGCTCAGCTCACCGGTCTGCTGACCGACGGCGCGTCTACCGTGCCTCTGGGCCTGCTGTCCTGGGTGGAGGCCGAGGAGCTGCTGACCAACCGGCTCGGTCCGGAGGTCGTCGCGCAGCGCCGCGCGCTCGATCAGGTCATCGCGGCCTGCGCCCGGCTGCCGCTGGCGTTGAGCATCGCCGTGGCCCGGACCCGGCAGACGAACTTTCCGCTGACGGCGCTCGCCGCCGAGCTCAGCCAGGCCAGTGACCGGCTGACCGCCTTGGAGGTCGGCGAGCCGGCCGGTGACCTGCGAGCGGTGCTCTCCTGGTCGTACGCCGCCCTGAGCGAGGCCGCCGCTCGACTGTTTCGGCTGCTCGGACTCGCCGTCGGACCCGACTTCGACGCCCCCGCGCTGGCCAGCCTGGCCGGGTTGCCGGAACGGGAACTGCGCACACCCCTGCGCGAGCTGACTCGTGCGAGCCTGGTGACCGAGTACGACCTCGGCCGGTACAGCCAGCACGACCTGCTGCGCGAGTACGCCGCCGAACTCGCCCGCCACGATGATGCGCAGGACATCCGCCGGTCGGCCACCGTCCGCCTGCTCGATCACTACACGCACACCGCGTACGCGGCGGATCGCCTGCTCAACCCGGCCCGCGAACCTATCGTGCTGCCCCTGCGCGAACCGGCCGCCGGAGTGTGTCCGGAGCAGCTCAAGGATCACAGCGCCGCGATGGCCTGGTACGGGGAGCACCGTCCCGTTCTGGTGGCCGCGCTGCGTCAGGCCGCCGCGGTGGGGCTCGACCGGCTCGCCTGGCAGCTCGCCTGGTCGTTGGACACCTATGCCGCCCGGAAGGGCCATGTGCACGATCAGGCCATGGCCTGGCAGACCGCCATCGAGTGCGCGGACCGCCTCGGCGAACTGCCGGCGCGTGCCTACGGCCACCGTGGCCTGGCTCAGGCCGACACCCGGCTCGGCCGCCACGTCGAGGCGGATGACAACCTGAATCGCGCGCTGGAGCTCTTCACCACGGTGGGCGACCGTATCGGTCAGGCACACACCGAGCACCACCTCGCCTACCTGTGGGGCCAGCGGAAGCAGCCCGCGACCGCCCTCGGGCATGCCCGGCAGGCTTTGGCGCTCTTCGCCGGCACCGACGACCGGACCGGGCAGGCCGAGGCTCTCAATGCGATCGGGTGGTACCACGCGTTGCTCGGCGAGTTCGAGCACACGCTGTCGTACTGCCGGCAGGCGCTGGAGCTGTTCGAGGCGGACGCCGACCTGCACGGCGCCACCGGCGCCTGGGACAGCCTGGGATACGCCCACCACCACCTCGGTCGCCATGCCGAGGCCATCGGCTGCTATCAGCACGGCCTCACGCTGGCCCGGACCATGGACCACGACCTGTTCGTCGCCGAGCTGCTGGTGCACCTCGGCGACTCGCACTGCGCGGCCGGGCAGCCCGCCGAGGCGCGCATCGCGTGGACGGAGGCGGAACGGCTGCTGACCGCACTCGACCACCCGAGCGTCGCAGGCGTCCAGGAGTCGCTGCGCCAACTCGACGACTGAGCCGGCGCCTACCGGACCATGCTCGAAGCACTGGCCGCGAACGCCGCGAGCCGAATCGGGCGGAGAGCCGCCAGACTGGGTGATCCGGCCCTGAGCCGGATGCGCGGCGGGCTGGACGGGGCGGGGAGCGTCGGTGTTCAGGTTCCGCAGAAGGTCCGGTAGGGGCCGGAGTCGGCTGGGGCCGCTGCGGCGTACCGTCCGAGGCCGGGGCGCTCGTCATACGGGGCGGCTACGGCCGTCAGCAGCCGTTCGAACGGGTCCAAATCACCGTCGGTCGCGGCAGACAGGGCTTCCTCTACAAGGTGATTGCGGGGGATGTACAGCGGGTTGACCCGGTCCATCGCGTCCGGGTCCGGGCCCAGTGCGCGCCAGCGCATCACCCAGTCATCGACCTTGACGACGTCGGCGAAGAGGCGGCGCACCGGCCCGGCGTCACCGCGCCCGGCAACGGCAAGGGTGCGAAAGAACGACGTGTGGTCGACGTGGGCCGCCTGGAGCAGGACGAGCATCTCCTCCACCAGCGGCGAGACGACCGTCTGGTCGACGACGCCGGACAGGCCGAGCTTGGCCCGCATGCCGGCTGACCAGGCGGCATCGTACTGACCGCGGAATCCGCCCAGGGCCTGCACGGCGAGTGCGACCGCTTGCTCCTCGTCGTTGTGCAGCAGCGGAAGGATCGCCTCGGCAAGCCGGGCCAGGTTCCACTCGGCCACCACCGGCTGGTTACCGTAGGCGTACCGGCCGCCGTGGTCGATCGAGCTGTAGACGGTGGCCGGGTCGAAGGCCTCCATGAACGCGCACGGCCCGTAGTCGATGGTCTCGCCGGAGATCGTCATGTTGTCGGTGTTCATCACCCCGTGCACGAAGCCGACGAGCATCCACCGGGCAACCAGCGATGCCTGGGCGCCGACCACCGCCTCGAACAGGGCAAGGTACGGCTGTTCGGCCTCGGCAACACCCGGGTAATGCCGGCTGATCGCGTGGTCGGCGAGGCGGCGCAGGAGATCGACGTCGCCCGTGGCCCGGGCGTACTGGAAGCTGCCGACGCGCAGATGACTGCCGGCGACGCGGGCGAGCACGGCTCCCGGCAGCGGGGTCTCGCGAAGCACCGTGCGCCCGGTCGCCACCACGGCGAGGGAACGCGTCGTGGGGATGCCGAGCGCATGCATGGCATTGCTGACGACGTACTCGCGTAGCATCGGGCCGACCACGGCCAGGCCATCGCCGCCGCGGGCGAAGGGCGTGCGTCCGGAACCCTTGAGGTGCAGGTCGCGCAGGCGGCCGTCAGCGTCGATCAACTCGCCCAGCAGGAGCGCGCGACCGTCACCGAGCCGCGGGCTGAACCCGCCGAACTGGTGCCCGGAGTAAGCCTGCGCCACCGGCACCGCGCCGGCCGGGACAGTGGTGCCAACCAGCAACCCCACGCCGTCCGGGCTGCGCAGCCAGGTAGCGTCCAAACCCAGCTCGGCGGCCAGCGCCTCGTCGAGGACGAGCAGCCGGGCGCCCGGAGCCGGCTCGGCCTGCCAGCCAGTGGCCATCTCCGGCAGTTCACGGGCGAAGCGATGATCCAGAACGACAGTGGACAGCGGGGTGACACTCACCCGTCGAGGCTACCCGCCGGCGTCGGCCCCACCCCGTCGGCGACCGCCGCCAGGGCGCCTGCAGGTTATCGGTGTGTTATGGCCGGTGTGCGCGTAACCCAACGGTCAGTCATGACGGGCCGCGGAGACTTCGATGGATGGGGCGTGGTTGCGTCGGCATCGCTGCCACCGGAGCGCCACCAGTAGATGACTAGGCAGATGAAAATCAGCAGGACGACAGCGCCGCGTTTGACCGCTGTCCACCATGAGCGCCAGAAGCCCTTGCGCAGATTTGGCAGAGCAGCCTTAGTGGTTTTGTAGTCCTTGTTGGCACGGTGCATCACAGCCATCGCATAGCCGACGACGAAGACCGCCGACCCGGCGAGGAGCAGGATCACAACAACGGGACCAGCGACGTCGCGGCCGGTCACTTCAGCAGCGGTCAATTCAGCAGCGGCCTTGAACATGCGGCTCAGCCTGCGATGCAGACCTACCGTAAGTCCTCCGCCGACGCCCGCCACCGCACGCACACCTACCGGCGGCTGGGCCCCCGGAACTCATCCCACGACTCGGGGATTCGACCGGGTTCTCCCGGTGTTGCGGGAGATCGGGCGGGGTCGCGTCAGCGAGGCGGTTGGCCATGCCTCCGGCCGTTCACGCGGCCTCGGCCTCGCCACGTGCTGCCACCGACCGGCACAGGTCGGTCAGTGGCTCGGCGGCGCCGTTGGGTGGGACGGATCGCAGTGCTGCCTCGGCGCGGTGGGTGTACCGCTCGATCTCGGCTCGGGTCGAGTCGATGGCGGACGAGCGGCGCAGCAGGGCGGCCGCGGCCGCCCGGGCGGCCGGATCGCGCACCGGGCCGTCGGCGAGGAGTTGCCGCAGCTGGGTGGCGTGTCCGCCGCGCTCGCGCAGCGCCCGGAGGACGGGCAGGGTGTGCACGCCGGAGCGCAGGTCGGGGAGGCTCGGACTGTGCAGGTCGAGCAGGTCGTCGGCAAGCTGGAAGGCGATGCCCAGCGCCTCGCCGTACTCGCCGAGGGCCTGGACGGTGGCGGCCGGCGCGCCGGCGGCCCGGGCGCCGAGCCGGGCGGCCAGCGCGAACAGCGAGGCCGTCTTGTCCGCCACCACTTCCAGGTAGTGCTGCTCCGAGTCGTGCCCGGCGGCCTCCCGCATCTGCCCCCGCACCAGCCGGGTCAGCGTGTGTGCCTGGTCGGCGACCGAGTCCCGGCCCAGCGTGGCGCCGAGCAGGGCGGCACGGGCCGCCAGCCAGTCGCCGACGAGCACGGCCGTGCGCTCGCCCCAACGGCTGTTCGCGCTGGGCACGCCGCGCCGGGTGGCGGCGGCATCGGCCACGTCGTCGTGGTACAGCGACGCGACGTGGATCAGTTCGACGACCGCGGCCGCGCGCGGGACGCCGGGCCGGTTCCGCTCGCCGTACTGAGCGGCGAGCAGGACCAGCCGTGGGCGCAGGCGTTTGCCGCCGGCGTCGAGCAGGTGGGTGGACGCCGCGGTGAGGAACGGATCACCGGAGGCGTGCACGGCCTCCCGCAGGACCTGGTCCATCCGTTTCGCGGCGACGTCCAGCCACCCGGCGAGGTCGTCGGCCGGGATCACGGCCGGAACTCGATCGCCATGCCGGGGCGGAGGACCTCCGCGTCCCACGAGGCGATCAGGGCGGTCGTGCCGGCGGCGTTCTCGATGCCGACGCCCGCGTTGACGCCGTGCCCCCACGAGTCGTCGGACAGCGCCAGGAACTGCACCCGCAGCCGGCCGTCCTCGTACAGCACCGCCTGGACCGTGGTCCGCTGGCTCCGGCCGTTGAAGAACGGCACGTTGCGCCACTCGACCACGAATCGCCGGTTGGGTGCGGTGCCGGTGGTCAGCGAGGTGATGCTCGAGTCGCTGTCCACGTAGAGGTCGTCGGCGAAGGCGTACAGCGCGTTGTTCGGGGTGACCGTGTGCGGTGGTCGCGGCACGTTGTACGCCTTGTACTCGTCCAGGCCGCTGTTGAAACCGAGCAGGCCGTTGGTGCCGACCACGGCCGTCGAGTAGGACTGGCCGTAGAACGGGACGTCGAAGCCGATCGGAACGGCGACGGCCTCGTCGTCGCCCCAGACCGCGACCGGGGTGTCGGTGGTGAACGCCTCGACCGGCACGGTGTCGCAGGTGTAGCCGGCGTCGTCGCTCGTCCCGGCCAGCGCGACGTCGAGTGTCTCGTCGCCGTCGACCGTGATGGTCTCCTCCCGGGGCGCCTTGCAGAGCGCGCTGAACCGGATCGTGGCCGGGCCGCCCGGCACGTCGTTCAGCGTGTACCGGCCCTGCTCGTCGGTGAGGGCCGTGGGCACCGCCGACGTACTGCTGCTGATCAGCGTGACCACCGCGCCCACCACCGGGGCGCCGGCCGGCCCGGTGACGACGCCGGAGATGTCCTTCGGGCCGGCCTGCAGGACGGCGTCCACCGTCACGGTCTGCCCGCCCCCGGCCACCACGACCTGGGTGCTGTACGGCGAATGGTCGGGATGCGTGAAGGTCAGTTGATACGTCCCGGGCGGGAGCTGCAGGCCGTACCGGCCGTCGGCGCCGGTGCCGGCGATCCGCGCGCCGGCGGTCACGGTGGCGCCGGCGACCGGGGCCCCGGTCGCGCTGGTGACCCGGCCGGTGACCGTGCCGTCGGTGCTGGCGAACTGCACGGTGATGCCGGGCGTCAGCGACGGCCGGTCGCGGTGGTACTGCAGCCCGACGGTTCCGCTGTCGTCCTCGATGCCGACGGTCGCGGAGCCACCGAGCGCGAGGTCGCCGCCGGTCAGCGCGCCGTAGTGCAGGCGCAGCAGGCCGGTCGCGGTCAGTGAGACGGCGAACGTGACGCGCTGCGCCGGGTCGTCGGCGAAGGTGACGTTGCGCCACTCCACCACGAACGCGCCGGCGCTGCTCGACGTGCGCACCTGGGCGGCGGCGTCCACGACGAGGTCGTCCCAGAACGGGTAGATCGCGGTGTCGGAGGCGCCCGGGCCGGGCACGCTCCCGTTGATCGACAGGGCGTTCGGATATTCGAAGTTGAGCGCGCCGTTGGTCGAGACGTACGCGGTGCGATAGGTCTTGCCGAAGTAGGGGAAGTCGAACGGCAGCGCGACGGCGGTCGCCTCGTCGTCCCCGGTCAGCGGCAGCACCGTGTCGGTGGCCGGGAACGAGTGCGCGACCTGGGAGCAGACGTACGAACCGGCGGCCCGTTCGGACGCGCCGACCGTGACCATCTCGTCCCAGTCGACGGTCACGCTCTGCGTGCTCTCGGCCGCGCACTGGGTGGCGCCGGTGGTCAGCGTGTAGGTGCCGGCCGGCACGTCGGCCAGACCGAACATGCCGTCGCCGTCGGTCGTCTCGGCCTCCAGCCCGGACTGGTTCAGGGTGACCGGGGCGTCCGGCACCGGGGTGCCCGACTGGGTGAGCTGACCGAGGATCGGGTAACGCGGCTGCATGAGCAGCCGCGCGTCGGCCCGCGCCGACGAGCCGTCGGTGACGGTCGCCGTCCCGGTGACGTCGCGGTAACCGAACGCCCGCGCCGTGATCTGGTACGTGCCGATCGGCGCCACCATCGAATAGGTGCCGGACGGATCGGTCGACGCCGACCGCTGACCGCCGTCCGAGCTGGTCGCGGTCACCCGCGCGCCGGCGATCGGCGCGCCCCGCGAATCGGTGACCGCGCCGAGGATCGAGCCGGTCGGACCGTGCGGGCCGAAGGACACCGCGGAGAACGCGTCGAGCCGCCCCTCACCCCACACGTTGTTGTCGTCCTCGGTGCCGCCGCAGGTGAGATCGACGGTGTCCACCGCCGTGTCGTCGAGCAGCTGGCGGGTGGCCGCGATGTCGCCGACCAGCGCCGGGGACGCGGACCACATCAGCGCCACCGTCCCGGCCAGGTGCGGCGCCGCCATCGACGTACCGCTGAGGGAGGAGAACCCACCGCCGCGCACCGAGGATCGGACCGCGACCCCCGGGGCGCTGATGTTCGGTTTCGTCTCGCCGTCGACAGCGGACGCGCCGCGACCGGAGAAGGACGCGATCGCGCCGGACTCGGCGAACGCGCCCACCGCGTAGGTGGCCGGCGAGTCCCCGGGCGACGAAGCCGAGCCGCATCCCGGGCCGTCGTTGCCGTTGGAGAAGACCGGGAAGATGCCGGCCTGGATCCACGCGTTGACGATGCCGTCGTAGAACGCGTCGCCGTGGCCGCCGCCCCACGAGTTGTTGACCACGTGCGGGGCCAGGTCGGGGCGGGGGTTGGCACCGTTGAGATCGGTCGGCGCGATGATCCACTGACCGGCGTTCAGCAGCGACTCCTCGGAGCAACTGGTGGTCTCGCAGCCGCGGGCGGCGATCCACTTCGCGCCGGGCGCCACGCCGATGTGGTTCGTGCCGTCGTCGCCCACCATCGTGCCCATGGTGTGCGTGCCGTGGTCGTTGCCGTCGCACGGGGCCGCGTCGCCACACACCCGCGCCGGGTCGTACCAGTTGTAGTTGTGGTCGAAGGTGCCGTCGGCCTGGCGCCCGCGGTACTGGTTGACCAGCGCCGGATGGTCGTACTGGACGCCAGTGTCGATGTTGGCCACCACGATGCCGGCACCGCGGACGTTCAGTTCCGACCAGGTCTCGTTCGCCCGGATCCGCTCGATTCCCCACTCCACACCGTCGGCCGCGGCCTGCGCCGAGGCCGGTGTCGGCGCAGGGAGCGCCACGATGCCCGGCATCCGGATCTTCTGCACCTCGCCGCGGGCAGCCAGCGCGTCGACCAGTGCGAGGTCGGCGCCGCGCACCAGGACGGCGTTGACGACCCAGAACCGTTCGAAGCTCGCGCGTTCGGCCGTGAGCAGCTGGGCCACCCCGCGCTGACTGTTACCGGCGGTGGTGGCGAGCCGGTCCCGGACGTACGCCGTCCGCTTGCCGTGGCTCTTGATCTTGCCGGCCTGGCTGAGGTCGGTGGTGTCGCGCAGTTCCACCATGACGGTGGACGTGCCCCCGCCGGCCAGGGCGTGCTGCACCGCGCTGTCCACGACGCCGGTGCCGGGCGTGCGGGACGGACCGGCCGGTGCGGCGCCGGCGAAGACCCGGTCCAGGTACGCCTTCACCTCGTTGGTGGTCATCCCGGCCATCCCGGCCATGTCGACGAGCCCGCGCTCACGCTGGAGCAGCTCGGCGAGCGCGCCGCCCCCGTCGGCCTTGACGAACGCGTCGACCAATCCGCCGAGCTCGTCCATCAGGGCCTTGGTCGCGATGAGGTCGTCGCCCGCCGGGGTGGTGACCGCGGCCAGCAGCGGTGCGAGCGACTGCATCGCGTGGGCGGTGCGTTGCTGCAGTTCGCTGTTCGAGGTCAGCAGGCGCAGCGCGTCCGCGTTGGCCTGGCTGTAGACGAGGCTGTAGTGCGCCAGCGCCGGGCTCGCACCGCTCGCGAGCATGTCCCGGGTGCGCAGCAACGCACTGGCCACCGCGCTCTGGTCCATCCCGGCCGAGTCCAGCAGGTCGAGCCCGGTGCCGTGCAGCGACGCCTCGGCGAAGCACGTGCACGACTCCATGTTCGGCTCGGCCGAGCCGTCCACGCCCACCGAGCCCCAGGCCCGCCACACCTCCTTGGCCTCCTGCGACGACTTGCCGTACAGGTCCCAGGCGGCCTGGATGGCGGCGTTGCGGGCGTCGGTGAAGCCCGACGTCGAGTGCAGATAGCTGGTCAGCGCCCGGTAGTTGACCGCCGCCGCCTTGGTCGTGCCGATCCGCTGGGCCAGCACGTAGAACGCCTTGTTGGAGATGCCGCTGTTGGTGTGCACGCCGCCCGCGTCGAGGCAGTCGTTGAGATAGTCGCGCAGGTGGTCGGGCTGGTTGTAGTCGTTCGGGTTGGCGAAGCTGCGGATGGTGCCGAGCGCCGACCCGGTGCCCATCAACCAGTCGTTGTGCCCGGTGTGATCCTTCTCGATCATCTCGCCGAAGATGTCCGCGTAGCTCTCGTTCAGCGCGCCCGACTGATCGCTGTAGACCAGGTCCGCGGTCCGCTCGACCACCGCGTGCGTCCATTCGTGGCCGACCACGTCCACGGTGGCCATGCCGTCGCCGAAGACGGTCTTCTCCCCGTCCCAGTACGCGTTGGCGAGCGGCTCGCCGGCCGTCTCGGTCCATCGGGTCCACGACGTGAGGTGCCCGCCCGAGGCGTTCCAGCTGTCCCGGCCGAACGTGTTCTTGTAGTAGTCGTAGAACGCGCCCGCGTATTCGTAGGCCGCGTCGGCGTCGTGAATTCCGGTCGCCGCGCCACCCTCCTGCCGGGTCACGCCCGGATTCAGCGAGTTGGCGTAGTCGGTGACCGTCCGCGATCGCGCCGGCATGCTCACCGGGATCGTCTTGACGATGCGCGCCGTACCGGTCGCCGCGACGAAGTACGCCTGCACCCCGTCCGCGCCGCCGTCCGGATCGGCCCACACCACCCGCCAGGCCAGCGTCGCCACGGTCGGGGTGTTCGGCCGCGCCCGGTCCGGCAACAGGTAGAGCTCGGGCGTCCCGATCGGCCGGCCGCCCGGCACCAGTTTCGCCGTGGTGGCCAGCGCCCCGCTGCGCGGCACCGTCGGCCTGGTCGCGGTCGGGGCCAGGTTCGGCTGCAGGCCGTTGCTCAGCGCCTGCACAAATCCCCCGGCCTGGTCGAGGTGGACGCCGACCCGGGCCGCAAACACCGGGACGCCGCCGACGGTCTGCTGGTACCAGACGTGACGCTGGCCGAGCTGGTCGCGTTCGGAACGGATCTGCCTGAGCTGGGCGGCCGGATCCGGGACGGCGAAGAGCTTGGCGTTGCGGCGCAGCCAGGTGGTGATGCTGCCGTTCAGCGGGTTACGCATCGAGACCATGGACGGCACCCCGCGCCACGGATCCATCGCGACGTTGTACGTCTCGTCGCTGGTCAGGCGCAGCGCGGCCAGCGCGTCCTGCACACCCGGCTGCCGATGCCCGATCGGCGCGGCCTCGCCGGTCCCGCCGGTGTCCGGTGACTGCCGCAGGCCGGACGGCGCCGAGCCGGCCACCACCACGAACGTGGCCAGCAACGAAAGAACCACCAGACCGACCCGGGCCTTCGGCCGCACCATCTCGTACGCGTGAGCACCGGCCATGCCGACCAGCGCCGTCCAGATCGCCGAGAACGGCAGCACCAGCCACGGCGGCGTGCTGCTGGCGCCCATCCCGCCCGCCTGGGGCAGGCCGTTCGCGAGCACGGCCACCAGCGACGCCACCACGCCGTAGCCGAGCCCGGCGCCGGCGATGAAGAGTCGGCGGCGGCCCGCGACCGCCCCGGTGACCAGGGCGCCGGCGATCGGCGCGACCGCCAGGAAGGCCAGCGGGGAGCCGGTGAACAGCATGGTGATCGGCCACATCCGACCACTCACCCCGAGGCCGGGGATCGACCAGCTCACCGGCGATCCGGTCGACGCCGCCGCGGTAACCGCCACCCCGTGCGGATCGGCGCCGAGCAGGCCGGCCAGCATCCCGGCCGAGCCGTCGGTGCCGGCGAGTATCAGCAGCACCAGCCAGGTGAGCGCGGTGGTGGTGGCAAATCCGAGGACGGCGGCCCCGAGAAGCCGGCCGAACAGAGTGAAACGCACGACGCCCCCATGGTTCAGTGCTCGAAGTTCAGGACCGACCAGACGATCAGCACGAGCGCGACGGCGGCCGCGAGGATCCCGAAGATCCAGGCGCCGGCGCTCCAGCCCTGCCGGGCGGCGATCAGCGCCGCCACGGCCGGGGCAGCCGGCAGGAGAACCTGTCCGGCCAGGAACAACAGACCGATGTACGTACGTCGTGGCTGCTCGAGACCCAGGAAGCCTTTCCCGATCACGTAGCCCATCAGCAGCACCGCAGCCGTCCAGCCGCCCGCCAGCACGCCGAGGATGGCGACGACCGCCGCCGATCGCGACATCCCTCAGCCTCCGAGGTTGATGCCGTAGTACGACGGATCGGCGTTGCCGGCCCGGTCCACCGCCCGGATGTAAACGGTGCCGCCGGCCGGCACGTCGAGCACCCCGGTGTAGGGCCGGAAGCGGTTGTCGCCGGGCGAGGTCTGCAGCCATTCGATGCGGTCCACACCCGAGCCACCGGTCTCGTCGGCGGCGGTGACCGTGATCCGCGCCCGGCCCGCGGCGAGTGCCACGGCCGAGCTGGTCGTCGGTGGGGTGTCGTCCCCGGCCGCGGCGCCGGCGACCGGCGGGCGGGGCGCCACCGTCCGGTCGACGTCGCCGTCCCCGTCGTCGTCGATCCCCAGCGCCGGGGCGGTGGCCGGCAGCGGCGCACTGACCTGGGCGAGGGTCAGAACCGCACCCTGCCGCACCGCCACCGGTGGATACGCGACCGCGGTGGCGGCGGCGCCGTCGGTGAAGGCGCGCAGCCGGAACCCCACCTCGCCGGTCGCGGTGGCGGTCCATCGGCCCGCGGCGCCGCCTTCGATGAGGAAGCTCCTCGAGTAGGTGCCGGAGTCGTCGAAGGAACTGCCCGGGATGTCGGTGACCGGGCGGCGCTCGGTCAGCTCGGTGAGGCCGGTCCGGCGCCCGTCGGCGTCGGTGAGCAGGCCACCGATCGGGCCCCAGGTGGTCAGTTCGGTGCCGGCCAGAGCGGCCGGCTCCTCGCTCACCCCGGGCGGCATCGCCGCACCGGTCGCCTCCGCGATGCCGGCGCCGGGGCCGGCACTGGTGCTGAGCGGTCCGTCCACCCGGACGATGTCCAGAGCCATCGCCAGCACCTTCTTGTTGCCGGGCAGAGCGACGTGGCTGACATCGCCGTGATCCCGCGGGTTGACGTTGATGACCCGGTAGAAGCGGGTGTCTCCGCTGCCGCGAGCGGAGCCCTCCGGGACGGTCCCATCGCCGGTCTTGGGCTCACTGAACTCGACGTTGTCGGTCTCGGTGCAGCCCCCGCCCATCTCCGGCGGCAGGCAGCCGCGGCGGTGCACCTCGGCGATCTGGTGGATGGTCGCGTTGCCGGAGCCGACGATCCGAACCATGGCCAGGTTCGGGTCCCGGGGAGTGAAGACGTCGTTCGCGTTGTGCCAGGCGGTGGACTGGTCGATCAGCGGCAGGTTGAAGCCGGACAGCTTGTCCCGCACCTCGCCGAAGGTCAGCTTGTGCTCCACGGTGTATTCGTTGCCGCTCTCGTCGCGGAACGGCCGCTTCGTCACCAGCGGCACACCGACCTGGCCCCAGTACAACTGGCTCGGCAGCAGGTTCAGCATGCCCGGCATGTTGGTGCCGACCTCCTGCAGCTTCGCCTCGTTCACGAGGCAGAAGAAGGCGGCCGGGATCATGCACGGCTTCTGGTAACGCAGGACGCCCAGGGCCTTGGCCGCGCCCAGGAACGGCGTGCCGAGCGTGGCCACCCGGTTGACCTTGCCCACCGACGCGTTCAGCGACAGCATCGCGATGGTGACGAGCCCGCCCTGGGAGTGGGCGATGATGTTCACCTTGTCGGCGCCGGTCGCCTGGAGCACGGCCTCGATGTGCGTCAGCAGGCCGCCGGCATTTTGCGCCGCGGAGAGCCGCCAGTCCACCGGATGCGGGAAGAGCGTCTCGCCGGCGCTGGGGCGGCCGTCCTTGTCCAGGACGTACCCGGCGTCCTGCAGGTATTTCAGCCCGTTCTTATAGATGTCCTTGACGAGAATCTTCTCGATCACCTTGGTCGGGTGGATGTTGCAGTTGCACTCGTCGGTGATGCCGTCCGCCTTCAGCTTGATCCGGTCCAGGTGGTCGTCGGATCGGCTGGTGAGCAGCTTGCTGACGGCCGGCCACTGCTCCTTGCCGTTGCCGTCGTCGAGCTGCGAACCGAGGATGCCGGGGACGAAGATGATCGGCCGGTCCCGGCTCCCGATCCCGACCGGGCAGTCCTGCCGCTGACTGGAGCTGACCCGGTCGATGGCGACGGCCGAGTCGTAGACCGCGTCGTACTGATCGAAGACGGAGAGGAAGACCGAATGCCGCCCGGGCGTCACCGGGGTGGTCGCCTCGAGAGTGGGGGTGGCCGCGTCGTACGTCGTCCCGGTGGCATTGCTCCGGTTCATGCCCAGCTGGCCGGCGGCGGCGCTGCCGATCGGGCCACCGCTGCGGCTACGGACGAAGTTGTTCGGCGCGTTGATCGTCGTCCCGGCGGTGTCCCAGGTCGAACTGTCCAGCTCGGCGAGGAAGGCGTCGTTGTAGGTCCCGGTCGCGAACTCCGGGTATTCCTCGCTGTAGAACCGGAAACGCAGGTTGAGGCAGTTGTTCCCGGACGGCACGTCGAAGACGACGCGGAGCACCGTGACGTCGTACGTGTGGTCGCCCCGATAGACCCCACCGCCGGAGTCACGCCCGGAGGAGTGGTAGTCGTCGGGGTCGTCGGCGAGGGTGGCGTCGCCGGTCGTGAGCAGCGCCGCCGAGCTCCCGGACGGCGGATAGGCGCCCAGCGCGGAGACCACGGCGTGAGTGCCGCCGAGCGGCGGCACCCGCACGAACGAGGCGTCGGCGTAACCACCGTCGAAGGCGGCCTGCGCCAGCGCGCGGGCGGCTCCGTCGTCGGTGCCGACCGGGGACAATGCCGCGGTGCCGCGGGCCTGGGTGGCGGGCTGATCCACGGCGGTCGCGGTCCGGCGGGCCGATGCGGCGCGGCCGGTGGCGCCGGGGTCGGGCGGCGCGGCCTCGGCCGGGCGCGGTGGTGGTGCGGCGAGCACTGTCGCGACGAGCACGACAACAAGAATGGGGCGACGAAAAAGCCGGAACACCTCTGCCTCCCGTGTGGCGGCCGGGATGTCCCTGGTGGTTGCTTCGTCGTCCGAGTGCCCCATGACCCGGTCGGCGAATTGCGCAAGTCCACAAGAGACGATTGAGCGTCCTAATTGGATTGCACGCTACGAACGCGATCACGGCGCGTCAATGACCGATCACCGATCTTGTAACTTGCGACAGGCCGGTCAATTCGACCTACGTCAAGACAGGCCGGTCAAACCCCGTTTACGAGGCGTCGTCCGCCCGCAACGGGCGGATGTTGTCCGGAGCCGCCTCGGCCAGTTGGGTCAGCGCCTGGACGATGCGGTCGGCCGGCATCGGCTTGCAGAAGTGGTAGCCCTGCGCGTTCGGACAGCCCAGCTCGATCAGCGCGGCCCGCTGCTCGGTGGTCTCCACGCCCTCGGCCACCACCCGCACGCCCAGCCGGGCGCCGAGCTCGACCGCGCCGCGCACGACCGCCTCCGCGGCCGCCGAGTCGATCATGTCGTCCACAAACGAGCGGTCGATCTTAATCTCGTGGACCGGCGCTCTCGTAACTATTGCCAGGGAGGAATAACCAGTGCCGAAGTCGTCGAGGGAAATCTGCACGCCGGCGTCCCGCAGCTCGGCCAGGACGTCGTCGACGATCGCCTGCTCGCTGACCGCGACCGACTCGGTGATCTCCAGGACCAGGCGGGAGGCGGGCGTGCGGTGACGGCGCAGGGCGTCCGTGATCTGGCCCGGGAAACCCGGATCGAGCAGGCTGCGCGCGGACACGTTCACCGAGACCGGCAGGTCGACCCCGGCCTGGTTCCAGTTCCCGGCGGCAGTCAGAGCCAGGTCGAGCACCCGGTGGGTGAACGGCGTCAGCAGCTCGGTGTGCTCCACGGTGCGGATGAAGTCGTTCGGCGAGAGCTGGCCCCGGCGGGGATGCCGCCAGCGGACCAGGGCCTCCACGCCGGTCGGGGCGGCGGTCACCAGGTCGACCGCGGGCTGCAGGTGCAGCACGATCTGATCGTCGACGGCCAGCGCGTCCTGCAGCTCGGCCAGCAGCGCGAGCTCGTCGGTCGTCAGCGCGTCCTGGCTGGTGTCGTAGGTGGAGACCGCCAGCTCCTGCTGTTTCGCCTGGTCGAGGGCGAGCGAGGCGCGGCGCACCAGCTCGGTGAACTCCACCCGGCCGGCCCGTGCGACCGCGACGCCGACCGCGATCTCGACCGCCAGGCGCACGCCGGCGATCTCCATCGGCTGGCCGATGTGCTCGGCCAGCTCGCGGGCCCGCCGCACGGCCAGCGGCAGCGGGCTCGGCGTCTCGTGCAGCGGCATCGCCGAGTCGGTGAGGGTGGCGATCGCCGGAATGAGCAGCGCGAACTCGTCGTCGCCGGTGCGCGCCACCAGTTCCGACTCGCGGGACATCTCGCCCAGCCGCTCGGCGATCAGCGCCAGCACCTCGTCGCCGCACCGGTGGCCGAGCGTCCCGTTGACCTCACGGAAGCCGTTGACGTCGAGCAGGAGCAGGGCCACGTGCCGGTCGCGTTCCAGCGAGCGCAGCAGGTGGTCGCCGTCGGCAAGCAGGCTGGCCCGGTTGCGCACGCCGGTGAGCTGGTCGTGGGCGAAGTTGTAGGTGGCCTGTTCGCGAAGCTCGGCGACCCGGGCGCCGGCCGCCGCATCATGCAGCGCCGCGGCGAGCGCGTCGCCGTAGGCGGAGATGGCCGCCTCGTCGCGGGGCACCGGCAGGGTCGGGGCGGCCAGCCAGACGGTCAGCTCGCCGACGATCTCGGTGCCGACCACCATCGTGCGGGTGATCGCCGGGCCGGGCAGGCCGGCGAGGAGGTTGTCCTGGCCGGGGCCGTCCTTCGCGTACCGATGCTCGCCCTCCGGGGTGCGCACCTCCAGCTCGACCCGGCGGGCGCCGAAGACGTCGAGGGCGCCGCGCAGACCGGCCGCCGCCACCTCCGACTCGGTGGCGCCGGGCAGGGTCGAGGTAGCCGCGGCGAACGCCTCCCACATCCGGCGTTCCTCCTCGGCGCGCAGGTGGAAGCGGTAGGTGCGCTGGAGCAGCCACAGGCCGGGCACGAACGCGAACAACCAGGCCGGCCCGCGGACCAGCGCGAACACGGCGGCCAGGCCGACCAGGACGTTCCCGACGAACATCGGGATCTTGGCGTACGGGATACGCGCGAAGATCTGTGCGGTGGCGGCGTCCCGGTGCAGCGTCAACGTGAGAGCGGCGAGCCCGAACGTGACCACGAGGTAGGCCAGTGCGCCGGCGACCAGGGCTACCTGCGTGCGCACGCTCAGAATCGGCGCGTCGCCGCCGATCAGCCGGGCCACCGTGGCGGCGCCGGCCGCACCGAGCGACAGCGAGGCGGCAAGGTGCGTCACCTCGGCCACGTTGCGGTGTTCGTCGAGCCAGGACAGCACCGCCCAGGCGCCGACCGCGCCCGCCAGCGTGGCCAGTGGCAGCCAGCCAGGCGGCGCCACGACGTAACCGATGATGAACGCGGCCTCGCCCCAGGAGACCGAGACGACGCCACGCCCGAGGCGGAAACGAAGCCGGGCAAGTTGTCCGGCCGCCACGAGCAGAGCCGCGAGAGCCACCCCGATCGTTACCGAGAGTGGACGATCGGCGGGCCGCGGGACGGGCAGAAGAGCGCCCCCGACGGCCACCAGGACCGCCAGCGCGATGACGCAGGCGGTGAGCGAACGCACCGCCCGGGAGCGTCCGGCGAGGCCGGTCGCGTCGATCCACGATCGACGGACGCCGGACCGGGCGACCGGTGGGGCGGTCATGAGTTGTCCCAGTTCACGAGCGGCACGGACGGATGCACGTGCATTTGCAGGAGCGAATGGCGGGGGCGGGGAATGGTCATTTAGATGGCCCCCTTCCGCGCCGGGTCAGGGGTCGTTGAGACCCCCGGCGGAAGGCTAAATCAATCCCGATGAACACAACAAGGGTTGACGTACGACCCGTGGTCGTATTTGGTCAGACCAATACGGAGGGTGGTGTCCATTCAGGCCGAAGAATGGGCCGCGCCGTGGTCAGACGCGCCGCTGATCGCCTTCTGCGGGAAGGGCGTCACTGTCCGTAGTAATGCCCTTGACCTCGTCTTCCGTGGTGGCCGGGGCAGCCTGCGATCGATCCTGGTCGACGTTTTGCGCGGGGTCATCAGCACCCGACTGCTCGAGGTCGGCGTTAAGGCGTGCGATCTCAGCTTCACGCTGCGTCTGCTCCGCATCCGAAAAACTGTCGGGAAGCCGACGCAAGCGCTTGTTCATATTGCGAATCAACAAGACAGTTGCTATGACCAGCAACACGATCACGAACAGACCCATCGGGCCGGCCAGACCGCCGGACCGGGTGTCGCCGAAATTGTTGACCGCGAAGAGGTTCACACCTCGGAGCGTACCGCCGACTCGTGGATGCCCGCGAACAGGTCGGACTCCGGGACCGGGCTGTCGACCAGCGAACGGACCAGCTCGAAGTCTTCGGTCGGCCACACCTTCTGCTGAAGCTCCAGCGGGATGCGGAACCAGAAACCGTCGGGGTCGACCTGGGTGGCGTGCGCGCGCAGCGCGTCGTCCCGGATGTGGAAGAACTCCCCGCACTCGACCCGGGTCGTGATCTTGTCACCTCGGTCGTCCCGGTCGGACCACTTCTCGAGCCATTCCGTGTACGGCGACTCGAGGCCCGCCGCCAGCATGCCCTCGTGCAGCGCGAGCATCCGCGCCCGGGTCCAGCCGGAGTTGTAATAGAGCTTCATCGGCTGCCACGGCTCACCGAGCTCCGGGTATTTCTCCGGGTCGCCGGCCGCCTCGAAGGCCACCACCGAGATCTTGTGGCACATGATGTGGTCGGGGTGCGGGTAACCGCCGTTCTCGTCATAGGTCGTCATGACGTGCGGGCGGAACTCGCGGATCAGCTTGACCAGCGGCTTGGCCGCCTCTTCCGGGTCCTGCAGGCCGAAACAGCCCTCGGGCAGCGGCGGCAGCGGGTCGCCCTCGGGCAGGCCGGAGTCGATGAAACCGAGCCACGCCTGGTCGACGCCGAGGATCTCGCGCGCCTTCGCCATCTCGGCGCGCCGGATGTTGGTGATGTCGGCCAGCACCTCGGGACGGTCCATCTTCGGGTTGAGCACGCTGCCGCGCTCGCCGCCCGTGCACGTCGCGACCAGCACCTGCACGCCGTCGGCCACATATTTGGCCATCGTGGCGGCGCCCTTGCTCGACTCGTCGTCGGGGTGGGCGTGCACCGCCATGAGACGCATCTGCTCGGTCACCTGAAATTCTCCCTGCACGGCCTGCTGCGAAGATGGACCCTGCCATTCTGGCCGATCCCACCGACAAGAAACGCACGAGAGGTGGTCAGGTGAGCGAGACGCACACCACAGACCCGGTCTTCCCGCCTGGACGCTACGGGCGGCGGCGCGAGGCGCGCCGCAGACGCGTGCTGCCGATCGCTGCCCTGATCCTGGTCATCCTGGGGTCGTTGCTGGTGACCTACAAGCTCTATCAGCGGTACGGCCAGACCGATTACCAGGCGCAGATCGTCGGGTGGCAGGAGCCGAACGACACCACCATGCTGATCAAGTTCCGGGTCACGGTCCCGGCCGGCGGCGCGGCCGAGTGCGTGCTGCGCGCCCGCGACTTCGGCGGCAACGAGATCGGTCGCCGGACGGTCGTGGTGCGTGCCGCGGCGGGGCAGAGCTCGCTGGAGGCTGAGGAGTCGGTGACCACCACCGTCAAGGGCTCGGTCGGCGATGTGCTCGGGTGTCAACCGGCCGGCTGACCCCCTCCCGTCCGGGGGTCGAATAGTGCAAGATCGAGCAATCCAGGCGCCTGGCCTACCGCTGGTAAGCTTGGTGATTCGCTCCGTTCGTTTCCGCAGCGTTCCCCGTTCCAGCAAGGAGATCGACCGTGTCCAGTTCAGAGGCGCCCAAGACTTGGCTTTCTCAGGACGCTTACGACCGGCTGCAGGCCGAGCTTGACGAGCTGATCGCCGGCCGGCCCGCCGTCGCGGCCGAGATCAACGCGCGGCGCGAGGAGGGTGACCTCCGGGAGAACGGCGGCTACCACGCTGCCCGCGAGGAGCAAGGCAAGCAGGAAGGCCGCATCCAATACCTCAAGGAGTTCCTGCGTAACTCCGAGGTCGGCGAGGTGCAGGCGGCCGATTCGGTGCAGCCCGGCTCGGTCGTGACGATCTACTTCGACAACGACAAGACCGACACCGAGACGTTCCTGCTCGGCTCCCGCGAGATCGCCTCCACCACCGACCTCACGGTCTACAGCCCCGAGTCAGCCCTGGGTAAGGCGCTGCTCGGCAGCAGCACCGGGCAGACCGTGACCTACACGGCCCCCAGCGGCGCCGACATCAAGGTCACCGTGGTCAAGTTCGGCGCTTTCGAAGGCTGACCCGGGTGGGCCCGTTCAGTAACTGAGCGGGTCCACCCGATAGCCCGACCCCCGCAACGCGCTGATCAGCGCGGCCGAGTGGTCCGGCCCGCGGGTCTCCACCGACAGGGCCACCTCCGCCTCCCCGAAACTGAGCCGCGGGCTCTGCCGGGAGTGCGCGATGTCGACCACGTTCGCCCGCTGATCGGCGATCTCCCCCAGCAGTCGCGCCAGCGCCCCCGGCCGGTCGTCGCAGTGCACCGCCAGCCGCAGGAACCGACCGGCCGACGCCAGCCCGTGCTCGATCACCCGCATGAGCAGCATCGGGTCGATGTTGCCGCCGGACAGGATCGCCACCACCGGCCCGCCCGGCGTCGCCACGCAGGCCCCGGTGAGCAGGGCGGCCACCGCAGCCCCGCCGGCCGGTTCGACCACCATCTTGTGCCGCTCCAAGAGCACCAGCAGCGCCGCCGACAGATCTTCGTCGGTGACCGTGACGATCTCGTCAACCAGCTTGCTGACGTGCGCGAACGTGAGATCCCCGGGCCGCAGCACGGCGATGCCGTCGGCGATCGTGACGCCCCGCTCGAGTTTCACCGGCGCGCCCGCGGCCAGCGACGGCGGAAAGGCGGCAGCCCCGCTGGCCTGCACGCCGACGATCCGGATGTCCGGTCGCAGCGCCTTCGCCGCCACCGCCAAGCCCGAGATCAGGCCGCCGCCACCGGTCGCGGTGACGATCGTGGCCGCCTCCGGCAACTGCTCGAGGATCTCCAGGCCGACCGTGCCCTGACCGGCGATCACGTCGGGATGGTCGAACGGGTGGATCAGCACCGCCCCGGTCTCCGCCGCGAACTGGTGCGCCGCGTCGAGCGCGTCGTCCACGCTGGTCCCGGCGTACTCGATGGCCGCGCCGTACCCCCTGGTGGCGGTGACCTTCGGCAGCGGCGCGCCCTCCGGCATGAAGACCGTGGCGCGCGCGCCGAGCAGGCCGGCGGCGAGCGCCACCCCTTGCGCGTGATTTCCGGCGCTGGCGGCCACGACGCCGCGCTTGCGCTCGGCGTCGGAGAGGCGGGCGATCCGGGTGTACGCGCCACGCACCTTGTACGAGCCGGCGCGCTGCTGGTTCTCGCACTTCAACCAGGTCGGCACGCCGGTGATCTCGGAGAGCGGGCGGGACTCGATCAGCGGGGTCCTGGTGGCGATCCCGGTAAGCAGCTCACGAGCCGCTTGGACATCGGCGAGGGACAGGAGGTCCATGGTAGGAATCCTGCCACCCGGTCACCCGAAGGCGTGACGCTGCCAGGGGTTGCTGACCTCGAACTGGCCGGCGATCGCGAGAAGCAGCAGCTCCGAGTCGGGCGGGCCGACGATCTGCACGGTCAGCGGAAGACCGTCGGGGCGCATGCCCACCGGGACGACGATGGCCGGCAGACCGGCCACGTTCCACGGCGCGGCGTACGGGGCGTACCGCATGCTCACCTGCATGTTGTGCCGCCATGAGCCGGTCGAATACTGCTCCGCGAGCGGCGGCGCGGCGGCCAGCGCCGGCGTGACCAGCACATCCACGTTGTGCTCCGCGAAGAAGGCGATGGCCGCCTCCCGCCAGGCGTCCCGGTGCGACTGCTTGACCAGCCCGGCCTTCCACGCCCACTTGCCGAGCCGGATGTGCCGGCGGGTGCGCGGCTGCAGCTGCGACACGTCGAGCTGCTGCGACTCGCGGTAGGCCGAGGCGAACCAGGTGGCCAGCACCCGCAGACCCAGCGAGGTCGGGTAGCGCGGTTCCGCGGTGACCGTGTCGTGCCCGGCCCCCACCAGCAGTTTTGCGGCGGTCGCGACGGCCTGGCGGTTCGGCTCGTCGGGCTTGATGCCGACCACCGGCGACCGGGTCGAGATGCCGACCCGCAGCTTCGGCGGCTCGACCAGCCGGATCGGCTCACGGCCGGCCAGCACCGCGAAGCCGAGCACCGCGTCGGCCACCGTGGTGGTCAGCACGCCGTTTTCCACCAGCCCGAACCAGTCGTCGATGCCCAGCTCGGCCGGGATCACGCCGCGGCCCGGCTTGAGCCCGACCAGACCGCAGCAGGCGGCCGGGATGCGGATCGAGCCGAGCCCGTCGTTGCCCTGCGCGATCGGCACCAGCCCGGCGGCCACCGCCGCGGCCGAGCCACCGGACGAGCCGCCCGGGGTGCGGTCGCGATCCCACGGGTTGCGGGTCGGCACGTCGGTGTCGTCGGTGACCGCCCACAGCCCCATCTCGGGCATCCGGGTGACGCCGACGACGACCGCGCCGGCGCCGCGCAGCCGGCGCACCACCTCGTGGTCCACCTCGGCGACCGGGCCGCGCGCGGCGGCGGACCCGCCCCAGGTGGGCAGGCCGGCCACCGCGGTGTTCTCCTTCACCGCGACCGGCACGCCGGCCAGCGGCAGGTTGGCCAGATCTTCCTGGTCGTCGACCTTCTCCGCCTCGGCGAGCGCCTCGCCTGCGCGCACCACCCGGAACGCGTCCAGCGAGGGGTCGGAGATGGCTATCTGCTCCAGCGTGTCGGCGACGACCTGGGTGGCGGACACGTCACCACGCCGTACCGCCCGGGAGATCTGCTTCGCCGTGGCGCCCACCCAGCTCGTGCCATCCGACATGCCATGCTCCATGCTTTGAAATCAGCTCAGGGGTCTCAGCCGAGTGCCCGCTTTCGATGCCGACAGACAGTCGCACGAGATCGGCGGGGACTTCAAGCGGCAAGACCGCGGCGGACCGGTGTGTCGTGCTGCGCAAGGCTAGTCTCGCGGGGTGGCGGACTGCGTGTTCTGTGCGATCGTGGCGGGGTCGGTGCCCGCTTTCAAGGTCATCGATTCCCCCGACGGAGTGGGGTTCCTCGACACCCGCCCGGTGTTCAAGGGCCACGTCCTGGTGGTCCCCCGCCCCCACGTGGTGACGCTGCCCGACCTGCCCGCCGACCTTTTGCCAGGATATTTCGGTCTGGTCCAGCGGGTGGCCGCGGCGGTTCCGCTCGCGCTGGGATCCACCGGCACGTTTGTCGCGATAAACAACATCGTGTCGCAATCGGTCCCGCACCTGCATACCCACGTGGTGCCGCGGACGAAGGGCGACGGCCTGCGCGGCTTCTTCTGGCCACGCACCAGGTACGCGAACGACGACGAGGCCACCACGTACGCCGAGAAGATCGCCGCCGAGCTCGGGTAAGGGTCACCTAACTCCGAGCGTTGCAGAGATCGGATGAAGGGAGTGACCGTGTTCCTGCGGTACAAGAAGCATGAGCTGCCCACCCCCGACAAGGCTCTGCCTGGTCGCCTCCTCGAGATGCCGGTCGCCGACAAGCACACCGTGCTCGGCACCCCGCTCAAGGGCCCATGGCCGGCCGGCCTCGAGGTCGCGGTCTTCGGGCTGGGCTGTTTCTGGGGCGCCGAGCGCATCTTCTGGCGGCTACCCGGGGTCTACTCGACCTCGGTCGGTTACGCCGGCGGATTCACCAGGAACCCCACCTACGAGGAGACCTGTTCCGGCTCCACCGGTCACGCCGAGGTGGTCCAGGTGGTCTACGACCCGAGCCGGATCGCCTACGAGGACCTGCTGAAGGCGTTCTGGGAGAACCACGACCCGACCCAGGGCATGCGCCAGGGCAACGACGTCGGCACCCAGTACCGCTCGGCGATCTACACCACGAGCGACGAGCAGCTGGCCACGGCGAAGGCGTCCGAGGAGGCCTTCCAACCGGTGGTGACGAAGGCCGGCCGTGGCCGGATCACCACCGAGATCCAGCCGCTGACAACCTACTTCTACGCCGAGGACTACCACCAGCAGTACTTAGCGCCCTCGAAGAACCCGAACGGCTACTGCACCCACGGCCCCAACGGGATGACCTGCCCGGTCGGGGTGGCCCGAACCGCCTGATAAGAAAGGCGGATGACGGACGTCGACGAAGCGATCACCCGGGCCCACGGCGAGGAATGGGCCCGGGTGGTCGCGGCTCTGGCCCGCCGCTTCGGCGATCTCGACGTCGCCGAGGAGGCGGCCGCCGACGCGTTCGCCGCCGCCGTCGAGCGCTGGCCGGCCGACGGCGTGCCGCCGAATCCCGGCGGATGGCTCACCACCACCGCCACCCGCAAGGCCATCGACCGGCTCCGGCGGGAGGCCGGCCGGGACGGGAAACACCAGCAGGCGCTGATGCTGACCGGCGCCCCCGAGCCGCTCGGCGCCGTCGACGACGACCGGCTGCGCCTCCTGTTCACCTGCTGCCACCCCGCGCTCGCGATGGAGACGCGGGTGGCGCTGACGCTGCGGATGGTCGGCGGGCTCACGGTGCCCGAGATCGCCCACGCGTTCCTGGTTCAGGAGAGCGCGATGGGCCGGCGGATCACCCGCGCGAAGGACAAGATCAGGGCGGCCCGGATCCCCTATCGCGTGCCGTCCCGGGACGACCTCCCGGACCGGATCACCGGGGTGCTCGCCGTGCTCTACCTGATCTTCAACGAGGGCTACCTGGCCTCCGATCCGGAGAAAGCGCCGGTCCGCGGTGACCTGACCGCCGAGGCGATCCGGCTGACCCGCCTGGTCGGCGAGCTGATGCCGGCTGACGGCGAGGCCACCGGCCTGCTCGCGCTGATGCTGCTGACCGAGGCGCGCCGGGCCGCGCGGGTGTCGGCGAGCGGCGCGCTCGTCCCCCTCGACCAGCAGGACCGCGGCGCCTGGGACCGCGAGCTGATCGCCGAGGGCCACGCCCTGGTCCGCGCGCGCCTCGCCGCCGGGCAGGCACCCGGGCGCTATCAGATCCTGGCCGCGATCAACGCGGTCCACACCGACGCGCGCGACATCCGGGACACCGACTGGTCGCAGGTCGTCGCGCTCTACGACCAACTGCTGCGGCTCGACCCCTCGCCGATCGTGCGGCTCAACCGGGCGATCGCGGTCGCCGAACTGGACGGGGCGGCCGCCGGGCTGGCCGAGGTCGACGGGCTGTCGCTGGAGGGTTATCACGCCTTCCACGCCACCCGGGCCGAACTGTTGCGCCGGCTGGGCCACGGCGATCAGGCGCGGGACGCTTACGACCGGGCGATCGGGCTGGCCGGCAACACCGCCGAGCAGGCTTACCTCAGCCTTCGCCGCGACCAGTTGGCCGGGGCGGGACCGGGACCCGCATGAGGTCCTCGGCCAGGACGATCTCGCCGGCGAAGTGCGGGCGGGCCTCGGCCAGGAAGCGGGACGCGTCCGGGTAACGCTGGGAGAAGTGGGTCAGGACCAGGGTGCGGACGTTCGACTCGCGGGCGACGGTGGCCGCCTGGGCGGCGGTCAGGTGGCCCACCATGGCCGCCAGCTCGGCATCCTCGTCGAGGAAAGTGGACTCGATCACCAACAGGTCGGCATTTTCGGCCAGGGCGTAGACGTTGTCGCACAGGCCGGTGTCCATCACGAAGGCGAACGTCTGGCCCGGGCGGAGCGTGCTCACCTGCTCGATCGTCACCTCGCCCAGGCGGCCGGCGCGCTGCAGCTCACCCACGGCCGGGCCGGCGATGCCGTGTTCGGCCAGGCGCTCGGGGAGCATGCGGCGGGTGTCCGGTTCGGTGAGGCGATAGCCGTACGTCGGCAGGGAATGCCAGAGCGGCCGGGCGGTGAGCCGCCCCGCCGAGGTCTCCGCCTCGAAGATCGCGCCGTCGGCCGGGGCCGCCTTGATGTCGGCGTTGTCCCAGTAGCTCGTGGCGTGCCGCAGACGGTCGTAGAACTCCTGGCCGGCCGCTGGATAGTGGACCGTCACCTGGTGCGCGACCTTGTCCAGCGAGATGCGTTGCAGCACTCCGGGCAGGCCGAGGCTGTGGTCGCCGTGGAAGTGGGTGATGCAGATGCGGCGCAGCGGGGTCACGGCCAGGCCGGCCAGCAGCATCTGGCGCTGGGTGCCCTCGCCGGGGTCGAAGAGGATCACCTCGTTGTCCCAGCGCAGCACGTAACCGTTGTGGTTGCGGTGCCGGGTGGGGACCTGGCTCGCCGTGCCGAGCACGACCAGCTCGCGCATCACCGACTCCTGAATATGGTCGACCCCCAGGGGGCTTCCACTGACGCGAAGCGCAGTGGTCCGGTCGGACAAGGCCGGATCCCTGGGGGTCGGATGGCTGCCTGATTTTCGCCGCGACCGCTGCCACACGATCTCGACGCTCAAACAAGCTGTCGAGGACAGCGGCTAGCGGACAGCCACCTCACGAGTCCCGTTGCTATCCAACTTTGGACCACCTCCCTTCACGTGTACGGCCACGGTAACCACGTCAGGGAGGTGGTGCCAATGATTTTTGAATCACAGAACCGCTTTTCGTTCGCGACTGCGGGGCTCGCAAAACCGGCTCACTCCTCGCCCTCACTAGAGCCGAGGGAATACCTTGGGCGAGATCTCGGTGCCCTCGACCGCGAGCGCGGCCGGGCCGACGATCAGCGGGTCGGGGCGGCCGACCACCTCATCGTCCCGGTTCTCGTACTTGAAGCGGCTCAGCACGTGCCGGATCGCCTCCAGGCGGGCGCGCTTCTTGTCGTTGCTCTTCACCACCGTCCACGGGGCGTCCGCGGTGTCGGTGTAGAAGAACATCGCCTCCTTGGCCTCGGTGTAGTCGCTCCACTTGTCGAGCGAGGCCAGGTCCATCGGGGAGAGCTTCCACTGGCGCACCGGGTCGACCTGGCGGATCGCGAAGCGGGTGCGCTGCTCGCCCTGGGTCACCGAGAACCAGAACTTGATCAGGTGAATGCCCGAGCGGGTCAGCATCCGCTCCAGCTCGGGGGTCTGCCGCATGAACTCCAGGTACTCGGCGCGGGTGCAGAAGCCCATCACCCGCTCCACGCCGGCCCGGTTGTACCAAGAACGGTCGAACAGAACGATCTCGCCGGCGGCCGGCAGGTGGCTGATGTAGCGCTGGTAGTACCACTGGCTGCTCTCGCGCTCGCTGGGCTTCTCCAGCGCCACCACCGACGCGCCGCGCGGGTTCAGGTGCTCCATGAACCGCTTGATCGTGCCGCCCTTGCCGGCCGCGTCCCGGCCCTCGAAGAGGATCACCATCCGCTCGCCGGTGCTCTTGCACCAGTTCTGCAGCTTCAGCAGCTCGATCTGCAGGAGCCGCTTGTGACGGTCGTACTCCTGACGGTCCATCCGCTCGTCGTACGGATAGTCCTCGCGCCAGGTGTCCACCGGGCTGCCGTCGGCGTTGAGCAGCACCGGGTCGTCATCGTCATCGTCGGCTACCCGGTAGCCGCCCAGCGTGGTGATCGGGCCGTCGTAGGGCTCGGTGGTCGCGTCTTCCTGGAACTCCGCCTGCATAAGTTGATTTCATACCCGCCGGAAGTGAACTTCAGCCGATCCAGGCTCGAAGCTTTCGCTTTCGGGAGGCCTCCACGACGACGGGCAGCTCGGCGTACGTGTCCTTGCCGACCTGCTCCTGCCGGGCCCACAGCACGCCGAACCAGAAATTGTCCGGCCCGAGCTCGTGCAGCAGCTCCCGGGCGACCACCGAGTCCTGGTGTGCGCCGAGCACGTCCTGCAGGTCGGTGAGCGCGTTGACCAGCTGTTTTCCGGGCTTGCCGGCGTCACCCGCGAAGACCTCGACGGCATAGCGAGCGCGCTTGTAGGCCTTGCGGGCCTCGTGCAGCTCGACATCCTCGCCGCCGGCCAGCGCCTGGTCGAGCAGGTCGTCGGCCTTGGCGAGGCTCTTCGCGGCCCGCTTGACCGGCTTCGGCTCGGCGTCCCCGGCCAGGCCGGTCAGCTCGTCGACGCGGTCGAGCAGCGTCAGGTAGCGCTCGCCCTCCAGGGCCTCGGCCAGCGCGGTGCGGCCGCTCGCCACCTGGTCGTCCAGGTATTCCCGGATGCGGGCGGAGACCTCGTCGAACTGCGAGCCGGCCCCCTCGATGCTTGCCAGCAGCTTGCCCTCCTGCACCTGGCCGTCGCGCACCTGGCCGAGCAGGTCGGCGAGCCACTTCAGCTCGCCGCCGAGCTCCTCGAAGCCGGGCAGCGAGCGCTTGAAGGTCTTCAGGGTGCTGCGCAGGCGCCGGGTGGCGACCCGCATCTTGTGCACGGACTCGGGGTCGCCCTGCCGGACCCCCGGGTCGAACTCGGTGAGGGCGGCGCGCTGCTCCCGGACGTACGTCATCACCGGGTTGGTCTTGATCTTCTTCTTGATCGGTTTGCGGACCTTCCGCAGGCGGCTGTCGAGCGCGCGGGCGACCTTGGACGGGCCGGCGGCCGGCGTGGCGCCCGCCTCGAGCAGGCGACGCTCGACCGCCTCGAGCACCGCGGTGTCGCCGTCGACCAGCTCGACCTCGACCTCCTGCCAGCGCTGCTCCTTGCCGTCCGACTCGGCGATCACCTGGTCCTGCGCGACCAGCGCGAGCGTGCGGCCCTTCGCGTCGCGCAGCGGCGTCTCGATCCGGTGCGTGCGCAGGCGGGCGATCGGCCCGAGGCTCTGCCGCCGGCTGACCGACCGGACCAGGCCGTGCAGCTCGGCCGGCACGGTGTCCTTGTCGTCGCCGAGCGGGACGCGATGCTCGGTGCGGGTGTTGCCGGCGCCCGGGGTCTTCAGATGCCAGCCGGCGTCGCCGCCGCCGGTCCGCCGGCGCAATGTCAGCCGGTTTTGCATCAAGGTCAGATCATCGGTGTCGAAGTAAGTCGCGTCGAGATCGTGCGTCTCGGCGCCGGTGATGTCGCGAATGCCGGCCGTGCCGACCAGCGAGGGAAGTACGAAGCCGTCCGGGACGTCGTATTTACGCTCTGTTTCGCTGGCGATCTCCATGCGTTCATGTTGCCCGACCGAGGGGCGCATACACAGACCAATGGATTGGCAGCTTCCGCACAGGTTCGTCTCAGGTGGCGGTGGCACTGTTGAGGGCCGGTTCATCCGGCTGGAGGTAGCACATGGATAAGCCCGACCGTCGCCCGATCTCGCTGGCCGGCATCGGCCTGATCAGCGCGGGAGCCGTGCTCGGCCTGACCCTCGCGACACCGGCGTCGGCCGCATCGCCGGCCGACGATGCCCGCCCCAAGCCGGCGGCCTCCCCGATCGTCGACAAGGACTAGCGACCACCCGACTTGGCCCGCAGGTAGAGCGCGCGGGAGTAACTCGCGGTGGCGGCGCTGAAATACATCGTCGCGAGACCGACGTGAAAGCTGTTGTCGGTGAGCGCGTTCTTCGAGTTGGCCGACCCCGCCCAGCGGATCTCCGCGTCCGAGGCGCTGATCCCCCGGCGCTCGCAGCGCAGCCGGTTCATCTCCTTGCCCATCTTCCATGTCTCGAGGGCGGCCTCGGCCTGGCGCATCATCTTCCCGGCCTGCTCGGTGAGGGATTCGGCGAGAGCCCAGGCGGCTCGCTCCTCCTCGTTGTTGAATGTCGGCACGGTCGCACCTCCCGGGGTGTAGAGGGTCGCCTCCAGTGTGCGAACGATGTCGGGATATGTCGATCTTTTTCAGCCAGCCGCGTGACATCGGGCGGCGGCTAACGTGGGGCGGTGACCGCCTCCCTGCGTACCGCCGCCGACGTTGATCTTTTCGCAGTGGGCGACCTGCACTATCGATCGCGGGCGGCCGCCTATGCGCACATCCTCACCGCCGAGACGCTCGCCTCGCTGTCGGCGGACGCCCTCGGCGCCTGGTGGAGCGAGCGGTGGAAGTGGGAGCAGGACACCCATCGGCTGACCGTCGCCGAGGACGGCGGTCGGCTGGCCGGCTTTACCTACGTCGGGCCGAGCGAGGTCGACGGCGCCGCCGAGCTATACGCCATCCACGTCGAACCGGACCTGGTCGGCACCGGGGTCGGCCGGCTGCTCATGGTCAACGCGCTCGGCCAGCTCGCGGAGATGTCCGACGGCCCGGCGGTGCTCTGGGTGCTCGAGGACAACGAACAGGCGCGCCGCTTCTACGACCGCGGCGGCTGGCGGCCGGACGGCGCCACCCGGGTCGAGCCGATCAGCGGGGTGCCGGTGGCGCAGTTGCGCTACCGCCTGGACCTCAGCGCCCGGACGACCAGTCGGCCGCCCGGGCGCTCCCCCGGAATACCTCCATCCTGAGTGGATGAGGGCCGCCGGCCCAGGCAACTGCATATGCAAATAACCGGCAATCAGCGGGACAGCACGACGCGGAACCGCTCCCGCTCCTCGCCGGTCAGGCCGAAGGCGTCGGCCAGCAACCGCACGGTCTCGGGGCGCGGCCGGCCGGCCTTGCGCGACTCGAGGTAACGGATGGTGCGCACGCTCAGCCCGGTGCGCTCGGCCAGCTCTTCCTGCGACATGCCGCGCCGCAGCCGATGGCCGCGGATCCCGGCCGGTTCCGGCCGATTCTTTCCCGGGGCCAGCTTTCTGCGCAGGTCGGCGGCCTGCGGGTGGCTCAGATCGGCGAGGATTGCGTACGCCTGCCGCCAGCGTTCCGCCGCCACGTCCGGGTCGCGCAACGATTCGTAGAGGTCACCGAGGTGGGCGAGGATCTGCGCCTCCAGCACCGGATTGTCGGTCTTGCGGGCGAGCCGCAGCCCCTCCTCGA
This sequence comes from Actinoplanes sp. NPDC026619, assembly GCF_040638295.1. Taxonomy (NCBI): domain Bacteria; kingdom Bacillati; phylum Actinomycetota; class Actinomycetes; order Micromonosporales; family Micromonosporaceae; genus Actinoplanes; species Actinoplanes sp. NPDC026619. Next base: position 50,164 of record NZ_JBEZYA010000035.1, read on the forward strand.
AGTGCCGGGCCGCATGATCGTGCTCGCCGATCGTGAGATGCAGCAGGCCGAGGCTGTCCCGGGTGATCGCCTCGTTCTCCCAGTCGCCGACCCGCTGCTGCAGCGCGAGCGCCCGGCCGAAGTGCGGCAGCGCCACGCCCGGTTCGGCGCGCTGCGCGTGGTACCACCCCACCGCCAGCGCAGCCTTGCCCGCCCAGATCGTGTCGCCGGCCGTGTCGAACAGCTCCAGGGCCGCGCCGGCCTCAGCAAGCGCCTGCTCCTGATCACCCTGGAGCCACCACAGGTAGGACAGGATGAACCGGCACTCGGCGATGCCGGTCACGTCGCCGGCACCCTCCCCGGCGCTCTCGGCCACGGCGAGAGCCCGGCTCAGGTTGGCTTGCGCTTCGGCGAAGCGCTGCCGGCGACCATCGGCGACGGCGAGGAAGGAGTACGCGTACGCCAGGGCCGGCCCATCGGCGAGTGTGGCCGCCGAGTCCAGCGCGACCGCCCACGCTGCCCCTTCCTCGTCCCAGCGCGCCTCCTCGTGCAGAAACGAGTCGAGCGCCCAGCTCAACTGCCACGCCTGGGTGTCCAGGCCCTCGTCGCGCGCCTGCCGGACGGCGGCGAGCAGCGTCTCCCGCTCCCCGCGCAGCCACACCATGGCGGCCTTCATGTCGACGAGCGGGCGGGGCCGGGAATCATCGGCCGGCGCGCGCAGCGTCATCGGGATCGGCGCCCGGGTCGGGTTGAGCACGAGATCGGCCTGGTAGGCGGTGTGCGTGTAGTGGTCGAGCAGCCGGGTCAGCGCGGCCCGGCGGCCGTCGGCCGGCTCCTGCTCGCGGGCCAGCTCCAGAGCGTAGGAGCGGATCAGGTCGTGCATCGCGAACCGGTTCGGCGCGGGCTCGGCCACCAGCCCCGACTCGACGAGCTCACGCAGCGTGCGCCGGGTCTCGGCGGGCGGCCGGCCGTCCAGCGCGGCGGCCGGGGCGAGCCCGATGTCCGGCCCGGTCGCCAGCCCGAGCAGCCGGAACAGCCGGGCCGCGGCCGGTTCGAGCCCGTGGTACGACCAGGAGAAGACGACCCGGGCCGGGCCCAGGGCTTCGAGGCGGTTGACCGGCCGGCGCATCTCGGCAGCCAGGGCGGTCAACGCGGCCAGCGGGTAACTGGCCGTGCGGATGCGCGCCGCGGCCAGAGCCAGCGCCAGCGGGAGGCCGGCGCAGGCCCGGACGATCTCCGCCTCGGCCGCGGCCTCGGTCTCCTCAGGGCCGAGCCGGCGGCGGAACAGCTCGGTGGCGGTGGCCGGCGGCAGCATCGCGACGGCGAGCGGCCGGGCGCCGGCCCCGGCGATCAGGCCGGTCAGTGTGCCTCGACTGGTCACCACCGTGCGGGTGGCGTCGCCGGCCGGCAGCAGCGGCCGCACCTGCTCGTCGTCGCGGGCGTTGTCGAGGATCAGCAGCAACCGCCGTGATGCGGTCAGCTCGTGGAACAGCCCGAGGCGGCCGTCGAGGTCGGCCGGCATCGCGCCCGGTTCGACGCCGAGCGCGGTGAGCAGCAGGCGGAGGCCGTCGGCCGGGTCGCGTGGCTCGGCGCTGCCGAACCCGCGCAGGTCGAGGTAGAGGCGGCCGTCGGGGTAGCGGCGCGCGGCGGCACGGGCCCAGTGCACGGCGAGGGCGCTCTTGCCGGCGCCGGGTGGTCCGTGGAGAACCGTGACCGCGCTGGAGTCGGCGTCGAGGGCGGCTATCTCGGCGTCGCGCCCGGTGAACCCGGCAACGTCAGGAGGCAGGTTGGCGGGAACAGACATGGCGGCGCCGCACCTCCACTATGGACCGGTTCCACTATAGGTGGGCGGGAGCGCGCGACCGAGATATTGCGGGGGAACCTGTGGTCACGCGCTCCCGCCAACCATCCCGCCCAGACCGGGGGTCGCGCCTGGCCGGAGGCGCTGGACCAGCGGAGGCGTGCTGGTCCTACCAGTTCAAGGGCGGGCCCTGTGGCGGGATGCCGCGGCGCTGGCGGGGCGCAGCGGTGTCACCGCCGGAGACGTCGGCCGGGCTGGAGAGCCGGGGCCTGCCGGGGGAGGTCAAGCTGTCGGCACGACGTCGGAGCCGGATTCATGGAGTTGTCAGTCGAAATATCCGCGGTTGCGGGACCGGGCATGCCGATCCGGGTTGTCCCCGAAGCCGGGCATCGCCCGGATGCTGTTCAGGTCGTGCCGCAGCGTCCACGCCTCCCGCCACGGACGCCGGGACGCGGCGTCGGCACGTTCGGCCAAGCGGCGCGGAGCACATGGCCACCGCCACCCGCACCAAACGCAATTGGCGTCGCGATCCGCCTCGGCGTGCCGCCCCAGCATCTGCTGGGCGTCGCGCCAGAGCAGGCGGTCCACGATGTCGGGCGGCACTGACTGGTCGGCGATGACCATCAATCACACTCCGTCGGGTCGTATTGCAACCTCCGGTACGTCAGATACAACCCCAGCATCCTCACCCAGGGTCGGACAACAGGTGCGATCCGTGACTGTCGCTGTTCGCCGTGAGCGGACGACGGGGCGGCATGGACCCGGTTCGGGCTGGTGTTGTGGCCCTCATGGATACCGAACACACGGGTGTCGAACCTGAGGCGCTCGACGCCTACAGCCGCGTCGTGACCGGTGTCGCCACCAGCCTCCTGCCCTCGGTCGCTGCGCTCTCGGTGCGCACCGCCCGCGGGACCGGCGCCGGCTCGGCAGTCACCTTCACCGACGACGGCTTCCTGCTCACCAACGCTCACGTGGTCGCCGGCGCGACCAGCGGCACCGCCGATTTCGCCGACGGCACCGAGACGAAGTTCGACGTGGTCGGCGCCGACCCGCTCTCCGACCTCGCCGTGGTCCGGGTGCACAGCCCGAGCGCACCGGCCGCGCCGCTCGGCGACGCCGACCGCCTGCGGATCGGCCAGCTGGTGGTGGCGGTCGGCAACCCGATGGGGCTGGCCGGCTCGGTCACCGCCGGGGTGGTCTCCGGCCTCGGCCGCTCACTCCCGGCCCGCGACGGCCGCCGGATCCGGATCATCGACAGCGTCATCCAGACCGACGCGGCCCTGAACCCCGGCAACTCGGGCGGCGCCCTGGCCGACTCGACCGGAACGGTGGTCGGCATCAACACCGCGGTCGCGGGCTACGGCCTGGGCCTGGCCGTCCCGATCAACACGACCACCCGCACCATCATCGGCGAGCTGGTGGCGACCGGCCGGGTCCGCCGCGCCTGGCTGGGTGTGGCCGGCATGCCCACGCCCCTGCCACCGCCGCTCGCCGAGCGCCTGGGCCAGAAACTGGGCCTGCGCGTGGTCGAGGTGATTCCGGGAAGCCCGGCCGGGTCGGCCGGGATCTATCTGGGCGACATCCTGATCTCGGCGGGCGCCCAGCCGCTGCAGACCGTTCAGGCCCTGCAGCGGCTGATGCTGAGCCCCGCCATCGGCGCCCAGCTGCCGATCACTCTGCTCCGCAAGAACGCCCTGGTGGACGTCGTCACGATCCCGGCCGAGCTGAACTAACTCAGGTGGGTCAGTAGATCTTGGCGGGTCAGCACGCCGGCCGGCTTGCCGTCGATCAGGACCATGGCGGCGTCCGACTTCTCCAGGAGGGCGACCGCCTCCGCCACCGGCTGGCCGCCGCCGATCATCGGCAGCGGCTCGGTCATGTGCCGCTCGATCGTGTCGTGCAGGTGGGCCTGCCCGGTGAACAGCGCGTCCAGCAGCGCTTTCTCCGCTATCGACCCGGCCACCTCGCCGGTGACCACCGGCGGTTCGGCCTTGAGCACGGGGAGCTGGCTCACGCCGTACTCCCGCATGTAGTCGATCGCGTCGCGCACCGTCTCGGTCGGGTGCACGTGGATCAGTGGCGGCGTCCGGCCGTCCTTGCCCGCCAGGGCGTCGGCAACGGTGGGTGCGTCGCCGTCGCCGGTATGCAGGAAGCCGTACCGGGCCATCCAGTCGTCGTTGAAGATCTTGGAGAGGTAGCCCCGCCCGCCGTCCGGCAGGAGCACCACGATCACGTCGTCCGGGCCGCACTTGCGGGCCACCTCGAGCGCCGCCACCACGGCCATCCCGCACGAGCCGCCGACCAGCAGGCCTTCCTCACGGGCCAGGCGGCGGGTCATCTCGAACGAGTCGGAGTCGGAGACCTCGATGACCTCGTCGCAGATGTCCCGGTCGTAGGTGGTCGGCCAGAAGTCCTCGCCGACGCCCTCGACCAGATAGGGCCGCCCGGTGCCACCGGAGTAGACCGAGCCCTCCGGGTCGGCGCCGATCACCCGGACCGGCCCCTGCTCCTTGAGGTAGCGCCCGACGCCGGTGATCGTGCCGCCGGTGCCGACGCCCGCGACGAAGTGAGTGATCCGGCCCTCGGTCTGTTTCCACAGCTCGGGGCCGGTCTCTTCGTAATGTGACCGGGGGTTGGCCGGGTTGGAGTATTGGTCCGGCTTCCACGCGCCGGGCACCTCGCGGGCCAGGCGGTCGGAGACGTTGTAATAGGACCGCGGGTCTTCGGGAGCGACCGCGGTCGGGCAAACGACGACGTCAGCGCCGTACGCCTTGAGGACGTTTCGCTTGTCCTCGCTGACCTTGTCAGGGCAGACGAAGATGCATTTGTAGCCGCGCCGCTGCGCGACCAGAGCCAGACCGACACCGGTGTTTCCGCTGGTCGGCTCGACGATGACACCACCCGGACGGAGCAAGCCGGCCTGCTCGGCATCGAGCACCATCCGCAACGCGATCCGGTCTTTGACCGACCCGCCCGGATTGAAGTACTCGACCTTCGCCAGCACCGTGGCGGAGATGCCCTCGGTGACACGGTTCAGCTTGACCAGGGGTGTGTCACCGATGATCTCGACGACGTTGTCGTAGTAACGCACGCCCTAGATTACGACGACGCGATCTCGCTGCTTCTCCCACTCCAGGAAGCGCTCGGTCTCGGCGAGCACCGAGCCGGCCAGCCAGGTGATCATCACGGCGTCGTCGGCAAGCCCGAGGACCAGCAGGAACGCCTCCGGGATGAAGTCGATCGGGGACACCACATACGCCGTGGCGGCCGCCATCATCGCGACCCGCATGCCGCCGTCGTACTCCCCCTTGGCGGTCGCCTTGATCATGCGAGGCAGAGCGGACATGCGCTGGCTCATCGACGGTCCGCCGCGAGCGCCCCGCATCAACTGCTTGGCCAGCGCCGTGAAGGCCGCCGTTCGCTTCAACGTCTTAGCCATCTCTATTTCCCCTCTCTGTCCCCCAAGCATGACGTGGACGCGCCATGATTGCCTCTCGCCGGAACGAGTTAGCCTCGAAATCCAAGCCGGATCTGGAGGGGGGGACCCGTGAGCGGCATCGAGTTCACCGCGGAGGACTGGCGCCGGATCAAGCTCGCCGGGCAGATCGCCGGCGGCGTGACCGGCACCCTGGCCGGCGTGACTGCCCTGTCGGCGGGGCTGCTGATGCGGCAGGCGGCCGCCGCCCGGCGGATCATCCCGATGGCCGAGGCGCCGCCCCCGCGCGGCGACGGCGTCTACGGCGCGAAGTTCGGCGGCAAGTCGATCACGATGGTCATTCTCGGCGACTCCTCCGCCGCGGGGTACGGCGTGCACCGTCCCCGCGAGACACCCGGCGCGCTGCTGGCCACCGGCGTGTCCCGCCGCCTGCGCCGCCCGGTGAAGCTCTACCGGGTGGCCGTGGTCGGCGCCATGTCGTCGGGTCTGCCCTATCAGGTCGACGCCGCGCTGGAATACGAGCCGGACGTCGCGGTGATCCTGATCGGCGGCAACGACGTCACGCACGTGTCGGCACGGGCGATGGCCGTGCGCTACCTGGGCGACTCGGTGCGCCGGCTGCGCGAGTCGGGCTGCAAAGTGGTCGTCGGCACGTGTCCCGACATCGGCGCGATCCAGCCGATCAAGCCGCCGCTGCGCTGGCTGGCCCGCAAGTGGAGCCGCGACCTGGCCGCCGCGCAGACGGTCGCCGTGGTCGAGGCAGGCGGCCGCTCGGTCTCGCTGGTCGACCTGCTGGGCCCGGTGTTCGAGGCCGACCCGGTGCGGATGTTCAGCTCGGACCACTTCCACCCGTCCGCCGAGGGTTATGCCCGGGCCGCGTCGGTGGTGCTGCCGACCCTGCTGGCCGCACTCGGCGAGGATGACCGCCCGGCGCTGGCCGCCGGCGAGGGCGTGCGCAGTCTCTCCGAGGCCGCGCAGGAGGCGGTCCACACGGCCGGCACCGAGGTCAGCCCGGTCAAGGTGGGCGGGCGCGAACGCGGGCCGGCCGGGCGCTGGGCGGTGCTGCGCAAGCACCCCTGGTTCGGTGAGCCGCGCACCTGGTTCGGACATAAGGCACCCGTTCCGAGCGGCCGTCCGGCGGCCGGAGCCGTAGGCTGGACTCCAGCGGATCAATGAGGGTTATTCAGGGCCTACCTTGACCGGCGACTTGCCGCAGGTCAGCGCGCTGGTCTCCACCGCCCTGAATAACCCTCATAGAGAGCACCTTTCCGAGGGGGCGAAATGGCGGGGCTGAACGCACGGATCGGTAAGGCGGCGGCTACCGGCCTGCTCGCCGGTGCGGTGAGCGGGTTCGCCCTGCTCGCCGGCGAAGTGCTCGCCGCCAAGGCCCGGCGCTACGCGAAGCCGACGATGGGCCTGGCACTGCGCACCTCGATGGGCAAGCTCTCCTCGCCCACGTTGCGCCTGGTGCTGCTCGGCGATTCGGCCGCGATCGGCGTCGGCGTGGAGTGGCTGTCCGAGACGGTCGGCGGCCAGTTGGCCCGGCTGCTCGCCGAGGGCGGCGCCGACACCGGCGAACGACACGTGCTGCTCTCCAGCGTGGGCGTGGCCGGCTCCCGGTCGGCCGACCTGGCCACCCAGGTGGCGCGGGCGCTGCTGGGCGACCGGCCGGACGTGGCCGTGGTGCTGATCGGCGCGCACGACGCGACCAGCCTGCGCAGCCCGGAGGAGTCCGCCGAGCTGCTGGGCCAGGCGGTGCGCCGGTTGCGCGAGGCGGGCGTCCGTGTCGTCGTCGGCACCTGCCCCGACCTGGGCGCGCTGCGAGCGATCGCGCCGCCGTTGCGCCAGGTGGCGAGCGTGCTCGGCCGGCGGATGGCCAAGGCACAGACGAAGGCGGTGGTGGCGGCCGGCGGCGCGGTGGTCGACCTGGCCGAGGAGACCGGCGCGGTGTTCCGGGCCGACGCCGGCACTTTTTGTTACGACGGTTTCCACCCATCGGCGGACGGCTATCGAGTCTGGGCGCACGCGCTCTACCCGGCAGTGGCCAAGGCGGCGATGTCCGGGGTGTGATACGACCGAATGTCCGCTATGTGAGCACGCTATGTGACATTGTGATAAAGCTGTGTGACAAAGTTGCACTCGCACGGGTTGTTACTCGCCGGTTAACATCGGCGCATGCCCGAAGCCGTCATCGTCGCCACCGCTCGCTCCCCCATCGGCCGTGCCGCCAAGGGATCGCTGAAGGACCTTCGTCCTGACGACCTCGCCGCCACCATCGTTGACGCGGCTCTGAACAAGGTGCCCGAGCTCGACCGCACCCTCATCGAGGACCTCTACCTCGGCTGCGGGCTTCCCGGCGGCGAGCAGGGCTTCAACATGGCCCGCGTGGTCGCCACCAAGCTCGGCCTCGACGGCCTGCCCGGCGCCACCATCACGCGGTACTGCTCGTCCTCGCTGCAGACCACCCGGATGGCGTTCCACGCGATCAAGGCGGGCGAGGGCGACATCTTCCTCTCGGCCGGCGTCGAGACGGTCTCCCGGTTCGCCCGGGGCTCCTCCGACGGCCTCCCCTCCGAGCTGGCCGCGCTGGTCGGCGGCGGCTGGGAGAACCCGTACTTCGCATCCGCCCAGGAGCGCACTCTCTCTTACGCGCGGGGCGGCCAGACCTGGCACGACCCGCGCGCGGACAACCAGGTGCCGGACATCTACATCTCGATGGGCCAGACCGCGGAGAACCTCGCCCAGATCAAGGGCATCTCCCGCGAAGAGATGGACGAGTTCGGCGTACGCAGCCAGAACCTCGCGGAGAAGGCGATCGCCGACGGCTTCTGGGAGCGGGAGATCACCCCCGTGACGCTGCCGGACGGCACGGTCGTCTCGCACGACGACGGCCCCCGCGCCGGTGTGACCGTCGAGGGCGTGTCCGGTCTCAAGCCGGTGTTCCGCCCGGACGGCCGGGTCACCGCGGGCAACTGCTGCCCGCTCAACGACGGCGCCGCCGCGGTGGTCATCATGAGCGACACGAAGGCCCGCGAGCTCGGCATCACCCCGCTGGCCCGGATCATCTCGACCGGCGTCACCGCGCTCTCCCCCGAGATCATGGGGCTGGGCCCGGTGGAGGCGTCGAAGCAGGCGCTCAAGCGGGCCGGCATGACCATCGACGACATCGACCTGGTCGAGATCAACGAGGCGTTCGCGGCCCAGGTGATCCCGTCGTACCAGGACCTGGGCATCCCGATCGACAAGCTGAACGTCAATGGCGGCGCGATCGCGGTCGGCCACCCGTTCGGCATGACCGGCGCCCGCCTCACCGGCACCCTGCTCAACTCGCTCGACTGGCACGACAAGAGCATCGGGCTGGAGACGATGTGCGTCGGCGGCGGTCAGGGCATGGCACTGATCATCGAGCGCCTCAGCTGAGCGATCCCCCCGGATGTCCGCCGGGTCCGGCCTGCCACGAGCGGCCGGGCTCGGCGGTTTTCATTTCACATGCTCCGGCGGACCTCGTCGACCGCCGCGATCGCCTCGGCCGGCACCGGGCCTGCGGCGATCAGATCGTCGGTCACCACGCGTAGCTGGTCGGGCAGGACCATGTCGTGCTCACGCGGGATCGGTCGATGCGGCCGACCCTCGGCGTCGGCGCCCAAGTCTGCGAGGAGCTGGACCAACCCGTACATCTGCTCGGCCTTGGCCTTCCATCGCTGCCCTTCCCAATGCCGCACCTGGTTGTGCAGGCGCTCGACGGAGGTCGCGAAATCGGTCACGCCGGCAGCATAAAACAGCGCCCGGACCGTGGGAGGACGGCCCGGGCGCTGCTCTATGAGGCTGATTGCTCAATGAAGAATGGCGTCAGTCTCTGCTGCTGCCCTGTAGATAGCTGAGCAGGCGCAGGATTTCCAGGTAGAGCCAGATCAGGCCGACCAGGATGCCGAACGCGCAGGTCCAGGAGTAACGCTGCGGCAGGCCCATCCGGACGCCCTGCTCGATCTGATCGAAGTCGAGGATGAAGCTGAGCGCCGCGACCACGATGCAGACGATGCTGAAGATGATGCCGATCGCGCCGTTGTCACGGATGCCGGTGTGCACACCGAACAACGACAGCACCAGGTTGATCAGCATGATCATGAACAGACCGCCCATGACGGCGATCAGGCCCTTGGTGAACTTCGGCGTCGCCCGGATCACCCGGAACTTGTAGAGCACCGCCATCATCAGGAACACGCCGAAGGTGGCGGTCACCGCCTGCAGGACGATGCCGTTGTAGAACGACTCGAACGCCTTGCTGACCAGACCGACGAACACACCCTCGATGACCGCGTAGGCCACCACGAGCGCCGGGTTGGCCATCCGGGAGAACGAGATCACGAAGCCGAGGATCAAACCGACGATCGCGGCACCGAACAGGGCCCCGCCGGCCACGCTGTCGGGGAACACGTTCCACGCGACGATGGCCGAGATGCCGGTGAGGCCGAGCAGAATGACGGTCTTGACGACCACGTCGTCGATCGTCATGGACTGGGCTACGGGCGGAGCCGCCTGGTATCCCTGCGTCGGGTACGGCTCGCTATATCCGTACCCGGCCGCCCGCTCACGCTCGGCCGCCTGGCCGAGGCGGGATAGCACCGGGTTCGAAGATTTCACTTGTCCAGCCTCCCTGAGATTGAACTGCCCCTCAAGGGTACGGGTCGCATGCTCGCGATGAGGGGGCCAGAAGCTGTGAGCAGGCTGAAAAAACAGCGGTCTAAACAGCCTGGTAGGTGCCCGGGGCGGGTCACGCAGAGCCTCTCAAACGTCTAGCACACCACACCACGCCAGCCCGGGCAGCTCGTCATCCAGGAGCGTGTCGCCTTGCCGCCGAGGCAGGAGTTCCGGGAAATTGGGTGAGCGCGACCATTAGGATTCGGACGCTGTGCGACCGTGGTCCGTCGTCCGGTCCGGCGGCGAGTCCCGGCAGGTGACCGGCTCCGGACCACGCCACTCAAGGCCAGATCGCCGGGAGGGTCACCGTCGACTTGACGAAACACCAGTATGTCTCGGCGTCGCGCAACAAAGATCAAGGCCACCTGCAAAGGAGCCGTTGAGATGGGGATCACGTTCGAGCGCGGATGTTCCCGGAATGGATGCACTGCGACTGGTCCGAGAGAGAGAAGATGATGGCCACCTACGGAAGGGACGTGACCGACGATGGCGCAACTGCTGCGCGTGACGCACGACACGTTCATCCCGCTTGAGCGAACCACGATGGTGGCCGCCGGCAAGACCGAGACAACCGACTTGGAACGCTGGATCAAAGATTGCCCACAGTTGATCGATGACACCCTCCTGGTGGTCACCAACCAGTTCGGTTCCTGGGCAGCAGCAAACGACGACGCGGCCCGGGAACGCCCCGACGTACTGGCATTGTCGACCAGCGGCGAACTCGTCGTCATGGAGCTCAAGCGCGACGGCGACCGGCGCATCCACTTGCAGGCCATCACCTACGGGGCGCTCGTAGCAGGTTTTACCAAAGAGACCCTCGCGCAGGCACACGCCGACTGGCTGGCCCGCGAACGCGACGAACGCATCAGCGCTGAGGAAGCGCTGGAGCGGCTCACTGCCCACGTCGACTCGCAGTGGAATGACGAACTTCTTACTCTCCCGCGGCTGCTGCTGGTCGCCGAGCACTTCCCCGCACAAGTTCTGACCACGGTCCAATGGCTGGCAACAGCGGCCCCTGCCATCACCATCGAATGCCACGAGTACCAGCTATTTCGCGACACGGACGGGCTCTGTGTCAGCTTCCAGCGGCTCTTCCCCGTCGACACCCTGGAAAATCGGCGCCTACGGCCCGCCGTGACCGCGGCCGCGAACGAGACCAGTGAACAGGTTGCAACCAACCGGCGCCGGGCACGATCGGCCAAGCTCATCGTCGAGCATGATCTGATCCCGGCGGGCGCGCTGATGACCCTTGAACTGGGTGGAGTCAGCCGTCCGGAGGTGAAAGCGCAGGTGGATGCGTGGCTCACCGAAAATCCTGATCGCGCCCGAATCACGTGGGTCAACGACCCGATACGGCCGCTCGTATGGGCCGTCGAACCCGACAAGACATGGACGCCTTCGGCCCTACGCAACACCATTTTCGCCCGCGCAGGAGCGCCAGAACCAAATTTCTCCGCTGGCGACACCTGGTGTTACCTGGGACGAACCTTGTGGTGGATCGCCTCCGAAGTGGAAGACGCTAGCGACGTTTGAAAGCCGGCCCTACCCAGCCACAGATGTCCCTTATCCCTGCAGCAGACTCCACCTCAGGCGCCAGCTAGACGGTAGTATCGTTCCGACGCTTCCGGGTAGCCCTCGCCGTGCAGCATGTCGCCCAGTTCGACGAACGCATCGCTATGACCGGCGTTAACCGCCTCGCGGCAGTAGGCCTCGGCTCGTTCGTCGTCGTGCTGCACGACGTACAGCATTGCCAAGTTGACCAGTGCACGCAGGTTTCCGGCGTCGGCTGCCTGGCGGTAGTGAATCTCCGCGCCGGCCAGGTCGCTCTCGTTCTCGAGCAAGAGGCCCAGGCCGATCAGTCCGTCCGTGTGACCCCACTTGATGGCGCGGTTGTAATGCTTGACGGCGGCGGCGCGATCCTGACGCTGTGCGGCGATGTCACCGAGCAGGACCTCGGCGTAGGGAAAGCGGGCCTTTGCCGCCGTCCGAAAGTTGGCCTCGGCGAGCTCCTGTTCGTCCCGTTGCTGGTGCAATAGGCCGAGGTCGATCAGGGAGCCCAGATGACCGGCGTCGACAGCTCGCTTATACAGGGTTTCTGCCTGTTCAAGGTCGCCCACCTGCATCCGCAGTGACGCGAGACCCGACCAACCGAGCCCGTGGCCCGCTTCGCCGGCATGCCGGTACGCCACTTCGGCCTCGGCCGTGTCACCCAACTCTTCCAGAAGCAGACCGAGTTCGGCGTACGCCTCGGTGCAGCCGCTGTAAACCGCCCGTTGGTAGTAGTCGGCGGCCGCGGACAGGTCGCCGTCCTCCGCGCTGTGGCGGGCGTACGTCATGAGGGCGTAGGTGTTAGCTCGTTCCGCAGCTCGCCGTACGCCGTGGTAGCCACCACCCTCGGCACGCTCGTACCAACATGCCGCCTCCTCGTCATCGCGGATCTCTGCATACAGCTCGCCAAGCCGGAAGGCGGCTTCCGGGTTGCCGCCGTCGGCGGCCTGCAGGTAGCACCGTTCCGCCTGCCGCAGGTCACCCAGACAATCGGCGGCCAGGCCGCGCGTCAACGGGTCACCATCCTCGCTGCCAACCGGCTCGACGTCCGCATCGAGCAGCAGATCAGCAAGGGCGAAGGAGTGGCTCTTCCACTGCATGGCCGCGCCCTTGCGCATCATGTCGAGGTTGAGCCGGCGTGCTGCCTCGACCACTCCGTCGAGGTCGAGGAGAAGCATGAAATTTCGGGCGCCTTCGACCGCCAGCCTCAGCACGCCCGGACGTACCGAATAAATCGTGTCTTGGACGACGGCGGCACCGAAGATTTCCACCATCTCGCCGAGGTCGGGCCAGCGCCGCTGCATCGTCGCCAGGTCGACGTTGAGCTCGAAGATCGTCCGGTGCTGCTCCTCGAACGGCGCCCAGACGTGCAGCGTCTCCAGCGAGTGCACGGTGATCGTGAATATCCGCGGCGAGGAATTCTTGTTGGTGTCGGGCGCGGCGCTGATCGACCAGCGGGAGAACTCGGTGTGGCGGGGGAGGGGTACGGTGCGGGCAAGGTAGCGACGGACCGCGGGCAGCATCGCAGCCAGCCGGGGATCGGCTTTGATCCGTTCGAATCTGACCTGATTGGCCATGCGGACCTGCGCCCGGTCGGGGCGAACCTCGTTACCGAGATCGTCGGACTCCGGAGAGGTAAACCACTCCTGCTGCCGCGCGGCCGAGACGAGCGAATCCAGGCTGCCCGCTCCGAGCCGTCCCGCAGCATGGGTCACGTTGCGGAGGAGAAACCCCTCGGCCTGCAGTGTCCGGATGGCCTGCTGCTCGAACTCGTCGAGGCTCGCCTGCGGGATGCGCCAGAAGTGCATCTCCGTGATATCGCCGTAGGTCTTGCGGTGATTGCCAAACCGGCGCACGACGTCGCGGGCCTGCCCGACATACAGCTGCCCGTTGTCGAACGCCAGGACGTAGATGCCGCAGCGGCCGTCGGAGGCGGGCAGCTGGTTGGCGACCGGTGGCGCGTCGACCACAACCACGTGTTGCGGGCGGGTCTGTGGCCACTGGCTGCTGAGCAAGGCGACGTGCTGACGTGGGGGCGCTTGCACTGACATGGCCACCTCAGTCGGCTCGAATTCGCTCGAGCTGAGGGGTATCTCCCCGCTGCCGGGTCGACAGCGCAAGCGCTCAGCCGTGGTTAGCTCGGTGAACCGGGTTGCAAGGCGACAACAACGCTGCGGACCTCGGCGTGTAAGTGTCTGAGCTCACCGGCAGTCAAGGCGAGTTCGTAGCTGTGGTGGTGCCCGGCCCGCGACAACGACCACCACAGCATGGCGACCCGCCGGGCGCTGCCAGCTTCGTGGTAGCGGCTGAGCATCAGGATCTGAGATCGGCGGCTGCGGCAGGCACCGACGGCCGGCGCGGTGGCCGTCCAGTAGATGTCCAGCGCCGATTCGAGGGCGAGCCGCAGGAGCCACGCGCAGGCTCGCGGCCACAGTCCGCGGGTTCCCGTGGCCGGGGCCGCCATGAGGTGTTCGGCCTCGCTGAGGTAAGTCTGGGGCGAGGTCATCGGGCGGCCTCGACCATGCGCGCGACATTCCCGACGAGTCGTTCCGGGTCGGCGACCGCGGCGCCGTGGGCACCTTCCTTGCATGCTCGGAAGGAGTCCGCGGCCCACGGGCCCAGGCGGTTGTTGAAGTAGCTGTACACCCGGTTGCCGGCGTCCGGGTCGTCGAAGAGGGCGAGCGCCGCAACCTGGGTGGTGGTTCTCGCAGAGTCGATCAGCATTTCGACGTCGCTGTGGCGTTCGCCGCGGCCGATGCGTACGGCTCTGATTCGCTGATGGAAGGCGGCCTCGAGGGCGGAGCGGCAGAAACTGGTGATCAGTGGCGAGCGTAGATCGGCGGGGATTTCGTCGGTTTTCGCCAGGGCACGAGCGTCGGCGAGATACCGCTCGGCGGGGTCGAGGTTCTTGCGGATCTCGACCTCGGAATTGACACGGCGGGTGACTTCCCAAATGACCGCGTCGATTTCGAGGCGGCGTACGGCTTCCGGGAGCCGGTCGTCATGGCTGAACACGACAACTTGTCGGTGTTGCGCGAGGTCGGCGAGAACTTGGGCGAGACCGTCGACCTTGGATGGATCCATGCTCTGCACGGGGTCGTCGATGATGAGGAACCGGAACGGGCTCGCCGCCGCGGTCGCGCGGGGCAGGAAGACGGCCAGTCCCAAGGCGTGCAGCTCGCCCTGGCTCATGACGGCCATAGCCGAGGTGGCGGTCCCGTCGACGGTAGCCGGGAAGGCGACCCGACGCCGGGTGCTGGTGCCGTCGAGTCTCATGCCGGCGAGTTCGACATTGCTCTCCTGGCGCAGCTGTTCCCAGATTTGCTGGGACTGGTTGGCGAACGGGGCGAGCTGAGCGGTCCGCAGATCGGCGATGGCCACTTTGAGCCAAGTGAGCGCGTCCTTGAGGAGGGTCAGCGGTTCCTCATCCTGCCGGGCGTCGCGCGCCGCCGTGAGCCAGTTGTGCAGTTCGGTTGCGTGTTCGCGCCAGGCGTCGTGTCTGGTGCGCAGCCAGTCGGCGGCGGCAGCACGCACGTTGTCGACGGCGGCACGCAAGGCCGGGTAATGCTCGCGAAGATGCTCGGCGAGCACCTGCGGGTCCGCGTCAAGGTCAACGGCACGCCACCGCTGCTCGGCGGTCGCCATTTCCTCGCCCATGACGGCGGGGAGATCGACGCCGTAGGACAGCAAGCGCGCCGCGTCCCGCCGGACAGCCCGTAGTTGCTCCTCGACCTCGCGGCGGGCACCTGCCTCGCGCCGCACCTGCCCGAGCCGTTGTTCGGCGGCGTCCCGCCAGGCTTGGTCGAGCGAGCCGGTGGTGCAGACCGGGCAGGCGCCGGCGCCGCGCCGGTCGAAGTGCTCGACCGCGGTCTGCAGCAGCCGGGTCAGTTCATCGGGGGCGGCGGGCATGTGGGCCAGCGCAGATCCGGCGGCGAGCAGCCGGTCCGCAATCTCGTCCGGAGGAGTGGGATCGGGGATGGCGGCGAGGCGCCGGTAGGCGGCAACTGCGGGGTTGGCTTCGTCGTCGTCGCTGAGTAGCTGGTCGAGCGCGTCGAGGTCTGGTTTGGTGGCGGCGAGCAGCTTTCCGGCGGCTCGGGCTCGGTCGTCGTCGACCTCGGCGAGCGCGGTCCGTAGGGCGAGCCGGCCGGTCCGGACGGTCTTGGCCCGGTCGTCGTAGATCTTGCGCGCATTCTTCAGCCGGGTCTCGGCGTCAGTGACCGGCTCGATCGCCAGTAGCGGCGCCATCGCGTCGAACAGCTCGCTGGGGCGGGACGATATGAGCCGGCCGAGGTCGTTGGCGGTGAGGAAGGGCCGGTAGGTGTCCAGCGGCTGCCGCCAGCCGAGCGCGTCGGCATCGGGCTGCGATGCCTCGGCCTGCCCGGGCTCGGTGGCGTCGGTGTCCCAGGTGCGCCGCAGTCGCAAGGGTGCCGCCACACCGTCGACCCGGGCGATCAAGTCGATCTCGCAGGGCGCTGAGGTGTGCAGGTTGCGCCAACCGTCGCGGAAGATGCTGTTGCGCTCGGCCCATCGCTGGCTGTCGCCGGTCAGCGCGAGTTCGATGGCCTCAGCGAAGCTGGACTTGCCGGAGCCGTTGCGGCCGACGATGAGGGTGAGACCGTTTTCCGGGCGCAGGTGCAGCGTCGCCTTCGGGCCGATGCCGCGGAAGCCGGCCACGCTCACCCGGTCGAGATAGACATCCGCCCGAGCGTCGGCGTCGTCGGTGCGGCGCGGCAGATGGGCGTCCTCGCCGGCCAGCACGGCCCGCAGCTCATCGTCGCCGGCGTACGCGCCGAGGATGACTTCGGCGAGCCGGTCGGGAGCGTTCGTGTCGGCCAGCCGGTCGAACAGAAAGTCGAGTAGTGCCTGATCTCTGGTCATCTGGTTCTCCCAGAACACGAGGGGATGGATAGCGCGGCTGTTCAGGCGGGCTCGTCGACGAGGCGTGCTCGGCTGAAGGCGGCCAGGATCCGCTGGTGGGTCTGGCGGGGAAGCGATCGTGATCCGGGTTCGCCCAGGGGCGTACCCGGGCGAGCCGGCGCCTTGGCCAGCAAGTCGTCCAGACCGCCGCGGGCGACCATCAGCAGACCGTGCGTCGCCCGAGTGCAGGTGACGGCAAGGCGCCCAAAGGCGGAGTTGAACTCGTCGAGCTGCTCGGCGCCGGAGAGCGGGTGGATGGCGATGGTGATCGCGTTGGTCTGTCCCTGCCAGGAGTCGACCGTCGACGCCACGAGGACCCCTTCGGGGAGGGCGTACTTGTCGGTCAGACGCTCAACCATGTCGGTCGCGTCGTCGACGAGTTGGTTACGGGTGGCCAGGATGACGATCAGCGGGTCGCCGTGCGGCGTCGCCGCGTCGGTGCGAACCGCGTCGAGCGGGGCGCCTTGGCTGTCGTAGCGGCGGGTGACGGTGCTGAAGCCGCCCTCAAGAAGGGGAGCGAGCAGATCCTCGACGACGCCCAGCACCGGAAGGTCGATGTCGACCGCCTCGGGGGCGGGCAGACCGTCGACTTCGAGGAGCGTGGGGTTTCCGGTGACGACGGAGTTCCAGACCACGGACGGCGTTCCGGTCAACGGCGGTAGCTCCACCGATCGGTCGCCGGGGGCCGCCACGCATTGGAGCTCATCCCAGTCGCTGTAGAAGGCTCGCCACAGCGGCAGCTGCGCGGCCGTGGGCCGCCACACCGCCGGGAGATCAACCACGCAGGTCGCTTCGTTCTTCTCGTAGGCGGTCGGCCAAGCCCGATAGGGGTTGTAGCCGGGGTCGCCGCGCCACGGGTTCTGGCTGGGGTCGATGGGCGGCAGCTGGCCCACATCACCGACGCCGACGGAGACGGGAGCCAGCCCCTCGACGGTCGAGTAGCGGTGCCGGGGCAGCTGCCAAGCCTCGTCGACGAACAGCACGTCGAAGGGCAATGAACCGTTGGCGGCCTCGCCGAGCTCGTTGAGCAGTCGTCGGCGCTCGCCGAAGGCGCCCAGCTTGTGCGATGTTCCGAGAACGACGTCGCACGAGGTCGGGATGGCGCTGGTCGTGGACGCGATGGACACGTTGTCGCGCACCTCTTGCGGGACGTCCGGGAGCCGGTCCCCCGCCACGAACAGGCAGACTCGTGCGGCGCCCAGCGCCTTGCCCAGATCACCGGCGAGCGGGAAGACCTGCTTGTTGGCGAAGGCGGTGACCGCGACACGGGTGCAGTCAGGGTGGTCGAGGGCCTCGCGGACCATGCGGACCAGCGCATACGACTTTCCGGCACCCGCGGCGGCCCGCAGCAGGATCTTGTCGAAGTCGGCCGAGCCGCTCAGGGCCGCGGTCAGGGCAGAGATAGCGCGCTGGGCGGCATCGATGTTGCCGCGAGCCGCCTGCTCGTGGTGGACGGCGTTCTCGGCCGATGCGGTCGGAACGGAGAGGGTGATGGTCACGGCTGTCAGTCCAGGTCGTCGAGGGTGAGGCGGTCGGGGACCGGCGGGTGCGGGTCTCCGGGCGGTTCGGCGGCGGGGCCGACGTCGAACCGCTCCTCGTCGACCAGCGGCGGCCACACCTCGGGGTTGAGTTCGCCGCGCTCCCGGCGCTGCGCCAGAAGATCCGACCACTCGGCCTCGGCGACGGTGTGCGGCTTGCAGCACCATCGGTGGCCCTCCGGGTCGGCCGCATAGGTAGCGGTGCCGCAGGCAGCCTTGGGCGCGGACTGGTTGTCGAGCGAGGGACGGCACACCGCGATCTCATGGCCGGAGCGAAAAGCCTTCCCGAACCAGGCAGTGTCGGCCAGGATCACCTCGTCGCCCACCGCCATGCTCGGCGTGACCGACGGCTGCCACAGCAGTCCGTCCTCACCTGCAACCTCGGTGAGCAGGCCGAGCGGGAACTGGCCGAGCTTGAACGACGTTTTCTGAATCTTCAGGGTCGTCGTGGGGTCCTCGACGAGGTTGCGACCTCCGATGTGCAGAGCAACGACCTGTGAACCGTGGACCAGACGGCGCGACCTGACCTCCAGCCGGATCGGGTCGACACTGATCACCGTCGCGAGGGCAATCTCGCGCACGCCGGCGTCGATGGCCTTGTCCCGCGCGGCGGACGCGTCGGTCAGACAGGTGAGCTGGTCCAGGCACTTGCGGTCGTCGTCCAGCATCCCGACCTGCGCGTTGCGCCAGTTCGGATAGGTGCGGGAGAACCGCACCAGGTCCGAGGCCTGCAACGCGAGTCGGCGGCCCCACACCTCCTGCGCGTCGCCTTCGAGGACGCGGTGCACTCCTCGCAGCTGCGAGGATGCGACGCCGTCAAGAACGGCCAGCGCCCGTCCGACCACCGCGATGCGGTAGTCCAACGCCTCTTGTACCAGCCCCTCGTACGTCGGCCGGTCCTTCTCCTGGCGCTGGGCGCGATGGATGGCATCCGACGCGTCGTTGGACAGCCGGGCGCCTGGGGTGTCCGAGCGCGTCGCGATGTCGTCGGACACCACGCGGTGATCGAGCGGCTCGGCCGCCTCCGCCCAGGTGACGAGGTAATCCAGCCTGCCCGCGTCCACCGCGGGGCCGCCCGGCACGACGTGCGCGGCCAGGACGGACCGCAGGTCGACGAGAGGCGTACGCAGACTCATCGCCCGGGCCCGGTCCTCCTCCAACAGGAAGCTCACCGCGACCCGCTCATCGCAGTCCAGCGGGTCGGGCAGTGTGGCCGGCTCACCGTCGAAGGTCAGCGCCGGACGGCCGGAGTTCAGGTCGTGCTGCCAGCGCAGCCGGCTCAACTCCACCCCGGCCAGGGAATCCGCGACCGTGGCCAGCAGATCGGCAGTCGGCCGGTCAGGGACGACCAGATGGACCGGGCCCAGTCCGCCCTCGAAGATCTCCCGGATGGCGCGGCCGAGGAGGCGCATCACGGCCCGCCGGGTCAGCGGAGACTGCGGTTCCTCGAAGACCCGCCGCACCCACGTCCCGGGCCCGTTCGCGTCGACGACCTGAACGGCGATGCCGTACACGCCGAGGGCCGCGGCGTCGGACTTCACCAGGATGACATTGATCGTGCCGGGCAGCCCGCACGGATCCGTACGCAGCCGGCCGGTCCAGTGCGGCAGACCGGTAACGGTGGCGGTGACCTGCGCGACGGTGCTGTGCGGCACATTATCGAATCGCCCGTCGGCGGTAACGATCGCCACCACAGCGGGCCGGGTGAGCCGATCGACGCCGATCTCGGTCAGCAGCGCCAGGGGGTCGTCGTCCGCGCGCAACTCCTGCCGGCACGAGGAGAACAGATTGCAGGTGACACAGCTGTGCGGATCGAAGTCGGCTTCCAGGCCGGCGACGTACGTTGCCAGGTCGTTCTCCGCCGGAGTGTCGTCGCCGAGCTTCTCCTTCACCGCCAGCCGTTCATCGGCGCGGGTGCGCACCTCATGCCGGTGGTCGTCGAGCAGTTCGACAACCGCCTCCGGTTGCAGGAAGGCGTTACGCGGCACCGCCAGCGCACCCGACCGATGAACGTGCATCCCATCGGGAAGCTTGCTCCACGCCGCGGCGGACTCGGCGCCGAGAGCAACCTGCAGGAAGCCCTTGAGCATCCGGCCGTCGTCGATGCGGGAGCGGACCCGCTCGTAGTCCTTGGCGTCTCCCATGATCAACCAAGATCCGGCCGGACGGCCTTCGTCAGCCGGGCGAGGGCAGACAATCGCGAAGTCCGGCTGGATCGCGGTGGCGCCGGCGACGTCCTCAAGGCTGAGATACGGCACCGCCAGAGCGGTCAGCATGGTGGCCTCACCAGCGAGTACGGCCTTGCGGTGCGCCTGCTCGAGCTCCTTCGCCGTGATGTCGACGGCGCCGTGACAGTCTCGCCGACGCACCCCCACCGGGCGAGCCAGGCCGAGCCGTCCCACGGTTTTGGTCAGCAGCTCGGCGACGAACCGTTCGGAGCGCACGAGCGTCTCGAAGGTCATCGCTCGCATCCAGCGGGCTTCCGGGATCCCAGCGCTCGTGTCCGGGTGGCCGATGTGCGCGGCAAGAGCCTTGCGGGTCTTGCGGGTGATGAAGGGATCGGTCAGCCGGAATCGCTCACACCCGGCATGCGCCGACGCGGCTACGGCACTCGTTCCCCCTCCGGACTGCAGTCCACCCATGTACCGCTCCCTCGCTCTTCTCGGGTTCCCACGCGTGGTATCGGACGTCTGCGCGGTGACATAACTTCTTCCGCGGCCTCGACGTCTGGCCCCAGACACCACGTGGAACGCCGTGGACACGACACATAGAAACACCGCATGAAAGCTGTGTCAACACACATACCTCTTGACAGTCGCGTACACTGCCTCTCGTGCAACAGACAGCGAGAGTGACCGCAGCCGACATCGCCCGGCTTGCCGGCGTCGGACGAGCCGCGGTCAGCAACTGGCGCAAGCGCTACGGCTCCTTCCCCGACCCGGTGGGAGGCACCGCCGCGAGCCCGCAATTCGACCTCGACCAGGTCGAACAGTGGCTCGCGGAGAACGACAAGCTGCCAGCCGTCGCGGACGAGGACCGGCTCTGGCGTAACCTGCTGGCGGCAGCCGGCGACCCCGCCGAAGCTCTCGCCGCCGCCGGTGAACACCTCAACGGCACCCGGCCTCTGCCGTTCGAGACGCTGCGCCCCGACCTCGATGCGTTTACGACAAAACACGGGGTCCGCGCCGCGTTCGCGCACCTGTGGGCGAGGTTCGCCGACCTACCCGGCCAGCGCGCCGTCACCACCCCAGACGCCCTGGGGCAGCTGATGATCGGGCTCGCCGTCGTTCGGGACCGCACCGTCCTGGACCCGGCGTGCGGCACCGGCCGACTGCTGCGCGCTGCGGCCGAGGCCGGCGCCGCCACTGTCTACGGTCAGGACAACGACCAGGCCGCCACCCGCCTGGCCCGGCTCTGGCTCGGCATCGAAGACCTGACCGGTGAGATCCGCACCGGTGACTCCCTACGCGACGACGCCTTCGGTGACCTCACCGTCGACGCGGTGGTCGCCAACCTCCCGTTCGGCCTGACCAACTGGGGGCACGAAGCACTGGGCTACGACCGCCGCTGGGAGTTCGGCGTGCCGCCGCGCACTGAATCGGAACTGGCCTGGGTGCAGCACGCGCTCGCGCACCTGAAACCGGACGGGACCGCCGTACTCCTCATGCCGCCATCGGCCGCCGGCCGCCGCGCCGGCCGGCGCATCCGCGCCGAGCTGCTGCGCCGCGGCGCCCTACGCGCGATCATCGCCCTTCCTCCCGGAGCTGCCGCGCCGCACGCCATCGGGCTCCACCTGTGGATCCTGCACCGTACGCCGCGAGCCGCCCCGACCGTCCTACTCGTCGACGCCTCAGCGCTGGATCTGGACGCCGCCTACCACCAGGCCAAGATCACCGTCGAACGGTTCCTGGACGGCGCGGACCCGGCCGACCCGATCGCCCATCCGGTGCCGGTAATCGACCTGCTGGACGAAGAGGTCGACCTCTCCCCCGGCCGCCGAGCCCCCGCCGAAGCATCCCATCCGGATCTGGCGGACGAGTTACACGAAACCGGGAGCCGCCTCGCCACGCTTGTCGACCGCCTTCCCTCACTGCTACCCAGCATGGTCACTGAGGCATCCGCAGGCGCGACCAGACCCACCGTCTCGATCGCCGACCTGGCGCGCGGCGGAGCGCTCGAGATCCTCGGACCTATACGAGGCGGCGACGACGGCGACCCCGCGCAGGCGCCCATCCTCACCGCACAGGACATCGTGATGGGGCGGCCGGCGTCCGGCACCGCGGAAGACACCATCAACCAGCGGATCTCCGTACACGAAGGCGACGTCGTCGTACCAGTGATCTCCCGGCAGATGACCGCCCGCGTAGTCGCCGAAGGCGGCGCACTGCTGGGCCGCCACATCTTCCTGCTGCGCCCCAACCCGGACGTGCTCGA
Source organism: Actinoplanes sp. NPDC026619 (assembly GCF_040638295.1). Lineage (NCBI taxonomy): Bacteria > Bacillati > Actinomycetota > Actinomycetes > Micromonosporales > Micromonosporaceae > Actinoplanes > Actinoplanes sp. NPDC026619. The sequence continues at coordinate 72,515 of NZ_JBEZYA010000035.1, forward strand.
CCCCTGGTTCCTGGCCGGGCACCTGCGCACCTCGTCCAATGAACGCCATGCCAGCAGTCTCTCCGGCACACTGCGGCTGGACGTTCGACGCGCTCAAGTGCCACGAATACCGATTGTGGAGCAACGCAGCCACGGCGAAGTCTTCCGGCGACTGGACGAGTTGAACGACACGATGCAGCGGGCTGCCGCCTTCAGCGCCGATTTGACGCGACTGACGGCCGACGGCCTCGCCTCCGGCAAGCTGAACCCCACCAAGAAGAAGATCGAGGAAGGACCCCGGTGAGCACCGATCACCAGAAACTGGCGGACCTGATCTGGCAGGTCGCCGACCTGCTCCGCGGCGACTACAAGCGGTCCGAGTACGGCCGGGTGATCCTGCCGCTGACCATGCTGCGCCGCCTCGACTGGGTCCTCGAACCGACCAAGGACGCCGTGCTCGCCCGACATCAGCAGCTCAAGTCCGCCGGGGTGCAGAACATGGACCCCGTGCTGCGCAAGAGCGCCGGGCTCACGTTCTACAACACCAGCCAGCTGAACTTCCGCAACCTGCTGGCCGACCAGGACCACGTCGCGACCAACCTGCGCTCCTACATCGGCGGCTTCTCGCCCGGCGCGGTCGACGTGCTCGACAAGTACGGCTTCGACACCCAGATCACCCGCCTGGACGAGGCCGGGCTGCTCTACCAGGTAGTCAGCAAGTTCGTCGAAATCGACCTGCGACCCGAGGCCGTCAGCAACCATCAGATGGGCTACCTGTTCGAGGAGCTCGTCCGGAAGTTCTCCGAGATCAGCAACGAGACCGCCGGTGAACACTTCACCCCGCGCGAGGTCATCAAACTGATGGTCAACCTACTGCTCGCCCCGGACGAGGACGACCTGGTCACCCCGGGCATCGTCCGCAAGGTCTACGACCCGGCCTGCGGCACCGGCGGCATGCTCAGCGAGGCCCAGGACCACATCGAAAAGCACAACTCGCACGCCACCGTCGAGGTCTACGGCCAGGAACTCAACGGCGAGACGTACGCGATCTGCCGCTCCGACATGATGATGAAGGGCGGCGACCCCAACAAGATCGCGTACGGCAACTCGTTCAGCCAGGACGGTCACGAGGGCGAACGCTTCGATTACATGCTCGCCAACCCGCCGTTCGGCGTGGAGTGGAAGAAGGTCGAAAAGTTCGTCAAGGACGAGGCGGCGCGCGGCCACGCGGGGCGCTTCGGCGCCGGGCTGCCCCGGATCAACGACGGCTCGCTACTGTTCCTCCAGCACATGATCTCGAAGATGAAGCGCCCGGAAGACGGCGGCAGCCGGCTAGCAATCGTCTTCAACGGCTCCCCGTTGTTCAGCGGCGCGGCCGGCTCCGGCGAGTCGGAGATCCGTCGCTGGATCTTGGAGAACGACCTGCTCGAAGGCATCGTCGCCCTGCCCGACCAGCTCTTCTACAACACCGGCATCTCCACCTACTTCTGGATCCTCACCAACCGCAAGCCCCCGGAACGCCGCAAGAAGGTCGTGCTGCTCGACGGCCACGACTACTGGGTCAAGATGCGCAAGAGCCTCGGCGACAAGCGCAAAATGCTCAACGCCGACCACATCGCGGCGCTCACCAAGGCCTACGTCAATGCCCTGTCCATCGCCGATGACCCTGCGCATGAGCAACACAGTAAGGTCAAGGTTTTCAAGACCACCGACTTCGGCTACCAGCGCATCACCGTCGAGCGCCCGCTGCGCTTGCGCTTCGAGATCACCGAAGAGACGCTCGCTCTGCTCGCTGACGCCAAACCCATTCTTCGGTACGCCGATAGCGAGGCCCTGCTGACCACAGTGAAGTCCCTGCTCGGCACGGCGGCGAGCACCCGCTCGGAGTTCGCGATGAAGCTTGCCGCGCTCGGCAAGCTCCCAGCTCCCGTGGAGAAGGCCATCTGGGAAGCGTTCTCGATCAGCGGCCCGGACGGCGAGGTGCAGACCGACCGCAAGAGCAACCCGCTGCCGGACGCCGACCTGCGCGACAATGAGAACGTCCCGCTGAACGAGGACATCAGCGACTACCTGAAGCGCGAAGTCCTCCCACACGTCCCCGACGCCTGGATCGACGAGCCCAAGACGAAGACTGGCTACGAGATCCCCTTCACCCGCCACTTCTACGTCTATCAGCCACCGCGGCAGCTTATCGAAATCGATGCCGAGATCAGGGCGCTGGAAGCGCAGATTCAGAATCTTCTGGGTGAGGTGACGAAGTGACCACAGGGCTCGCCGGCCTTGAGTTGCCTGTCGGATGGCAATGGCGGCCACTGAAGCACGCGGTCCGTGCCGCCAATCGAGGCTCCGCGCCGGATTATGTCGACGACGGCCCGGTCTGGGCCGTTAGCCAAGCTGTGAACCAGCCAAATCGGCTGGATTGGGATCGGGCCCGCTTTCACGGAGGCTCGCGGGTCGCGGGACTCAAAGGGTTATTGGCTGCCGAGGACATCCTCATCAACTCTACTGGACGCGGCACCCTAGGCAGAGTCGGCTACTTCACCGGAAGTCCCGACGATCGTCCAGCTATGGCCGATGGACACGTCACTCGGGTTAGGGCTAACACGGAGATACTGCATCCCCGATTCGGGTTTTACTACTTCTCGTCCGAGCCGTTCCAGCACTACATCTACTCGGCGCTGATCGTCGGAGCCACGAACCAAATCGAGTTGGTCGGAGAGAGACTTGGCAGTGCACCTGTAGCGATTCCTCCGATGGAGGAGCAGCGGCGAATCGCTGACTTCCTCGACGCGCAGGTTGGCAAGTTCGAGCGTCTGAGAGCTGCTCTCGCGTCTGCGGATGCGTTGGCTCGGGAGCATCGCATTTCGGTCATCAATGGCGTATGGGATTTCGATTCGCCGAGCGTTCGCCTCGGCTATAGGGTAAGCCTTGCTACCAGCGGGTCACGTTCCTGGTCCGAGCTTGTCGGTGAAAGTGGAGACGTCTTCTTCAGGAGCGCCAACCTGCGACGTGACGGAATCAATCCGAACCTGACTTCTGTGGTCTACGTCGACCCGCCAGCCAAGGTGGCGGTCGAAGCCGGTAGAGCGCGGATCCGCTGTGGCGATGTCTTGATCGGTATCACTGGCGCCAACACGGGTTGGATTTCGCTCGCGGGGCCATCTGTCGCGGGCGGCTACGTGAGTCAACATGTATGTCTTGTGCGTCCGGCTGCCGCGGCCCATGCTCAATGGCTGGCCTATGTGATGAGTTCAACTAGGGTTCAGCAAAGCCTCTTTGCCTCCCAGTATGGAGGCACAAAAACACAGTTATCGTTGCCGGATGTTCGCAACATTCGAATTCCCGTCCATCCGACTGATGTTCAGCAATTGACTGCTAAGCGCATCGAGAACGAAATCGGCAGAATTGACTCCCTGCGTGTAGCCCGGAACCGGCAGAGTGTTCTTCTCGAGGAAAGGTTGAATGCTTTGATCACCGGCGTGGTTACTGGTCAGATTGACGTTACTACGGCTCGGGGAGTGGATTGATGTGAGTGTGCACGGGGAGGGTTCGTTCGAGGTGGCTATCGAGCAGGTGCTGCTCGATAGCCGCTGGCTGCGGGGGATTCCGGGGAACTATGACCGGCACCTCGGGCTGGACACTTCGGAGCTGTTCGCGTTCATCGGGGCGACGCAGAACGACGCGTGGCTGAAGCTGGTCGCCTACCACGGGAACGACGTCGCCGAGACGCAGCGGCACTTCAAAGAATACCTGGCCAGGCAGATCGACGAGCGGGGGCCGCTTGACGTGCTGCGGCGTGGGATCAAGGACAAGGGGATCCTGTTCCGGCTGGCGTACTTCAAGCCGGCGCACTCGATCACCGACGACGCACTGAAGCTGTACCGGGCGAACCGGCTCACCGTGACCCGGCAGCTGCACTTCTCCGCGCACGACGAGAAGAGCCTCGACCTTGCCCTCTTCGTGAACGGCATCCCGCTGGCCACTGCGGAACTCAAGAATCCGCTGACCAACCAGACCGTCGAGGACGCCAAGAAGCAGTACCGCGAGAAACGAGACCCGAAGGAACTGCTGTTCTCACGGCGTACCCTCGTGCATTTTGCTGTTGATCCTGATCTGGTTTTCGTGACGACGAAGCTGGCGGGGGCGAAGACCCGGTTCCTGCCGTTCAACACCGGGTCGGACGGGCCCGGGGTGTCCGGCGGGGCGGGCAACCCGGCGGCCGAGGGTTACCGGAGCGCCTACCTGTGGGAGCAGATCTGGCATCCGGACACGTGGATGGATCTGATGCGGCGGTTCCTGCACACCGACAAGGAGTCGCGAGCGCTGATCTTCCCGCGCTACCACCAGTGGCATGCGGTCACCGCGCTGACCGACCATGCCGCCGCGCACGGTTCTGGCGACAACTACCTGGTCATGCACTCGGCCGGGTCGGGCAAGTCGAACACCATCGCCTGGCTGGCGCACCGGCTGTCCAGCCTGCACACCGTCCGGGCGATCACGGAAAAGGACATCAAGGCGAACGAGCCGGTGTTCGACAAGGTCATCATCATCACCGACCGGGTGGTGCTGGACCGGCAGTTGCAGGACACGGTGTTCCAGTTCGAGCACGTGCCCGGTGTGGTGCAGCGCATCGACAAGGACTCCAACCAGCTTGCCGCCGCTCTGTCCGGGGAGACCGCCAAGGTCGTCATCAGCACGATGCAGAAATTCGGTTTCATTCTGGACAAGGTGGATGGGCTGCGCGGCAAGCGGTTCGCGGTGATCGTGGACGAGGCGCACTCGTCGCAGTCCGGGGACAACGCCGCCTCGATGAAGAAGGTGCTGCTGCGTAAGGGCAGCGACGACATCGACGACGACGGGGACCCGCTGACCGCGTCGGCGCTGGCCCGGGGCCGGCACGAGACGCTGTCGTACTTCGCGTTCACCGCGACGCCGAAACCGAAGACCCTGGAACTGTTCGGGACGCTGGGTGACGACGGGAATATGCACCCGTTCCACACGTACTCGATGCGGCAGGCGATCGAGGAGGGCTTCATCCTCGACGTGCTCCGGCAGTACATGGACTACGACGTGTACTGGAAGCTGGCGAACGCCAACCCGGAGGATCCTGAGGTCGATCCGAAAAAGGCGTCGTCGCAGCTGGCCCGGTTCGCGGTGCTGCACCCGACGATGATGGCGCAGAAGGCTGAGATCATCGTCGAGCACTTCCGCAGGCACACCGCGCCGCTGCTGGGCGGCCGTGCCAAGGCGATGGTGGTGACCGGCGGCCGGGAGGCGGCGGTCAAGCTCTACACCGCGATCAACAAGTACATCGAGACCAACGGCTACATCGGTTGTGCGGCCCTGGTTGCCTTCTCCGGCGAACTCAAGATCGGCAACGAGGCGGAGGTGACCGAGGCGCGGCTCAACGGCTTCGGCGAGAGCGAGCTGCCGGAACGGTTCGGCTACACGGCCGCCGACGACAAGCACGCCGGGACGCCCAAGGCCAAGCAGCCGGTCGAGTTCAAGATCCTGGTGGTGGCGGAGAAGTATCAGACCGGCTTCGACCAGCCGCTGCTCACCACGATGTACGTGGACAAGCCGCTCAAGGGCGTGGCCGCGGTGCAGACCCTGTCCCGGCTCAACCGGATCCACCCGCTCAAGGCGCAGGGTGACGTGTTCGTGCTGGACTTCGTCAACAAGGCCGACGACATCGCCGACCAGTTCAAGCCGTACTTCGAAACCGCCGCGACGGTGCCGACCGACCCGAACCTGCTCTACCGGGCCGAGGGCGCAGTCATGTCGTACCCGCTGCTGGTGAAATCGGAGATGCAGGCGTACGCCGAAGCTCTGCTCGAAGCCGAAGGCAAGGCGAAGAACGACGCCGCGCTGGCGAAGGCGCACCAGGCGCTCTACCGCTTCACCGACCCGGCGCGCGACCGCTACATCGCGCTCGCCGCCGACGACCCGGAGGCCGCCGACGGGTTCCGCACCGCTCTGCGGGACTACGTCCGGATGTACGCGTTCCTTTCCCAGGTGGTGCCCTACCAGGACCAGGACCTCGAACGGCTCTATCTGTACGGCCGGGCGCTGCTGAACCGGCTGCCACGCCGGCAGGACCCGTCGGTCGACATCGGCGAGGTGCAGCTGACCCACCTGCGGCTGACCGCGGGCGTCGCGCAGGACAAGGCGCTGGAGGCCGAAGGGGAGCAGATGCTGCCCGGCTTCACCGGTGGCGGCGCCGGGCCGCAGAACGACCCCGACAAGGTCGCCCTGTCCGAGTTGATCGACGACCTCAACGACCGGTTCGGGATGGGCCTGGGCGAGGGCGACAAGGTGTGGTTTGAGCAGCAGGTCGTTGCGCTCGCCGACGACGGGGCTGTCGAAGCCGCCGCGCTCGTCAACGACGAGAGCAACTTCGGCGTGGTGTGCGAGAAACGCATCGAAGATGTGATCCTGTCTCGGCACGACGACAACGGGAAGCTAATGCAGCGATATCTGGACGACGACACGCTTCGCAGCCACATGAACCAGTTCGCGCGCAGCCAGGCGTACAAGTTGATCCGGCGCAAGCACGGCCTGACCTGACGGGAGACAGGTGCTGCAGGCGGGAACGCGGATCGCCGACCGGTACGAGCTGACGTACCCGGTGGGCAGCGGCGGCATGGGGCACGTCTGGGCCGGCTACGACGAACGACTCGACCGGCCCGTCGCTGTCAAATTCCTCAAACCCGGTCTCGCCGTCGAAGCTGACCGCCACGACGTCGTCGAGCGGTTCCAGCGGGAAGCGCGCATCACCGCGCGTCTCGACCACCCCGGAGTGCCCACGGTGCACGACGCCGGGGTGTTCGGCGACGACTTGTACATCGTCATGCAGCTTGTGCCCGGCACCTTGTTCACCGACCTGGTCGCCGAGAACGGACCGCTGCCCGTGCCGTGGGTGGCGGCCATCGGCGCGCAGATCTGTTCGGTGCTCGCCGCCGCACACGCCGCGTCGCTGGTGCACCGCGACCTCAAGCCCAACAATCTGATCCTCGGACCGACCGGCCTGGTCAAGGTGCTTGATTTCGGGGTGGCGGCGGTGCTCGACACCGACCTGCCGAAGCTCACGGTAACCGGCGAGACCATCGGCACCCCGACCTACATGGCGCCGGAACAGGCGCTCGGCAGCTCGTCGGTCGGCCCCCGCGCCGACCTTTACGCGCTCGGCTGCGTTCTATACGAACTGCTCGTCGGGGATCCGCCGTATCTGGCGGACAACGCGCTCGGCATGCTGCACCAGCACCTCGAGTCACCCATCCCGCACGTCGCGGACTCCCGTGACGACGTGCCCGCGCAACTCGACAAGCTCATCGTCACGCTGCTCGCCAAGGACCCGCAAGGCCGGCCCGATTCGGCCGCGGTCGTCTACCGACAGCTGCTGCAGTGGGCCAGCGCCGAGCTGCCTGACCTGGCCAAGGCGCCGCCCGAGCACAGCGCCGCTGATCCGACGTCTCCGCATCGGTTTCCGTTCGGGCCTCTGCCTCGCGACACGATCGCCCGGGCACGTCCGGCCGCCTCCGCCGCGCCCGCGAGCATCCCGAGCCTCAACGACGTGCACGCCGTCCGCGCGCAGGCGCTTGCCCTAGCCGACGACGACAGGTTCGGCCAGGCGGCGGATGCCTTGCAGACGATGCTGCGCCGGGCCGCCCCGATCTACGGGCAGCGATCGCCGGAGATTCTCGAGGCTCGGCTGGACTATGCCGGAATGCTCATGCTGGCCGGCGATTTCCGCACGGCGCTGGTCACGTTCGAGCAGCTCATCACCGACCTGACGGCTCAGTACGGCCCCGAACACCAGGCAGTGCGGGAATGCCGACTGCAGGTGGCAACGTGCCAGGCCGAACTGGGGGAAGCCACCGAGGCCCTGCGCACGCTGCAGGATCTCCTGCGTGAATCCCCCGATGCGGAGGGCTTCCCGCTGCGCACCCAGATGGCCGTGATCACGGCCGGCGTCGGGCAGGTTGACGAGGCCTTCCAGCAACTCGACGCACTCCTGGCCGACATGCGATCGATGTTCGGGACGGATCCCATGGAGATCGCCGAAGTGGAAGCCCTGCGAGATCATCTTCGGCGTCTCGCTGACGAGGGCTGAGAGCAAGCGGTTCATCGGTGCCGCCTATGTCGGCGGCAAGATTTCTTTGCTTTGCCGCGCCCCTCGTGTACGCGTTCGGCAAGTACCTGGTCTGTTGACAGAGCTTTCAATCGCGATCTACATTGACTGCGCCCTCGCGCCCTCATCGCCCGAGACTGAAACTCTCTAGGAGTCCGCCATGACCTCTCCGCAGCTGAACCCATTCCTCACTCCGGCCAAGCACCGCACGTGGCCCTGGATCGTCTACGGTGCCGTCCTCGTCGTGATGCTGGGCTGCGGCGTGTCTAGCGGCGGAGAGAAGGACACCGCCGAGACGGCAGAAACCAAGGCCGCGACCTCAGCGCCGACGAAGCAGACCACCGCGAAGCAGGAAATCAAGCAGGACAAGACGCCCGGTCTGAACCAGCCGGTCCGCGACGGCAAATTCGAGTTCACCGTCGCCCGCGTCAAGTGCGGCGCCACCAAGGTCGGCTCGGACCTGCTCGGCGCGAAGGCGCAGGGCCAGTACTGCCTGATCACCGTGCGGGTGAAGAACATCGGCAAACAGACACAGTCCTTCGCCGACTCGGCACAGAAGGCGTACGGCGCCGAGAAGGTCGAATACTCCGCCGACTCGGCCGCGGGGATCTATGCCAACAGCGACAACCAGGTGCTCTACCAGGACATCAACCCGGGCAACGCGGTCACCGGCACGCTGGTGTTCGACGTACCGAAGGGCACCAAGCTGACCTCACTGGAGCTGCACGACTCGATCTTTTCCGGCGGCGTTGAGGTGGCGCTCCAGTGACGTATCTTCCGCCGCCGGAGCCGCCCAGATCGGCGGCAGCACCACCGCACCGCATCGCAACTCAGCGTCGACTCCATCGAAGTTCTGTAGAGCCTGGAGGTCTCTTCGGATGAACAGCACCACTCGGCTCGAGCGTCGCGAGCCCACTCTCTACGTCGTCGCCGAATGGGAGGGCGCCGAGGACTCGACGCACCTCGCCGGCCCGCGACGGGTCGCCGTCGAGGTGGCAGCCGATATCGCGGGCGGCATCACATCCAGCGTGATGCGCCGTGCCGACCGTCACCTCGCCGACATGGCGGCCGAATTCAACGAGATTCCCGCTGTCGGTGGACACGCGGTCATGGTGCGCCGCTACCTCGAGGACCGGTTGGCCGCACTGCCCGCCGACGCCGACGGCTATCACCGCGGCCTCTTGGACATCCGTGACGATCTGGTCAGCCGTGGACAAGCGGCGCCCGAAGAGGCGCTTGCGGCAGCCATGGGCGTACCGGACGAAACCATGCGGGCCTGTCTTCAGGTGGCCCAGCAACACGCGACGACTTCTCACCCCCTGCCGTATAGCGAAGGTTGTAACTCTTGAACAATCCCGCAATGATCAACAAGCCTTCGCCTGCGGGAACCCGCTCGCTGGTCTACGGCCACGCCGAGCTGCACGACTGCCTCGCCATTGCCGACGGTGAGACCGCCACGGCGGAGGCGCGGGAGATCGTCGCCATCGCCTCGGCCCGCACCTGGGGTGAGGCGCGTGGTATCGCACCTCGGCACGTGTGGAACCCCGTCCCGGAAATCGAGGACGATCCCGACGAGCATGATGACGCCGCGAGCTTCGACATCAATCAGGTGGGCAGGTGATCGAGGGCGACTGGCCGCCGATGGTGACGAGCCGAGCGCTCGATCTGCTGCCCAGCGAGCTGCTGGCGCGGTTCGGCCACCGCATGGACACCAGCCTCAACGGCGATTTCCTGGAGATTCCGGTCGCGGCGGAGGCGGAACTGCTCGTGGCGCTGCGGGAGCGCGGCTTCACCGTCACCCGCGACGACGAGCTGATCAACACGCTCGACGGTCAGACGTTTCGCTGACCACGACGGTGGCCGAAACGGTCGACTCTGCGCACGGCCGGACGACCTATTAGGCCGTGACGACCCAGTTCGATTCTCATCAATTAGCGGTGAGATGACGTAGCGTACACAGTTCCCTCACCCGCAGCGCCAGGGAGTTCGGCGAACCATGACCTCGCTTCTCCACCACGAGGCACCCACCACGATTCGCGCCCGGGCGGCCGCACTCACCGAGTATCTGCTCGCTGTGCGCGCTCAGATGGAAAAACCCGCGCGGAGCGTGCCCACCGGATCGGCGATCTGGCAGCACGGGCTTCCCGAGCACCCCGACTGCCGGCTCGGGCCGCGGGACGCCGACTCCAGCTGGCTCAGCGTGGGTCGGCCGCCGAAGCCCAAACCGCTGGCCGCTCCGGGCCGGATCTCTTCGATGCTCTCCGGACCGATCGAGGCGACCCGCGAACCCGCCTTCCGCGCTCCGGCCGGGCTCCGCCAAGAGGACGTCAAGGACCGGGCCGCCGAGGTCGCCGAGTGGGTCGAGAACACGTGGCGGCCCTGGGCCGCCGCGACGCAGCGGATCAACGCAACGCGCGAGCTGCATGCGCGCCTGATCGAACTGCGCAGCCGGCTGGACATGAACGCCGCCGGCGAGGAACTGGTCTGGGGGCACGGCGTCGTGCACGTCGATGTCGCGGGGCATCGCGTCGCGTATCCGTTGGTGGCCACGCCCGTCGCCATCGACTACGACGCCGACCGGGCCGTGGTGAGCGTGTCGCCGCAGGGGCCGGCCCGGCTGCAGACCGACGCGCTGACCGGGCTGGACGACCAGTCGCTGCGTCAGCTCCTCGGCCTCGGCGACGGTGGCCTGGTTGCGGTCGACCCCTGGGACGATCTGGAGCGGCGCGAGCTGTTCGAGCGGGCGCTGCGCCGCCTCGGCCACGACCCGGTGCTGCGCCTGGCCAACGCGCCGGCGATCGGCGGTCCACACATTCACGACACCGGTGTGCTGTTCGTCCGGCCGCGGCAACGGATGCTGCGGCGCTTCCTCGAGCAGCTCCGCGATCGGCTGCTCGCCGGGGAAACGGACACCATCGGGGCGCTTGCCTCGGTGCTCGCGCACGAGCCGAGCAGGCTCGAGATGCCCTCGGACGACCCGCGACGGTGGCAACCGGTCGGCACGCGACTGCTCATGCCGTTGCCGACCAACGAGGCGCAGGAGTCCATCGCGCAGCGGCTGTCGCGCAACCGCACGGTCGCGGTGCAGGGCCCACCCGGCACCGGCAAGACCCACACCATTCGCAATCTGATCTGCCATCTGATGGCGCACGGCAAGCGCGTCCTGGTGGTGGCGCAGAAGGAAGATCCGCTGCGGGTGCTGCGGGACGGGCTCCCGGAGGAGGTGAAGGCGCTGTGCCTGGCGGTGCTCGGTCGCTCGGCGGACCAGCTCGTGCAGTTGCAGCTGGCCGCGCGCGAGCTGTCCGATCGAGCCGCCACGCTCGACCAGCGCCGGGCTCAGCAGCACATCGACCTCCTTACCGGCCAGTTGGAGGAGACCGAACGCGAGCTCGCCCGGACGCTGGCAGCGCTGCGGTCGATCGCCGAGAACGATGCGCGGACGTACCGCCTGGATGACGCGCTGCTGGGACCGGCCGACGTGGGCGAATGGCTCGGTGCCCGGGAGGGCACCTTCGGCGACATTCCCGATTCCGTACGGGACGACCAGCCGCCCCCGCTCGATGCGGACGAGTTCTCCCGGCTGCTCCACCTGGCCACGGCGCTCACCGCGTCCGATCGGGTGCAGGCACTGCGCGAGCTGCCACTGGTCGGCAACGTGCCGCCGGAAGCAGCCGTCCGCGCCGACCGTCAGCGCCTGGCTGCCTTGGCTGCCGAGCTCCGCGAACTGTCGGCGGCCGGCATTCACCTCGGTGCGGTGCGGGTGATGGGCCACGAGGCGTTCGCCGAGCTCGAACGACGCCTGCACGACGCGGTCGGCCTGCTGCGCCGGCGGGAAGGTGCGTGGATCGACCGGCTCGGGCGTCGCCTGAACGATCCGCAATGGCAGCACCTGTGGAGTCAGCACGTGCAGGCGTGCCACGCCGCGATGGCGCAGCTCGCCGGATTGGCCGGCACGATCGGCGGCCACATCGTCGCCGTTCCCGACTCGTACGCAAGTCAGCCGCGGCAGCTCCAGGCGGACCTGGCCGAGGTGCGGCAGCGGTTCGCCGCCGGCAAGACCGTCAGCAAGCTGTTCCACGGCAGCCTGGCCAAGCTGGCCCAGGAATGCCAGGTCGACGGCGAACCGCTGCGTACGGTGCAAGATGTTGATCTAGTCGTTGCCCACGTGACTCGCCAGCAGGTGCGCGCTCAGCTGGCCGCGCGGTGGACCGACTGGGCGCAGTGGCTCGGCATCCCGCCGGACCAGCTGCAGGGCGCCCCGGAGATGTGGGCCAGCGAGCTGATCGAACAGGCCCGCACCGCGGTGCGCTGGGACAGCGACGAATGGCCCGACCTGTACGCAAAACTGCGGCAGGCGTTGCCCCAGCTGGAACCGCGTGCCGACAGCGGGACCCTGCACTCGGCGGCCCAGCTACTCGGGCGAGCCACCGCCGTGTTCGAGCACGATCATCTGGCCTCCGCGCAGAACCGCATCGCGGCGTACCTGCAGGAGGGCATGTCCCGGCCCGCGGCCAGCGATCTGTGGCGCGTCCTGGATCTGCAGTGGCAGGAGGCGGATCTGCAAGGCTGGGATGCGACCTGCGCGGAGATCCGCCGGCTGGCGTCGCTGGTTCCGCAAGCCCAGACGTACGCGAATCTGCGGCACCGCGTCGCCGCCGTCGCACCGCAGTGGTCCGCCGAGATCGACGCCGGCACGGCGACGGCGTTGCACGGAACCGGAGCCGACTGTCTTCAGCGCTGGCGCTGGCGTCAGGTGCAGACGTGGTTCGACGAGGCGATCGGTGACCTGGACGCCGCGGTGATCGGCCGCCGCGTCGAGCGTTGCCGCGCGCAGATCCGCAAGCTCACCAGCGAAGTGGTGGTCGCGTCGTCCTGGCTGGCGGTGTCACGTGCCCTGGACGACCGCAAGCGAGCCGCTCTGACCGACTGGGCCACCTCGCTGCGCAAGATCGGCAAGGGCACCGGCAAGAAGGCGTCCCACTGGCAGGCCGAGGCACAGCGGCAGATGTCGGCCGCCGTCGACGCGGTGCCGGTGTGGGTCATGTCGATCGACCGGGCCATCGAGCAGTTCCCGACCGGCGGCAACTTCGACGTCATCATCGTCGACGAGGCGTCGCAGGCGGACATGTTCTCGCTGCCGGTGCTCAGCCTCGCCGAACGCGCCGTCGTGGTCGGCGACGACCAGCAGATCGGCCCCCAGCTGACATTCGTCGGTGACGTGCAGGGCCTGATCGAGGCGCACCTGGACGACGTGCCGTCGGCGAACCAGTTCGACCCCGAGGGCAGTCTCTACGACCACGCCGTACGCCGGTCCGAGCGGATTCTGCTGACCGAGCATTTCCGGTGCGTGCCGCAGATCATCGAGTTCTCCAGCATCAACTACTACGACAGCAAGATCGAGCCGTTGCGCACGGACCGGCCGGCCGGCATCGGCGCACCGGTCCAGGCCGTGTACGTGCCCGGCGGTGTTCGCCAGGCGGTCGACTCCTACGGCGATGTCAACGTCGAGGAGGCACGGCTTCTCGTCGAGCGGGTGCTGGCCATCGTGGCCGACCCGGCGTACGACGGGAAGACGATCGGCGTCGTCAGCCTGCTGAGCACCAGTGACCAGGGCATGTACCTGCTGCATCAGCTGCGGGAAACGGTCGGCATGGAAGAGCTCGAACGACGGAAACTGCGGGTCGGCGACTCCTACACGTTCCAAGGCGACGAACGCGACGTCGTGCTGCTCTCCCTCGTCGCGTCGGCCAACGGAGGCCGGATCGCACCCTTCACCAAACGCGACTACCACCGGCGCGTCAACGTCGCCGCTTCACGGGCCCGCGACCAGCTCTGGGTCTTCCACTCGTTCCAACCGGACGACGTCCCGGCCGACGACGCCCGCGGGAAGCTGCTCGTCTATTGCCAGAACGTCGGCACGGCCCAGGAGGCATACCAGGATCTGGAGAAGCGCTGCGACAGCGACTTCGAGCGCGCTGTCCTCAAGCGCATGCTGCTGCGCGACCTACGGCCGCTCCCCCAGTTCAAGATCGGTAGCTATCGGATCGACTTCGTGCTGCCACTAGCCGACGGCCGGCGGTTGGCCATCGAATGCGACGGCGACGCCTATCACGGCCCCGACCAATGGGAAGCGGACATCCGCCGGCAGGCGCTGCTCGAGCGGGTCGGCAATTGCGTATTCGTCCGCATCCGGGGCAGCGTCTTCAGCCGCGACCCGGAGAAGGCGATGGAGCCGCTGTGGCACCGCATCGAGGAACTGGGCGGAGTCGCTGCCGTCGTCCCCGAACACCCGGCGCCGGTCAGCCCACCGGCGCCCCCGGAGTACCCCGCACCGGCGGCGCCCCCGCTTCCCGCAGCGTCCACCGCACCGGCCGAGCCCGCCAGCGAAGCTCTGCCGGAACAGCGCGAGCCGGCCGAGCAATTCCCGCCGCCCGAGGTGCCGCCTGCACATGAAACCTCGGCGACCGAGGACTCCCGATGGGTTGATGTGCCGGAGGGATACCGCAGCGTCGCTTGGGTACGTCCGCAGGAGTCCGAGGCGGTCTCGCAGGCTTATGCCACCGGAGAGGATGCCCCGATCCGGGAACACGGCAGAACTACCGGTTGGGCCCGCTTCCATCCTGACGATTCGGAACAGGCACGGAAGTACGGCGCGAACGTCCTGCTGGAGCGGGTATCACCGGCGGGGACGCGGTTCGTGTGCTGGCTACGCCAGGCGGAAGCCAAGGCCCTGCTGCAAGCGGCCGCAGAGCAGTCCGACATCGCGGTAGGTGAGCGGGGACGCGGCTACACCGGTCACGTGCAGTACTACCCCCCTCAGAGCGCCGAGGCACAACGATTCCGCAGCTCCACGCGACTCTTGCGGATCCGCGGCGCGAGACACGAGCCCGATGGGCGACGTTCCGACTACGCGAAAGACGAGCATTGATGAATTCCCAGGACCGGACGATGGACAACGAGATTCAACTAATCAGCGACGGCGACGGACTGGCGATCATTGGCGACCCGACGGATGTGGAACGCTTCCTCGCATCGGAGGGACTGTCGGCGAAGGATCTCCCGCTGCCGCGGCTCAAGTCCGTCGCCAGCGCCGGGTCGGCGCTCGCGCAGGCCGGTTCGGAGATTTCAGCTAACTCCAGTCGCTGGATGAAGCTGACCAAGGAGTCGGCACACCTCGTCAAGAAGCACGGCCTGCGGGAAAGCTCGAAAAACGGTCTCAAGACCGGGGTAGTGAAGGGGCAGAAGGGCCAGATCGGGGGATTCGTCGAGTTCGCCAAGAAGCCCGGTGCGCTGCTGAGCAACCCGGCGATCCTGGCCGGGGCGGCGAGCATCATGGCGCAGCTGGCGATGCAGCAGGCCATGGACGAGATCACCGACTACCTCGCCACGATCGACGAGAAGGTCGACGACGTGCTGCGCGCCCAAAAGGACGCCGTGTTGGCCCGCATGATCGGAGTGGGCTTTGTCCTCGAGGAGGCAATGACCCTCCGGGAGTCCAGAGGCAGGGTCGACGAGGTCACCTGGTCGAAGGTGCAGACCGCACCGACGACGATTGCGGAGACCCAGGCGTACGCGCTGCGACAGCTCGACGCGCTCGCGGAGAAGTTGGAGCGCAAGACAGGCATCGGTGACCTCGCCACCGCGGCCAAGGAAGCCGAGGCCAAGGTCCAGGAGTGGCTCGCGGTGCTGGCTCGCTGCTTCCAGCTGCAGGACGCGATCGCCGTGCTCGAGCTCGACCGGGTGCTGGACGCGTCGCCCGACGAACTGGACGGGCACCGCCTCGGGCTGAAGGAGGCCCGCCAGAAACGGCTGGAACTCATCTCGCGTACCACCCAGCTTCTGGTGACCCGGATAAACGCGGCTGCCGGCATGGCCAACGAAAAGGTGCTGCTGCATCCGACCACGTCCCCAGCTGTCGTCCGGTCCAGCAACCACGTCGCGATCAGCGTCGATGAATTCCACGGGCGGCTCGGCATCGAGTCCGGCCGGGAGTCGGCGGAGGCGAGACGCTGGGTCGACGCAGCCTCGGAAGCGAAAGACAAGGCCCTTGAGACCGGAGCAAACGGCGTCGGCGCCGCCGTGAGCTTCGGCAGCAAGACGCTCGACCGGGCCGGATCGGTGACCGGCAAGCTGGCTGGCAAGCTCGCCGACCGGGCGCGCCGGCAACGCGGAGACGCTGAGTAGGCAGGCTCGGCATCCGGCCTCTAATCGGCGTCCGCGAGGGGCTCGGCTTCGAGGATCTCCCGGAGTGCGTCCAGCGACTCTTCGCTGACCAGGGACGGAGTCGTCTCCAGCAGCAGCTGGATGCTCTCCCCAAGCTGCTTCTGGGTGAGCGCGATCGTCGCGGTGGCCAGCTCCGGCGTGTCGCCGTTGTCGTCTATCCCCGCTTGCCGCGCGATCTCCAGCTGTTGCTCGCTGGACAGGTTCGCCGCCAAGGCCGCGACGATGCGCCGCCGCGCCTCAGCCTTGCTCATCCCTGCTCGGTACGCATCGATCACAGCCGCCACGTCGTGCGGCGCCTCCGTGGGCCCCTGCTCCACCGCCGGCTCCGCCTCGACCGGGCCAACCTTCGCTTCGACATGGACGGGACGTTTGCGCCGCTGACCGATAGTCGTGACCGTCCGCCGGGCCGATGTCGCGGCCGACGCTACGGTCGACCGCACGGCCGGAATCGCCCGGTCGTTCACCCACCTAATGACGCGCGGCCGCTGTTCATCGAGTACATCGCGCGCCACTTCGACAGCGAGATTACGCAGTAGCCGCTGGATCTCCGATCCGATCGTCCGCCGGTACGCCATCAGATGTCACCTTCGTCAATTACCGGTCTTGACATCGCTGACCCCATCCCTCACATGCCCGCACCTGGCCGGATTCTCGCAGAGACCCTTCACAACGCGCCACCGGCCAGATTCGTGTTGACGCTCACGTAATTCCCCTGGCCTGGGCTCATGGAATGGGACTGGCCGCGGGCTTGGGGCGGGACGTGAGCGGGGTGCCGTGACCACGA
>NZ_JBEZYA010000036.1:0-89519 GCF_040638295.1 Actinoplanes sp. NPDC026619
GCTCCACGATGGACGGCATCTCAGGCACCCGGACATCCTGCCGAACAACCCCGGCAAGATCAAACCGGCCCGAAACAGCCGACCTGATTAGTTACAGAGATCGCTGCCGCACATGCTCGCGGCGAAATAGTCATTGACCCCTTCGACGCAGAGAACGTCAATCCGAACAGCTACAACTTCTGCCTCGGTCCACGCATTCTGGAATATGTGGACGACGTGCTGGACCCGAGCCGCAGGAATAATTGCATCGAATACGAGATCCCGCCGGAAGGGTTGGTTCTCCAGCCCGGACGGCTCTACCTGGCCCACACGATGGAACGACTCGGCGGCGAGTTCTATGCGCCGACATTCGCCGCGCGAAGCTCGGTGGCGCGGCTGGGCATTTTCATCAACCTCTCCGCCTCTCTCGGTGACATCGGATTTATCGGGCAGTGGACTCTCCAGCTGTACACCGCCCATCGGGCACGTGTCTTCACCGGAATGGCGATCGGCCAGATGATGTGGTGGCAGGTCGTCGGCAACACAAAGCTTTACCGAGGAAAGTACCAACACTCTTCCGGCCCGCGATCGAGCGACATCCATCGAGACTTCGCGCGCCGACGCGCCCGCACCCTGTTACCCCGGTTCGGCTCGGCGGCCGATCCCAAGGACGTCGGCTCCGCCTTCGCCGCTCTGTCGGAGCTCGCCACCGGCAGCCCTGCGCATGCCGGTTTCGCGGTTCCCCGCAGCTTGCTCAGCGCGGAGGCGGCGGCTGGTCGCGAAACAGATTCCGGCCCCCCGCCGGGACTGAGCGGACCGACCCGCCTGATCATCCGGACCGCGGTTGCCGAGTTGCTCGGCGAGGTCCCTGATGAGGGGTTGTGCGTGTGTCCGTCGACTGTCCTCGCGGACGCGTCCGCCGGCCGTGCGCTCCATCACGCAGTGATGTCCGCGGCGAAGATCGTGGAGGCAGTGGAGCGGGTGTGGCGCTCCTCGCTCGACGCGGCAGTCCTCGTGCACCGCACGGTGGCCGGGCCGTCCCAGCACCCGGCGGCGGAGTCGGATGAGGAAGTGGACCGGCAATGAGCCAGGTGCGCGTCGCGTTAGTCGGTCACTCGGGCGCCGGGAAGTCGACATTTGTGGCGATCACCCGGCGCTATTGCGAGGAGCGGCAACTGACCGTCGCTCGGATCGGCCTCGCCGAACCGCTCTATGAACTTCAGCAGGCCTTCCGCCGGGTCGCCGGACAGGACCACGACGCGACTCGGCAGGACCAGGTCCTGCTCGAGGTCATCGCCGCGCAGTTGAGGCGCCTCGACCCCGATGCGCTGGCACGTGTGTTCCTGGAGAAGGTAAGGGACTCGGCCGCCGACCTGGTGATCAACGATGACCTGCGTGACATCGATGTCGATCAGCCGGCCCTGATACGTGAAGGATTTGCTCTCGTGCGTGTCGTCGCGCCGGAGGAGCTGAGAAATCAGCGGCGGCGACAGCGTGGCGACATCTCCTCCTCGGACGAGTCGTCCCGGCACGTGGAAGACATGGAATGCCGCCTCTCCATCGAAAACTGCTCGAGTCTTGGCAAGTACGAGTCTTCCGTACGCGATCTCCTGGAGCAAATCCTTGATTCTGAGCGGTGATGCGATCGCGGCCGGCGTCGCCGCCGGAGACATCGTCATAAATCCGTTTGACCCGGCCCACCTGGAGCCCAACAGTTATGGCTTCCATCTTGGTGACGAGATCCTTTCCTACTCTGATCCGGTATTGGAGCCGAACCGGACACCTACCGTTATCCGGCACCTGATCGGACCGAATGGAATGTTGTTGGAGCCGAACCGGTGCTATCTGGGTTCTACTTACGAACAGATGGGCAGCCATTGGCATGCCGCGACGCTGTACGCAAATCGCTCGGTCTCGACGCTGGGGTTGTGGATCCACTACTCCGCCCCGCTCGGCCACAGCGGCGCGACCATTGTATGGACCCTGGAGATGATGGTAGCCAGACGGCTGCGAATCTATCGAAGAATGCCGATCGGGAAGATCGCCTTCTGGACATTGGCCGGCCGGACGGCCACGTACAGAGGACGGTATATGGAGTCGAAGACGACGATTCCTTCGCGTTTTTGGCAAGATTCACCGAGCGATTCCCCCGACCGACGACTGAGCCCTCTCGCGAAAGGTGGTTGATCGCGTGCCTGGATTCCCTGGCGTAACTATGGGGTTCATGCCATTTCCCAGAGGAGGTTCCGCCTTCGTGGCGTTGGAGCTCGCGGAACGCCTGCAGCGCTCCATCGGCGATTTCTCGCTGGTGTCCGGCTCATGGCCGGCCGGTCCCAACGCGGAGATGGCGGATGCTCGTAAGTTCTTTTCCGCTGTTCGCCGGCTGAGCACGGTGGATTACACACCGGATCCGGCAGGCACCGGGATCGGCGGCCCCGTCCCGATGCATCCCAGCTTCGAGTACAAGGAAGGCGTGCCCGACCGCGTGCTGAGTGCTCTCACCCCGGCCGAGGGGTCGGCATTCGCCGAGGAGTGGAGGCGGGGCCTGGCGGCGTCGGCGGATGAATCCCAGCGCGCGGTGCTTCACTTGCACCACCTGGGCCCGATGAACGTGGCCGCGAGACGCATCGGCCTGCCGGTGGTGGCGCACCTGCACGGAACCGAGATGAAGTTCTTCGCCGAGGCGAAGTCGGCGGCGAAGGGCGCCGGCCGTTGGTCCGGTCATCCCTCGTGGGCCTATGCCGGACACTGGGTCGAAGAGCTGCAACGGTCGGCGGACGAAGCCGCTGCCGTCTTGTGCGTCTCGCAGGAGGACGCCGGGGTCGCGGCGGAAGTGTTCGGGCTGCCTGATCAAAGCCTGCGCGTCGTGGAAAACGGCGTCGAGACCGATCGCTTCCACCCGCTGTCGCTCAACGACGGGCAGAAGTTGCGGTACTGGGTCGAATGGCTGGTCCGTGATCCCCAGGGCTGGGACGGCACCATGCGGCCGGGGAGTGTCTCCTATGACGACGAGCACGTGCGTGAGTCGTTCATCGACCGGAGCGGACGGCTGCGGCCAGTGTTGCTCTGTGTGTCTCGCTTCCTGCGGTGGAAGCGCCTGACCGATGTCATCGACGCCTACGTTCTTGCCCGTGACCGGCACGGGTTGCGCAGTCCCCTGGTGATCTGGGGTGGTTATCCGGGCGAATGCGAAGGTATCAACCCTTACGAATACGCCCGGTCGAAGAATGACTCCGGAATCTTCTTCACGGGCTGGCGCGGGCTGGATGACCTCAAGTTCGGGTATGCCGCCGCCGATTTGATGGTCAACGGAGCCGATTCCGAGCCGTTCGGCACTGCGATCCTGCAAGCGATGTCCACCGGTACGCCGGTGCTGTCCACTCGCACCGGTGGCCCGACCAGGTTCATCGAGGCAGAAGGGCCGCGGCAGAACGGCTGGTTCTTCGAGCTCGGTGACGTCGCCGGGCTCGCGAGGCAGCTCACCGATCTCACCGCGGACGTCGGAAGCTGGCGGCAACGACTGGCACCCGAAGCGCGGCAACTGGTCCTCCGCCGCTACTCCTGGGAGCGAGTCGTGGCCGAGATCCTCGGCGTCTACGACGACGTGCTGCTGACCGAGCGGGTTGCGCGCTGATGCGCATCATGGTCTCCGGCGGCGCCGGCTTCATCGGATCCAATTTCGTCCACTATTGGACTGAGCAACATCCCGGCGACACGGTAGTTGTCTACGACAAGCTCACCTACGCCGGAAATCCTGCCAATCTCGTGGGCCTTGATGTCGAGATGGTGATCGGCGACATCACGGACACCGAGCATCTGACCCGTGCGCTTCGCGCTGCCCGAGCCGACTGTCTGATCAATTTCGCGGCCGAGTCCGACAACAGTCGTGCCGTGCGCGACGCCCGGCCGTTCGCGGTTTCCAACGTCCTCGGCGCACAGTCATTGTGCGAGGCGGCGTTGCGGAGCGAGGTGCCTCGCGTGCATCACGTGTCGACCTGTGAGGTCTTCGGCGATCTGGCGCTGGACGACCCGTCGGCATTCACCGAGGACTCGCCCTACCGGCCGAACACCCCCTATGCGGCCTCAAAAGCGGGAGCTGACCACTTCGTGCTCGCTTACGGCCGGACCCACGGCCTCGCGGTCACTATTTCCCGTTCTGCCAACAATTACGGACCTCGCCAGTACCCGGAGAAGAATCCACCACTGTTCATCACGGACGCTCTTCGTGGGCGAAGAATGACCCTGTACACCAATCACCACTACCGGCGTGAGTGGATGGCGGTGGCCGATCACGCCGCCGCCCTGGACCTGATCCTGCGCAACGGTGCGGCCGGGCGTACCTACAACATCGGGACCGGCGATGAACGCAGCGCGATGGACATGGCGCTTTTCGTCGCGCGCACGCTGGGGCTCGATCGGGAACAGGCGATCAGGATCGTTGCCGACCGTCCCGGCCATGATCGGCGCTACCTGCTCGACTCGTCGGCTGTCAGAGCCGAGCTCGGCTGGGCACCGAGCACGCCCTTCGCGCAGGGAATGGCTGCAACGGTGCGGTGGTATCAGCAGAATGCCGAGTGGTGGGAACCGCTCGCGGCCCGATGAGCGTGGAGCCGCGACCTCTGCGATGGCTGGTGACCGGCGCTCAGGGGCGACTCGCCCGGGAACTGGTCGCGCAGTTGACCTCGGCCGGCGCGAACCATGTCACAGCGGCGGCCCGGGCTCAGCTGGATATCACGGACGAGGACGCGGTACGTGCCGCGGTCGGCGGGCACGACGTGGTCGTCAACACCGCGGCGTTCACTGATGTCGATGCGGCCGAGCGGAACGAGTCGCAAGCGCTGGCCGTCAACGGGGCGGCGGTCGCCGGGCTGGCCCGCTCGTGCGCCCGGACGGGCGCGACGCTGTTGCAGATTTCCAGTGACTACGTCCTGGCCGGGAACCGCGAGAGCTATGCGGAAGGAGACCGCCCAGATCCGATAAACGCGTACGGGCGATCCAAGGCGGCCGCGGAGGAAGCGGTGTCGGCAAACGCGCTCGATGGCGGCTACATCATCAGAACCTCCTGGCTGTACGGCGGCACCGGCGACAACTTTCTGATCCGTTCGTTGCGGGCGACCATCGCCGGCGAGCCGGTCTACGCCTTGACGGATCAGCGCGGCTGCCCAACCTCGACCGCTGCTCTCTCCCGGCAGCTGATGGGGCTGGGTGCAGCAGCCGTCCGTGGCGAAGCCCCGCCCGGGATCTATCACGGCGTCGCGACCGGGTTCACCACATGGCACCACTTCGTTCAGTCCGCTTACCAGCTTGCGGGGCTGGCCACCGACGGCATCATGCCCATCCGGCTGGCCGACCTGCCCCTTCGCGCGGCCCGGCCGCTGCACTGCGTGTTGTCGCATGAACGCTGGCGGGACGCCGGTGTGCCGATTCAGCCGCACTGGCGCGAACAACTGCGAGAAATGCTCGGCCGGCCGGCTTACCAGTCGCTCATCGGCCGCGCTCGCGCGATTTCCGCCGCCCGGCGTAACACAAAAGGTGAAATCAAATGACCATTCGCGGCGTGCTCTTCGACATGAACGGGGTGTTTCGCCATTTCGATCACTCCGGGGCGGCCCGCGCGGAGCTGCTCGTCGGCCTGCCGCCAGGCACGATAGCTCGCCTGGCGTACGACCACCCGGACTACCAACTGGCCAAGGTCGGTGTCTTGACCCATCAGGAGTGGGTTGACGCAGTCGAACAGCGGCTTACCGCCGAGTTTGGTCCCACCGCGGCCCTCGCGATCGAGACCTGGCTCGACGATCGCGGCACCGTGGATGTCAGGATGCTCGATATCGCCCGCCAACTTCGGCGGAACCTGACGGTTGGCGTCCTGTCCAACTTCACCGACGCGTTACATGGGGACATCGTTCGGCACGACATGGCCGATGCCTTCGACCACGTCTTTACCTCCCATGACCTCTTGGTGCAGAAACCGTCACCGCTGGCGTATTTGCGGGCGGCGGAGAACATGGGGATCGAGCCCGCCGCGCTGTTCTATCTTGATGACCAGGAGGCATTTGTGCAAGGTGCACGGAAGGCTGGCCTGCGGGCCGAGCTGTTCACCGGCGCCGATGATCTGGTCAGAACGCTGAATGCGAATTCGCTGATCGTCTCATGAAACGGGTCGGCACGTCTCAGAAGGGAATGCTGACTCGTCCGCTCTCGATCTTCGGGGCCTGGGAAATAACTCCGGTCCAGCATCGCGACGCTCGCGGAGTCTTCCTTGAGTGGTATCGGGCTGATCGTCTTTCTTCCGCGATCGACGACACCTTCGTGCTGGCGCAGGCGAATATTTCCGTTTCGGCTGCCGGTGTCGTCCGGGGTATTCACTATACCGACGTTCCGCCCGGCCAAGCGAAGTACGTCACCTGCGTTCAAGGACGGGTGCTCGACGTGGTAGTCGATCTACGGGTCGGTTCGCCCACCTTCGGCCGCTGCGAGGTAGTTCCCCTGGACGACGTCGAGAGGCGCGCAGTGTACATTTCCGAAGGATTGGGTCACGGCTTCTGTGCCCTTACTGAAAATGCCACCATAACCTACCTCTGTTCAAGTGCCTACGATCCGGCCCACGAGCGGGAGGTGCACCCACTGGACCCTCGTTTGGAGATCCCGTGGCCGCTCGCAAGCCCGCAGCTGTCCGCACGTGACGCTCGCGCGATCAGTCTCACCGACGCACTTTCAGCCGGACTTCTCCCGGTCGCGGCCAAGTGCAGAAATGGCCTGCCAACCGAAACGGGACGGATCCGGAGGACGGATGATGCATGACACCATCGCAGATATCGTGAGATACGCCTGGCAGGTGGTACTGGACCAGGAATTCGTCCACGACCAGGACCGATTTCTCGACAAAGGTGGCGATTCATTATCCGCAGTCCGAATTGCCGTTCGCATACATCGGGAACTGGCCGTCGACATCTCCATCGAGACGGTGCTGACGGCCAAGACTCTCGGTGGTCTCATCGCTTGGGCAGAACATTCGACCGAGGTGGACGCTCCGCCGGCGATCACGGCGAGAGGCATCGCCGGCATACACGACGTGTCTCCTCAGCTTGAGCGCAAGCTCCACATTGCTCAGCAGGATCACGTTAAGAAGCGACAGATCGTCGCGGTCGCTCTGGAGTTGACGGGTTGTCTCGACATTGCCGCACTGACCGGCGCGGTGAATGCTGTCGTCGATCGTCATACCATGCTTTCCTGCCGCTTCGGGATGTCGGACGACGGTCCGTTCGCAATTTACGACCCGGATGCGAGAGTGCGCCTCGAGGTTCTTCACCTGCCGGACTTGCGCGATGCGGGCCGGCTCGAGGCGGCCGTCGCAGAAGCGTCCGTCAAGGACTTCGATATCTGGCGGGGGCCGTTGGGTCGCATTCAATTGTTTGTGGCATCACCGGATCGGGCCGTGTTGTTGATCGCCGTTGACCATATTGCGTTCGACGGATGGTCCACCCGGATAGCGGTACGCGACTTCGCCGCGGCTTACCGCGAGGCCCGGTCGACGGGCACAGCTCTTCGGGAACCGATGGAGCACACGATTTCCGACTTCGCCCGCTGGCATCGGCAGATCCTGGATGGGCCGCGCGGTGCGGCACTGCGCTCCTTTTGGAGGAATTATCTCGCCGGCACCGACGCCATGTACAACTTTTCCCAGTTTCGCAGATTCACGCGATCCGCCAAGAATTACCAGGGAGCCTGGTCCGTCGCCGAGCTGTCCGCCGAGTCATCCGAACGCATTCGCAAGCTTGCATCGGTGATAGACGTGACAACCTACTCGATCTGGGCCTCCATATTCCTGTTGGTCGCCCGATCTCTTCTGGAGACCGAGGACGTCGCGGTGCACACCAGCACGGCGAATCGAGCAACGACAGAAATGGAGGACATGGTAGGTTATCTGTCGCATGGCCTCATTCTCCGAAGTGTCGTCTCCGGGGATCCCTCGTTCACGAGCTATGCGCAAGCCAATAATCTTTCCTTTCTTTCCGCCTATGGCCATCAGGAGCTGACCTCGGCAGATGTGGCAAAGATGTTGTGGCCGGACCGCTATATCGAGTCGCCGAACCTGTCGAGCATCTACTTCGACGTCGGCATGCCGCAATCCGAGGCGTACTTCTCCGAGGATCTCATCGCCGCCCCGGTCTCCTTGCCTCCGTCGTTCGTGGACTTCGGCCTCTTCGGATTCTTGACGGATGGACCGGACGGCCGTGCAGTCTTCCGGATCTTGTACAACCACGAGTTCATGAGCGCTGATACCGCTCGTTCGGTACTCATGTGGTGGCTGAATATCGCACGGCAAGTGGCCCGCAGTCCGGATGCACGATTGAGCGAATTACTGGCACAGGCCGGCGGCGTGCCTCGGGAGATCAGGGCCTGTTGAGCACCTTGCAGTCCCGCTGATCAGAACATGACGGCCGGATCTCCAGGAGACCGCCGGTCAACCCAGCGTGTCGGCCAGGACGTGGGAGGGGCGGGCGGTGCTGCCACGCGGGACGAGGAACGCCGTCGCGTGCTGGTGGCTCGGCGCCGTGCCGTCGCTGATGACGGTCAGCAGGTGCCGGGCGGCCACGGTTCCGTAGGCGGCGACGTCGCGCGACAGGGCGGTCAGCGGCGGGTGGACCACGCTGCACAGCAGCGAGTCGCCCCAGGCCACGATGGACAGGTCCCGCGGCACCGCGATGCCCATCTCGTGTGCGGCGCCGAGGCCGGCCACCGCCATGATGTCGTTGTCGTAGATGATCGCGGTCGGCCGTTCCGCGGAACTGAGCAGGCGCCGGGTGGCCCGGCCGCCCTCCTCGCCGCTGTAGTCCGACGGCACGGTCACCGCATGCTGGACGCCGAGCCGCTGACAGGCGGCGGCGAACGCCTCGGTGCGGATGACGGTGTGCAGCAGATCCGGCAGGCCACCGACCCGGGCGATGTTGCGATGGCCCAGCGCGGCGAGGTATTCGACGGTGTCGGTGATGGCCGCGGCATCGTCCGACCACACGCTCGTGATGCCGCCGAAGTCGCCCGGCCCGGCGATGGCGACAGCCGGCAACCGGAGGCGGCGCACGGCTTCGAGGCGTTCGTCGCCGACCCGGACGTCGACCAGGAACACGCCGTCGACCCGCCGTTGCGCCGCCCACCGCTCGTACACCTGCAGCTCGGCGTTGTGTTCCGGGACGACGTGGATGGTCAGGTCGCAGGAACTGGCCGACAGGGCTGCTTCGAGGCCGCTGATCAGTTCCATGAAGAACGGCTCGACGCCGAGGATCCGGGCCGGGCGGCAGATCACCAGGCCGGCCGCGCGTGCCCGGGAGGCGGTGGCGCCGCGGCTCGGGGCGAAGCGTAGCTGCTCGGCGATCTCGAGGATCCGGTCGCGGGTCGCGTCGGAGACGCCCGGCTGCCCGTTCAGGGCGTAGGAAACGGCGCCCTTGGACACGCCGGCCTCGCGGGCAATATCGGCGATCGTCACTCGCTTGGCCACGGTGCTCCTTCACTGGGCGGGGCCGGCCCAGTATGTCGCAACCGGACCTGTCCGCGGCGATCCGCTGAACAAATAGCTTAACAAAACAGGCACTGGCATCGCTTGACATCAATGTCTTGCTGAACTTAACGTTCTCGAAACTTACAGATTTCAGTGGGATGCGTCACAGGTCTTGCCGAGAAAGGTCGCTGCTGGTGATCCACTATGGCTTTGTCCGTCTCCCGGTGGACTACCGGTCGTGGGGCGTCGACGGCGAAGAGATTCTGACGCGGATCGACAACGCGGTGATCGCGTGTTGCAAGCGCGGGCTGCATCTCTCGCTCAGCCTGCAGGAGGCGCTCGTCCCCGCCGACCCGGGGGCTCAGGACATCTTCGTGGCCGTCTGGGAGCGCATCGCCCTGCGCTACCGCTACGTGCCTCCGACGGTGCTGAGCTTCGGCCTGGTCGACGAGATCGGCCAGGCGCCGGCGCCGGTGATCCGCCGAACCGTTGCTGCTGTCCTCGCGGTGGCCCCCGACCGCCCACTGACCAATCCCCAGGAGTGACCCATGAAGATCACCACGAAGGTCGCGTTGGCGTTGGCGGCGGTGCTGCCGCTGTCCGTCGGCGTGCAGGCCGCCCCCGCGTACGCCGCCACCGGCATCCACGTCAGCGGCCAGGCCGTCCTCGAGAGCAGTGGCGCCTCGTTCATGATGCGCGGCACCAACGAACCCCACGCCTGGTTCCCCGGCAACACCGCGACCGCGCTCGGCTGGCAGAAAGGCTGGCGGGCCAACACCGTTCGCGTGGTGCTCAGCGGCGGCCGTTGGACCAAGAACACCGCCTCCGACGTCGCGAACGTCATCGCCACCTGCAAGTCCAACAAACTGATCTGCCTGCTCGAGGACCACGACACCACCGGGTACGGCGAGGCGAGCGGCGCCTACAGCCTGTCCTCGGCGGCCGATTACTGGATCAGCATCAAGAGCGCGCTCGTGGGCCAGGAGAACTACGTCATCATCAACATCGGCAACGAGCCGTACGGCAACAGCAACGTCGCGAACTGGACCGCCGACACCAAGGCCGCGGTCAGCAAGCTGCGTAACGCCGGCCTCGATCACGCGCTGGTGGTCGACGCGCCGAACTGGGGCCAGGACAACGGCGGCGTGATGAAGAACAACGCCGCCTCGGTCCAGTCCGCCGACCCCCGGCACAACGTGATCTTCTCGGTGCACATGTACTCGCAGTACAGCAGCTCGTCGACGATCAGCTCGTACGTGAACACCTTCAAGAACAACAACCTGCCGCTGATCATCGGGGAGTTCGGCCCGTACGACGCGTACGGCGACATCAACGAGGACGCGATCCTGTCGGTGGCGCACAACGCCGGTTACGGACTCCTCGGCTGGTCCTGGAGCGGGAACAGCAGCGACCTGTCCTATCTGGACCAGGTCACCAGCTTCGACGGCAACAAGCCGACCACCTGGGGCAACCGGGTCTGGTTCGGCACCGACGGCATCTACAGCACCAGCACCGAGGCGGCCATCTACTGATGGCGCAATCCGCTCTTGACAGCAGAAACTTAAGCCGCTTAATAATGTCCCCACTCACTCGCCGCCGGCGGCGGCCGATCCGATCGAAGGACTCGCTGATGAGGACACGCGTCACCCGCCGTCGGGCCGCGCGCCTGACCGTTGCATTGATAACCGCCACTTCGCTGATCCTGGCCGGGTGCTCGGACGACTCGTCCAAGGCCAAACCCGGCGGGGCTGCGAACAGCTCGATCACGATCTTCAACGGCGCCAACGGCACGATCGTCGAGAACTGGAATCCGTTCTCGCCGACCTTCCTGCAGCCGACCGAGGGTCTGATCTACGAGACGCTCTACTACTTCAACCTGGCTGCCGAGGCGGCGCCGCGGCCGATGCTGGCCACCGCCACCTCCTGGAGCCCGGACGGCAAGCAGCTGACCATCACGACCCGCGAGGGCGTGCGCTGGTCCGACGGTCAGCCCTTCACGGCCAAGGACGTCGCGTTCACGTTCGATCTGATCCGCCGCACGCCGGCGATCAACGCGACCGCCATCAAGATCGTCTCGTCGGTGGCCACGGACGACAAGACCGTGGTGCTGACCTTCCCGAAACCGTCGTACACCGAGGAGCCGAGCCTCATCGGCTACACGCCGATCATCGCCGAGCACGTCTGGAAGGGCATCGCGGACCCGGCGAAGAGCATCAACCAGAATCCGGTCGGGACCGGCCCGTACAAGCTCAAGACCTTCTCCTCGCAGAGCTACGTGATGGAGAAGAACGCCGCCTACTGGCAGCCGGGCAAGCCGCAGATCCAGACCGTCCGCTACATCTCGCTGGCGACGGCCGACGCCGCGAGCGCGGCGTTCATCGCGGGGCAGATCGACTGGATGAGTTCCTTCCTGCCCGGCCTCGATCAACTGCTGAAGAACCACAAGAATCTGACGTACGTCAACACGCCCGCACTCACCGCGTCGATCTTCACCTGCGCGGATGCCGGTCTCGGGTGCTCCGGCGCGCAGACCGATCCGGCGGTGCGGCAGGCCATGTACTACGCGATCAACCGCGACCAGCTCAACAAGCTGGCCGGCGGCGGGTTCGCGGTGCCCGCCTCGCCGACCCTGCTGCTGCCGGACCGGGACAAGAAGTGGATCACCGACTCGAGCCTGGTCACCGTGCCGGGCGGCGCCGATCCGGCGAAGGCGAACCAGATCCTCGACCAGGCCGGCTGGGCCAAGGGCGGCGACGGCATCCGGGCCAAGGACGGCAAGCGGCTGTCCCTGACGATCCAGACGGTGACCGGCTGGAGCGACTTCATCTCGCTCAACGACGCGATGAAGCAGGAGTTCAAGGAGATCGGCATCGAGCTCAAGCCGACCCAGGTGTCGTGGAACGAGTGGAACAACAACCAGGTGCAGGGCAAGTATCAGTTGTCGCTGGACTCGATCGGGCTCGGCCCCTCGTCCAACCCGTTCTACACCTACAACCTGAAGTACTCGAGCGCGACCACCGCCAAGGTCGGTGAGTCGGCCGGCAGCAACGGCAACTACGCCCGCTATCGCAACGCGACCGTGGACAAGGCGATCGCCACGGCCGCCGCGACCAATGACGAGAACATCCAGAAGCAGCAGTACGCGATCATCCAGACCGAGATCGCGAAGGACCTGCCGTACATCCCGATCTACGTCAACTCGCTGCTCACCGAGTTCAACACCGATCGCGCCACCGGCTGGCCCAGCAACGACAACAAGTACGCGCTGCCGGCCTCCTGGAAGGTGTGGGACAACGGCATCGTCCTGGCGAACCTGAAGGCCAAATAGCGTGCGCCACCTGTTCCGGAAGATCGGGTTCTACCTGGTCGCGTTGTGGGCCGCGGTGACGGTGAACTTCATCATCCCGCGGCTCATGCCGGGCGACCCGGTCGACATCCTGCTCTCCAAACTGGGCCAGCGCGGCCCGGTCACCCCGGAGACCCGGAAGTCGATCGAGGCGCTCCTCGGCGCCGGCACCCACCAGCCGCTGTGGTCGCAGTACACCGAATATCTCCACAACCTGGTCACCGGCGACCTCGGCGTCTCGGTGACGTTCTTCCCGGCCCCGGTGACCTCGATCATCGAGCAGACCCTGCCCTGGACGATCGGGCTGATCGGCCTGGCCACGCTGATCTCGTTCGTGGTGGGGGTCGGGCTGGGCACGCTGGCCGGCTGGAAACGCGGGTCCTGGCTGGACAACCTGATCCCGGTCACCACGATGTTCCAGTCGGTGCCGTACTTCTGGCTCGCCCTGATTCTGCTCTTCGCCCTCGGCAGCATCTGGCCGGTCTTCCCGCTCAACGGCGGCTACGACGTCTACTCCGTGACGCCCGGCTGGAACGGCGCCTTCCTGCGGTCGGTCGTCTACTACGGAACCCTGCCGGCGCTGACCATCATCCTGTCGTCGGTCGGCGGCTGGATGCTCGGCATGCGCAACATGATGGTCTCGACGCTGTCCGAGGACTACCTGCTCACCGCCGAGGCCAAGGGCCTGCGGCCGGGACGCGTCATGCTGCGGTACGCGGCCCGCAACGCCGTACTCCCGTCGATCAGTGGGTTCGCGATCTCGCTCGGCTTCGTCGTCGCCGGATCGATCGTCACCGAGGCGGTGTTCTCCTACCCCGGCATCGGCTCGGCCCTGCTGCAGGCGGTCAGCGGCAACGACTACGCCCTGATGCAGGGGATCTTCCTGGTCATCACCCTGTCGGTGCTCGGGGCGAACCTGCTGGTCGATCTCCTGTACTCGGTCATCGACCCGCGCACGCGGACGCGTGGCTGAGAGGAACGTGCCATGACACTCACCACGCAGGCCGCCGACCCGGCCGACACCGGCGCCACCCTCGCCGAGCCGAGCCGTCGCCGCCGGTCACTGCCGCCGATGAGCACCAAGCTGGCCATCGGCCTGACCCTCGGCGGTCTCATCCTGTTGTTCGGCCTGCTCGGACCGTACGTGACCCAGGACCCGTCCCTGGTGCACGACTACGGCCTGACCGGGCCGAGCGGATCGCACTGGCTCGGCACCACCCAGACCGGTCAGGACGTGCTGGCCCAGCTCGCGCATGCCACTCGCGGCTCGCTGACCGTCGGGGCCATCGTCGGCGTACTCACTCTGTTGTTGTCGGCGTTCTTCGGCGTCGTCGGAGCGTACGCGGGTGGCTGGGTCGATGAGGTCTTCTCGTTGTTCACCAACGTCATGCTGGTCATCCCGGGGCTGCCGCTGGTGATCGTGATCTCCAGTTACGTGCCGGACAAGAGTCTCTGGCTGGTCGCGCTGGTGCTGTCGATCACCGGCTGGGCCGGGTCGGCGCGGGTCCTGCGCGGCTACACGCTCAGCCTGCGCAACCGCGACTACGTGATCGCGTCGCGGGTCGCGGGGGAGAAGCGGTGGCGGATCCTGACGGTGGAGATCCTGCCCAACCTCATCCCGCTGCTGGCCTCGCAGGTCGTCTTCGCGGTCATCTTCGCCATCCTCGGTGAGGCCGGGCTGTCCTATCTGGGCCTCGGCGCGAGCGGCTCGTTCACCTGGGGCACCATGCTCTACTACGCGCAGAACGGGCTCGCCCTGCGACTGGGCGCCTGGTGGTGGTTCGTCCCGCCGGGGCTGATGCTGGCGCTGTTCGGGGCGGCGCTGTCCCTGATCAACTTCTCGATCGACGAGATCATCAACCCGAAGCTGCGCAATCAGACGCGCGCCGCCCGGCGTGGCTGGCGGATGTCCCGGCAGCAGCTGGCGAAGGCCAAGGAGGCCGGGCTGTGACCGTGCTGACCGTCGAGAACCTGAGCATCGACTATCTGGTCGAGCCGCCGGTGCACGCCGTTCGTGACGTCTCCTTCAGCCTGCGCCGCGGCGAGGTTCTCGGTCTGGCCGGGGAGAGCGGATGTGGCAAGAGCACGCTGGCGTACGGCATCGTCCGCCTGCTCAAACCGCCGGCCGCGATCGTCTCGGGGCGGGCCGTCTTCCATTCCCGGGAGGGCGCCGACGTCGACTGGAACGAGCTCGGGACGAAGGAGCTTCGGGCCACCCGGTGGGACCAGGTCTCGATGGTGTTCCAGGGCGCGATGAACTCGCTGAACCCGGTCATCTCGATCCGCGACCAGATCGAGGACATCTACCTCACCCACCGGCCGGACCTGGGCCGGCGCGAGCGGCGTCAGCGGTGCGGCGATCTGCTGGAACGCGTGGGGGTGGACCGGGCCCGGCTCGGGGCTTATCCGCACGAGCTCTCCGGCGGCATGCGGCAGCGCGTGATGATCGCGATGGCGATGGCCCTGGAACCGCAGGTGATGATCATGGATGAGCCGACCACGGCGCTCGACGTGGTGGTGCAGCGGGAGATCCTCCGGGAGATCACCCGGCTGCGCGACGAGCTGGGCTTCGCGGTCGTCTTCATCACCCACGACCTGCCACTGCTGCTGGAGATCAGCGACCGGATCGCGGTGATGCGCGACGGCGAGATCGTCGAGCTCGCCGACGCCCTGACGCTCTACACCGATCCGCAGCACGACTACACCAAGCGGCTGCTCGCGTCGTTCCCCAGCCTCACCGGCGATCGGGGATCGTTCATCCGGGGATCCGTCGACGAGCGGCTGCTCGCCATGGACGCGGTGCACGTCGACGGGAGCGCATCGTGACGACGCTGGAGGCACGGGGCCTGGTCAAGGAGTACCACCTGCGGCAGGGCCTGCGGACCGGCCGGCTCCGTGCGGTCGACGACGTGAGCTTCACCCTCGACCCGGGCCGGACCGTGGCGCTGGTCGGGCAGAGCGGGAGCGGCAAGTCGACCATCGCCAAACTGCTTCTGCAGGTGGAACGCCCCACGACGGGGGAGATCCGGCTGGACGGGGTGCCGGTGGCACGGCGCGGGGCCGGCCTGCGCGACTATCGGCGTACGGTCCAGATGGTCTTCCAGGATCCGTTCGCGTCGCTCAACCCCTTCCACACCGTCGGCCACCATCTCGAACGCCCGGTGCGCCTGCACCACCCCCGGATGTCCGACGCCGACGTCCGTGCCCGCGTGCTGCACCTGCTGGAACGGGTCCGGCTCACTCCGGCGGAGATGGTGGTGAAACGCCGCCCGCACGAGCTGTCCGGCGGTCAGCGGCAGCGGGTGGCGATCGCCCGAGCGCTGGCGCCGGAGCCGGGCATCCTCATCGCCGACGAGCCGGTCTCGATGCTGGACGTCTCGATCCGGCTGGGCCTGCTCAACCTGCTGGCCGCGCTGCAGCGCGAGGAGGATCTGGGCGTCCTCTACATCACCCACGACCTCGCCACCGCGCGACACTTCTCCGACGAGATCCTGGTGATGTACCAGGGCCGGGTCGTCGAGCGGGGCCCGGCCGACGACGTGATCCTGCGGCCTCAGCACGACTACACGAAGACTCTGGCCGCGGCCGCCCCGAACCCCGAGCGGCGGCTGACCGAGCTCCGGTCATCCCCGGATGTGTGACTGCAGCACCAGGGCGGCCGCCCCGGTCGCAGACGCGGCCGAGGCGGCCGTCGACACCGTCACGCGCACCTGCCGATGCCAGGTGCGGCCGTCGGCGGCGGCGATCCGGCCGATGATGGCCGGGCCGTAGACCGACGAGGCGGCGGCGAACCCCGGGCCGGTGAGCACGATCAGATCGAGATCGAGGAGGTTGACGATGGATTCGGCGGCCGCCGCGACGTAGCGGGCGGACTCCTCCAGCAGAGCCTCGCACCGCGGTGCCCCGGCTCGCGCGGCCCGGGCGACGGCGGCGAAACCGGCGATCACACTTTGCCGGGGCGCGTCGGGATCCAGCCCCGCCTCGGCCGCCGCGACCGGGTCCGCCGCCGCGGCGCCCACCACGGTGCGCGGGCCGGCCAGGATCTCCAGGCAGCCCCGGCTGCCGCACCAGCAGACCGGCCCGTCGACCTGGACGCACAGGTGGCCGAACTCGCCGGCGTTGCCCCCGCCGCCGCGCATCGCCCGGCCTCCGATGATCAGGCCGGCGCCGAGGCCGCTGCCCATGTAGAGCGCGGCGAAGCCCTGCTGCGGGCCGAGTCGCGCCACCCAGTACTCGCCGACGGCGGCCGCGGTGGCGTCGTTCTCCACCAGGACCGGCCAGCCGGTCGCCTCGGCCAGCCGCTTGCCCAATTCGTCGTCCCGCCAGCCGCGCAGGTGCGGGGGAGCGTCGTCCGGGTTACGCACGCCGTTGCGGGGCCCGGGCCACACCACGCCGATCCCCAGGCAGCGCGCGCGATCCACACCCGAGCCGGACAGCAGCACCTCCACATCGGCGACCAGCCGGTCGAGCACCTCCTGCTCGTCGCCGGTCTCCGGGGCGGGGCGCGCCAGCCGGGACAGCACGCCGCCGGTCTGCCCGGTCAGCACGTACGTCGTGGTTTCCTCGTCCAGGTAGATGCCCACGGCGAGCCGTGCGGCCGGGTCGAGACTGAGCATGGTGCGCGGTTTGCCGGCCGTCGGCTCCCGCCCGGTCTCGACGATCAGACCCTCGGCGAGCAGCCGCTTCACGGTCATCGAGACCGCCGCCTCGGTGAGCCCGGTCATCGTCGCGAGCTGGACCCGGCTCAGCTGCTCGGAGGCGCGAATCGCGTCGAGGATGCTCTCCCGCGCTCCCCGCAGGCGCGCCTCTTTCACTTGCTCTCCGTGGGGTGCGATGGATCATCCACGGCCGTCGCCCGGACCAGCAGGACGCGGTCGGGATAGAGAACCGGCATCCGCAGCCCGGCCGTGCCGAGGGTGCGGCCGGACAACCGGACACCCGGTGGCGTGCACCAGGGTAACGCAGCGCCCCAGGCTGCGGCGTTGCCGTCGGGCCGGTCGCCCGGCGGTTGCGGGCGAACGTGGTAGGTGCGGTGCGGATCGAGTCCGGGCAGGGTGAAGGTGCCGGGCGGATAGGAGCGACTCGTCGCCACCGCGGTCAGGTTGTAGAGCGCGTCCGAACGGTCCGGCGCGACGACCCCGGTCAGCTCGTAAGCGGGATCGGCCAGGTCCGCGTGCACCAGGGTGCCGGTGTGCAGCAGCCCGCGCACCTGCTGGTAGAGGGACACCCACTCGGCCAGCCGGGCATGCTCCTCCGGCCCGGCCGTGGTCAGGTCCCACTCGATGCCGAGATGCCCCCAGATGGCGGTGCCGGCGCGCATGTCGAGGGTGAGCTCGCGCCCGGTGGTGTGCGACCGCCGGGCGCCGATGTGCGAGCCGATCAGCTCGAGCGGCAGGAGCAGACTGGTCCAGGGCTGGATGCCGATCCGCTCGTGGGCGTCGATGCAGTCGGACGCCCACACCCGGTCGGTGCGCTGCAGGATCTCCAGGTCGACCCGGCCGCCACCGGAGGAACAGGACTCGATCTCCACCCGCGGATGGGCCGCACGGAGCTCGTCGAGCAGGCGGTAGACCGCCAACGTCTGGTCATGCACCCCGGCCCGGCCGGTCGCGGGGTGGCCGGCCTCGACCAGATCGCGATTGTGGTCCCACTTCAGGAACGCGATGTCGTTGTCGCGCAGCAGGGCGTCGAGGTGGTCCCGGATATGGGCGTACGCCGCGGGTTCGGTGAGGTCGAGCACCTGCTGCGATCGCGCGGCGGGCGGCAACCGGTCGCCGGCCGCCATCATCCACTCCGGATGGGCCCGGGCCAGGTCACTGTCCGGGTTGACCATCTCCGGCTCCACCCAAAGACCGAAATCCATGCCCATCTGCTGTACGGCGGTGATGAGCGGCCCGAGCCCGTCGGGCCACACGTCGGCGGAGACGACCCAGTCACCCAGCCCTGAGGTGTCGTCGCGGCGCGAGCCGAACCATCCGTCGTCCAGGACGAACCGCTCCGCCCCGACCGCCGCGGCCGCCTTCGCCAGCCCGGTCAGCCGGTCGAGACTCTGGTCGAAGTAGACCGCCTCCCAGGTGTTGACGACCACCGGGCGCGGCGTCCTCGGATGCCCCGGCCGGGCCCGGAGGAACTCGTGGAACCGGCCGGACAACTCGTCCAGCCCGTCGGCGCCGTACGACCCGTACACCCAGGGGCTGGTGTAGCTCTCGCCGGCCGCCAGGCCGACCTCGCCGGGCAGCAGGAGCTCTCCGCCGCCCAGCGCCGACCGCCCGTGGAAGGTCCGTTCGGCGATCGTCCGGGAGTTGCCGGAGAACGCGGTGTGCACACCCCAGACCTGACCCCGGCGGTTCGCGAAGCCCGCCGTCCCGGCGCAGAGGACGTGTGCGGCGTCGTAGCCGGTGCGGCCGGTCCGGTTCTCCCGGGCGCGCAGGCCATGGGTGAACGCGGTCCGCTGCGGCGATCGCTCCCGCAGGTGGTGCCCGGTGAAGTCGAGCAGTTCGACGGCTTCCTCGGGCACCGGCAGCAGCAGGGCCAGATGCTCGAGCCAGTACCGGCCGGGCCGGGTGCTGGTGAGCCCGGCGCGGGTGCGCAGCACGCCGCTGCGGTGAAGTTCGAACTCGAGTTCCAGGGCCAGTCCGGCGTCCTCGTCGTGGGCGGTGACGAGCACGGCGCCGGGTTCGTCGCGGCGCACGCCGGTCACCACGAAGGCGGTGGACCACGACCGCCCGTCGCGATGGCCGGCCAGCCCCGGGAAGCCCAGCCAGCCGGCCGACTGCTCGGGCAGCAGCGACACCGGGACGGGCGAGTCCGCGGAGAAGCCGATCGGCTGCGGCGCGGTGGCGACCACCAGATCCGCGAGGCGTTCCGGGGCGGTGTCCGAAAGGAGCGGACCCCAATGCGCGACCGTGGGCAGGCCCGGTCCGCGACAGTCGATCAGCACGCTCACGTCCGCGGCGCTCAGGTGCACCAGCCCGTCGCGCATCGCGCCCCCCATCTCGTTGACGGCATTCTTCAGGTGCTTAAGAATGCTAGGCGATCGCCCACTCGGCCATAACCGTGAAATGCCAGGAGGTGAGCATGACCGGCGGCCTGATCGGGCTGGTGCTGACCGGGCGTGCGGCCCGGCTGGGCGTCGAGCCGTTCTTCATGGAGCTCATCGCCGGCATGGAGGAAGCCCTGACGCCGCACGGCGCCACCGTCCTGCTGCTGGTCGTGCCCGATCTGGATGCGGAGCTGGCCACCTACCGCCGGTGGGCCG
The DNA here is from genome assembly GCF_040638295.1 of Actinoplanes sp. NPDC026619. NCBI lineage: Bacteria > Bacillati > Actinomycetota > Actinomycetes > Micromonosporales > Micromonosporaceae > Actinoplanes > Actinoplanes sp. NPDC026619. The sequence goes on from NZ_JBEZYA010000036.1 coordinate 20,080, forward strand.
CCGATCGCACGGTCGAGGCCGTGGTCGTCGTGAACCTGGTGGGTGACGACATCCGTCCGGCCGAACTCGCCGGGATCGGCCTGTCGGCGGTGCTCGCGGGCCGGCACGGCGCCGATTCGTCCTTCCACCGGGTGGTGACCGACGACGCCGGCGCCATCACCGCGGCGATGGACCTGCTGGCGTCGCTCGGTCATCGGGTGGTCGGCCGGGTCACCGGGCCGGCCGACCTCGTGCACACGGCCGAGCGATCCTCGGCGATGCGCGCCGCGGGCGAGCGGAACGGCGTCGGCATCCGCGTGATCGAGGCCGACTACAGCGCCGAGGCCGGCATACGCGGCGTTCACGACCTGCTGACCGGCGACCCGCGGCCGAGCGCGGTCATCTTCGACAACGACGTCATGGCGGTGGCCGCCGAGCAGGACCTGATCCGGGCCGGGTTGGCGGTGCCCGGCCAGGTGAGCCTGCTGGCGTGCGACGACTCGCCACTGTGCGAACTGGCCGTCCCGCCGATGTCGGCGCTCAGCATCGACGTCCACGAGCACGGCCTGACACTGGGCCGGGCCGTCCTGGAGGCGCTCCGCGGTGTCGCGCCGCACGACCACGCCGGGCCGCCGATCCGAATTCGCCGACGGGAAAGCACCGGCCTTTCTCGTTGACGCCATTTTCATTGAAGTCTGACTATTTTCCCAGCTTGACGGCTAACTTAAGCAGGTTTAGATTCTGCGGAAGTCCTCTCTCCCAGTACCTGCTCTGGAGCAATCCATGAAGATGCGATACCTCGCGCTCGGCGCGGCCGTGCTTCTCGCCCTCACCGGCGCGGCCGTCCCGACCGGTGTCGCCCCGGCCTTCGTCACCAGGGCCGGCGCCGACCTCCGTCTGCACGGCAAACCGTTCCGATTCGCCGGGACGAACAACTACTACCTGCACTACCAGTCGCCGGCGGCGCGCGACAACGTCCTCGACACCGCGGCCGCCGCCGGTTTCCAGGTGATGCGCACGTGGGGCTGGTTCGACACCGGCACGGCCGACGGCAGCAACCCGACGGCCGGCAGCCAGAACGGGGTCTACCTGCAGTACTGGGACGGTTCCGGGCATCCGGGATACAACGACGGCGCCGACGGGCTGGCGCGCCTGGACGCGGTGATCGCCCGGGCCGGCCAGGACGGCCTGAAGCTGGTCATCCCGTTCACCAACAACTGGGGCGACTTCGGCGGCATGGACAAATACGTCGAGTGGGCCGGCGGCAGCCACCACGACGACTTCTACACCGACGCCCGCATCCGCGGCTGGTTCCGCGACTACATCGCCCACCTGCTCGACCGGACCAACAGCATCACCGGCGTGAAGTACCGGGACGACCCGACGATCATGACGTGGGAGCTCGCGAACGAGCCGCGCTGCGTCGGCTCCGGCAAGTACCCCCGGTCGGCGGCCTGCACCACCGACACGATCACCGCCTGGGCCGACGAGATGTCGACCTTCATCCGTTCGGTCGACCGCAAACACCTGATCAGCGTGGGCGACGAGGGCTTCTTCGCCGACCAGCCCGGCGGGGACGACTGGACCCGCAACGGCGGCGAGGGCGTCGACACCGTCCGGCTGGCCCGGCTGCGCAACATCGACGTGATGAGCTACCACCTCTATCCGGACGGCTGGGGCAAGACCGCGGACTGGGGCACCCAGTGGATCCTCGACCACGCCCGCGCCGCGCGTCAGGTGGGCAAGCCGGTGATGCTCGGCGAGTTCGGCTACCGCGACAAGGCCACCCGCAACACCGTCTACCAGCGCTGGACCGACGCGGCGTACGCCTCCGGCACCAACGGCGCGCTGTACTGGATCCTTTCTGACCGGCTCGACGACGGCAGCCTCTACGGCGACTACGACGGCTTCACGGTCTACTGCCCGAGTCCGGTGTGCACCACGATCAGCAACTTCGGCCGGCGGATGCAGGGCCGGGCGCTCACTTTCGCCCCGGTCGCGGACGACGACACCGCCACCGTCGAATACGGAACGGGCGCGTCGCTCCAGGTCGTCGGCAACGACATCGTCTACCTGCCCGCCCGGCGGCTCGACCCGCGCACCCTCAGGCTGAATCCCGACGCCACCGGAGGTACCTTCACGGCCGGCGCCGACGGCACCGTGACCTTCACACCCGCCGACGGTTTCACCGGGCGAGCCACCGTCACCTACACGATCGCCGACTCCCTCGGCCGCAGGTCCAACCGGGCGACCGTCACCGTCACCGTGAAACCGCAACCACTCCCGGAGCAGACCCTGTTCGATTTCGAGGACAGCACCCAGGGCTGGGGGCCGGCGAGCTTCAACCCGGCCGCCGGGACGGTGGCCACCACGACCGCGTTCCACGCCGACGGCGTACAGGGGCTGCGGTTGACCGGCACCGACGGCGGCTGGTTCGGCGCGTCCCTGCCGGCGCCGGCCGACCTCACCACTCGCAGCACGCTGAGCTTCGCCTCACCCTCGGCCAACGGCTCCTTCGCCGTCTCGTTCCAGACCGGACCGGACAGCGTGTGGTGCCAGGGCGACGCCAAGCCCGCGGCCGCCCGGCCCGGCTACTTCGAGCTCGACCTCACCGCCGTCGCCGCGGGCTGCCCCGGCCTGTCCGACGTGCGGACCGTGAACCTCTACATCGGCGGCAACCAGCAACAGGACATCGATGCCATGACCATCAGCTGACCGCGCATCCACCGGTGCGGTCCGGAGAATGGAGATCCCCCATGAGACGACTGCTTGCCCTGGGCCTGGTCGTCCTCGCCGCCATGCTCGTCGCCCCGGCGCCCGCACGGGCCGCGGACCGTGGTTCGTACACGGTCTCCGGCCTGGGCAGCCGGAAGCAAGCGGTGCTGAACAACGGCGGCACCGTGCTCGACCTCGCCATCGCCATGCTCGAGACGGAGCGGATGACGACCGATTACACGTACGGGGACGGGAAGTCCGGTGACGCCGCCAACTTCGGCATCTTCAAGCAGAACTGGTACATGATCCGCCAGTCCGTCTCGCAGTACAGCGGCTACGGGCCGAACGAGTGGAACGCCGGCGCCGCCCTGAACAGCAACCTCAGCTGGGACATCCAGGTCCGGCACGCGGCCCAGAACAAGTGGGGCGAGTACACCTGGTTCGCCGGCCACCGCAACGGCCAGACCGGCCTGAGCAACCCGAACACTCAGGACATCGCGAACTACCGCAACGCCGTCTACTGGATCCGCGACCAGATCAACTCCAGTTCGCGCTACCGCACCGACGACACCCGTTTCTGGGTGAACGTCCCGGCCATCTAGCACTCGTCGGTGGAGGTGAAGTCATGCGAAAACAGGGCAACGGCTACACCGGCGTCGACTTCGTCGGCACGCTCGGCTGTCGCCCAGCACGATCCTGGCCGCCTACAGCAAGCTCGTCGACCAGATGCGGGCCAGTAAATCAGCCATGAAGATTCTCGTGGCGAAGATCCTCCCGATGAACCCCAGCGGCTGCTCGGACTGCGGGCAACGGGTGATCAACCTCAACAACGCCATCCCGGGTTGGGCAAGCGGCAAGAGCACCTCGGCGTCGCCGATCACCGTCGTTGACCAGTGGAGTGGCTTCAGCACCGGCTCGAACACGACCGACGGGGTCCATCCGAACGACAGCGGCAACGTCAAGATCTCCGACAAGTGGTACCCGGCGCTGACGCCCCTGCTGACCTCCGGAGGTTCGGGATCAGGCTCGAGCGGGTTGCTCGAGGGGTTCGAGTCCGGTGGCACGGCTGGGGTGCCGGGGGTGCTTCCGGTGGTCCGTGTCAGGTCAGTGAGTGGGCGGCGCAGGGCAGCTACTCGTTGACGGCCGATGTCGCGCTGGGCAGTGGTCAGAGTTACTCGTTGTCCAAGGTCGCGACGCTGAGCCTCGCCAGTGGGTCGACGCTGCGGGCGACGGTCCGGGCCGCGACCTGGGGCACGCTCGGCAGTGGGCGCCGGTCTCCAGCAACAGGAGACCGGCGCGGGCGCCGTCAGCTGACCGGGCGGGTCCGCAGCGCGTTCATGGTCAGTCCGACCAGGCCGTCCTTCATCTGCGGGAAGTGGCCGGGCCGGGTGTGGCGGGCGTAGCCGCTGCGGCCGAAGATCGCGCTGACGAAGACCTCCGCCACCAGCGGCAGCGGGGCGTCGGCGCGGATCTCGCCGCGGCGGCGGGCGTCGACGAGGGCGTCCTCGATGACCGCCATGGCCTGGTCGATCACGTCGCGCTGGAAGACCGCGTACAGCTCGGGGTGGTCGGACAGTTCGGTGGCGTAGCGGGCCAGGATCGATTGCCGTGGCTCGGAGAGGGTGTCGGCGATCTGGTCGAAGAGGTTTTCGAGGTCGCCGCGCAGCGTGCCGGTCCGGGGTGGGGCCAGGCCGACCGAGAGGGACTGCAGGGCCGCGATGATCAGGTCGGCGCGGTCCGGCCAGCGGCTGTAGATGCTGCGTTTCGCCACCCCGGCGCGGGCGGCGACGGAGTTGAGGCTGAAGGCGGTGGCGCCGGTGTCGGCGAGCTCCTCGGCCGCGGCCCGGACGATCCGTTCGTCGACCGCGGGATCGCGGGGCCGGCCGCGGGCGGGTGCGGTGTTCATGCACCCAGGATATCTGTTACCGGAGTGGTTGCATAAATCGTGGTGCCGGGATTACCGTCGTATTACGTCACCGATCTGGTGCACTTAATGGTTAAGGCGGTACGGCCATGAGTTTTGAAGGTTCGGGAGTCCTCGTCACCGGCGCCGGCGCCGGCATCGGCCGGGCCACCGCGCTGCACCTCGCGTCCCTGGGCGCGCGGGTGGTGGTGTCGGACATCTCCGACGAGGGCGCGAAGGGCACGGTCGAGGAGATCCTCGCCGCCGGCGGCCAGGCGACCGCGGTGATCGCGGACGTCGCCGACGCGACGAGCGTGGACGAGCTGCTCGCCCGCTCGGTGGAGTTCCTCGGCGGTCTGGATCTGGCGGTGAACAACGCCGGCATCGGCCACCACCCGGGTGACCTGCACGAGATGCCGATCGAGGTCTGGGACCAGGTGATGGGCATCGATCTGCGCGGCACGTTCCTGTGCCTGCGCGCCGAACTGAAGGTGATGGTCGAGGCCGGGCACGGCAGCATCGTGAACATGGCCTCGAACGCGGGGCTGAAGAACGCGCCGGACATGGCCGCGTACACCACGGCCAAGCACGGCGTGATCGGCCTGACCAAGAACGCGGCGCTGACCTACGCCCGCCGCAACATCCGGGTGAACGCGGTGTGCCCCGGCACGATCGCGACGCCGGGGATGGCGTCGTTCCCCGCGGAGACCCAGCGCGAGTGGGCCGATCTCATCCCGATGGGCCGCCTGGGCACGCCGGAGGAGGTGGCGCAGGCGGTCGCCTATCTGCTCTCCGACCAGGCCGCCTTCATCACCGGCACCGGCCTGCTCATCGACGGCGGATTGATGTACGCGTGAGCACCATGCGCGCGCTGCTCTTCGACAGCTACGGCCCGCCCGACGTGCTGCGCGTCGGGTGGGTGGACCGGCCGGTGCCCGGCCCAGGCCAGGTCCGGATCCGGGTGCGGGCGGCCGCGGTCAACCCGGTCGACTGGAAGATTCGCAGCGGCGCGAGCGCTGCCTTTCACCGGCTCTCCCTGCCGCACATCCCGGGCCAGGACGCTGCCGGCGTAGTCGACGAGATCGGCCCGGGCGTCACGGGGGCGTACATCGGAGACGAGATCTTCGGCAGCACCGCGACCGGCGCTTCGGCCGAATACGCCCTGCTCGACGCGACCGCGTGGGCGTACCGGCCGACCGGCCTGTCGTGGGCGGAGGCGGCAGTGTTGCCTTCGGCGGCAGAGACCGGACTTCGTGCCGTCGATCTTCTCGGTGTCGCGGACGGCGACGTCGTGCTGGTCAACGGCGCCGCCGGAGCGGTCGGACTCGCCGCCTCGCAGTTCGCCATGGCCCGCGGGGCATCGGTGATCGGCACCGCCGGCGACCACAACCACGCCTTCCTGGCCGGCCTGGGCATCACCCCCACCCGCTACGGCGCCGGGCTCATCGAGCGGGTCCGCGCTCGGACGCCGGGAGTGAACCGCGCGCTGAACGCTGCCGGCCGGGAGGCGTTGCCCGACCTGATCGCGCTCACCGGCGCCGCCGAACGGGTCATCACTGTCGTGGCGGAACCCGCCGCGGCCGAACTCGGCGTGCGATTCACCACGGGCGCCGAGCGGCGTTACTGGCAGGCGCTGCAACTGGCCGTCGACCTGCACGAGAAGGGCAGGTTCACCCTGCCGGTCCAGCAGGTGTTCCCGCTCGCCGAAGGCGCCGAGGCCCACCGCCGCAGCGAGCGCGGCCACGGCCTCGGCAAGCTGGTGCTCCAGCCCTGACTCCCAGCTGGGCCCTCGCCGAGGAGTCACTCGGCTTCGAGCAGGCGCTGGGTCTCGTCCCAGAGTTCGGCCTGCAGATTCGGGTCGTTGCCGGGCGGGGCAGGCTGGATCTGGCGCGTGCCGCGGACGGTGTAGTAGCCGCCGGAGCGCCCGGTGAAGGCGGGGCCGGTGGCGAGGGCGACGATGAGGCCGGCGCCGCGGGCCGGGTCGCCGATCCCGAGCCGGGTGAGGACCTTCTCGAGTGCGCCGGCGAAGCGGATCTCACGGCGATCTCCTGCCCGACGCGCCGCACGTCGTCGAGCCGGGTGAAGTCGCCGAGGAAAACGTCGGCGCCGATCTCGTGGCGGAGGCGTGAGCGCCCTGGTGCGCGAGGCTGATCGCGGCGAGGCGCCCGGGCGCTGAGCGAGCGCAGCGCCGCGCACTTCCACCCGCAGCTTCAGCCGGCCGCCTTCCACCTGGCCCGCTGGATCTACGCCTTCGGGCCGGCCCGCCCCAGTGACGTCGCCGAGGCGGTCGGCATGGACCGCAGCTCCACCAGCACCCTGATCCGCAAGATGCGGACGCTCGGCCTGCTCGACGCCTCGCCGGCTCCGGGCGACGGGCGCAGCATCATCGTTGAGTTGAGCGCCGAGGGCCGCGAACGGGTCGCCGCGGCGCTCGAGGAGCGTGGCCGGGAGTTCTACGCCCGCACTCGGGACTGGTCGACCGATGATCTCGCCCGGCTCGTCGAGCTCCTCGGGCGGCTGACCCCCACCGGCGACCGGCAGGCCTGATCAGCGTCCGGGCACGGCGAATCGGAGGACGCGCCGTCAGCTCGGCTGGTCGGCCCGTTCGGTGTCGCGGCTGATGAAGGCGGCCTGGATGTGCATCAGTTCGCCGGCCGCCGCCGGGTTGAGGCCGGTCAGCTTGCCGGCCTGGCGCAGCCGGTAGTCGACCGTGTTCGGGTGCAGGTGCAGCGCGTTCGCGGTGGCCCGCCGGTCCTGGCCAAGCCGCAGGTAGGTGCGCAGCGTGTGCTCGACGTCGGGATGGTCGTCGAGGCCGGCGAGCCGGGCCGCGAGCATCGTGCGGGCCGGGCCTGGCCGGGACAGCTGGAACTCCAGCAGCAGGTCCTCGAGCCGGAACAGACCCTCGGTGCGGCCGGACCGGGCCGCGACGTCGGCGACGCCGGCGGACAGCGCGATCGCCTCGGTCACCCCGGCCCGGTCCGCGAAGAGCCCGCCGGCCAGGATCACCGCGCCCGCCGCCTGCTGCACGCGGGCGATCAGCACGACCGCGTCGGCCCAGGTCATCGGGGTGGCGGCGAGGGGCAGCAGCACGGTGCCGGCGGTCTGTTCGACGAGCGTCAGGACCGGCTGGTCGGAGGCGTTCTCGAAAGTCGTCTGGATGCGACGGACCTTGCGCTGGGCCGCGACCCGGGCGCCGGGGCTGCCCTCGATCTCGTCGGCGTGCCGGCCGATCGCCAGCGTCAGCACCAGGTAGCGCTCGGCGGGTCGCAGTCCGGTCCGCTGGGCGACGGCCTCCACGTCGGTGCCGTCGGTGAGCGCGGCCAGCAGCGCGCGCCGGCTGTTCTGCTCGTGGTGGTCGAGGATCTGCCGCTCCTCGATGTAGGACGCGGACACCGCCTCGACCAGCGCTCGCAGATAGTCGTGGAAGATCGAGAGGACCGGGTTCAGCTCGTTGAGGGTGGCCGAGCCGAACCGGCCGACCACCTCGTCCCAGGCCAATGCCGTGCCCAGGTGGTAGGCGGAGAGAACCGCGCCGAGCGGCACCCCTTCCTCGGCGCGGTGGCGGGCCGATTCGCGCTGCGGGTCCAATTCGGTGTCGGTCGCCTCGCGGCTTTCGGTCAGCAGCCGGGCCAGCATGCGCAGATTCAGGCTGACGATATTGGCGATATCGACCTGCATCTGTTCGCGGGGCAGCTCCCGATAGAACGGTATTTCCGCGAGGATCCGCTCGACGACCTGTTCGGTCAGCGGGACGACCCGGTGCCACATCCAAGGCCCGAGCTCGGATTGCTGGAATGCCGAACCGGAGGTTGTCATCATCCCACCCGTCTTGTGATCCGTCACAACCGCGCCCGCCGGATTCTGCCTCGCATCACACAGACACCGAGTCCCGCGCTTCGCAGGATGTTATCCACCACATCCCATCGCGGAACAGAGGTTCTCGGATGGTCTATTCAACCGCCCGCCGGCTGGCCGCCATCGCCGTCGCCTGTCTCGGAACGTTTATCGCCACTCCGGCAAATGCCGCCGTACCCGCCCAGGTTTATGTCGCCATGGGCGATTCTTTCGCCTCCGGGCCGCTCATTCTTCCGCAGGAAGATCTGGGCTGCTCGCGTTCGGCCATCAACTATCCGCACCTTCTCGCCAAACGACTGGGTGCTTCCTCATTCACCGATGTCAGCTGCGATTCGGCCGGCACGATCCACTTCACCACCGCCCAGCAGCGCAATCCCGGCGGCATCACCTATCCGGACGCGCCGCCGCAGTTCGACGCGCTGAGCGCCGGCACCACCCTGGTGACCATGACGATCGGCGGCAACGACACCGGCCTGGTGGGCGTCGCCGGTGACTGCGTCAACTTGCTGCCGGTCATCCTCGGCGGCAAGCTGTGCCGCGACCGGTACGTCGTCAACGGCGTGGACAGCGAAGAGCAGGTGATCGCCCAGTTCGGCGTGAAGCTGGCCACCGCCCTGGACCAGATCCACGCCAAGTCGCCGAAGGCCCGGGTCGTGCTCACCGGCTACGGCCTCTACCTGCGCCCGAACGGGTGCTGGCCGAGCGTCCCGGTGCTTCCTACCGACGCCAACTACCTGCAGGCCAAGGTCGACTCGATGAACGCGACGATCAAGGCCACCGCGCTCGCGCACCGGGCCGAGTACGTCGACCTGCGCACACCGAGCGCCGGGCACGACGCCTGCGCGGACGCCGCCACCAAGTGGATCGAGGGTTACATCCCGAGCGGCCTGGCTGCGCCACTGCACCCGAACAAGGCCGGCGAGGCCGCGTTCGCCCAGATCATCGGCGACTACCTCGCGGCGCACCCGGCATGAGGCGGGCCCTGACCGTCGCGCTCGCCGCGGTCCTCTGCGTCCTGCCCAGCACCAGCGCCCAGGCGGATACGGCAACCCACGTGACCTTCACCAAACTGGCCGGTGGCAACGGCACCTGCGACCCGATCGACCCGGTCGCGTGCCTGCTGCCCTTCCCGAACGACTGGAACACCCGCTACGACGCCACCAGCGCGACCGGCCGGCGGGTCAACTTCACCGCCGCCACGCTGCCGGTGAACTCCCTGGGTGCGACGACCAACCCGGACGGCTGGAATCGGAGTGACGGCTTCTCGCCCGGCTCCGCGGTGATGACGGTGGCGCCCGGGGTCAGCGCGACCCGGTCCGGCCTGGCCCCGATCACCGACATCGCCACGTCCCTGTCGGCGAACGCGCCGGCGGTGCTGGTCGACATGACGACCGGCGAACGCTGGCCGTACTGGGCCGAGCTGGACGCCAACACCACCAACACCGCGCGCCAGGCGCTGATCATCCGGCCCGCCAAGAACTTCACCCCCGGCCACTCGTACGCCGTCGGCCTGCGCAACCTGGTCAACAGCGCCGGCGTCAAGCTCGCCCCGTCGGCCGCGTTCAGCAAGGTCCGCGGCGCCACGCTGGCGGCCTCTGATGCGCTGCGCTCCCGGCAGCAGCAGCTGGAACCGGTCTTCGGCACCCTGACCGCGGCCGGCGTCGCCCGCGCAGATCTGTACCTCGCCTGGGGCTTCACCGTCGCCAGCGAGCAGAACCTGACCGGTGATCTGGCCAAGATGCGCGACCAGTCCTTCGCCAACCTGAAAGGCGCGGCCCCGTCGTACACGCTGACCTCGGTCACCGAGTACACCACCACCGAGAATCCGCAGATCGCCCGGCGGATCGAGGGCTACGTGACGGTGCCGAACTATCTGACCCTGCCCAACGGGATCGCCGGGTCGACGCTGACCCGCGGCGCCGACGGGCTGCCGGCCGTCCTGCTCGGGCGCACCGTCAAGGCGCTGTTCACCTGCGTGATCCCGCGGACCGCGCTGGTCACCCCGTCGAACGCCGCACTCTACGGCCACGGGCTGCTGGGCAGCGCGAACGAGGTGACCGCGGACAACGTCGAGGCGATGGCGTCCGAGCACAACTTCACCTTCTGCGCGACGCCGTGGATCGGCATGGCCGACGACGACACCGCCGTCCTCTCGCTCGCCCTGGCCGGTCCCAGCCTGTTCCAGGCGATCCCGGACCGGATGCGCCAGGGGCTGCTCAACGCGATGTTCGTCGGCCGGGCGATGACCGCCGCCGGTGGCCTCACCGGCAACCCGGCGTTCCAGAACGCGGCCGGCAAGCCGGTGATCGACACCAGCGCCGGGCTCAGTTACGACGGCAACAGCCAGGGCGGGATCGTCGGCGGCGCGCTGGTGGCGAGCTCGCCCGACCTCAAGTACGGCGTGCTCGGCGTCACCGGCATGAACTACAGCCTGCTGCTCAACCGCAGTTCGGACTTCGCCTCCTTCCAGCAGATCATCGACGTCGCCTTCCCGGACAAGCTGGACCAGCAGGTGCTGCTCTCGTTGCTGCAGATGCAGTGGGACCGGGGCGAGACCAACGGGTATGCCGCCACTCTGGCCGCCTCGCCGGCCAAACGGGTGCTGATGCACGTCGCGTTCGGCGACCACCAGGTGGCCAACGTCTCCGCCGACGTCGAGGCCCGCACGCTCGGGGCCCGGGTGCCGGCCAAGCCGCTGGCTGCCGGGCGCAGCACCGACGTCACGCCCTTCTGGGGCATCAACAAGATCACCAGCTATCCGTACGCCGGATCCGCCATGGTCGTCTGGGACAGCGGCACCGGCGCCCCGCCGCTGACCAACACCCCGCCGAGCGAGGCGGCCCAGGGCCACGACCCGCACGAGGATCCCCGGCACGACGCCAAGGCGCGGCAGCAGAAGTCCGTGTTCATGCGGACCGGCACCGTCGTCGACGTCTGCAACGCCCAGCCCTGCACGGCCGCCCCCGCCGAGTAGACCCCGCGCCGCCGGGCCATCCGCCGTTGGGTGGCCCGGCGCTGCCCCGATCCTTGAGGAGAAGCGTGTGACAGCCCGATTCCGGCGGCTGGCGGCCGTCGCCACCGCCCTGACCGGCACGCTGCTGGCCGCCGCGTGCACGAGCGACAAACCGGCCTCCGGCCTCACCGACACCGTGACCGAGCAGCACGCCCCCACCACCCTCGAGCTCTGGACCGCATGGTCCGGGGCGGAGCTGACCGCCTTCAAACCGCTGGTCGCCGCGTGCGAGAAGAAGTATCCGTGGATGACCGTGAACCTGGTGCCCAAGGAGGAACTGGAGAAGGTCGCCCTGGCCGCGATCACCGCCGGGAATCCGCCGGACGCGATGGAGTACCGCGATCCGGGCAGCCTCGGCCAGGCCGCCCAGCAGAAGCTGCTCCAGCCCCTCGACGAGGTGGCGAGCCGCGACCAGATCGACTGGACCCAGTTCGTACCGGCCGCCGAGCGGTTGTCGACGTTCGGCGGCAAGCACTACACGATCCCGTACGCCTTCGACGTCTACGGCCTCTTCTACGACGTCGACCTGCTCAAGGAGGCCGGCTTCGACAAGCCGCCCACCACCCTGGCCGAGATCGACGCGATCAACGCGAAGCTGACCAAGCGCAACGCCGACGGCTCGCTCGCCCGCGTCGGCTTCCTGCCCGACTACGCCGGCTCGTATCTCAGCAACTACGCCGCACTTTGGGGTGGCGACATCTACGGCGCCGACGGCAAGTCGGCGGTCTTCGCCACCGGCGGGAAGCTGCAGGCCTTCCTGGAGTGGGAGAAGTCCTTCTACACCACCTACACCCCGCAGCAGCTGCGCACCTTCAAGGCCACCTTCGGCGAGTTCGACTCGGCGAAGAACCCGTGGCTCGCCGGCAAGGTCGCGATGGCCTACGACGGGGAGTGGCTCGCGGCCTACCCGAAGCGCTACGACGGCGGCAGGAAGAACTGGGGTGTCGTGCCGATGCCCGGCCCGGACGGCGTCGCCACCGGTGAGAACGTCACCCCGATCTCCGGCAACGGCCTGGCCATCCCGACCGGCTCGAAGCACGCGGCCGAGGCGTGGGCGCTGATCAAGTGCATGGCCACCGACACGACCGACCTCGCCACGTTCAACGGTTACGTCGCCAACATCTCGGCCCTGAAGAGCGCCATCGCGCTCGACCCGCGCCGCGCCGACCCGCAGTGGAAGCCGTTCCTCGACCTCGCGTCGTCGGGCAGGGCCGTCGTCCTGGGCAGTTCGGCCGCCGGCGATGTCGCCGCCGACCCGCTGGCCGCGTTCGAGGAGTCCTACCTCAACGGCAAGGTCGCGGATCTGCCCGCCGGCCTGACCAAGGTGCAGACCGAGGTGCAGGGCCAGATCGATGGGTCCGTCGGCCCATGAACCGGGCGAAAGGCCGGCGCGCGGTGCTGGTGGTGTCGATGCTGTCGCCCTGGCTGATCGGCTTCGCCGCCCTCACCGCGTACCCGATCGTCATCTCGGCCTACTACTCGTTCACCCGCTACTCGTTCGGCACCGTCGACCCGCAGTGGATCGGCTGGGACAACTACACCTACCTGTTCACCAAGGACCCCAACTTCGGCCACGCCCTGCGTAACACGCTGTTCCTGGCCGCGGTCGGGCTGCCGCTGCGGATGCTGGTCGCGTTCGTGACGGCCGGGCTGCTCGCCACCAAACGGCGCGGGGCCGGCATCTACCGGGTGCTCTACTACCTGCCCACCCTGGTGCCGTCGGTGGCCGGCGCGCTGCTGTTCACGTTCCTGCTGCAACCGGAGTACGGCCCGGTCAACCGGCTGCTGCACGCCCTCGGGGTGAGCCATCCGCCGCTGTGGTTCTTCGACCCGAACTGGTCGAAGCCGGCCCTGACGCTGATCTCGATCTGGTCGGTCGGCGACACCATGCTGATCCTGCTGGCCGGCCTGCTCAACGTCCCGCGCACCCTGTACGAGGCGGTGGAGCTGGACGGCGGCGGGCCGTGGACCAAGTTCCGCCACGTCACCTTCCCGATGGTCTCGCCGGTCACCTTCTTCATCCTGGTGACCGGACTGATCGGGGTGCTGCAGTCGTTCGACGAGGCGTACATCAGCAGCAGCGCCGCCGCCGGCCCGCAGGCGCCACCCGGCGCCCCGGAGGGCTCCCTGCTCACCTATCCGCTGATGCAGCTGAACGCGTTCCAGCACAACCGGGTCGGCTACGCCTCGGCGATGGCCTGGGTGATGTTCCTGATGACTCTTGTGCTGACCGCGCTCGTGACGGTGTCGCGCAAACGGTGGGTGCACACCAGTGCCGGGGAGGCCTGATGCGAAGCCGCAGATTCCTGGTCGCCGTCGCCGAGCATTCCGTGCTGATCGGCTTCGCGGCCATCTTCACCCTGCCGCTGCTCTACCTGGTGCTCCAGTCGCTGATGCCGATGGACCAGGTGAAGACCGCGGCGCTGTGGCCGCGCGACTTCCAGTGGTCCAACTATCGCGAGGTGTTCGTCCGGATCCCGCTGCTGCGCTATCTCGGCAACACCCTGCTGATCTGCCTGGTCAGCACGATCGGCACGGTCGTCTCGACGGTGCCGGTCGCGTACGCCTTCGCCCAGTTGCGCTGGCGCGGCCGTGGAGCGGTCTTCGCCCTGGTGCTGTCCACGATGATGCTGCCGTACCAGGTGACGTTCATGCCGCAGTACGAGATCTTCTCGAAGCTCGGCTGGATCGGCACGTTCCTGCCACTGACCGTGCCGTCGTTCTTCGCCGACGCGTTCAGCATCTTCCTGCTGCGGCAGTTCTTCCTGACCCTGCCCGGTGACGTGCTCGACGCGGCCCGGATCGACGGCGCGGGGGAGTGGCGGCTGTTGCTGCGGATGGCCGCGCCGATGGCCAAGCCGGCCATCATGTCGGTCGCCCTGTTCCAGTTCCTGTTCGCCTGGAGCGACTTCTTCGGGCCGCTGCTCTATCTCAACGACGAGAACCACTACACCCTCGCGGTCGGCATCCAGCAGTTCCAGAGCCAGGCCGGGAAGCTCGGCGAGGGCAACCTCACGCTGGCCGCCTGCGCCCTGTTCGTGCTGCCGATCATGGTGCTCTTCCTCTTCGCCCAGAAGGCCTTCATCGAGGGTGTCAACCTGTCCGGAGTCAAAGGATGATCATCGACCTGGCCGGGACCTGGGAGTGCAGCACCGGCGACGGCCCGTGGGCGCCCATCGAGCTGCCGTGCAGCTGGTGGCTCGCCGGTCTCGACCCGATCGGGCCGGTGGAGTTCCGCCGCCCGATCCGGATCCCGGACGACTGGGCCGGGCACGGCGTCCGGCTGGAGTTCGACGGCGTCGACTATGCCGCAGCGGTGCACCTCGACGGCGAGCCGATCGGGGCGCACATCGGCGGGTTCGCGCCGTTCACCGTCGACGTGCCGGCCGGGTCCGGCGAACACGAGCTGACCGTGGTCGTCACCGTGCCCCGCGACGAGTACGGCACCGCGTTCCCGCACACCAAGCACGCGCTGCGCGGCGTCTTCGGCCATCACGACGCGCGCCCGGGCGGTTGGGGGCCGCGCGGGCAGGAACGCAGTTCGGGCGGCGTGTGGGGCGGGGTGCGGTTGCGGCGGCTCGACGCGTACACCATCAGTGGTCTTGGTTTTTCCTGCTCTTTGACCGGTGCCGATGCGCGGGTCGTCGCCACGCCCGCGGTGGAGCTGCGCGGCGACCGGCCGAAGTGGGCGACCGTGGGCCTGACCCTCACCGACCCGTGCGACGGCTCGGTGCGGGACCTGTTCACCGAGACCTGGCTCGAGCCCGGCGTCAACCACCTCGAGATCAGTGGGATCGTCGCGCAGCCGCACCTGTGGTGGACCTGGGACCACGGTGAACCGCACCGTTACGACCTGACCGTGTGGATCGACGACGGCGCCGGGCGCACCGAGCTCGACCGACGGCCGGTCGGCCTTCGCGAGATCCGGCGGGACAGCGGCTGGGTCTGGCGGCTCAACGGCCGGCCGGTCTTCCTGCGCGGGTCGAACTACATCGGCAGCCAGTGGCTCTCCGAGCTGACCACCGAGCGGGTCGACGGCGACGTCGCGCTGGCAGTCGCGGCGAACCTGAACATGCTGCGGGTGCACGCCCACGTCACGGTGCCGGGCGCGGCCACCACGCACGTGCTCGCCACCGACGCCCGCCGGGTCCTGCAGGCCGGGCCGATGCGGCTGCCCGAAGGCACCTACCGAATCGAGGCCGTCCTGGCCGGACCGGACGGCGCCACGCTCTCCACCAACTTCTTCCGATTCGAGGTAACACCGTGAAGCTCTGCGTCGTCGGGGGCGGCTCGACCTACACCCCCGAACTGATCGACGGCATTCTGGACCGTCGCGCGTCGCTGCCGATCACCGAGATCGTCCTGATCGACCCGGACGAACGGCGGCTCGGCGTGGTCGGCCCGTTCGCCGCGCGGATGATCGCGCACTCCGGCGGCGGCATCGATCTCTCCTGGGGCACCGACCTGCGCGCCGGGATCGCCGGATCGGCTTTTGTGGTCAGCCAGTTCCGGGTCGGCGGGCAGGCCGCCCGGCACGGCGACGAACTGCTCGGCCGCCGCTTCGGGCTGGTCGGCCAGGAGACGACCGGCGTCGGCGGCTTCGCCAAGGCACTGCGCACCGTCCCGATCGCGCTGGAGATCGCCCGGACCGTCGCCGAGCTGGCCCCGGACGCCCGCCTGCTGAACTTCACCAACCCGGCCGGCCTGGTCACCGAGGCCCTGCTCCGGCACGTCCCCGAAGTCCACACGATCGGGCTCTGCAACGTGCCGTGGAACGTCCGGGCCGAGGCCGCCGAGGCGCTCGGCGTCCCGTTCGCCGAGCTGAGCCTGGACTACGTCGGCCTGAACCACCTGTCCTGGGTGCGCGGCTTCACCGCCGCCGGCCAAAACCGGACCGCCGACATCCTCGCCGAGGCCCGCGCCGAGCTGGGCAAGCAGACCGACGACGAGCCCGGCCTCGACCCGGAGGTCCTCGGCCTGCTGGGCGTCGTCCCGAACTACTACCTGCGCTACTACTACGACACCTCCGGCATCATCCGGCACCAGGCGTGCAGCCCGACCCGGGCGTCCGAGGTGATGAAGATCGAGGAGCAACTGCTTTTGCGGTACGCCGATCCGGCGCTCGTCGAGAAACCGGCCGAGCTCATGGAGCGCGGCGGCGCGTACTACTCCGAGGCCGCCGCCGCCCTGATGGCCGATCTGGCGGGCGGCACCGGCGACGTGCACGTGGTCAACGTCCGCAACAACGGCGCCGTCCCCGGCCTCCCTGACGACGTCGTGGTCGAGATGCCGGCCACGGTCAGCCCGGCCGGCGCGGTGCCGATCCCCACCGCCGCCCTGCGGCCGGACATGGACGCGCTGGTCCGCGCGGTCAAGGACTACGAACTGCTCACCATCGAGGCGGTCGTCAGCGGCGATCCTGAGCCGGCGCAGCTCGCCCTGCTCACCCATCCGCTCGGGCCGGAGGCGGCGGCGGTCCGGCCGCTCTGGGACGCGCTGCGCGAGCAGAACCGCGGCCTGCTGGCGGCCCTCGATGGCTGACCTCCGGCCGGGCGCCGCTCTTGTCCTCGGCGTCGACGCCGGCGGCACCAAGACCGACGCTTGCCTGCTCACCCTCGATGGCGACGTGCTCGGCCTCGGGCACGCCGGACCCGGCAACTGGGAGGCGGTCGGCGTGCGGGCGGCCGCGGACGCCGTCGCCCGGGCCACTCGTGACGCCCTCGGCGACCGGCCGGCGGCGCGGGTGGTGGCCGCGACGTTCGCGATGGCGGGAGTGGACTGGCCGGACGACAAGACCCGGCTCGCCCCCGCCCTCGGCGCGATCACCCCCGCCGCGCAACCGGACCTGGTCAATGACGCGTACGCCGCGCTCGCCGCCGGAGCGCCGGACGGCGCCGGCATCGTGTCGATCGCCGGCACCGGCGGCCTGACCGCCGGACGCAACCAGGCCGGCGACACCTTCCGGACGATGGGCCAGCTGCTCGGTGAGGCCGGTGGCGCGATCTCCGTGGTGACCCGGGCCCTGGCCGCCGTGGCGCGCTCCCGCAACGGTGTCGCGCCGGCCACACTCCTGAGTTCCGCGCTGGCGGACTTCCACGGTGTCGCCTCCGCCGACCGGTTGTTCGCCGCGCTGAGCCGCGGGGAGCTCGACGTGCGGGCCGATGCCGCCCCGGTCGTCTTCGAGGCGGCCCGCGACGGCGACGCCGCGGCCGCAGCGGTCGTCGGTGCGGTCGCCCGCGATCACGCCCGGGACGTGCACGGCGTCGCCACCCGGCTCGGCCTGGACGCGGAGCCGTTCACCCTGGTCCGGGCGGGCGGGGTGGCGCTCAGCGCGAACCCGGTGTTCGACCGCGAATGGAGCGCCGCCGTTACCGCGCTGCTTCCGCGGGCGCGGGAAACCTGCCTCGCGGCGCCTCCGGTCGCCGGCGCCGGCCTGCTGGCGCTGCGCCGGCTCGGCCTGCAGGCCGCCGCCCTGCACGCCCGGGTCCTGCAGAACGTCGCCGCGGCGGCCCGCGCATGACGATCCTCGACGAGATCTTCCCCGCACCGCAGCGAGTCCTGCCGCGGGACGGCCGAGGTGCGCTCAGCCCGATCCGGATCGGCTACGACTCGCAGCTCCCCGAGCAGGCCTACCAGTTGGAGGTCGATGGCACCGGGGTCAGGGTCACCGCGGGCGGTGCGGCCGGCGCCCGGTACGCCCGCACCACCGTCCGGCAACTCGAGCGGCTCTCCCGCCGGTCGGGTGAGCCGGTGCCGTGTGTCCGCATCGAGGACGCACCCGCCGTCGCGGTCCGCGCGGTCATGCTGGACGTGTCCCGCGATCGGGTGCCGCACGTCGAGACCCTGGCCGGGCTGATCCGGTCGATGGCCGACTGGAAGCTCAACCAGTTGCAGCTTTATTTCGAGAACACTTATGCGTACGCCGGGCATGAGCCGGTGTGGGCGGATGCCACGCCGTACACCGCCGCCGATGTTGCCCGGATCGAAGGTCTCTGCCGGGACCACGGCATCGAAATGCTGCTGCAGCAGAACTGCCTCGGCCACGCCGAGAAATGGCTGACCCACGACAGGTACGCGGACCTGGCGGCACTGCCCGGCGGTTACCACGACGACCGGGGTAACGAGGAGCCGCCGGCCACCCTCGACCCGCGCTCCGAACGGGCCTTCGCCCTGGTCACCGACTGGCTCACCCAGCTGGCCGGGTTGCAGCCACGGGCGCCGCGCCTGCACATCGGCCTCGACGAACCCCTCGACCTGAACCTCGATCTGTGGCGGGCGGTGTTCGCCCCGCCCGGTGCGGGCCATTTCGAGGTACGGCTGGGGGAGACCGAGCAGAAGCTCTACCTCGACTGGCTGCGCCGCATCCGCGAACTACCCGTGTTGCGTCGTCGCGACCTGGTGATGTGGGCGGACGTCGCCTCGGCCAACCCCGCCGTATTGGCCGGCCTGCCACCCGGCGTGACCCTGGTGGAATGGGGCTACGAGGCCGATCACCCGTTCGACGACCGGGCCGCCGCCCTGGCCGCCCGGGGCGTCCCGTTCTGGCTCTGCGCCGGCACCAACACCTGGAACACCTTGGCCGGGCGGCCGGCGAACGCCCGCGCGACCATCGCGAACGCCGCCCGCGCCGCGGTCCGGCACGGCGCCGGCGGCCTGGTGATCGCCGACTGGGGCGACAACGGCCACACTCAGCAGCCGGCGTTCAGCCAGATCGTGTTCGCGCTGGCCGCCGGCTACGCCTGGAACCCGGCCGCGGCGGCGAAGCTCGACTGGGCCTGGCTGATCGACACGCACGTCGCCGACGACCGGGCCGGCGTGCTCGGCCGGTCGATGCTGGCGGTCGGCGACCTCTACACGACGCTGCCGGTCCAGGTGCCCGAGGGCTCGGCGCTCGCCGCGTGCCTCGGCCCGGCGCCGATGCTGGCCCGGCTCGCCGCCGGGGGAGTGGACGCCGCGGCGCTGGACTGGGTGCTGGCCGAGCTGGACCGGCAGGCCACGGCGCTCGACGGCGCCGACCTGCGCGGCAGCGACGCCACCGGAACCATGGCCGAGGTGCGGTTCACGATCCGGCTGCTGAGCTACGGCGCCCGGCGCATGCGGGCCTACCTGACCTCGGCTCCCGCGCCCGCCGGCGAATACGCGTCGCTGCTGGCCGAGTACGAGCGGCTGTGGCGACTGCGCTGCCGCACCGGCGGCCTCGCCCACAGCATGACCATGCTGGCGATCATGGCGCCGCTCCATTCGGCAGATGCGGTTCAGCGAGGTCAGGTGACCTGTTAGGCGTGGCGCCAGACGGCCGGACGCCTTTCGCTGTGCCGGGGTCAGCGGTTACGCCACTGCGGCTTTCGCTTCTGGGCGAAGGCGGTCAGTCCTTCCCGGGCGTCCTCGCTGATCATCAGGTCGTCGAGAGCGGAGCTGTGGTGGGTGACCGCGTCGACGACGTCGGGAATGCCACGCGATTCCTCCATCACCTGCAGCGAGATGCGCACGGAGGTGGGTGACGAGTCGAGGATCTCGGCGGCCAGCGCTCGCGCCCCGGCCAGCGCGGCGCCGGCCTCGGTGACCCGGTTGACCAGCCCGTGCGCGAGGGCCTCGTCGGCGGTCAGCCGGCGGCCGGTCAGGATCATCTCGTTGGCGAGCTTCGCCGGGACGGTGCGGGGCAGCCGGACGACGCCGCCGGCGCCGGCGATCAGACCGACCTTGACCTCGCTGAGCGCGAACTTCGCGGTCGCGTCGGCGACGACCAGGTGGCAGGTCAGGGCGATCTCGCAGCCGCCGCCCATGGCGAAGCCGTTGACCGCGGCGATGACCGGCTTGGGCATGCTCCGGCGGCTGGTGAGGCCGGCAAAGCCGTTCTTGGGCACCCACATCGGCTTGCCCGAGCCGGAGTAGATCAGGTCGTTGCCGGCCGAGAAGGCTTTGTCGCCGGCGCCGGTGAGGATGGCGACCCAGAGATCTTCGTCGGCGAAGTAGACGTCGAAGGCGTGGTCGAGCTCGTCGTTGGCCATCGGGTGCAGGCTGTTGCGCGCCTCGGGCCGGTTGATGGTGATCTCGAGCAGATGCCCGTCCCGGTTGATCAGGATGTGCTCGTAGCGGTCCCGCAGCACGGCTGGCTGCGGCGGGAACAGCTCGTCCATCCGGGCCTCGGTGATGGTGACCCGGTTGCCGGAGCCGAACGAGCGCACGTACACCCGTTCGCCGATCGGCTCCCCGCCGCCCAGCAGGTCGAGAACGTCGTCGCCGCGGGCGACGAACCGTCGGCCGTCGGCCTCCAGCCGCCCGACGACGATGCCGGAGCGCTTGCCGTCCCGGCTGTGCTTGACGGTGTAGGTCTCGATCGTCGCCCACCCGTCGGCCTGCCGGGCCTGCGCCGGAGCCGGCCACGAGTCGATCTCTGCCTGCAGGCCGGCGCTGTCATCCGGCCGCCACGGCGACGGCGTCGTCGTGTAGATGCCGACGGAGTACTTGCTCATCGAACCGCCGTTGGCGCCGACGAACCCGTAGCCCTTCGAGCCGCGGACAAGCTGGACGATCTCGGCGATGGCGTGCATCGAGTAGTTGTTGCCGGCCCCGCCGAAGAACGGCAGCCCGCCGGTCACGGTGAGGCCGCGCGGGTCGTCGGCCGTCAGTCCGAAGGCGTCGGCGATGTTGAACACCGGCGCCGGAAAGCAGCTGTAGAGGTCGAGGTGCGCGATCTCGTCGAAGCCGACGCCGGCCACCTCGAGGGCGTGCCGGGCAGCCGTCACCGAGGCCGGGCTGCTCGACAGGTCGGCGCGTTCCATGAGGTCGCGCTCGCGCAGGTCGGCGTGGCCGGGCAGGAAGACCCACCGGTCGGCCGGCACGCCGAGCCGGCGGGCGGCGCCGACCGACATGAGGAGTACGGCGGCGCCCTGGTTGACCTTCTCCCGGGCGACCACATACCGGGTGTACGGGTCGGCGATCGGCCGGTTCGCGGCGGTCGGTGTCACGAGCTCGCCGGCGCTGCGTTCGGTGGGCGCGGCGGAGTGCGGGTTGGCGGCGGCGACTCCGGTGAACGGGGCGAACAGTTCGCCGATCGCGGCGGCGTACTCCTCGCGGGAGAGCTTGAGGCGGGCCGCGCGGGCGTTGTCGAACAGCGCGTACTGGCTCGGCGCGTCGGTGAGGCCGTGCGAGGCCAGGTGCATCGACATCAGGCCGTGCAGACCGTAGCCGCGGTCCTCCAGGCTCCCGCCCGCGTGCTCGGTGAAGTCGGGCCGGTCGTCGGCCTTGGCGTACTTCTCGATGGTCGAGATCGCCTCGGAGCCGAAGATCAGCACCACCTCGGCGCCACCGCCGGCGATGGTCGCGGCGAACTCGTTGACGAGGTGCTGCGGGCTCTGCCCGCCGCTGACCTCCAGCACGGCCCGCTTCGGGTCGGCGCCGAGCCGGCCGGCGACCGAGCGCGGGAAGTTGTCCGAGCGCCCGAGCGGCGCCTGGGCCATGGGGGTCGAGTTCTCGAACTGCCGGGTGCCGGCGACCGTGTCGATGGCGGCGGCGATCGCATCGCGGTCCGCACCGCTGTCGGCCAGCGCCTCGCGGGCCGCGTCGGCGGCCAGGTCGACCGGCGATCGGCGCTGGTAGCCAGGGGTGTCGAGGCGTTCGGAAGCCTGCCCCACGCCCACCACGATCGGGGTGCGCGGGTCGAGGTCGTCGGTGGTCAGTGCCATGTCGTAGCTCCAGAGTCCATGATCAGAACCGGCTTGATGGCTGAGCCGTCCTTGGCTTGGGCGACCGCCTCGTTGATCTCCGAGAACGGGAAGGTCCGGACGATCTCCTCCATCGGGAACCGGTCCTTGAGGTGCCACTCGACCAATTGGGGGATGAAGGTCTGCGGGTCGGCGTCGCCCTCGATGCAGCCGCGGACGGTCTTGCCGCCGCTCATCAGGTCGCCGACATCGAGGGTCACGTCAGGACCGATGCCCACGACGACCAGCGTTCCGAGGCTGGTCAGCCCCTGGGCCGCCGTCCGGATCACCGCCGGGACGGCGGTGCTGTCGAACGCGTGGGTCGCGCCGCCACCGGTCAGCTCCCGCAGGACGGTCAGCAGGCCCGGGTCGGCGCCGTCCAGGACGTGTGTGGCGCCGGCCCTCAGGGCGGTCGCCCGGCGGGACCCGGACAGATCGACCCCGATGATCTGCCCGACGTCGAGGTTGGCGGCCGCCATGATCGCGGCCATGCCGACCCCGCCGAGCCCGAAAACGGCCAGCCGGCTGTCCGGACCCGGCTTGAGCACGTTGACGACAGCGCCCGCGCCGGTCTGGATACCGCAGCCGAACGACGCGGCGAGCGTGAGGTCGACGGCGGGGTCGACGACGACCGCGTTCCGGCGCGCGGTCACCGCGTACCGGGCGAAGCTGGACTGCCCGAAGAAGGACCCGACCACCGGCCCGGACGGGCCGGTGAGGGTCGGGCTGCCGTCGGTGCGGGCGCCGGAGGCGTTCAGTTGCTGGAAGAGGGCGCAATAGGCGGGATGACCCGAGGTGCAGCGTTCGCAGGCCCCGCAGGAGGCGTAGCTCATGATGACCTTGTCACCCGGGCGTACGTCGGCGACGTCCGAGCCGACGCGCTCGACGACGCCGGCGCCCTCGTGCCCGAGGACGGCGGCGACGCCGTCGGGGAACATGCCTTTCATCGCGAGATCGGTGTGGCACAGGCCGACCGCCTCGACCCGGACAAGAATCTCGTCCGGCCGGGGGTCATCGAGCTCCAAGTCCTGGAACGTGAAGGGCTGAGCCGGGCCGGTGCTGACGGCAGCGGTGGTTTTCATGGTTGTCCTCTCAGCGGCCCAGGCGCCGCAGCGCCTCATGCCGTGCCTCAGCGATCTTCGCGCGTACGCCGTCGGCGACGGCGGGGTTCGTCACGGTTGCCGGGCCGAGCATCGCGACGCTGCCGCCGGGAATGTTCGACGCCGCCACGGCCCGCCGGTGGCTGAACGTGTCGAAGCCCGCCTTGCCGTGATAGCTGCCCATGCCGCTCCGGCCGACGCCGCCGAACGGCACGTCCGGCAGGCTGAGGTGCACGGCGAAGTCGTTGCGGGTGACCCCACCCGAGGTGGTGCGGCGGCGGAACGTACGGAAGTCGTCGGTGTCATCGCCGTACCAATAGGCGGCGAGCGGCGAGGGATGCGCGTTGACGTAATCGATCGCCTCGGTCACGTCGTCGTACGGGTAGACCGTGAGCACCGGCCCGAACACCTCGTCCTGCGCCACCGCCATGTCCTCGGTCACGCCGAGCAACAGGGTCGGCGCGATCCGGCGCCCGGCCGGGTCGGGCAGCCGGGCGGCGTCGGCGTCACTGACCCCGAGGACCGCGGTGGCGCCCTTGGCCACGGCGTCGCGGACGAGTCCGGTCACCCGCTCGAAGTTCTTGTCGTTGACGATCGAGGTGACGGCCGGATTCGCCGGGAAGTCCGGGAACAGATCGAGGAAGGCCGCCTTGGTGCGGGCCACGAAGTCGTCGACCTTCGCCCGCGGCACGAACACGTAGTCGGGGCACAGGCAGACCTGGCCACCGTTGACCATCCGGGAGCCGGCTACCCGCTCGGCGGCGACGCCCAGATCCGCGTCGTGACCGATCACCACCGGGTTCTTGCCGCCCAGCTCAAGAGTGACCGGGGTGAGGTTGTCGGCGGCGGCGCGTTGCACGACCTTGCCCACGGCGGGGGAACCGGTGAAGAACAGGTGGTTGAACGGCAGCGAGGAGAAGGCGGTGGCGATGTCGAGTCCGCCGTTGACGACCACGAGTTCGGTGGGGTCGAACTCCTCGGCGATCGCGCGGGCCAGGACGGCGCCCGCCCGGGTGTCCACGTCAGAAAACTTGATCATGACCCGGTTGCCGGCGGCGATCGCCTCCGCCGCGGGTTGCACGACCAGGCTGACCGGGAAGTTCCACGGTCCGACGACGCCGACGACGCCGAGCGGCGTGACGTCGATCGTCGTCGGCAGGCCGGCCGCCTCGGAGCCGGCCACCTCGGCCGGAGCCATCCACTCCTCGAGATGCTCGCGCAGGTGGTCGATGTTGCCGATCGCGCTGGCGACATCGACGAAGAGGCTGAACGTGGCCGGCCGCTGACCGAAGTCGGTGTCGAGGGCCTCGGCCAGGTCGTCGGCGGCGCCCAGGACGGCGGCCAGGAGCCGGTCGAGCCGGTCACGCCGCACCTCGGCGGGTGGCGGTCCCTCCGCCAGGTAGGCGGCGCGCTGTGCGTCGAACAGGGCCCGGAGACCGGTGGTCGTGATGGTGTCGTGCAGTTCGGTGGCGGTCATGTGCTTCTTCCTCTCAGCAGAACTGGTCGACGACGCCCTCGGCGATCAGCGCGTCGACTTCTTTCCCGGACATGCCGAGCACGCGGGTGAGGACGGCGCGGGAGTGCTCGCCCATGACCGGCGCCGGCGCCAGCGGTGGATCCGCGACGTGCTGGAACAGCGCGGGACCGTTCTCGGTGGGCATCGGCCGGGCGATCCGCGGGTGGTGCATCGTCCGGAAGAAGCCGCGATGTGCCAGGTGCGGATCGTCGAGCAGCTCGGGAACGCGCTGCATCATCGCGGCCGGCACACCGGCCGCCTGCAGTTCGCCCATGGCCTGGCGGGGCGAACGCCCGGCGGTCCAGGCGCGGACTGCGGCGTCGACCTGGTCGCGGTGGGCGATCCGGTCACCCGCCGTCGGCAGATCAAGATCGGTCTTCAGTACGCCGGTGAGCCGTTGCCAGTCGTCGTCGCCGCGCACGGTCACCACGCACCACTCGTCGTCACCGGCGCAGGGGTAGACCCCGCGAGGCGCGTCGCCGGGTCCGTCGTTGCCGACCGGGACGAGCGTTCCCGGGCGTACTGATTCGAATGCCAGCTGGTGTTGCAGCTGGCCGAGAATGACCTCGGCCTGGGCCACGCTGACCGTGCCGCCTCGTCCGTCGCGGCGGCGGGCGATGAGTTTGGCGAGGATGGCGACGGCCTCGATGCGGGCGGCGACGTGGTCCGGGTAGATGGTGGAGGCGTCGCTGAAGCCGTTCTCGCTGTCCAGGTACCGCCACAGGCCGCTCAGCCCCGCGGAGGCGCGGACCAGCGGGCCGTAGCCGAGGCGGCGGCTCCACGGGCCGGTCGGGCCGAAGGCGCTGCTGTCGGCCACGACGATGCCGGGGTTGATGGCCTTGAGCTGGTCGTATCCGAGGCCGAGCGACTCCATGGTGCCGGGCTTGAAGTTCGAGACCACCACGTCCGACTCCGCGACGAGGCGTTTGAAGATCGCGATGCCTTCGTCGCGGCGCAGGTTGAGGCCGAGGCCGAGCTTGTTGCGGTGACCGTAGGCGAACGACGCGCTGATCGGGGCGCCGTCGAGGGTCTGCCGGCTGCCGTCGGG
Source organism: Actinoplanes sp. NPDC026619 (assembly GCF_040638295.1). Lineage (NCBI taxonomy): Bacteria > Bacillati > Actinomycetota > Actinomycetes > Micromonosporales > Micromonosporaceae > Actinoplanes > Actinoplanes sp. NPDC026619. The sequence goes on from NZ_JBEZYA010000036.1 coordinate 45,912, forward strand.
GAAGGCCTTGTTCTCCACCTTGATGACGTCGGCGCCCAGGTCGGCGAAGAGCCGGCCGAGTTCGGCGCCGACGACGATGACGCCGAGGTCGAGTATCCGGAGCCCGGCAAGCGGGCGGTTCCGGCCGGCCGGGACGATCGGTGACTCCACCGGCTTCAGGGCGCCGAGGACCTCGCCGGTGTGCTGTCCGTGCTCCGGTGGGGGCGTGTGGATGCCGGCGCGGCGGCCGTCCACCTCCAGGAAGCCGTTGGGCATGAGCGCACCGGGAACACCCGGCACGCCGGTGAAGGCCTCCCGGGCGGTGAACTGCTCGGCGTGCAGCACCTCGGTGGGCGACAGCAGCGCCGCGGTGGGTACGCCGTACCGCTGGCCCTCGGCGACGATCTGCTCCCGCGTACGCGTCGCGAACAACCGGCCGATGGCCGGATAGATCTGCCCGGCAGCGGCGAAGCGCCGGTGGAGTTTCGCCAGCTCCGGGTCGGCGAACTCCTCGGGTTCACCGAGCCAGGTGAACATTCCCTTCCACTGCCGTGGGGCCAGGATGCAGATGCGGACCGAGCCGTCGGCGCACGGGAAGATCGGGTAGAGGTGCCGGGCGTCCGGCCGTCCGCGCGGGCCGTCGGCGACGGGTACGCCGCCGTTGGCGCTGCCACCGATCCCGAAGCCGGGATCGATGGCCTGGGCGGTGGCCTCGAACACCGAGACGTCCACGAGGTCGCCGGCTCCGGTGCCGAGCCGGTTGTCGTAGGCGACCAGCGCCGCCCATGCGGCCTGCGCGGCGGCCGACTCGTACGCCAGGGAGCCCGGCGGCAGCAGCGGCTCCCGGCCCGGCAGGCCGGAACGGGACAGCACGCCGGCCAGGGCGAGGTGCGTCCACTCGGTCGCCTGCCAGCCCCGGTAGGGGCCGGTGAGCCCGAAGTCGGTGATCGCCACGATCACCAGTTCCGGTCGCCGGCCCCGGAGCTCGTCCAGGTCGCCGGCGGCGTTGGTGACCAGGATGTCAGCGGTGTCGACCAGGCGGTGGAAGCCGTCCGCGTCCACCACGACGGCGCGCTTGTTGGCGTTGTGGGTGGCGTAGTAGAGGCTCACCCCGTCGACCACCGGCGCCTGCCGCCGGGACGCGGCACCCTCCGGTGGCTCGGCCCGGATCACGTCGGCGCCGAGGTCCGCGAACAGGCGGGAGGTCATCTCCCCAAGCCCGTCGGTGCGGTCCACGACCCGGACTCCGGTCAGGGGCAGTCTTGCGTCCACGGCGGCCTCCTCGGCGTGCGGTGCGGTAGGTCACACGATCACCGCCGGGCCGGGGGTCCGTAAATCACTGTTTCGCGCACGTTACGTGCCGCGATCCGCAACGTGTCCGGGCTATTCATTGCCGGTGATCGTTCAGTAACGTCAGACTGGCCGGATGGACATCGCGCAGCTGCGCTGCTTCCTCACCGTGGCCGAGGAACTGCACTTCGGCCGGGCGGCCGAGCGCCTGCACATGACCGCCTCGCCGGTGAGCCGGATCGTCAAGGATCTCGAACGGGAACTGGATGCCGAGCTGTTCGTCCGCGGTTACCACCAGATCCAGCTGACTCCGGCCGGCCGGGAGCTCGCGCTGCGCGTGCCGCCGCTGCTCGCCGAGTTCGACCGGCTGCGCAGCGATATCCAGCTGGTTGCCGCCGGGGCGGAACGGGTGGTGCGCCTGGGTGGCTCGCACCTGTCACCGCCGCGCATCCTGGACACCGTCGTGGAGTGCACCGAGCAGGGAAATCCGGGCCGCCGGGTCGACGTCGAGCTGGCGCCGTCGTCGGAGCTGCTGCCGGCTCTGAGCCGCGGCGAACTGGATGCCGCTGTCGTCCACCTGCCGGTCGACGAGCCGGTCCTCCAGACCCTGCCGCTGGCGTCGTACCGCTTCTACATCGTGATGCGCCGCGACGACCCGCTGGCCGGCCGCCCGGCGCTGGCCGTGGCCGAGCTGGGCGACCGGACCCTGGTAACCATGCCGTTGTCGGTGCAGCCCCGGGCCATGAAGCAGATGCGCGACGAGTTGCTGAGCAAGGGTTTGCGGCAGCTGAGGTCGGTGGCCGGCGCGGACTCTGCCATGATCGCCGGTCACGTGCGCCGGACCGGCGACCTTGCCCTCTCGCTGGCCCCGGAGACCGGCGGATCGGCGCGCGTGTTCGACGATCCGGCGTTCGCCATCGTGCCCCTCACCGATGGCCCGCGATTCCACCTGGGCCTGGCCTGGCTGGCCGCCCGCACCAGCGACCCGGTGGTCAGTGGCACGGTCGCCGCGGTCCGGGAACGCTGGGCGGACGGCGAGCTGGAGATCTGACCCGCCCGGCGGCAGACCTGGACCGCCCTGCGGGAGGCCGGCCTGCGGCCGGCCGCCGAGCGGGGCATCGAGCACTCTTCGTCGGGGCAGGGGACGCGGCACCGGCAGCGTAGCGGTTGCCATAGCTGGGGACCGGTCCCCAGTTCATGTTACTTTCCGTGAACGAGTCTGCGCATGCGAGGACGATCCTGCTCACCGGCGCGGTGGTAGCCGGGCCCCGGGCTCGTGGCGCAGTCGCATCGCGGCGAGCATCGCGGTCTCGGTCGGTGGCGGGGGAGCGTCGGTGGCGGCGGACGCGCGAAGACCGTCGAGGGCGAAGGACAGCTGCCGCCGCCAGCCCTCCGGCGCGTACGTGCCGGTCCGGCGCACCACTCCGGCGTTCGCCATCAACAGCAGGACGAAGTCCGGTGGGGTGAAGTCGGGGCGCAGGCCGCCCGGGACCTGCGCGCGGGCGATCACCTCGGTCGTCCGCTCCTGGCCGAGCTTCCGCAGCCGGGTGAGCCGGTCGTCCACGTCGACGATGGTCGTGGTCAGCAGTTCGGAGATGCCGCGGTCGGTGGCCTGCAGCTCGCACAGGTAGGTCACGTAGCCGACGAACGCCGCCCAGCCGTCGGGCATGGCCAGCGCATGATCGGCGGCGCGCAGGTAATCGGCCATCCGGTCGGCGAACACTTCCCAGATCAGCTCGCGCCGGTCGGGGAAACGCCGGTACAGGGTGGCGTTGCCGACGCCGGCCCGCTTGGCGATGTCGTCGAGCGGCGCGTCGAGCCCGTGCTCGCCGAAGACCTCTTTGGCGGCAGCGAGCAGGGCAGTCCGGTTGCGCTGGGCGTCCGCCCGCATCCGATGCCCCGCGACCATGCCGACAGCCTATCGAGCGTAACGGGGAGTGATTCCCCGTTTGCCCTTACGCGAAGTGACTTTCTCAAGGAGAAATCTTGCGCATTGGGCAATATGGCGGCATGCTTGCGTGCAGCAACCAGTGATGGCGGTGGGGACTTGGACGCGAAACAAGAGCTCGGACTGCGACTCCAGGACCTCTTCAAGTGCATGCGTCTGATCAAGCAAAGCCGTGCGGTGCAGCGGCCGGCGATCCCGGCCGGTCTGCTCGGTGTGCTGGCTCAGATCGATGACCTGCCCGCCGGTTGTCACGCCCGCGAACTCGCGGCGCGAACGTCGCTCGACCCGTCCACCATCAGCCGGGCCGTCGCCGCGTTGGTGACACACGGACTGGTGGAGCGCCGCCCGGATCCGCACGACGGCCGCGCCAGCGTGCTGGTCGTCACCGCGGCCGGCCACGCCGCCATGGCCGACACCGTCGAGTGGATCGGCCGGGTCCTCGACCAGGCGCTGGCCGGCTGGTCGGCCGCGGAGGTCACGGCGCTGACCGTCGCTGTTGCCCGCTTCACCCATGACATCGAGGCTTCCCTCGCCTCTCGTGACAACCTGGAGGTCGCGCGATGAGCGCACCCGCACCGACGATCGACGAGGCGTCCGGCGACGCGGCGCCGATGACCCACCGGCAGACCCTGGAGGCGCTCTCCGGTCTGCTGCTGGTCCTCTTCGTCGCCATGCTGAGCAGCACGGTCGTGTCGACCGCGCTGCCGAAGATCATCGGTTCGCTGAACGGCTCGCAGACCCAGTACACCTGGGTCGTCACGGCCACTCTGCTCAGTGCGACCGCGACCACCCCGATCTGGGGCAAGCTGGCCGACCTGTTCAGCAAGAAGCTCCTGATCCAGCTGTCCATCGTGATCTTCGTGCTGGGCTCGGTGATCGCCGGCTTCAGTCAGAGCGCCGGGCAGCTCATCGCCGCTCGCGCCTTCCAAGGCATCGGGGTCGGCGGCCTGCAGGCCCTCGTCCAGGTTGCGATCGCCGCGATGATCCCGCCCCGCGAGCGCGGTCGCTACAACGGCTACCTCGGTGGCGTGATGGCCCTCGCGACCGTCGGCGGGCCACTGCTCGGCGGCCTGATCGTGGACACCTCCTGGCTCGGCTGGCGCTGGTGCTTCTTCATCGGGATCCCGGTGGCGGTCATCGCCCTGATCCTGCTGCAGGCCACCCTGCACCTGACGACGATCCGCCGGGAGAATGTCAAGATCGACTATGCCGGCGCGTTCCTCATCGCCGCCGGCGTCAGCGTGCTGCTGGTCTGGATCTCCTTCGTGGACGACTCGTTCGCCTGGTTGTCCTGGCAGACCTTCGCCATGGTCGGCGCGTCGATCCTGCTGCTCGCGCTGGCCGTCTGGGTCGAGTCCCGGGCCGCCGAGCCGGTCGTGCCGCTGGACATCATCCGGGAGCGCACCACCGCCATGTCGATCATCGCCAGCCTCGCGGTCGGCATGGCCATGTTCGGCGGCGCGGTCTTCCTCGGCCAGTACTTCCAGATCGGCCGCGGCTACAGCCCGACCGAGGCCGGCCTGCTCACCATCCCGCTGATGGCCGGCGTCCTGGTCACCTCGATCGTGACCGGCAAGATGATCACCAAGTCCGGCAAGATCAAGCCCTACATCATCGCCGGTACGGTCGTGCTGGTCGCCGGATTCGGAGTCCTCTCCACCATCGACCACGAGACCCCGCTGTGGTTCGTCGGGATCGGCATGTTCCTGGTCGGCGCGGGCGTCGGCATGTCGATGCAAAATCTCGTCCTCGCCGTACAGAACACCGTCGCGCTCAAGGACATCGGCGCGGCCAGCGCCGCGGTGGCGTTCTTCCGCTCGCTCGGCGGCACCATCGGCGTCTCGGTGCTCGGCGCGGTGCTCGCCCGCCGGGTGACCGACCAGATCACCCACGATCTGGCCGCTTCCGGCGTCTCCGCCCCGGCCGGCGGCGGCACCAGCACCCTGAACATCAGCGCCCTGCCGGAGGCGTTCCAGCACATCGTCCGGGCCGCCTACGGTGACGCCACCGGGCACATCTTCCTGATCTCCGCGATCATCGCGCTGGTCGGAGTCGTCGCCGCCCTGCTGCTCAAGCCGAGCACCCTGCGCACCAGCGTCGACCTGCCCGACGCCGGCCGATCCGTCGCCGTGGCGGCCGACGCGATCGACGGGGCGCCCGCCTTCGACCAGGTGAGCATCGACCCGGGTGAAACGCCGGCCCGCCGCTGATCTGGGAGTCCAGAGACATGCTGATTCAGATCATCACCGGCACCACCCGCGAGGGCCGCTTCAGCGAGCGGGTCGCCGGCTGGGTGTTCGATCACCTCGACCAGCGGGCCGGCACCGACGCCGAGATCGTCGACCTGCGCGACCATCCGTTGCCGTTCTTCGACGCGCCGCCGCCGGCCAAGGCGCCGCGCGAGTACGCCACCGACGAGGTCGCGCGGCTCGGCACCACTCTCGACCGGGCCGACGGCTACATCGTGGTCACCGCCGAGTACAACCACGGCTATCCGGCGGTGCTCAAGAACGCCATGGACTGGACGTTCGTCGAGTGGACGCGCAAGCCGATCTCGTTCGTCGGCTGGGGGAACGTCGGCGGCGCGCGGGCCATCGAGCAGTTGCGGCTGGTCGCCGTCGAGTTCGAGATGGCGCCGTTGCGGCACGCCGTGCACATCCTGCCGGACACCATGATCGCCGCCCGGCAGACCGCCGAGCAGAGCGTCTTCGCCCCGCTCCAGCCGCGGCTCGAGCTGCTCACCGAGGATCTGCTGTGGTGGGCCACCGCGCTGCGCGCCGGACGGTCGAGCCGACCCTCCTGAACTGACGGCCTCAGCCCACGGCCGGCCGGCGCCAGGCGATCGGTTCGCCGGGGAGCCGGACCAGCCGGCCGGTGGCGAGCAGGTGGTGCAGGTGGGCGACCGTCTCGGCGAGCGCCATCCGCAGCATCATGCCCTGCAACGACGCCCATCCCCGGGACCAGGTCAGCTCACCGGCGATCGTCCACGCCGGTGCCGCCGGCATCCGGTCGACCACGGCGAGGATCTCGGCGATCCGCTCCTCGTGGTGGGTGATGAGCCCGGTGGCGCGCCGGTCGACACCCCGGAAGCGGTATTCGTGGGCGGGCAGCGCCTCGAAGTCGCCGAAACGCGTCGTCCGCGCGAGCGAGCCGAGGTATTCGGTCAGCGGATCGCTGTCGTCGTGCGTGCCGATGTTCGGGCTGATCCGGGGGAGCAGATGGTCGCCGGTGAGCAGGATCCCCGCGCCGGCGTCCTGCAGGCAGAGGTGACCGGGCGTGTGCCCCGGGGTCCAGACGGCCCGGACCTCACGTCCGGGAACGGGCAGCCGCTCGCCGTCGGCGATGAGGCGGTCGGGTTCCGCCATGTCCAGCATGTCGGCGATCCGGGCCGGATCAACGGCCAGATCAACGCCCACCTCATCGGGTACGCCGTGACGGCTCAGCCATCGCCCGTCGTCCCGGGCGCCGCGGTCGCGCCAGATCCGGCCGGGCAGCGTGGCGACCTCGGCCGGGTGCATCCCGATCCAGGCGCCCGACTCCTCGCGCAGCCAGCCGCTGAGCCCGTGGTGATCGGGGTGCACGTGGGTCGCCACGACTCCGCGCACATCGGTCAGGTCCGCTCCGGCCGCGGCCAGGCCGGCCTTGAGAGCGTTCCGCCCGTCCGCCGTGTCCCAGCCCGGATCGATGAGCACGACGCCCGTGTCGTCGACGAAGGCGTAGCTGAGCGTGTACCGCAGCGGGTTGTGCGGGATCGGCACCGGCACCGACCACACGCCCGGCCGCACCTCCTCCACCGGCGGGAGGACCCGTTGCGCCCAGGCCCGGTGCTGGGCGCTCCCGGTGACCTCCACCTCGTTGCCGTTCACGCCGGTTGCCACCTCTCGAGTTGATCAGATCTGGGCTGACTGCCGCGCGGAAGCTCAGGCGCGCCGCCAGAAGAGATCGTGGAGGTAGGACAGCTCGGTGTCCGCCGCGGCGGCGGGCCCGGAGTCGCCGCAGAAGGTGAGCGCGACGACGTTGCGGCACCAGCGCATGCGCTCGTCCGTGGCATCGGCGGGCGCCCTGGACGGGGTGTCTCCGAACGCGATCTCCGCCTGGATCGCCGCGTGGATCTCCAGCGGCGACGGGTAGCCGGTCGGCTGAAGCGCGGACCGGAAGAGGGCCTCGGCGAGTTGCAGCTGGGCCGCCGCGTCCCCGGCCTGCGCGGCCGAGGCCAGGCGCCGGAGATCGTCGGCGGCGTCGGGCGTCGTGGTCAACGCGTCGTCCTCATCCGGCCCGCGCGAGGGAACGGGACCACCGTGCCGTCGCCCTCGGGGCCCGGTCCGGCCGGCGGGGTGGTCCGGGATGCCGTCCGGGCGGCGAGATCGTGCGCGATGGTGGCGGCGAGCCGATCGGCGGTCGCGTGATCCAGGCGGGACGAACCGGTTTCGACCGCGACGTATTCGGGTCCGGCCGGTGCGTCGTTCCGGACGCCGTCCCAGGCCAGGCCGGCCCACCCGGGGTGGTGGTCGACGGCGGTCGAGCGCAGGCAGCCGGCGCGCAGCACGAGCATGCCGGCCGCGACCGTCCGCAGTGCGGCCGGGCCGTCCTGCTGCGCGAGGACCACCGCTTCCATCGCACCGCGCCCGACGATCTCCACCGGGTTCCAGCCGGTGTCGATGTGCAGCCAGGGCGCCGCCGGGCTGCCGAACCCCTCGCCGAGCTCGCTCAGCGCGTGCCGGCTGCGCGCCAGGCACCCGGCGCCCGGATCGTCGCCGGCCAGATTGTCGCCGGCCGGCAACAGCCCGGGGAAGACCACGGTGTTGACGTCGGCGTCGAGAAGCCGTTCCAGCGCGGTGGCCACCCCGGGCCGGAGCAGAGCGGCGGGGCTGAGCGACAGGTGGATGTCGCGCGGGCCCCGATCAGCGCGGACGAGCGCCACCGCCGCGTCGACGCAGTCGATCACGACGACCGACTCGGGCAGGCCGGTGGCGAGTCCGCGGCGCACCTCGCCGGCCGACACCACGCCGGCCAGCAGCGAGTCGGGGCGGCGCGTCCGGTCGGTGGCGAGGGACGTGCCCACCCGTACCGTCGCCGCGGTGTTCTGGTTTTCCGATGACGGGGCGCCGTAGGCGACCTCGACCCGCCGATCGGCCAGCAGCCGCCGGAGAAGGGCATCGGCCGGTTCGAGAGACTCCGGGCCGAGCACCTCGCGCAGCGCCGGCGGAGCCGGGCGGACGAGGCGGACGTGCACGGGATCGGGCAGCCGGCGAAGAAGTGCGTCCGCGGCGAACAGCGGCATGAAGCCCGGACCGATTACGGCGACTTGCGCGGGTCCGGTGGGTTCGGCTCGTCGAGTGAATCGTGGCTCTATGGGCAGGGGAGCTGTCATGGACGCCTCCGTTAACAAACTCGTAACCGGTTGGCGTTCAAAACGAGCGGGTGTCGTTCAGTGCGACCCGTTCAACGGCGACTGAACGGGCCGGTGCGCAGCGCCATGACCGGGCCGTGCTCGGGCTCGTAGGCGCAGAACAGGCCGGTCCGGACGGTGACCGAGAGGTGTTCGCCGACGTCCGGGAGCGCCTCGCCGATACGCGCGATCGAGGCACGCAGCGCGCGGGTCACATTCAGCCGCGCCCGTTCGGCGGCCGAGGCGGCCAGCCGGTTGCGCCCGCCCAGCCCGACGGCATGCGCCAGCTCGGAGGTCAGCGAGTCGATCTCGGCCTCGATGGCGCTCGCGGTGTCGTCGTCGCCGGCGAGGATGGCCTCGTCGAGCCGCTCCCGTAACTCGGTGACCCGGGTGCGGAAGGCGGTCTTGGCGCGGGTGTCCAGGAGCGGGCCGGCGTCGCCGAGTGTCCGGCGGGCGGTGGCGTCGCCCGCCGCAGTGGTGACGAGGTCGAGGACGTGTCGCTCGGCGCCCGGCCGGCGGAGGAGCTCGGCCAGATAGGTCAGGCCCTTGGTGTCCTTGAGCCAGACCGTCGACGCCCCGCGGCCGACCACCCAGTGGTCCGGATGCCGTTCGAGGAAGGCCCCGGTGAGCGAGCCCGGCGCGGCCCGGGGCGGGTCCGGCGGCGCGGCGGTGACCGGCTTCGGTTGCTCCAGGATGCGGCTGAGACCGAGGGTCGCGGCCTGCTGGCGGGCCTGCGCCAGGTCGGCTGCGGCCGACCCCGGGCCGGTGGTCGCCGCCAGCAGGCGGGCCCGCGCCATCCGGACCCGGGTGGGCCAGGCGCGCGCACCCAACAGGCGGCTGACCTCGTCGGCCTGGGCGAGGTGCCGTTCGGCGGCCGGCGCGTCACCGAGGTAGGTGGCGAGCCGGCCGAGCGTCAGCGCGACCGGGCCCAGCACGGCCCAGCCGTCGCCGACCACCGCGACCCGGTCGCCGTAGGGGCCGAGCACTCCGTAGAGCTTGCGGGCGGCGTCGGCCTCGTCCTCCCGGACGGCGACGTCGGCCAGCCGTACCGACGACGTCAGCAGCGCGCGCCGGTTCCGGTAGGTGGCGACCACCTCCAGCCCGCGGCGAAGAGCCTCGCGCGCGTCGGCCCGGCGACCGGCGTGACTGAGCGCCAGCGCCGCGATCGACCAGACGTGGTGCCCGTGCTCGTGCGCCACCAGGCGGACCTGCTCGGCGAACTGGTCGTCGTCGGCGCTGCGCAGGTCGTCCAGCAGCGGCGCCCGCATGTGCATGACCGCGAATTGACTTTCCCGCGTCGGCACCCGCTCGGCGAGCAGCGCGGCCTCCTCGATCAACGCCCACATCCGGTCGAAGTCCGCGTCGAGCAACGCCATCGAGCCCAGGCTGGTCAGCCGGCGCAGCGTCCAGCGGGGAGTGCGCAGCCGGCCGGCGAGACCGACGATCTGGGTCAGCAACGCGTCGGCGGCCGGGCGGTCGACCGATTCGATCGCGTGTCCGTACGCGTTCAGGTAGGCGTGCATGGTCATCTCGTCGTCGCCGCGGCGCCGGGCGGCCTCGGCCAGTTCGGCGACGATGTCGATCCGCTGCTTCAGCGTGCCCGGTTCCCACTCCACGTGCAGCTGGGCGAGCAGGGCCCGGCTGAGCGTCATGTCATCGGCGGACCTGCGCGCCGCCTCCACCGCCTCGCGCGCCGCGGCCGAGGCCTTCTCGAATCCCTCGTCGAAGACGGCGATGAACTCGGCCAGCTCGGCGAGGATGGCCGAGCGCAGGCTGAGCTCGTCGCCGGGCAGCCGGCTCAGCGCCTCCCGCAGCAGCATCACCAGATCCGGCCGGGCGTGATAACCGGTGGTCCCGTCGATGCAGCAGCCGAGCGCGGCCCGGGCGTACAACTGGGGCGAACCGGTCCGGTCGGCGATGTCGAGAGCTTCCCGGTAGGTCTGCGCGGCGACCCGGGCGCCATCACTGCGGGTCTGCACGTCCGCGACATCCAGGATCGCCTCGGTGAGCCGCTCGGGCGGGGTCAGCGGCTCCCGTTCGAGAAGGCGGCGGACGTTGCTCAGGTGCCGCAGCGCATTGTCGTACGCATAGGCGCCGCGAGCCTGCGCGGCAGCGGCCCGGCTGTACCGGACGGCCCGCTCGACGCCGTCGAGCGCGGCAGCCTCGACGTAATGACCGGCCAGCCGGGCGAGGTACGGGGCCGGGTCGGCGAGCCGCAGCCGCTCGAGCGCCTCGGCCGCCCGCAGGTGCAGTTCGGTCCGGGCGGCGGCCGGCAATTGCTCGACCACCACGGTGCGCATGAGCCCGTGACTGAACGAGAGCCGGCCGTCGGGCCCGTCGCCGAGGTCCAGAATCCGCGCGGCCAGCGGTTCCGCCAGCCGGTCGAGGATGTCGCCCAGCGCCAGCCCGCAGACCGCCGCCAGCTCCTTGACGTCCACCGCCCGGCCCATCACGGCGGCCGCGCGCAGCACCTGGAGGGTGTTCTCGTCGAAACGGGCGAGCCGGCGCAACAGGACCTCTCGCAGGCTGCCCGGGATTCGGCTGGCCCGGCCCTCGGCGGCCATCAGCCGGGCCACCTGGCGGGCGAACAGGGGGTTGCCACCGCTGTCGCTCAGCACGTCGGCCACGACGGCGGCCGTGTCCAGCTCGGGGATGGTCTGGGCCAGCAGCGTGGCGATCTCGGCCAGGGAGAGCCCGGCGAGCTCGACGCTGCGGGCGAGTCGCGCCAGATCGAACTGGGTCGAGGCCCACGAGCTGTCCGGGTCGATGTCGACGTCCAGGTGGGTGCCGATCACCAGGATCGGGGCCTGGCGGAGCTGGCGGGCCAGGAAGACGAGGCAGCGCAGCGAGGAGCGGTCGGCCAGGTGCAGATCATCGAGGACCACCAGCAGCGGCTGGGAGTGGCCGGCGGCCAGCAGCGTCCGGGTGATGGCGTCGTGCAGGACGAACTGCGCCTGCGCATCGGCCGTGCCGCTGCCGCGGGAGGGCGGGCTGACGTACTCCGGCACCAGCAGGCCGAGTTCGGCGTAGGCCGGCCCGAGCTGGCGCTGCAACTCCGCGGGCGGGATCGACGGCACCACGCTGCGCAGAATCTGGGTCCAGACCCAGAACGGCGGCTGCTCGTCATCCTCGGTGCTGGTGCCCCAGTGCACCGAGAAGCCCAGGTCGCGGCATTCGGCCACCACCTGCTCGGCCAGGGAGGTCTTGCCCACCCCCGGCTCGCCCCGGATGAGCGTGAGCCCACCATGGCCCGCGGCTGCCCGCCGTGCGTGGTCGAGCAGCTCGGCGAGCTCATGCACCCGGCCGACAAATCCCGCCTCGTCCGTCATCCTGGATCAGGCTAGCCAGCCGAAGGGCCATGGTCGATCAGCCGAGCGGCCCTGACCTGCCCGATTGCGGGTCGCACCGCGGCCGCTCAGGCGGTCTTGGCGCGCCGGCGGGTGGCCAGCCCGAGATCTTGATTGGTCTGGGCGATCACCTGCCGGAGGACGTCGCGCTGGAGCCGGTAGAAGTAGTTCCGGCCTTCCTTGCGCACCTCGAGCAGACCCGCGTGGTAAAGGATCTTGATGTGGTACGAGATCGTCGGCTTGCTCACTGTGACGAGCTGGTCGAGCGCGGTCGACGGGAATTCGTCGACCTTCGCCATCTCGACGATCATGGCCCACCGCACCGGATCGGCCAGGGCCTTGAAGACTTCGGTCACGTCCGCCGGTGGCGGGGCTACCTTCGGGGCCAATCTGACTCCTCGGACCGGCCTCGACCGAACCGGCGAGACACTGGACAGATAGTTTGATGTCTTTAACGCTATCAGAGGATGCCGTCACCGGCTCTTTCCCGGCCTTGACTTACGCCAACATCACACCCAGGCTTGTCCGTACGCTGTTATTGTTCGCGAACGATCGAACTATCCAGCTTCGAACGAGACACTGCGGAGGACATCGATGAAGTTCGGATTGTCCCTGGTCGGCCTCCGCCCCCGGTGGTACGCCGACGTGGCCCGGCTGGCCGAGTCCAACGGCTTCGAATCGGTGTGGCTGGCCGAACATCTGATCCTGCCGGCCGAGATGCCGAACACCTATCTCTACTCGGACACCGGCTTTCCGCCGATCACGCCGGACACCCCGATCTACGACCCCTGGGTCATGCTGGCCGGGGTCGCCGCCGTCACCACCCGCATCCGGCTGGGCACCAACGTCTACGTGCTGCCGCTGCGCCATCCGCTGGTGACCGCGCGCTCGGTGATCACGCTGGACCGGATGTCCGGCGGCCGGGTCACCCTCGGCGCCGGCGTCGGCTGGCTCGCCGACGAGTACGCCGCCACCGGCCAGGACTTCTCCGAACGCGGCCGGCGGATGGACGAGATCATCCCGCTGTTGCGCACGCTCTGGACCTCGGACGGCCCGGTCGAGCACCACGGCAAGTACTACGACTTCGACCCGGTCCGGTTCGCCCCGCGCACGTTGCAGCGCCCGTGCGTGCCGATCGAGATCGGCGGCACCAGCGCCCCGGCGATCCGGCGGGCGGGCCGGCTCGGCGACGGCTGGATCGAGCTCGGCGCGGCGTCGGCGGCCGAGCTGACCGGCCTGATCGGTGCGGTGCAATCCGAGCGGGCAGCAGCCGGCCGGTCCGGCCTGCCGTTCGAGATCACCTCGGGGTTCGGCCGCGATCCGGCCGGGGTGGCGGCGGCCGCCGCGGCCGGGGTCACCCGCACCCTGGTCAGTTATCCGGGCGATGCGCGCACCTCGACACTGGACGACGTGCTGGGCTGGCTCGACGAATACTCCCGAGAGGTGGTCGACCGTTGGCCGATGTGACCGAACTGCTCGCCCTGCTCACCCTCGAACCGGCGGCCGACGGCGTCTTCCGGCCGACCTACTACCCGCCCGACGGCCCGGGGTTCGTGTTCGGTGGCCAGCTCCTGGCCCAGGCGATGTCGGCGGCGTCGGCCACGGTCGGCCCGGACCGGGCGCCGCACTCGTTGCACGCCCACTTCCTCGCGGCCGGGCGGCCGGGGCGGGAGCTGACGTACCACGTGGAGCCGCTGCGCGACGGCGGGTCGTTCAGCTCGCGCCGGGTCACTGCCGCTCAGGAGCACGGCGCCGTCTTCGTCGGCACCGTCTCGTTCAACCGGGCCCGGCCGGCCGACGGCCTGGCCGACTACCGGGTGCCGGCGCCGCCCGCGCCACAGCCCGACGACGAGCACCATCGGTGGACGCCGGTGATGGGCGGCCTCGGCCTGTTCTCCGCGTTCGAGCTACGGGAGATGCCGCCGCCGGAGCCCGCGGCGGACGGCACGTTCTCGTACACCCGGCGGTTGTGGTGGCGGACGGCCGGCGAGCTGCCCGACGACCCGGCGCTGCACGCGGCGGTGTTCGCCTTCGCCTCCGACTTCGGGGTGACCATCGCATCGTCGGTGACCGCCGGGCTGTACGGCCGGGCCGAGGTGCAGACCAGCCTGGACCACGGGCTGTGGCTGCATCGCCCGCTCCGGGCCGACCGGTGGGTGCTGATGGACCTCGTGCCGGTGTCGAACGCGGCCTCGCGCGGCTTCGTCCGGGGCAGCCTGTTCGACGCGGACGGAACGCTGGTGGCCTCGCTGGCTCAGGAGACGCTGGTTCGCTGAGGTCGCCGCCAGCGGCGGGTGGTGTCTATCCGGGCGATCAGCAGCAGCGCGACCGCGGTGCCGGAGCCGGCGGCCAGCACGCCGAGCGCCGGGCGGTACCCGCCGAAGGCGTCGTGCATCAGGCCGAGCACCACCGGACCGCCGGCGGTGCCGATGGTCGACACCACGTTGAGGCGGGCGTAGCTCCGGTCGAACCGGGCCATGCCGAACGCGGTCAGCATGTGCAGCGGCATCAGCACCACCGCGTTGCCGACCGTGACGCCGAGCAGGGCCGTCGCCGCGATCAGGGTGCGCAGGTCGTCCGCGACGGCCAGCAGCGCCATGGCGGCCGCCTGCACGGCCGCCACCACGCAACTGAATCGCAGCAGGCCGAGACCGGCGAGCATCGGTATGCCCAGCAGGCGGGCCCCGACGCTGGCGGCGGCGAGGGCGGTCAGCGCCAGGGCGCCGCCGTGGATGTTCCGGTCGGCGGCGATCGTCAGCACGTGCGCGACCGCGCCGACCTGAGACAGCATCAGCAGGCCGAACCCGGCTCCCAGCAGCGGGAACGTGAAGCGGCCCGGATCGGGAATCACCGGCGCTGCCACGCGCGCCACGGCCTGCGCCGGCCGGGCCGGCTCGCGGATGACGGCGGCGACCAGGGCGACCACGCCGAAGACTGCCACCGCGAGCCAGACCGTCGCGGTCGCCAGACCCTGCCGCTCGATCAGCAGCACCACGAACGGCGGCACGACCGCTCCACCGGCCGACATCCCGGTGGTGGCGATGGTGAGCGCCTTCGCGGGGTCGGGTGCGAACCAGCGGGTGATCAGCGAGGTGCACGGCACGACCGCCATCAGCGCGCCGACCCCGCCACTGAGGCCGAACGACAGCCACAGCGACCAGGCCGAGCCGGTGCGGCCCAGCAGGAGCAGCCCGGCCGCGGTGCCGGCCGCCCCGGCCGGCAGCAGCACCCGGACTCCGAGGCGGGGCAGCAACCGTGCGGCGAGCAGGCCGCCGAGACCGGCACACACGAAGGACAGGGCCGGCCCGGAGGACGCGAGGGACAGGCCGAACCCGCGATCGCCGGTGAGTGCGGCGACGTACGCCGACGTGGCGTAGAAGCCGACCCCGGTGCCGGCCGCGAGCACCAGGAACACGCCGGCCACCGCGATCCAGCGGCGGCTCATGACGATGCCTGGTCGACCTTCGACGGTCGTACCGGCGGCGCCTGGTTCCAGGCCGGCACGCCGAGTTCGGGGGTGCCGGCCGGATAGCCGCCGGTGCGCTCCGCCCAGTGCGAATGGTTGAGCTGGTGGATGGTGAAGCAGGCGTTGAGGGCGTTGTGGAAGCCCATGTTGTCCACGGTCTGGTTGACCGACTCCTTGATCATCAAGGCGGCCATCGTGTCCAGCCGGGCGATCCGGCCGGCCAGCTCGAGGGTCTGCCCGGACAGGTCGGCGGGTGCGAAGACCTTGCTCACCATGCCCAGCCGGTGGGCCTCGGCGGCGTCGATCGAGTCGCCGGTCAGCAGCAGCTCCTTGGCCTTGCGCGGGCCGAACTCCCAGGGATGGCCGAAGTACTCGACGCCGCACATGCCGAGGCGGGTGCCGACCACGTCGGCGAACTCGGTGCCCTCGGCGGCGACGATCAGGTCGCAGGCCCACGCCAGCATGAGGCCGGCCGCGTACACCTTGCCGTGGACCTCGGCGATGGTGATCTTCCGGAGGTCCCGCCAGCGGAGGGTGTTGCGGAAGAAGTAGTGCCACTCCTGCAACGACCGGCCCTCGGCTGCCGGGCGGGTGCCGCCGTTGCCGGCCCGGGTCGGATGCTGCCCGGGGCCGGGCTCCAGCTCGGCGAGCGAGACCTTCGAGCCCATGTCGTGGCCGGCCGAGAACATCGGGCCGGCGCCGCGCAGCACCACCACGCGTACGGTGTCGTCGGCCTCGGCGGCCAGCATCGCCGCGTCGAGCTCGACCAGCAGCCCGCGGTTCTGCGCGTTGCGGGCCTCGGGGCGGTTGAGGGTGATCCGCGCGATGGTGCCGCCGGCCGTGGTCTCGTAGTCGAGGTAACTGAATTCCACGACGCCCCCTCAGCCCAGCAGAGCGTCGGCGAGGCGTTCACGGTGGTGGTCCTCGTCGCCGAGGTCCAGCTCCCAGTGACGCAACCGGCGGGTGAACAGCTGCACGTCGGCCTCCATCATGAAGGCGAAACCGGCGTGCACCTCGTGTGCTCGCTCGGCCGCCAGCCGGGCGGTGGCACTGGCTCGGGCCTTCGCCTCGGCCACCGCCGGTGCGGCCGGCTCGCCCAGGTCGAGCAGGGCCGCGGCGCGCAGGGTGGCCAGCGAGGCGAGCTCGGCCGCGATGGCGATGTCGGTGCAGAGATATTGCACGGCCTGGTACGCCCCGATGGACTTGCCGAACTGCTCCCGCGAGCGGGCGTAGGCCACCGACAGCTCGAGCAGCCGTTCGGCCGCCCCGACGATCTGCGCCGACCGCAGCACCGCCGCCCGGTCGAGGACCGGGCCCAGCACGTCCCACCCCATCGAGGGGGCGCCGACCAGGCCGGATGCGGCGACGTGGTGGAACGTGACGGTGAACAGCGGCGCTCCGGCGATGTTGGCGCTGCGGGTCACCTCGAGCCCGGTCGCCCCCGGGTCGACCAGGGCCAGGGTCACGCCGTCACCGGTGCGGGCCGCGACCAGCAGCCATCCCGCGGTGTCCAGGTAGGGCACCAGCACCTTCGTGCCGGTCAGCCGGATGCCGCCGCCGGTGAGCTCGCCGGTCAGCCGGATCCCGGCCGGGCCGTACTCGCCGCCCGGCTCCATCAGGGCCGGCACCACGGTCGTCTCGCCGCCGAGCACCGCGCGGAGCAGGCCGTCCTGGCCGCCGGCCGCGGCCAGCACGCCGCCGGCGACGACCGCCGACTCCAGGTGCGGCGAGGCGCACAGCGAGCGGCCGATCTCCTGATAGAGCACGGCGAGATCGAGCACCCCGCCGCCGGAGCCGCCGGACTCCTCGGTGTGACCGAGGCCGGTCCAGCCGAGCGTGGCCATCGTGCGCCAGACGCCGGGGTCGTAACCGGCCGGGTCGTCCTCCAGCCGGCGTACCGCGGTGAGGGGTGACTTGTCGGTGAAGAAGTCGCGCGCCACCTTGGCCAGTTCGAGCCGCATGTCGTCGAGTACGAAATCCATGTGTCCCCCTCAGCGTGGCAAGCCGAGCCCGCGCGTGGCGAGCACCATCCGCTTGACCTGTGACGTGCCGCCGGCGTGGTTACGGAAGGCCTGCCTGTACCAGGCCTCCGGGCCGCCGTCCATGGGTGCGAAGGGCGCGCCCTCGCCCAGCTGCCCGAGCGGTCCGGAGATCAGGTTGGTCAGCTCGGCGAACCGTGGCATGCCCTCCTTCTGGACGACCACGCCGAGCGCGCCGGCGTACGGCTGGGGCCGGCCGGCGAGCATCGTGCCCAGCGACTGGTAGGTCAGCAGCCGCTGGCCCTCGATGATCAGCGACATCTCGACCAGGCGGTCGCGGGTGAGCGGGTCCTCGATCAGCGGCCGGCCCCGCCGCCGGGTGCTCCGGCAGAACGCGATGAGCTTGTCCAGCACCCGTTGCTGTTCCATGTAGGCGGCCTGGACCGTGCCGCCGTAGAAGGCGTTCATGATCAGGTTCCAGCCCCGGTGCAGCTCGCCGATCAGGGCGTCGGCCGGCACTACGACGTCGTCGAGGAACGTGTGGTTCTGCCGGCCGCCGCCGAGGTTGTACAGCGGGGTCAGGGTCACCCCGGGCGCCTTGAGGTCGAGGCAGAAGATGCTGATCCCGCGGTGCCGGGGCGCGTCCGGGTCGGTGCGCGCCGCCAGGAACATCACGTCGGCGTGGCTGCCCCAGGTGGTGTACGTCTTCTGCCCGTTGACCACCCAGTCGTTGCCGCGGCGTTCGGCCCGGGTGGTCAGCGCGGCCAGGTCGGAACCCGCCCCCGGCTCGGTGAAGCCTTCGGCCCAAAACACGTCGCTGCGCGCGATCGGCGGCAGGAACCGCCTCTTCTGCTCCGGGGTGCCGCCGACCAGCAGCGCGCCGGCCGCGAGCCCCCAGCCGATGGTGTTGGCCAGCGGCGCCTCGCGGTACGCGAACTCCTCCGCCAGGATCAGCCGGTCGATCATCGGCCGGCCCAGTCCGCCGTACTCGGTCGGCCAGGTGAGCCCGATCCAGCCCCGGGCGGAGACCCTGCGGGTGAACTCGACGGCGAACTTCCAGTACTCCTCGTCCTCGCAGAACTCCGTGCTGCGCTCCCATTTCGGGGGCAGCTCGTCGTCCAGGAAGGCGCGCACCTCGGCCCGCCACTCCTGCTGTTGCTCGGTGAATCGGGGATCCATCAGGCCACCTCTCAGGTCGTGGACGGCTCGGGTTCGTCGGCGCCGTGGCCGAGATAGGAATCGAGCATCGCGTCGCGGTCGCTGAGGTCGGCCGCGGAGCCCTGCAACGCGATGTCCCCGGAGAGCAGCACGTAGCCCCGGTCGCACAGGCTGAGGGCGACCGCGGCGTTCTGCTCGACCAGCAGGATCGGCATCTGCGACTTCACCCGGGCCAGCGCCGCGTAGACCGCCTGGACCACGACCGGCGCCAGGCCGAGCGACGGCTCGTCCAGCATCAGCAGCCGGGGCGCGGACATCAGCGCGCGGCCGATCGCCACCATCTGCTGCTCGCCGCCGGACAGCGCCCAGCCGAGCCGTTTGCGCAGCGGGACGAGCGGCGGGAAGAGCTCGTAGACGTCGGCCAGGTCGAAGATGGTCGTGCGGCCGGATCGTGCGGTCTGGCCGACCTGGAGGTTCTCGTGCACGGTCAGCGCCGAGAAGACGTGCCGGCCCTCGGGCACATGGATGAGACCGCGGGAGGCCAGGGTCTCGGGCGCCAGCCGGGTCACCTCCTCCCCGTCGAAGAGGATCTTTCCCTCGCTCGGGATCAGCCGGGAGATCGCCCGCAGGGTGGAGGTCTTGCCGGCCCCGTTCGCGCCGAGCAGCGCGGTCGCCTGCCCGGCCGGGACGTCGAGGTCGATGGTGTTGACGGCGACGGTCGCCCCGTAGGTCACCCGCAGCCCGCGCAGCTCAAGCATTGTCGGCCACCTTCCCGAGACTGTTCTGCACCGATGGGTCCTCGGCGACGACGCCGAGGTAGGCGTTGGCCACCTTGGGGTCGGCCCAGACGGCGGCCGGTTCGCCGGTGGCGATGACCCGGCCGAGTTCGAGCACCACCAACCGGTGGCAGAGCTCCTCGAGGAAGTCGATCTTGTGCTCGACCACCAGCAGCGCCGGGCCGCCGCGTCCGCGCCATTCGTGCAGGAGCTTGACCAGGTTGGTGGTCTCGACGTGGTTCAGGCCGGCCGCCGGCTCGTCCAGCAGCAGCGTGCCGGGCTTCCCGGCGTAGACGCGGGCCAGTTCCAGCCGGCGGCGCTCGCCGTAGGAGAGCACGCCGGCAGGGGACTGCGCCGAGTCGGCGAGGCCGACGAACTCCAGGGCGTCCAGGGCTTCGGCCCAGCGCCCGTGTTCCGCGCGCATGAGCGCGCGTCGTCGCAGCCAGGCCACCCCGATGCTGCGCAGCCGGCGGTCCGGCAGGCCCAGCAGCACGTTCTCCAGGCAGGTGAGGTCGTCGTGCACCTGGGGGGTCTGGAACGTGCGCAGCACCCCGGACGCGGCGATCGCGCCGGCCCGGCCCAGCGGCACCGGGCGGTCGCCGACGGTGAGCTTGCCGGTGGCCGGGACCAGGCCGGTCATCGCGTTGATGAAGGTGGACTTGCCGGAGCCGTTGGGTCCGATCAGGCCGAGCACCTCGCCGTCGCCGACGGTGAGCGAGACCGAGTTGACGGCGATCACGCCGCCGAACCGAACGGTGATGTCACGCGCCTCAAGCACGACGCACCAGCCTTCCCAGAGTGTGCCGGAGCCCGGCGATGCCGCGCGGGAACGCCACGATGATCACGAGGATCGCCAGGGCGTAGATGACCTCGGCGTACTTGGACGCGTCCCGCAGGAACTCCGGGAGGTAGACGAGGATGACGGCGCCGATGATCGCGCCGTACATCGAGACCATCCCGCCGAGCAGCAACATGAGCAGCACCAGCAGGGAGAGGTCGATGTTGAAGGCCTCGACGCTGAAGAAGCCGGAACCGTGCGCATAGAGCGAGCCGGCGGCGCCCTGGATTCCGGACCCCACGGCAAACCCCATCAGCTGCAGGCGTACGGGTTTGAGCCCGGTGACCGCCGCGACCGGTCCCTTGTCCCGGGCGAACGCCAGGTCACGGGCCACCGGGGAGCGGAAGAAGAGCACGGTCAGCAGTAACAGCACCGCCAGTATGCCGAGCCCCAGGTAGTACTTGGACTGCCCGGAGATCAGCTGGTAGCCGAAGATCGACGGCACCGCGATGTCGCTGACCCCCTCGTAGCCGCCGGTGAAGCTGGTCCACTCGCGGAACAGGATGACGATGAGGCTGCCGAGCGCCATCGTGGCGATCGCGAAGTAGATCTCGGAGCAGCGGGCGAAGGCCAGCTTGGTCAGCGCGCCGATGGCGGCGGTCACCACGACCGCGGCGACCAGGCCGGACCAGAAGCCGCCCAGGTGCCGGGCGGCCCAGACCGAGACGTAGGCGCCGACGGCGTACATCCCGAACACCGCGAAGGTGAACTGGCCGGCCAGTGCGAAGCACCAGTAGAAGCCGAGCGTCAGCAGCGAGTAGATCAGCACGTTGTTGAGCAGGCCGAGGTCGTAGGCATCGGACTGGATCAGCGGCGGGAAGAGGGCCAGGAAGACGATCACCGCGAGCAGCGGGAACTGCTTCCCCTGGAAGGCGGGCGGTATCGCCCGGCCGAGCTTGGCCGGGGCGGCCGGCTTCTCCATCAGTTCAGTACCGGACACCGGTCACGCTCCTGACGAGTCCCTGGGGCCGCACCGCGAGCACCAGGATGAGAATGAGGAACGGGTAGGCGTCGACCAGGTTCGGCGAGATGTATCCGGCGGCCAGGGCCTGCACCACCGCGACGAACATCGCCGCGAACGCGACGCCGGCGAGTCGTTCGCTGCCGCCGAGGACGACGGCGGCGAACGCGTTGAGCAGCAGGCCGAACCCGAGCCCGGGGGAGACCGACAGGATCGGGGCGACGAGCACCCCGGCCAGCCCGGCGAGGGCGGCCGACACCCCGAAGGTGAGCGGGGAGAGGCGCCGGACCTTGATGCCCATCAGCAGGGCGGTCTCCCGGTCGACGGCGAGCGCCCGGACCTGGCGGCCCACCGCGGTCTTCTGGAACAGCAGGTACACCGCGACGCCGACCAGGGCCAGCACGCCGACGATGAGCAGCGACTGCTGGGGGATCCGCGCGCCGAACAGCGAGAAGGTGCCGCCGAACGGGGCGGGCAGGTCTCGCGGCGTGGTGCCCTGCCAGAGCACCAGCAGCGCCCGGATGCCCAGGCCCAGGGCGAAGGTCGAGATGACGATCACCAGGGGACTTCGGCCGCGGAGCGGGGCGTAGCCGACCCGCTCGAGCGCTACGCCGGCCGCGAAGAGCAGCACGATGACGAGGCCGAACACCACCGGTTGCGGCAGGCCCTCCTTCACCAGTAACCAGAAGCCGACGAACGCGCCCAGGGTCAGCAGGTCGCCCTGGGCGAAGTTGATGATTCCGGTGGCCTTCTGCAGCAGGACGATCCCGAGCGCTACCAGCGCATAGATCGAGCCGTTCGCGATGCCGTTGGCCAGGAGCGATACGAAGCGTTCCACTCACGCCTCCAAAATTCTCGAACTATCCGCGCAACCCGGATCTTGGCAGAATGTGACCCGGATCTCAAGGCCGTCGCCGCTATTTGTTTTAGAAATATAAAACTATTGACCGGTCTTTGGAAAGACGCCTAGATTCCGGCCTGACGCCTCCCGTGACACCAGGTCCGGGTATGAGCCCGAGGGGGTCTGACGTGGCGAACAGACTCAAGAAACTGTCGAGCGGTCTGGCCGCGGCGCTGTTGCTCACGGCGTGCGGTCAATCCGGTGGTTCCGGGGGTGAAGTGGCCGCCGGTGCGCCGATCCGCATCGCGTACATGGACATCCTGCAAGGCCCGAATGCCACCGAGGGTGGCGATCGGGGCCTCCAGCTGGCGGTCGAGGAGATCAACGCCGCCGGCGGCATCAACGGCCACAAGCTCGAGGTGAAGTCCTACAACACCGACATCACGCCGCAGGGCGCGGCGACCGCGACCAACCTGGCGCTCAAGGACAAGCCGACCATCATGATCGGGTTCGGTGTCTCGGCCGGGTTGAAGGCGTCGATCAACGCGATCAACCAGGCCGGCATCCCGGTGCTGCACAAGACGCTCGCGTCGATCACGTCGCCGGAGTCGCTGAACTCGAAGCTGACCTTCCGGATCGGCCCGACCACCGACATGTACGCCAAGGCCGGCGACAGCCACCTGTTCGACACCTACAGCGCGAAGAAGGTGCTGGTGGTGCACACCTCCGACGCGGCGCCCACCGAGGGCGCGGCATCCATCAAGAAGGACGCCGAGGCGGCCGGTGTTCAGGTCATCGAGCGGTCGGTGCCGCCGACCGTCACCGACCTGACCGAGGCCGTGCTGGCGGCCAAGGACGTCGACGCGGTGTGGGAGTGGGGCTATGCGACCACCGACGCGCTGTTCGTCAAGCAGATGCAGCAGAACGGCGTGACCAAGCCGATCAACACGTTTTCGGTGCACAGCGCGGCGCGAAGCGGCCTGATCCCGCAGTCGCTGCTCAGTGACAAGATCTCCTACGTCTCCGCCTGCGGGGCCGACGCCCTGCAGACCCCGGAGGCGGTGAAGTTCCGCGCGGCCTTCGCCAAGAAGTACGGCGCGGGCGCGACCGAGCCGTTCCAGCCGAGCTACTACGACGCGGTCTACCTGCTGAAGGCGGCCGTCGAGAAGGCGGCTTCCACCGAGCCGGCGAAGGTGGCGACCGCGCTGGAGACCATCGAGTACACGGGTGTCTGCGGCACCTTCAAGTCCGACGCCGAGCACAACATGCTGCACAACGTGCCGGTCGTCAATTTCCCCGGCGGTCAGCCGGCCCTGACGAAGAACTACGACGCGCTCGAGTCGGCGTTCTGAGTCATCGCGAGAGAAGGGCCCGCCGGCGTTCGCGCCGGCGGGCCTTTCGTCGTGCCGAACCGATCAGTCGTCCAGGTCGGCCACGGTGCCGGCGACCGAGCCGAAGGCCACCGTCGCGGTGCCCGGGGCGATCCGGTTGCCGTCCTGGTCCTCGGTCCAGACCTCCAGGTCGGCCCACGTCTCGCCGCCGTGCTCCCGGGTGCCGGTCACAGTGCCGCGCGCGGTGACGGTCAGCCCCTTGACGGTGGGGGAGCGGAACTGGCAGGCGAGCCGCACCACCCGGCCGCGCCCGTCCAGCCAGGCCTCGAGCAGATCGTGCAGGTACGACCACTGGAGATTGCCCATGCCGAACGCGGACGCGTACCCGGCGGCACGGCCGGCCTCGTCGTCCATGTGGATGGGCACGAACTCGTCGTTGACCGCGGCGTAGCGGTTCCAGTGGTGGAATCCCGGCTCCCATTGCAGCGACGGCAGTGCGGTGCCGGGCTTCAGGTCGGCGTGGGTCGTCAGATCGGACATGATGCCTCCTTCCGGATGGGTCGGTCAGTAGCGGATCAGCGTCACGGCGAGTTTCTTCACCGTCTCGCCGCGCTGGTTGGTCCAGGTGTCCTCGGTCGTGCTCATCAACATCAGGCCGAGCCGGCCGCTGCGCTCGCGGTAACCGGCCAGCCGCGAGACCGACGTGATGACGTCGCCGGGCCGCATGCGCACGCCGTAGGCGACCGACATGCCGCCGTTGAGCTGGAACTTCAGGCCCGGGCCGTCGA
Organism: Actinoplanes sp. NPDC026619; assembly: GCF_040638295.1. NCBI lineage: Bacteria > Bacillati > Actinomycetota > Actinomycetes > Micromonosporales > Micromonosporaceae > Actinoplanes > Actinoplanes sp. NPDC026619. The sequence goes on from NZ_JBEZYA010000036.1 coordinate 70,003, forward strand.
TGCCGAGCGCCTTCTCGGTGTTGTCCGGGTCGTTGTCGCCCACCTCGCCGGTGGCGAAGCCGGGCTCCCGGGTCAGCCAGGCGAACGGATTGAAGTCCAATGGCGCCACGATCCCGCCGTGCCCGCCGGCGGCCGCGTGCCGCTCGTCCCAGTACTCCCGCGGCGGCCGCTGCGGGTAGTTCACCGCGATGGCCCAGCGGCGGATGTCGGACTCGGCGACGGGATAGGAGACCCGCCGGCCCAGCACCTTGCCGACCGAGGCCTGCATCGCCGCGGAGATGTTCGTGCGTTCGGCGACGTCGTCAGTCATGCCGTCCTCCCCGGATTAAAGTATGATCGTTCGAAAACTTTCAACAGATCGAACTTTAGCGAGCGGTGCCGATGCCGTCAATTTCCGGAGGTGGCCATGATCGGTCCGGGTCCGCTGGACGGTGTGCGGGTGCTCGATCTCGGTGGCGAGATGGGCGGTTACGGCACCCGTCTGCTCGGTGAGCTGGGCGCCGACGTGATCAAGATCGAGCCGCCCGCCGGCGACCGGCAGCGCCGGCGTCCGCCGCTGCGGGCCGGGATCGAGGGGCCGGAGGCGAGCCTCGTCTTCGCGTACTACCAGGCCGGCAAGCGCGGGATAACGCTGGACGCCGGTCGGGACGAGGCGGTGCCGCTGCTCACCGAGCTGGCCGCGGGCGCCGACGCTGTCGTGCTCGCGCCGTCGAAGCGCACACCCGTGGCCGGCCTGGATCGCGCCGCCCGGGCGCTGTCCTGGGCGTCCACGACTGCGGTGGTGGTGTGCCTGACGCCGTACGGGCTCGACGGCCCCCTGCGCGATCTGCGGGCCACGCATTTCACCTCGTACGCCATGGGGGGTCTGATGAAGCGGATGGGAACGCCGGACGGTGAGCCGGTCGCCGTGCCCTACCAGCAGATGCACGATCAGCTGGCCATGCAGGCGGCGGTGGCGGTCCTCGCCGGGCTGCGCGACCGGCCGGTCGCCGGCGGCCAGTTCGTCGAGCTGTCCCTGCACGAGCTGCTCGGGGCGCAGGACGACCAGCTCGACCGGTACGCGGCCAGTTTCGAGATCGCCGGCCGCACCCCGGCGCGGCAGGCGCCACCGACCGGCGTCTGGCAGTGTCTCGACGGCGAGGTGGAACTTCTCGTGCACAACCCGCCGCACTGGCGCGGCGTCGTCCGCCTGCTCGGCTCGCCGCCGGAACTGGCCGATCCGGCGCTCGACGACCGCGGCGAACGGCTGGCCCGGGGGACCGAGATCGCTGCGCTGGTTGGCCCGCGGCTGCTCGCGATGCGGGTCGACGAGGTGGTGGAGCGGGGCCAGAAACTCGGCATTCCGTGCGCCGCGGTGAACTCGCCGGCCGGCTTCGTCGAGGACCCGCAGCCGCGGGCGCGCGGTTACTGGCGTCGGGCGGCCCATCCGGTGCTGGGGACCATCCGCACCCCGGGCGACCCGTTCCGATCCGCCCCGGCCCTGCTGACGCATCGCCGTCGTGCGCCGCTGCTGGGCGAGCACAACACCGTGGTGTACTGCGGCGAGCTCGGGCACGAACCGGCCGAGCTGGCCGCCTGGCGGGAGGACGGCCTTGTCTGAGAAGGGCCTCGCCGGGCTGAAGGTGATCTCCTTCGGCACCGCGATCGCCGGCAACGTCACCGCGATGACCCTCGCCGAGCTGGGCGCCGACGTGATCAAGGTGGAGGCCCCCGGGCGTCCGGACCCGCTGCGGGTGCGGATCTATCCTGATCTGCCGCGGGTGGTCGAGCCGTCCGGCGCCGAGACCAACATCATGTTCGCCGGTTACTCGCGCAGCGTCCGGGACGTGGCGCTGGACATGAAGGATCCCGGCGACCTGGACCGGTTCGGCCGGCTGCTGGCCGTCGCGGACGTGCTCGTCGACAACTTCGCCACCGGGGTGCTGGACCGGTGGGGCCTGGATGCCGGCCGCCTGCGCCACCTCAACCCGGCCCTGGTGCACGTCTCGGTCTCCGGCTACGGGCGGACCGGCCCGCGCGCCCATCACCTGGCCTACGGCAGCAACATCAACGCGTTCCTCGGGCTGAGCCGGGTCTGGGCGCCGCACGGCACCCAGTTCGACTACACCGCCGTCGGGCATGCCCTGATCGCGGTCTTCGCCGGGCTGGCGCACCGCGACCGGACCGGCGGGGGCGTCGCCGTCGACCTGGCCCAGACCGAGGCCGGTGGCGCGCTCATGGCGCCGCTCTACCTGGACTATCTGGTCAACGGCGGGGCCGGCTGGCCTGGTCCGAACGAGGTGCCCGGCTCGCCGCTGTCCGGGGTGTTCGCGTGCCGGGGGCACGACGAGTGGCTCGCCGTCGAGCTGGAGGACGACGAGGACTGGCGGCTGGCCTGCGCCCTGCTCGGCGAGCCGGCGCTCGCCGAACGCTGGGGCGAACCGGCCGCGGTGGCCGGGCTGCGGGCCGCGTTCGCCTCCTGGTGCGCGACCCGGACACCGCACCAGGCCATGTTCGCCGCGCAGCGGGCCGGCCTGGCCGCCGGCGCGGTGCACGACAGCGAGGACCTCTACCTCGACGCGCAGCACCGCAGCCGGGGCTTCGTCGTCGAGGTCGACCACCCCGACCTGGGGCCGCTGGAATATCCCGCGCCGATCCACCGGTTCGGCCGGACCGACGTGCGGGTCCGGCGGCCGTCCCCGCGGGTCGGCGAGCACACCGCCGAGGTGCTACGCGACTGGCTGGGCCCGCACGTCGCGCCGTAGCCCGGCGACCATCAGCCGGAGCACGACCACCGCGCCCACCGCACAGCCGGCCAGCACCAGGTAGCCGGCCCGGTAACCGCCCCATGGACCGGCCGTCCCGTCGTGCACCAGGGAGACCAGCAGCGGTCCGGCGCCGAGGCCGAGCGACATCACCAGCTGGAACAGCGCGGCGATCCGGGCGTAGTCGCGCACTCCGAACGCCTCCACCGCGGTGAGCGGCTGCACCACCGGGGTGTGCCCGATCGCGATGCCGAGCAGCACCGCGCCGGCCGCCAGCCACCCCACCGAGGAGGCGAACCCGAGGGTCACATCGGCCAGCACCTCCACGGCGAAGACGCCGCCCACCACCGTCCACAGCGACATCCGGGACAGTGCCAGGCCGGCGATCACCCGCCCGCCCACCGCGGCGAGGGTCACCAGCGGCACCAGCCAGACGCCCGGATCCAGTCCGCGGCCGGTCGCCAGCCGGACGATGTGCGTGGTGGCGCCGATCTGCGCGGCGGCGAACAGCACGAAGCCGCCCGTCAGCAGCCACAGGACGGGCGAGCGAACCGCGTCCGGGAAGCTCACCTCCCGCGGATGCGGGACCGTTTCCGCGTCGACGGGCGGCACGCCGGTGTCCGGCGTCGCGTGCTTGGTCCGGGGCATCAGAGTCAGCACCGCGGTCGTCGTGATCACCGCGTACGCGACGCCGAGAATGGCCATGGCCGTCCCGAGCGGCTGCCGGTCGAGCAGCACGCTGGAGATCGGGGTGACCACGAAACCGCCCGCCGACAGGCCGATCGACGAGACCGCGAGCGACCGCGCCCGCCGGCCGGGCGGGGTCAGCCGCAGCACCGCGGTGGACCCCGGCAGATAACCGCAGGCGGTGAACGCCGCGCCCATCCCGGCATAGCAGGCGTACGCGTGCCAGAGCGTGTGCGCCTGCCCGAGCAGCCCGAGCGAGGCGCCGCCGAGCACCCCGCCGAAGGCCATCACGGTGCGCGGGTCGACCCGCGTCAGCACCACGCCCATCGGGGCCGCGGCCAGGGCGCCGGCGATGAAGAAGACCGAGGTGCCGGCCGAGACCCCGCTCAGCGACAGCCCCCGGTCGGTGGTCAGGTGCTCGAGGTAGAGCGGTAGTCCGTAGTTGGTGCAGCCGGCGTGCACGGTCAGCGTGATCAGCAGGGCCACCACGATGGTGGACCGGTCCGCGCCGGCCGGCCTCATCGGGCGACCGAGATCCCCACCAGCTTGGTGTCGAGGTACTCCTCGATACCGGCCGGTCCGCCCTCGCGGCCGAGTCCGCTGTCCTTCACCCCGCCGAACGGGGCAGCGGCCGCGGTCGGGTTGATGTCGTTCACGCCGACGATGCCGAACTGCAACTGCTCGGCGACGCGTACGGCCCGGTCGAGGTCGCGGGTGTAGACGTACGACGCCAGGCCGTACCGGGTGTCGTTGGCCAGCTCGACGACCTCGGCCTCGGTGTCGAACGGGATGACCGGCGCGATCGGGCCGAACGTCTCCTCGTGGTAGATGTCCATGTCCCGGGTGATGCCGGTGAGCACGGTCGGCTGGAAGAAGTGGCCGGCGGCCAGGTCGTCCCCGGTCGCCCGGGCCCCGCCGAGCAGGACCTCGGCGCCCTTCGCCCGCGCGTCGGCCACCTGGCGTTCCATCTTTGCCAGCGCGGCCTCGTCGATCAGCGGTCCGACCGCCACGCCGTCGGCGAGCCCGTCGCCGACCCGCATCCCGGCGACCCGCGCCACCAGGGTCTCGAGGAACGGCTCGAGGATGCCGCGCTGCACGTAGATGCGGTTCGGGCAGATGCAGGCCTGGCCGGCGTTGAGGAACTTGACCAGGGCGGCGCCCTTGGCGGCGTGCTTCGGGTCGGCGTCGTCGAAGACCACGAACGGGGCGTGGCCGCCGAGCTCGAGGGAGACCCGCTTCATCGTGGCGGCCGCGCGGGCGGCGAGCGCGCGGCCGATCTCGGTGGAGCCGGTGAAGGTGAGCTTGCGGACCCGGTGGTCGTCGAGCAGCACGTCCCCGACCGGCGCCGGGTCGGAGGTGGTGAGCAGGGTGGCCACGCCGGCCGGGAGGCCCGCATCGTGCAGGATCCGGAACACCTCGATGGCGCAGAGCGGGGTCTGCTCGGCGGGCTTGAGCACGATGGTGCAGCCCGCGGCGACGGCCGGCGCGACCTTGCGGGTGATCATCGAGATCGGGTAGTTCCACGGCGTGATCGCGGCGACCACGCCGACCGGCTGACGCAGCGCCAGCAGCCGCTGGTCGGACCGTGGCGAGGGGATCAGGGTGCCGTAGACCCGTTTGGCCTCCTCGGCGTACCAGCTCAGGAAGTCCGCGGCGTAGCCGACCTCGTTGCGGGCCGCGCGCAGCGGCTTGCCCTGCTCGATCGTCATGAGGCGGGCGAGGTCGCCGGCGCGTTCCAGCATCAGGCCGTGCGCCCGGTGCAGCACGGCCGACCGCTCGTAGGCGGTGCGGCCCGCCCAGCCCGGCAGCGCGGCCGCGGCGGCGTCGACGGCGGCGCGGGCGTCGTCCGGCCCGCAGTCGGGGACGGTGCCGATCTCGGCGCCGGTGGCGGGGTTGTGCACCGTGTACCGGCGCCCGCTGACCTCGGTGTCCGTCACTGTCATGGCATCTCCCTCTCGGTCTTGACCGCCGCCCACAATACGTTGATAGTTTTAGAACGAACAACATTTGAAAGTATGAGATCCGGGTCGGCCGGGCGAGAGGGGCGACATGAGGATTGCGGTATTGGCCAAGTACGTGCCGGATGCCACGGCGGACCGGCGATACGACCCGGCCGACCTGACGGCGGTCCGGGACGGCATCGACAGCCGGCTCAGCGAACTGGACGAGTACGCGGTGGAGCAGGCGGCCCAGCTCGTCGAAGCGGGCGGCGGCGAGGTCGTGGTGGTGCTGATGGGCCCGGCGCAGGCGTCCGAGGCGGTGTCCCGGGCGCTGCAGCTGGGGGCGACGTCGGCGGTGCATGTCAGCGACGACGCCCTGCACGGCACCGACGCGATCGGCACCGCCCGCGTGCTGGCCGCGGCGCTGCGCCGGCTCGGCGAGCTCGACCTGGTGCTGACCGGGATGGCCTCGACCGATGCCGGCTCGGGCCTGGTGCCGGCCATGGTCGCGCAGCTTCTGGGGCTGCCGCACGCCGGGTTCGTCGAGGAGATGACGGTCGCCGGCGGCGCGGTCACCGGGCTGCGCGAGACGGAGACCACCCGGGAGCGGTTCGAGGTCGCGCTGCCGGCCGTGCTGACCGTGACCGACCACATCAACGAGCCGCGCTACCCGTCGTTCAAGGCAATCATGGCGGCCAAGAAGAAGCCGGTCGAGCGGATCGGCCTCGCCGACCTCGGCATCGAGCCCGCGCTGGTCGGCCTCGGCGGCGCCTGGACCGCGGTCGAGTCGGCGCAACGCCGGCCGGCCCGCGACAGCGGCGAGGTCGTCAAGGACGACGGTGACGGCGGCACCCGCCTCGTCGAGTTCCTGGTCCGCAACCGGCTCATCTGAGCAGCACCCGACCTCATCTGAGCAGCACCCGACAAAGGAGTGGAAGTCATGGCAGATGTGCTGGTGCTGGCCGAGCGGGACGGCGACGAGATCCGCCGGGCGACCGCCGAGACGGTGGCGCTCGCCCGCGGGTTCGGCCGGCCGGTCCTGGTGGTGACCGGCCCCTGGAACGACGCCGTCGCGGCGGCGGCCGGTGCCGCCGGGCCCGAGGCGGTACACGCGATCGACGGCGTGCCCGACGAGGCATTGCGGCCGCCGGTGCTCGCCGAGGCGCTGGCCCGGCTCGTCACCGAGTCGTCGCCCGCCGCCGTGCTGTTGCCGGCCGGGCGGGAGGGCCGCGAGATCGCCGCCCGGCTCGCGGTCACGCTGGAATCCGGCGTGGTGACCGACGTCGTCGCGCTCGAGGCGGACGACGAGGGCCGCCCGGTGGCGACCCAGTCGGTGTTCGCCGGGACGTTCACGGTGCGATCGCGGGTCCGCACCGGCACGCCGGTGTTCACCGTCAAACCCGGCGCCGCGGAGCCGGGGCCGGCCACCGACCCCGCGGTCGCGCACAGCGCGGCCGAGCCGTCGGCGGCGGCTCTGGCGGTCCGGGTGGTCGAGCGCACGGTGCGGCCGCGAGGCAACCGGCCGCAGCTGACCGAGGCGGAGATCGTCGTCTCCGGTGGGCGCGGCACCGCCGGTGACTTCGTCGCGGTCGAGGGCTTCGCCGACGCGGTCGGGGCAGCGGTGGGCGCGTCCCGGGCGGCCGTCGACGCGGGCTGGTACCCGCATGCCTTCCAGGTCGGCCAGACCGGCGTGACGGTCTCTCCCCAGGTCTACGTGGCCTGCGGGATCTCCGGCGCGATCCAGCATCTGGCCGGCATGCAGACCTCCAAGACCATCGTCGCGGTGAACAAGGATCCGGAGGCGCCGATCATGGCGGTCGCCGATCTCGGGGTGGTGGGCGACCTGCACGCCGTGCTACCGCAGGCGACCCGGGACGTACTGACCCGGCGCGGCTGAGGAGGGTCATGCCCAGATCGCTACCGCCGCTGGCGCCGCTGCACGATGTCTTCAAGGCCCTCTCCGACCCGATGCGATGGGCGATCGTCCAGCGGATGGGCGAGACGGACGAGCTGGCGTGCACGACACTCGAGCGGCTGCTGCCGGTGTCGAAACCGACCATCTCCTACCACATCAAGATCCTGTACCACGCGGGTCTGATCGAGGTCCGCAAGCAGGGGCGCAACTACTTCTACCGGTTGCGCCGCGACGCCCTCGACTGGGTTCTCGACGAGCTCGCCGCGCACGTCGACAGCAGCCCGCGGGTCGCCTGAACCAAGCCCTTCCCAGCGTTGACGGTCGCCGCAGTGCACGCTATTCTTCGAAAATTCTAGAACAATCTAAGTGCTTCGGAGGTTCCCGAATGGCCGTGTCGATCGGCGAGCTGCCTCCACTCGGCGAGGTCCCGGAGACCATGTTCGCCCAGACCGTGCGCGCCGGCCGCTTCGGCGATCCGCGCACCGCCTTCGGAGTGGAGCAGGTGCCGGTGCCCGCGCTCGCTCCCGGTCAGGTCCTGGTCGCGGTCATGGCGGCCGGCATCAACTACAACAACGTGTGGGCGGCCCGCGGGATCCCGATCGACGTCATCGCCGAGCGGCAGCGCCGGGGCGAGCCGTGGGACTTCCACGTCGGGGGCAGCGACGCCGCCGGCATCGTCTACGCGGTCGGCGCCGGGGTGACCGGGGTGTCGTTGGGCGACCAGGTCGTGGTTCACCACGGCTGGTGGGACCAGGACGACCCGTGGGTCACCGCCGGCCGTGACCCGATGCTCGCGCCCTCGGCGAAGATCTGGGGCTACAACACCAACTTCGGCTCCTTCGGCCAGTTCGCCGTCGTCCAGGCCCACCAGTGCATGCCGAAGGCGCCGCACCTGACGTGGGAGCAGGCGGCCGCGCCGACCCTGGTCGGCACCACCGCCTACCGGATGTTGCACGGCTGGGCCGGGCACACGCTCGAGTCCGGCGACGTGGTGCTGATCTGGGGCGGCTCCGGCGGCCTGGGCGTGCAGGCCATCCAGCTGGTCAAGGCGGCGGGCGGGGTGCCGGTCGCGGTCGTCTCGGACGGGGCCCGCGGGGAGTACTGCCTGAAGTACGGCGCGAAGGGCTACCTGAACCGCAAGGAGTTCACCCACTGGGGCATCCCGCCGCACTGGACCGACGCCGGCGGCCAGCGGTCCTGGTCGAAGGAGGCACGGCGGTTCCGGGACGCGCTCTACGAGGTGGTCGGCGAGCGCCAGGCCCCGCGCCTCGTGATCGAACACCCCGGTGAAGCCACGATCCCGACCAGCGTCTTCATCTGCGCGCCGGGCGGGATGGTGGTGATCTGCGCCGGCACCACCGGCTATTCGGCCACCGTCGACCTGCGTTACCAGTGGGTCTTCCAGAAGCGCCTGCAGGGCTCGCACGGATCCAACGACGAGCAGGCGTACGCCTACAACGACCTGGTCCGGCAGGGCGCGATCGACCCGGCCCTGGGCGAGGTGCTGCCGTTCGCCGACATCGGCCGGGCGCATTACGAGATGGGCGAAGGCATCGAGGTCTTCGGCAACCGCGTCGCTCTCGTCGGGGCCCCGCACGCGGGGCTCGGACGGGCGGACGAGATCGGAAGGACAGCGCAATGACAACGAAGCAGATAGTGATCATCGGCTGCGGCTCGATGGGGGCCGGCATCGCCCAGGTCGCCATCCAGACCGGGCGGCCGGTCCGGGTGGTGGAGCGCGACGACGCGGCGGCCGAGGCCGGCCGGGGCCGGATCGTCGCCGGGCTCGACCGGCTCGTCAAGCGCGAGCGCATCAGCGCCGCCGACCGCGAGGCCGCCCTCGAGCGGCTGAGCATCGGCACCAGCCTCGACGTGCTCGCCGAGGCGGACGTCGTCATCGAGGCCACCTTCGAGGACGTGGAGCGCAAGCGCGAGCTGTTCGCCGAGATCGACCGGCTGGCCCCGGCGCACGCGCTGCTGGCCTCGAACACCTCCACGATCCCGCTGGTGATCCTGGCCGCCGCGACCAAGCGGCCGGAGCGCGTCGTCGGCCTGCATTTCTTCAACCCGGTGCCGGTGATGAAGCTGGTCGAGGTGATCCGCACGCCGGCCACCGACCCGGCCGTGGTCGAGGAGGCCCGGCAGCTCGCCGAGGACCTCGGCAAGACGCCAGTGCTGATCAACGACGTCCCCGGCTTCGTCGGCAACCTGCTCATCGTCCCGTACCTGCTCGACGCGATCCGCGCCTACGAGCGCAACGTCGCCGACATGGCGTCGATCGATGACGTGATCAAGCTGGGCTTCAACCATCCGATGGGCCCGTTCGCGCTGTCCGACCTGATCGGCCTGGACATCGTGCACGACATGGCGGCCTCGATGTACGAGGAGTACAAGGACCCGCGCTACTTCCCGCCGCCGCTGCTCAAGCAGTACGTGCGGATGGGCTGGCTGGGACGGAAGACCGGCCGTGGCTTCTACCTCTACGAGAGCTGACCCGGTGCTCGGCCCGCAACTGCTGACGGAGTGGGACGCCGGCCTGCGCTCGGCGGACCCGCTGGGATTCGCCGGCTACGAGCCACCGCGGGCCGCCGACGAGGCGGTCACGACCGGGCTGGCGCTCGTCGACGGGCGCGAGGTGGCCCTGATCCGCAGCCGGTTCGACCGGCACGGCGGCACGATGAGCGCCGCGGTCGGCGAGCGGGTGGTCCGGGCGCTGCGCCGGGCCACCGACCGCCGGCTGCCGGTGGTGGAGATCGTCGCCAGCGGCGGAGCGCGCCTGCAGGAGGGCATGTTCGCGCTGGTGCAGATGGCCCGCACCGCGTCGGCCGCCCGGGCGCACGCCGACGCCGGCCTGCTCTCGCTGGCCGTCTACCGCTCGCCGACCACCGGCGGGGTGTACGCCTCGTGGGGCTCGTTCCCCGACCTGCGTGCCGCCGAACCGGGCGCGACGATCGGGTTCGGCGGCCCCCGGGTGGTCAAGCAGGTGACCGGCGAATGGCCGCCGAAGACCTCGCACACGGCCGAATCGGCGTACCGGCACGGCCTGGTCGACGCGCTCGTGCCGGAGCCGGAGCAGCTCGGCTGGCTGTCGGCGGCGCTCGGCGGCCGCCCCCGGCCGCTGAACCCGCCGTCGGGGCGGGCACACCACCCGGACGACTCGGACCTGCCCAGCGACCCGTGGGCGGTGCTGTCCCGGGCGCGCGGCCGCCGCCGGCCGTCCGGTTTGGAGTGGGCGGCCTGGCTGACCGAATCGTGGGTGGACCTGCGCGGCCGTGACCCGGCCGTGCGGGCCGGCCTCGCCTCGATCGGCGGCCTGCGCACGGTCGTCGTGGCGATGGACCGGCACGCCCGCGGGGACGGCGGCGCCCGGCCGGACGCCGCCGGCTTCCGGCTCGCCCAGCGCGCCGTCCGGCTGGCCGACCGGCTGCGCCTGCCGGTGCTGACCCTGGTGGACACGCCGGGTGCGGAACCGGGGCCGGCCGCCGAGTCGGACGGGGTGGCCGGCGAGATCGCCGGCACGCTGCTGGCGATGGCGGGCTGCCGCACCCCGACGGTGGCGCTCTGCGTGGGCGAGGGCGGCAGCGGCGGCGCCATGGCCCTGGCCCACACCGACCGGCTGCTGATGCTCTCCGGCGCCGTCTTCTCGGTGATCGGGCCGGAGGCGGCCTCGATGATCCTCTACCGCGATCCGGGCCGGGCCGCCGAGCTGGCCTCGGCGATGCGGATCACGGCCAAGGACCTGCACGCGCTCGGCCTGATCGACGGTGTCGTGCCGGAGTCCGGCCCGGACGCCGTCCGGGTCGTGCGGGACGCGGTGGCGCAGGCGCTTGCCGCCGCCACCGTCGGGGACCGCGATCGGCGCACCGCGGCGGCCACCGTGCGCGCTCTGTCGGACGCGGCCTGACCGGCCGCGACAGCACTTGACGAAATGGGAGATCCAGGATGGCGAAGCTGGTCATGGTCGCGCTCACGAACGCGGCCGCCGGTCGCGAGGACGAGTTCCTCGACTGGTACGAGAACACCCACGTCCCGCAGATCCGGGCGGTCGTGCCCGGCGTCGGCGAGGTGCACCGCTACCGCGCCGCCGACGTCCAGGCGACACCGGAACCCCCGGCCCACCAGTTCCTGGCCGTCTACGAGATCGAGGCGGATGGCCCGGGCGCGGTGCTGGGCGCGCTCGGGGCCGGGATGCAGAGCGGCGCGGTGGAGTTCACCGGCGCCATGGACACCACGAAGAACCCACCGGTGACGGTCGTCTACGAAGCCCTGTGACACGGGCTGTTTGAAGGAGGTTGTCGTGCAGAAGGCAGTCAAGAAGACCGGCGATTTCGGCATCGGCCTGATGATCCACTCAGTGCACATGACGGACGACGTGCCGGAGCTCAACAAATTCTACGAGGAGGTCTTCGGCGGCCTGATGTTCATGGGCGTCGACGAGCCGAACTTCCTGCCGGTCGAGGACCGCTGGGCCGGGCTCATCCAGATCGCCGACCTGTGCATCGAGACGATGGCGCCGAAGATGCCGGCCGACCCGAAGAAGCCGGTCGGCCGCTTCTACAACAAGTTCGGCCAGCACCTGCACTCGGTGGGCTACAAGGTCGACGACCTGGTCGGCCTGGGCAACTTCCTGATCGAGAAGGGCGTCTACATCGGACAGCCCGGCGGCGGGAAGCTGGAGAAGATGGATCCGGAGACGGTCTACTTCTACCCCAGCCCCCGCGACACCGGCGGGCTGATGGTCGAGCTGTGCGCGGTCGACATGCCGGACGACCCGCGCCAGCTCGGCACCTGGACCTCGCAGGTGAAGATCTGGGACCAGGTGCACCCGCTGGGCATCAAGCGGCTCGCCTACATCACCCTCGGCGTCAAGGACCTGGACGAGGCCGTCCGGGTGTACGTCGACACCATGCAGGCGGTGCCGGTGGCCGAGGGCGTCGACGACGGGGCCCGCTCCCGCTACCAGATCGTCCACATCGGTGACTGCCTGCTGCAGCTGGCCCAGCCGCTGGACGACGAGTCGCCGCTCGGCAAGCACGTGACGCAGTGGGGCAACATGATCTACGGCATCACGTTCAAGGTGCACGACCTCGACTCGGTCGAGGCATGGCTGGACAAGAAGAAGGTGCGCACCACCAGGACGAGCCCCACCACGGTCGCCGCCGACCCGGCGGACACGTTCAACGCACCGTACTTCTTCACCACCGAAGACATCCCCAACGATCCGTTCGACGCCTGACGGCGGGGTGCCACAGATGACTTCCTCCCTGGAACGGACGCTGAAACCCACGTCGGTCGCCGTCGTGGGCCTGAGCGACACGTCGCGATTCGCCGAGTACATCGAGCCCACGCTGGACAGCGAGGCCGAGGTCTTCTTCGTCCATCACAAGAACCCGACCGTCTTCGGCCGGCCGGCCGTCAAGAGCCTCGGTCAACTCGACCGGCCGATCGACGTGGTGCTGAGCACCCTGAACGCCGAGCGCAGCACCGATCTGGCCGAGGAGGTCGCCGAACGCGACATCGGTGGCCTGGTGCTGATCGCCGGGGGCTTCGCCGAGACCGGCGAGGCCGGCCGGGGGCTGCAGGACCGGCTGGCCGCCACCGCCCGGCGCGGCAACCTGGCCGTCGTCGGCCCCAACGGCCTCGGCTACATCAACGTCCGGCGGCGGATCAGTCTCACCATCGCCAGCCGCCACAAGCGCCGGCCCGGCGGGATCTCCGTGGTCTCGCACAGCGGCGCGATGCTCAGCGGCGTGGCCATGGCCGCCTGGGAGAACCGGGGGGTCGGCCTCAACGTCATCATCTCCGCGGGCAACGAGGCGGTCACCGATCTCGCCGACTACGTCGACTACTTCACCGACGACCCGGAGACCACCGCGATCGGCCTGGTCGTGGAGACCATCCGGCGGCCGGCCGCGTTCTTCGCCGCGGTCGCCCGGGCGCACGCGGCGGGCAAGCCGGTCGCGGTGCTCAAGCTCGCCCGCAGCGCCCGCTCCCGGCAGATGGCGGCGTCGCACACGGCGGCGCTGACCGGCGACGCCTGGGTGTACGACGTGGCCCTGCGGCAGGCCAGCGTCATCCTGGCGTACGACCCGGAGGAGCTGGTCGACCGTCTGCAGTTCTTCGACCAGCTCGAGCCGCGCCGTTGGTCCAAGGTGGACGGTCTCGCGGTGATCACGATGACCGGCGGGTTCGCCTCCCTGGCGTACGACATCGCCGGCCAGGAGGGTCTCGAGGTTCCGCCGATGGAGGGGCTCGGCGAATGGGTCCGCAGCACCATCCCGGGGGTCACCGTCGCCAACCCGCTGGACACCACCGGGTTCGGCGGCACCATCTGGGACCAGGTCGTCGACCGGTACGCGACCTCTCCGGAATCCGATGCCTTGCTCTACGTCCACCCGCTCGCCGACGAGGACGAGACGGGGGGCAAGGAACTGGTGGCCGAGCTGGCCGGCGCCGCCGAGCGCAGTGACAAGCCGTTCGTCATGTCGAACTGCTCGGGCACTCCGGCCGAGTGGACCGATCAGGGCCGCGGCGCGGTTGCGCTCGGCCGCGGCGTACGCCCGACGGTGCGGGGTTTGCAGTCGATGGGCGCGTTCGTCCGGCATCGGGAGCGGTCGTCCTCCGCCGCGCCGGAGGCGACCGCGGTGCCCCGGCCCACGGCGGAGCTCATCGAGATCCCGGAGGGGCGCATGCTGCCGTTCCGGGAGTCGATGGAGCTGCTCACCTCGGCCGGCATCCCGGTCGCGCCGTACTACTTCGTGCCGGACGACCCGGCCGATGCCGGACCCCCGTTCCCCGGCCCGTACGTGGTGAAGCTGGCCGACGTCGGCCACCGCACCGAGCACGGCGCCGTCCGGCTGCGGGTGACCAACGCGGATCTGCCGACGGCGGTGAAGGAACTGCGCGAGATCGCGGCCGCCGACGGGCTGTCCCCGCTGACCGTGGCGCAGCCGATGGTCGAGTCGCGCGGTGAGGCGTTCATCGGCCTGCAGGGGGCCAGCGAGCTCGGCCCGCTGGTGGTCTTCGGTCTCGGCGGCGTGCTGGTCGAGGCGCTCGGCCGGGTCGGCGGCCGGATGGCCCCGGTCACCCCCGAACAGGCCCGGGAACTCATCGACGAGTTCGCCGACCTCAAGGTGATGCACGGTTTCCGGGGCCAGCCGGCCTGGGACCTAGACTCCCTCGCCGGCATCCTGACCGCTGCCGGCCGGCTCGCCGCGGGCGGCCACGACTGGATCGCGTCGCTGGACATCAACCCGATCATCTACGGCCCGGACGGCTTCGCCGCCGTGGACGCCCTCTGCCTGGTCCGGGATTGATCATGTGGGGCCGTCCGCCGGGCGGCCCCACTCAGGCGAGGCCGGCAGCCACCGTCGCGCCCAGCTCCCAGCAGGCGTCGAGATCGGGCTTCGCGGGGGCGCCGAGCACCACCACCGGCCGGGACGCCGGTCGCCAGCCCATGCCGGTCGCGATCGACTCCACCGCGCGCACCGCGCCGGTGGTGTCGCTGTTGCCGTGCACGAACAGGCCGTACGGCCGGCCCGCGGTCTCCCGCCGGCACGGGTAGTAGACCTGGTCGAAGAAGTGCTTGAGAGCGCCGGACATGTAGCCGATCGCGGCCGGGGTGCCGAGCAGATAGCCGTCGGCGGTCAGGACGTCGGACGCGGTGGCCGACAGCGCCGCCCGCACCTGGACGGTCACGCCCTCGATCTCGTCGGTGCCCGCGCCGGCCAGGACCGACTCCAGCATCGCCTCCACCGACGGTGACGGCGTGTGGTGAACCACCAGCAGGGTCGGCACGGGTCAGTCCAGCTCCTCCACGAAGCGCTTGAGCTGCCGCAGGCTGCGGCACTCGAAGACGCCGTCGCAGTGCGCAGCGTACTCGCCGATGATCGAGTCACCGTCGTTCCAGGCCGCCGCCGGCTCCGGGTTCAGCCAGTAGAGGTGCCGGGCCCGCGCGGCGATCGCGCCCAGGCTCCGGGCCCGCGAGGAGTGGTAGTTGTTGCGGGCGTCGCCGAGCACGATCACCGACGTCCGGCCGCGCACCTCGGTGCCCCAGCGCTCCGCGAACAGCTCGAACGCGTGCCCGTAGTCGGAGCGGCCGTCCAGCCAGACCGCGGCCGAGCCGGCGTTGATCTCCTGGGCCACGTCGGCGATCGTCTCGGCCCGCTCCAGCAGCTCCGTCACCTCCGCCACCCCGTCGACGAAGACGAAGCTGCGCACCTTGGAGAACTCGGTCCGCAGCGCGTACATCAGCTGGAGGGTGAAGGTGGCGAACGCCGCCACCGAGCCGGAGATGTCGGCGATCACCATCAGCTCCGGACGAGCCGGGTGCGGGCGGCGGAAGACCGGCGTCACCGGCGTTCCGCCGGTCGACAGCGAGTTGCGTACGGTGCGGCGGATGTCCAGCGGGGCGGTGCTCGTGGCCCGGCGCCGGCGGGCCAGCCGGGCGGCGAGTTTGCGGGACAGCGGGCGGAGCTCGTCGCGCAGCACCGCGATCTCCGTCCGGGAGGCGTGCAGGAAGTCGATGTCCTCGGGCAGCGGCTTGCGCAGCGTCCGCGCCACCGCCTCGGCGCCGCGATCGGCGACCAGCCGCCGCCGGATCTCCGACTCGACCTCCGCGCGGAAGTCGTCCACCCGGGTCGCGTGGTCCTCGTCGGCCAGCCGGCGTTCCAAGGCGCTGATCCGGCCGTCCAGCTGGGCCTGGGCGGTCTCGTCGCCGAGCCGTTCGAGCAGGCCCTCCAGATTCGCCGGCCGCAACGCCTTGAACAGGTAGTAGGTGCCCGCGACGGGGCGGCCGGGAACCATCTGGGCGTGCCGGCCGACCAGTTCGGCGGCAATGACCCGCTGGATCACCCGGTCGTCGTCGCGCAGCGCCCGGAACAGCACCTCGACGAGTTCCTCGTCGCCGACCGTCTTATCAAGGGAACCCCCGGTCTTCTCGAGAGAGAAGTACAGGTCGAAGACGACCGCGAACGCACGGGCGTGTTCCGGGTTCTTCACCAGCGTGGCGGCCAGCGCCGCCCGGACCGCGGCCCGATCACCCAGCCAGACCTGGCCGAGAGCTTGCGCGGCGTCGATGTGCTCGGTGGGCGAGACCGGAATGCCGACCGCCCGGAGCTCGGCCACCAGGCCGGCGAGGGTGTTGAGCATGGCCGGCCTATGCGGCCAGGAAGCGCATGACCGCCTCCATGGCCGCGGGGGAGGAGGTGGTGGTGAAGTGGTCCACGCCGCGCAGCGTCACCAGCCGGGCGTCCGGGAGCGCACCGGCCAGTCGATCGGCCGGGCCGGCCGGGTCTCGGTCGCCGAGCACGAGCAGGACCGGGCAGGCGATCCGCTTCAGCTCCTCCGGCTCCGGTGGCCGGCGGGGCCGGCGCAGGTAGGCGACGATCGGCGGCAGGTCGTTGCCGGCGGCCGCGGCCATCCGCCGGAACAGCCGGGTCGGCACGTCGGTGGGGTCCTCCGGGCCGGCCAGCGCGGCGGCCAGCCGGTCGGTCGCGGTGGTGTCATCGGCCAGCGCCGCGTCGCCGATGCCGAGCAGGGCCAGCCGATCGAACCTCGCGGGCGCCTGGGCCGCGGCGTTCAGCAGCCCGTCGGCGCCGGCCGAGAAGCCGACCGCGGCGGTCCGCGCCCCGCCGTTGCCGATGGCCCGGGTGATCTCCCGCAGGAGGTGGCCGGTGTTGTCGGCGTACGCCTGCGGGTCGGTGGGTTGGGGTCCGAGGCCGTGCCCCGGCAGCGAGAGTGGGGTGACGTCGTGGCCGGCCTCGGTCAGCAGGTCGACCCAGCCGGGGTCGCGCCAGTTGCGGGCGAACGAGGAGGCCAGACCGTGCAGCAGCATCACCCGGCTCATGACACGATCTCGCCCATCGCGGCGCCGGCGGTGGCGATGTCGGTCTGATTCTTGAGCAGCACCGGCGACGTGCGCCGGACCGTCTCCGGATCCAGGTCTTCGGCGCCGAGGATCATCAGGGTGCGGGCCCAGTCGAGGGTCTCCGACACCGAGGGGCGCTTCTTGAGGTCGAGGGCGCGCAGCGAGCGGACCACCCGGGTGAGCTGGGTGGCCAGGTGCTCGGAGATGCCGGGCACCCGGGAGAGCACGATCTCGCGCTCCCGCTCGATCGTCGGATAGTCGAGGTAGAGGAACAGGCAGCGGCGTTTGAGCGCCTCGGACAGGTCGCGGCTGCCGTTCGAGGTGAGGAAGACCATCGGGATCTGGTTGGCTTTGACCGTGCCCAGTTCGGGGATGGAGACCTGGTATTCCGACAGCACCTCCAGCAGCAGCGCCTCGGTCTCCACGTCGAGCCGGTCGACCTCGTCGATCAGCAGGACCACCGGCTCGGTGGAGCGGATCGCCTCCAGCAGCGGGCGGGTGATCAGGAACCGCTCGTCGAACAGGTCGGCCTCGGCGTCGGCCCCCGGGGCCTGCAGGCGCAGGAGCTGCTTGCGGTAGTCCCACTCGTAGAGTGCCTTGGCCTCGTCCAGCCCTTCGTAGCACTGCAGGCGGATCAGCCGGGCGCCGGTGAGCGCGGCGACGCTCTTGGCCAACTCGGTCTTGCCGGTGCCGGCGGGGCCCTCGACGAGCACCGGCTTGTCCAGCCGATCGCCGAGGTAGACCACGCCGGAGATGGTGTCGTCAGCGATGTAGCCCACCGTGAGCAGCCGATCGACGACCTCGGACATGCTGGTGAAGCGCGGTGCAGCGGTCACGCGATCCCCGCCTCTTCTCTCGACTATTTGACAATAATGAAACTATATTCTGAGTGTCCCCGGGTCAACCGGCCGGGCTCACGAGTGGAGAGCAACCGTGCGGGCAGTCGAAGTAGTCGCCTCCGTTGTCGCCGCCCTGATCACCGTGGTGGCGGTCGTGCTCGCCGTGCGGGCGGTGCGGACCGTCACCGCGGTGATCAGGAGGGGTCAACCGGCGCCGGAACGTTTCGCCGATCCGGGCCGGCGGGCCGCGACGATGCTGCGCGAGATCGCCGGGCACACCCGGATGCTCAAGTGGGGGATGATCGGCGCGGCCCACTGGTTCGTGATGGTCGCGTTCCTGGTGCTCTCGCTGCTGGTGCTGGAGGCCTACTTCGAGGTCGTCACGCCCACCGGCAGCCTGCCCCTGATCGGCCACTGGGTCGTGTTCGGCCTGGCCACCGAGTGGATCGGCATTTTCGGCCTGGCCGGCATCCTCTACCTGGTATTCGTGCGCCAGCGGACCCGGCGGGCGCCGCGGAGCCGGTTCACCGGATCGACGATGTGGCAGGCCTACTTCGTCGAGGCGGTGATCGTCGGCGTACTGATCTGCGGGTTCCTGATCCGGGGTTTCAAGGTCGCCAACGACACGTTCGAGTTCCCGGCCTGGGCCACCCCGCTGTCACATGCGGTCGGCGCGGCGCTCCCGGCCTGGTCGGCCGGGGCGACGGTGGTGGCCTGCGTGAAGATCATGATCTCGATGGGCTGGCTGATCACGATCTCGCTGAACCCGACGATGGGTGTGGCCTGGCACCGGTTCCTGGCGTTCTTCAACATCTTCTTCAAGCGCAGCCCGGAGAAGCCGGCCGGTTCCGGTCTGGGCGCGCTGAAGCCGATGATGAGTGAGGGCAAGCCGCTCGACTTCGAGGAGGCCGATCCGGAAAAGGACCAGTTCGGGGTCGCTCAGGTCGAGCAGTTCACCTGGAAGGGTCTGCTCGACTTCTCGACCTGCACCGAGTGCGGCCGCTGCCAGTCGCAGTGCCCGGCCTGGAACACCGGCAAGCCGCTCTCGCCCAAGCTGATGATCCTGTCGTTGCGTGACCACGCCTACGCGAAGGCGCCGTATCTGCTGGCGGGCGGCGAGGATCAACACGCCGGCCTGGACGTCCTGGCGCTCGCCGAAGGAAACCGCCCGCTGATCGGCACGGAAGAGGAGCAGGGCGTCATCGATCCGGACGTGCTGTGGTCCTGCACCACCTGCGGCGCCTGTGTCGAGCAGTGCCCGGTCGACATCGAGCACATCGACCACATCGTCGACATGCGCCGCTACCAGGTGCTGATCGAGTCGAGCTTCCCCTCCGAGGCCGGCGTGATGCTGCGCAATCTGGAGAACAAGGGCAACCCGTGGGGTGCCCCGCAGAACACGCGCGAGGACTGGACGAAGGGTCTCGACTTCGAGATCAAGAAAGCGGGCGAGACCGAGGACTTCGAGTACCTGTTCTGGGTCGGGTGCGCGGGCGCGTTCGAGGACCGGGCGAAGAAGACCAC
>NZ_JBEZYA010000037.1:0-89146 GCF_040638295.1 Actinoplanes sp. NPDC026619
TGAAGTGGACACGCTCACAAGGATCTCCGATCCCCGCCCTCAGGTCATCACCCCAGAGTCACACGGGGTGTCTCACCTGATCTTGACTGAGAGGGAGACGATCCGCGGCCGGCGATCGTGGTGGCGGGGCTGCGGAATCCGTGTGGGCAGATCAACGGGTTCCGGGAAGGGCTGCTCAAGGAGGTCCTCGGCCAGGACGAGCAGGGCGACGTGGTGCGCAAGGCCGGCGTCATGGCGGTCGTGCTGCGGGGCGGTCCGGTGCGGCCCGGCGACGTGGTCACCGTCGAGCTGCCGCCGTTGCCGCACGCGCCGCTGGAGGCGATCTGACCGGTTTCGGCGCGTGCCGGCCGGGCTTCGGAACGGGTGTAATCGGGGCTTGGCCGTGGGCGTGGGACGATAGAACGCGCCGGCATGGTTGTCGGCGGAACTTTGCGCTCGGGCCGGTGCTCTTCTAGTCCGGTGTTTCGGCGCTTACCTCGCTCGAAGGAACGGACGAACGTGCCTGGACCGCTCGACCCTGGCGTGAATGTGATCGGGCTTACCGACCCGAGTCGCATCCGCAACTTCTGCATCATCGCCCACATCGACCACGGCAAGTCGACGCTGGCTGACCGGATGCTGCAGATCACCGGGGTGGTCGACCCGCGGCAGATGCGGGCTCAGTACCTCGACCGGATGGACATCGAGCGGGAACGTGGCATCACGATCAAGTCGCAGGCCGTGCGCATGCCGTGGACGGTGCGGGAAGGCGATCGGAAGGGGGACACGGCTGTCCTCAACATGATCGACACCCCGGGGCACGTCGACTTCACCTACGAGGTGTCGCGCAGCCTGGCCGCCTGCGAAGGGGCGGTCCTGCTGGTCGACGCGGCGCAGGGGATCGAGGCGCAGACTCTCGCCAACCTGTACCTGGCGATGGAGAACGACCTCCACATCATCCCGGTGCTCAACAAGATCGACCTGCCGGCGGCGCAGCCGGAGAAATATGCCGAGGAGCTGGCGAAGCTGATCGGTGTCGAGCCCGAATCGGTGATGCGGGTGTCCGGCAAGACCGGCGTCGGCGTCGGCGAGCTGCTCGACGAGATCGTCCGGCAGTTCCAGCCGCCGGTCGGCGACGCGCAGGCGCCGGCCCGCGCGATGATCTTCGACTCGGTGTACGACGTCTACCGGGGCGTGGTCACCTACGTCCGGGTCATCGACGGGCGGATCGAGGCGCGCGACCGGATCAAGATGATGTCCACCGGCGCGGTGCACGAGCTGCTCGAGATCGGCGTCGTGTCGCCCGAGATGGAGAAGGCGGGCGCGCTCGGCGTCGGCGAGGTGGGCTACCTGATCACCGGCGTGAAGGACGTTCGCCAGTCCAAGGTGGGCGACACCGTCACCGGCAACGTCCGGTCCGCCACCGAGCCGCTGGGCGGCTACAAAGAGCCCAAGCCGATGGTCTACTCGGGCCTCTACCCGATCGACGGCTCGGACTACCCGGCTCTGCGTGACGCGCTCGACAAGCTCAAGCTCAACGACGCCGCGCTGGTCTACGAGCCGGAGACGTCGCTGGCGCTCGGTTTCGGGTTCCGCGTCGGGTACCTCGGCCTGCTGCACCTGGAGATCATCGGGGAGCGGCTGGAGCGCGAGTTCAACCTCGATCTGATCTCCACCGCGCCGAACGTGGTCTACCGGGTGTACACGGAGGACGCCGAGGAGCGGGTCGTCACCAACCCGAGCGAGTTCCCGGACGGCAAGATCGCGGAGATTCACGAGCCGGTCGTGCGGGCCACCGTGCTGGTGCCCAACGAGTTCGTCGGCGCGGTCATGGAGTTGTGCCAGAGCCGCCGCGGCACCCTGCTCGGCATGGAGTACCTGTCGACCGAACGGGTGGAGTTGCGCTACACACTGCCGCTCGCCGAGATCATCTTCGACTTCTTCGACCAGCTGAAGAGCAAGACCAAGGGGTACGCGTCGCTCGACTACGAGCCCTCGGGCGAGCAGGCTTCCGAACTGGTCAAGGTGGACATCCTGTTGCACGGCGAGCCGGTCGACGCGTTCAGCGCGATCGTGCACAAGGACAAGGCGTACAACTACGGCGTCACCATCGCCTCCAAGCTGCAGAAACTCATTCCGCGGCAGCAGTTCGAGGTGCCGATCCAGGCGGCCATCGGCAGCCGGATCATCGCCCGGGAGACGATCCGCGCGATCCGCAAGGACGTCCTCGCCAAGTGCTACGGCGGTGACATCACGCGTAAGCGCAAGCTGCTCGAGAAGCAGAAAGAGGGCAAGAAGCGGATGAAGATGGTTGGCCGGGTGGAAGTGCCGCAGGAAGCCTTCATCGCCGCGCTCTCGACATCCGACTCCGGGGACACCAAGGGAGCAACCAAGAAATAAGTCGGTTTGGTTTTTCGGTAGGCCGGGAACTCTGGGGCTCGACGGACGCAACGAATGCTTCACCCCCCCCAGGAGGAACCCAATGACTGTTACCGGGATCATCACCGCTCTCATCGTCGGTCTCGTTATCGGCGCCCTCGGCCGCCTGGTCGTACCGGGCAAGCAGAACATCCCGATCTGGCTGACCATGGTCATCGGTGTGGTCGCCGCCCTGCTCGGCACCGTGATCGCCCGGGCGACCGGCGTTGCCGACACCAAGGGTGTCGACTGGATCGAGATCCTCTTCCAGGTCGTTCTCGCCGCTATCGGTGTCGCCCTGGTTGCGGGCGTCGGCTCGCGTCGCCGCATCACCCGGTAATTAGCTTCACCGGTAATCAGCTTCAACAGTGCAGACGCGGCATCTCCCAGCGACGCCGCGGGATGAAGAAGAAGCGCCGGACCCGAATAGGGTCCGGCGCTTCTACCGTTCAGGCGGAAAAGATCAGTAGCGGAATTTGTGCTGCGCGCTCCGGCGGTTGACCCAGGCCGGCAGCTCGTCCACATGGTCCAGGTGCGGGTGCTGCTCCTGCGGGTCGTGGCCGGCGGTGACGTTTTGCATGGTCACCACGTAACCCTGGACCAGGCGGTCCTCGCGCAGGTCACGGTAGGTGGCCTCGACCAGGATCTGGCTGTCGTCGGAGCGGCGCAGCGAGCAGAACAGCTTGCCGTCGCCACTGGCACTGAACGCCCGGCGCACCGGGCCACGGTCGTCGGGGTGCACCAGATCGGTGAACGTGGCCAGCGGCGACAACGATTCCTCGCCGATCAGCGTGCGGAGCGCCGGGCTCGCGTACCGGATTCGCTTGTCCTCGTCGATCACCAGCATCAGCTCGGCCGTGTTGCTGATCACAGTGCGGAGATATTGGTCGCTGTCGCGGCGGCCGACCGCCTCGACCAGCATGATCCGGTCGAGGGCCATCGCGGCCTGACCGGCCAACACCTCCAGGGCGTCGCGGGTCGCGGCCAGCACGTCGCGGCGGGCGGTCACGATCAGGGCGCCGCCGCTGGGGCGGGCCACGGCCATCGGTTCCAGCCACAGTGGGCAGACCAGGGTGCCGTAATCGCCGTCGGAGCCGGCCAGCCAGCTGCGCGGGCGCGATTTCGAACCGATCGGCTCGGTGGGCAGGGCGGACTCGGCCAGCCGCCGGTCGTCGGTGGCGAACAGCATCTCGCGCACCGCGGTGGCCGGCATCAGCTGGGCGACCGCGGCGTGCACGGCCTCCTCGACGGCCGGCTGGTCGGCGGCGGCGACAAGCGCGCCGCTGGCCGTGCGCAGCGCGTGCTCGCGCTCCGCGGCCCGGCTGTTCTGCGCGATCGAGTCGGCCAGGCGGGTGATGGTGAGCAGCAGCGTGATGGCGCCGACGACCGCGATCACCACGCCGTCGACGACCGCGCCGTTGAGCGCCTCGACCAGCAGCACGGTCGGCGGGGTCGCCACCGACACGCCCAGCAGGGCGGCCCAGTGGCCGCGCCACGGCGTCGGGTTCGGCGGCATCGGCTCGGTGAGGCCCTTCATCGACGGATGCAGCGCGGCGAGGCCCCACGTCACGTAGAGGACGACGTAGCCGATCTCGGTGACCGGGCCGTGCGACAGCGACCAGAAGATGTCGCTGGCCAGCACGCCGATCGAGCCGGCCAGCAGCAGAGCGGCGGAGACGTTGCGGCCGGCCGCCAGGACCAGCCGGACGGCGACCGCGATCAGGAGCAGATCGCCGATCACGTCGGCGGCCGAGATCTTGCCGATCTGGCCGTGGCCACCGATCAGGAAGACCCAGATCACCAGCAGCGTCGTGCAGGAGGCGGCGAGCAGGTCGATCAGCCGGGCCCGGTCGCTGAGCAGCGAGCCGAACCGGGTGAACTGCAGCAGCGCCGTCGCGACCAGCACGAACATGCCGTAGTAGAACGCCTCGGCCGGCCCTTCGGCGCGGAAGGCGTAGAGGACGTCACCGATCGCGAGGCTCGCGACCGAAGCTCCGATCAATACCCATGGGCCGACGCGGGTGGGTTTGTGCCACCGAACGCCGACGATGATCGCTAGACAGCTTCCGGCACCCAGCAGAATCCATTCGATCGCCCTCGACACGCCCTACTTAGTACCAGGGTGGTAGCTGTCTGTCCATGTGTCTGTATACGCTCAGCGATTGGCGGGCGGAATCGATGGACATCACGCAGAGCTACGACTGCCGCGATCCTGCCGGCGTCGGGGCGGCCGCAAAGCGGGACGTCAGCTGAACACCTGAGCGATGACCTGACGCTCGTCGATGCCACCGTCCGCCGTCACCGGCTGCCACTTGCCATCGGGGGCGTGCCACTCCATATCGGCGAAACGTACCCGTTCGAGGCCGGTGGCCGAGGCGTGCGAAACCAGCCAATGAGCGTACCGCCAGCCGGTGCTCTGATCGGAGACCGCGACCGTGAGGCCGGCCGCCTGCGCGGCTGCCGGGGTTTTCGCCAGGCCCTTGCCCCAGTCCAGCTTCAGCCCCTCGAGCAAGGCGGCCGCCGCGGCCGCGCCCCGCAACACCGGCGCTCCGGTCACCGTGCAGGCCACGGCGCCGGTCGCCCGGCCGGTCAGGGCACGCGCGAGCACGGCTGACTCGTCCGCCCACTTCTCGTACGCGTTCGGGTACGCCGAGCGCTGCACCCGCTGCGCCGCGTCGGTGACCCGCATCTTCTGCCAGCCCTTGACCTTCTTGAGGGAGGTGTAGAACTTGTCTGCCGCGTACCTCGGGTCCTTGATCTCCTCGACCGAGCCCCACCCCTGGCTGGGGCGCTGCTGGAACAGGCCGACCGAGTCCCGGTCGCCGTCGTCCAGGTTTTCCAGTTTCGACTCCTGCAGGGCGGTGGCCAGCGCCACCACGACGGCCCGCTCGGGCATGCCGCGCCGGATGCCGACCGCGGTGATGGTGGCGGCGTTGGCCATCTGCACCGGGTCGAGCGACACCTCGCCGTCGGCCTTCACCGTGCACTCCGGCCCGAGGGCCGGCATCGGCAGTTTGATGTCGCTGGGCAGGGTTTTGACCACGACCACCACGCCGATCGTGAGGATCAGTGCGAGCAGCACGAGCACCACGCCTCGTGTCCTGCGCAAGCGCACCTCCTCGACGGACCCGCAATGGGGTTCAGGCCACAAGGGTAGACAACGACTGCATCAGCGCGTCGTCACTGCGGCGGAGATGTCACTGCGGCACCCAGGAGGCCGGGCGCTTCTCCCGGAAAGCGGTCACGCCCTCCCGGCCTTCGGCCGATCGGAAGTAGCCTCCCGAGCGCTCGGCCAGGCCGGCCAGTTCCGCACGGATCGTGGCTTCCGGCGTACGCCGCAAAAGTTGTTTGGTGCCCGCGAGCGCGAGTGGCCCGCCCTGCACCAGCGCATCGCAGTAGGCCGCGACCGCGGCGTCGAGGCCTTCGGCCGAGACCGACGCCGTGACCAGGCCGATCTCCTCGGCCCGGACGCCGTCGAAGACGTTGCCGGTGAGATAGAGCTCGGTGGCCGCTCGCGGCGCCAGCCGGGGCAGGACGGTGGCGCTGATCACCGCGGGGATCACCCCCAGCCGGACCTCGGTGAACGCGAACGTCGCCTCGGGCGTGCAGACCGCGATGTCGGCCGCCGCGATCAGGCCCAGACCACCGGCCCGGGCCGGCCCGGCCACCCGCGCGACCACCGGCTTGGGGAACTCCCAGAGCGCGGCGAGCACGTCGGCCAGTTTCTCGGCCGGCACCCGGCCGGCCTCGCGCGCCTCGGCGGTCTCCTTCAGATCGGCGCCGGAGCAGAACACCGGGCCGGTGTGCGAGAGCACCACCACCCGCACCGAGGGGTCGGTCAGCGCGGTGGACAACGCGTCCAGCAGCTGGGTCATCAGGGCGGTGGAGAGGGCGTTGCGGTTGGCGGGGCTGTCCAGGGTCAAGGTGGTCACCCCGGCGGCTGTGGCGGAACGGACCAGATCCATGACGGAACCCTATCGGGGGCCCGTGCACACTTGACGGATGGCCGGTGCTCTTCCCGATGGTGATCCCGTTCCGCTCGACGGGTCGCTCCCGCCTGCCGCCGCCGAGGCGGCCGGGAAGGACGGATTCGCGGTCTACGTGCACGTTCCGTTCTGCGCGAGTCGATGCGGGTATTGCGACTTCAACACCTATACCGCCAGTGAACTGGGCGGAGGGGCCAGCCGGGAGGAATACGCCGACACGGTGCTTCGCGAGCTCGAGCTGGCTGCCCGGGTGATAGACCCGGCGAAAGTCGACACCGTCTTCGTGGGCGGCGGCACGCCGACCCTGCTGAGCGCGGACGACCTGGGCCGCATCCTCGAGGGCATCGACCGGACGTGGGGCCTGGCCGCCGGCGCCGAGATCACCACGGAGGCCAACCCCGAGTCGGTGACCCCCGACTACCTGCGCGCACTTCGCCGCAACGGCTTCACCCGGATCAGCCTCGGCATGCAGTCGGCCAGCCCGGCGGTGCTGCGGATCCTCGACCGCCGGCACACGGCCGGGCGGGCGCCGCAAGCGGCCCGGGAGGCGCGCGAAGCCGGGTTCGACCACGTCAACCTGGATCTGATCTACGGCACCCCGGGCGAGACGGCCGACGACTTCGCCGAATCCCTGCGGACGGTGATCGGTGCGGGGGTCGACCACGTCAGCGCGTACGCCCTGATCGTCGAGGACGGCACCCGGATGGCCGCCCGCATGCGCCGCGGCGAGATCCCGTTCCCGTCCGACGACGTGGCCGCCGATCGTTACCTGGCCGCCGAGCAGGCCCTGACCGGGGCGGGTTTCGGCTGGTACGAGGTCTCCAACTGGGCCACCAGCGAGGCGGCTCGCTGCCGGCACAACATGCTCTACTGGACCGGCGCCGACTGGTGGGGCCTCGGGCCGGGAGCGCACAGTCACGTGGGCGGCGTGCGCTGGTGGAACGTCAAGCATCCGACGGCGTACGCGAAAAGGCTTGCCGAAGGCGTCTCGCCGGGCCAGGCCCGGGAGATCCTCACCGGTGACGACCGCCGGGTGGAGGACATCATGCTGCGGGTGCGGCTGCGCGACGGCATCGCGCTGACCCGGGTCGACGCGGCCGGCGCGAAGCAGGCCCTGGCGGACGGCCTGCTCGATCCGGCCGCCTACGCCCGGCGGCTGCTGGTGCTGACCCTGCGGGGCCGGCTGCTGGCTGACGCCGTCATCCGTGACGTGGCGTGACGTACGTGGTGAGGGCGCCGGGCCCCCGGACCCGGCGCGTGCACCAGCTGCTTACTTGATCATCGAGACGGTCATCGGATAGTTGTACGGCTCGTTGTTGCTCGCCTTGACGCCGGCGATGACACCGAAGATCGTGGCCACGAGCCAGGCGACCGGCAGGATGATCCAGCCGATCAGGACGCACACGGTGAACCAGCCGATCACCGTGATGATCGTCCAGAGGAGCTGGAAGTTCAGCGCCTTGACGGCCTCGGCCCGCACCGCCGGTGACTGGTTGCCGCGGGCGAGGAGCGCCACCAGCGGCGCGATCCAGCCCCCGGCGCCGCCACCCAGGAAGGCGCCGGCCGCGCCACCGAAGTGCGCGATCAGGATCCAGTTACGGTCGTCGGGGCCGCCGGCGGGCGCGCCGCCGTACCCGTACGGCTGCTGCGGGTTGTAACCCCCCGGCGGAGGGCCGTAGCCGCCGCCGCTGCCGGGCGGAGGGCCGTATCCCGCGCCGCTGCTCGGCGGGGGACCATAGCCACCGCCGCTGCTCGGCGGGGGGCCGTAGCCGCCGCCGCTGGAGGGCGGCGGGCCGTACCCGCCACTCGGCGGTGGGTTGTATCCGCCTCCGGGAGGCGGTGGCGGAGTCGATCCGGAAGTCGGGTCGTTAGCCGCATATGGGTTGAATGGCGCGGTGGGGTCGTTCGGCCCGCCCGCGGGGGGCTGGCCGTCACCGGGCGGACGCGGTGGTTCTGTCATGGCTGACACCGTAGGACCGCAGCTCAACCGGGTACAGGGCGACATGCACGCAGAGTCGATGAATAGACAGTCCACTCGATCATCGCGCTGCCGACGGTGGCGCAGTAGACTGGCACTCTGTCACCGGGAGTGCCAGGCCGGGAGGAGGTCGGAATGAGTCTGGATGACCGCAAGCTCGAGGTGCTGCGGGCGATCGTCGAGGACTACGTCGAGACCCAGGAGCCGGTCGGCAGCAAAGCCCTGGTCGAGCGTCACCAGCTCGGCGTCTCGCCGGCCACGGTGCGTAACGACATGGCCGTGCTGGAGGAGGAAGGTTACATCCGGCAGCCGCACACCAGTGCCGGCCGGGTGCCGACCGACGCCGGTTACCGCCTCTTCGTCGACCGCCTCTCCAAGGTCAAGGCGCTCAGCCCGGCCGAGCGCCGCGCGATCGAGCGCTTCCTGATCGGCGCCGTCGACCTCGACGACGTGGTGCACCGCACGGTCCGGCTGCTCGCCCAGCTGACCCGCCAGGTCGCGGTGGTGCAATACCCGTCGCTGGCCCGCTCCTCGGTGCGCCACCTGGAGCTGGTGCCGATCTCCACCACCCGGATCATGCTCGTGATGATCGCCGACACCGGCCGGGTGGAGCAGCGCCTGGTCGAGCTGCCCGGCCCGGCCACCGCCGACGACGTGATGGAGCTGCGCCGCAAGGCCAACGAGAAACTCGCCGGGCAGCGGCTCTCGGACACCCCGCCGCTGGTGCAGTCGCTGGTCGACGAGTGCGCGCCCGGCCGCCGCGGCACGATGGCCTGCCTGGCCAGCGTGCTGCTGGAGACTCTCGTCGAGCGCAGCGAGGAACGCCTCATGCTCGCCGGAACGGCGAACTTGACTCGGGGAGGTGTGCTGGACTTCCAGGGCACACTTCGTCCCGTGCTCGAGGCCCTCGAAGAGGAGGTCATCCTGCTCAAGCTCATCGGCGACCTCGAACCCAGCAAGACCCGCGTCCGCATCGGCGACGAGAACGAGTTCGACAACCTGCGCTCGACCTCGGTCGTCAGCACCGGTTACGGCCCGGGTGCAACGATCGTTGGTGGGCTCGGCGTGCTCGGCCCCACCCGCATGGACTACCCCGGCACCATCGCCACGGTCCGAGCGGTGGCACGCTACGTAGGCGACCTGCTGGCACAGAACTGACGGAACCGCGCTGACATTGAGGACTCCAAACCCCGTGGCCAAGGATTACTACGGCATTCTCGGCGTGAGCCGGGAGGCAACCGACGACGAGATCAAGCGCGCCTACCGGAAGCTGGCTCGGCAGTTCCACCCCGACGTCAACCCCGACCCGGACGCGGCCGAGAAGTTCAAGGACATCAACGCGGCGTACGAGGTCCTGTCCGACGACCAGAAGCGGCAGATCGTCGACCTCGGCGGTGACCCGCTCGCGCCCGGTGGAGGCGTCGGCCCCGGTGGTCCCGGCGGACCGGGCGGTCCGTTCGTGGGCTTCCAGGACATCATGGACGCGTTCTTCGGCACCGCCGCCGCTGGTGGCGCCCGTGGCCCGCGCCCACGCACCCGGCCCGGCGGCGACGCGATCCTGCGCCTCGAGCTCGACCTGGTGGAGACCGCGTTCGGCGTCGAGGCGCCGATCACCGTCGACACCGCGGTGCTCTGCACCCAGTGCTCCGGCGCCGGCACCGCGCCCGGCACCCACCTGGCCACCTGCGAGACCTGCGGCGGCCGTGGCGAGGTGCAGAGCGTGCAGCGCACGTTCCTCGGCCAGGTCGTCTCGTCCCGCCCCTGCTCCACCTGCCAGGGCCACGGCACGGTCATCCCGCACCCGTGCCCGACCTGCGCCGGCGACGGCCGGGTCCGCACCCGCCGCTCGCTCACCGTCAAGATCCCGGCGGGCGTCGAGGACGGCATGCGCATCCGCCTGGCCCAGCAGGGCGAGGTCGGCCCGGGCGGCGGCACCGCCGGTGACCTCTACGTCGAGATCAGCGAGCGGCCGCACGACGTCTACTCCCGCAAGGGCGACGACCTGCACTGCCGGGTCACGCTGCCGATGACCGCGGCCGCGCTCGGCACCCGCCTCACGATCAAGACGCTGGACAGCGAAGAGGCGATCGAGGTCAAGGCCGGCACCCAGCCCGCCAGCACGCTGCGCATCCGCGGCAAGGGCGTGCCGCACCTGCGCGGTCAGGGCCGCGGCGATCTCTTCGTGCACCTCGACGTCAAGACGCCGACCAAGCTGACCGCCGACCAGGAGCGCATGCTGCGCGACTTCGCCAAGACCCGCGGCGAGGACATCGCCGAGCTGAGCAAGCAGGGCGGCTTCTTCAGCAGGATGCGCGACGCTTTCAACGGACATTGATTCAAGATGTCGTAGCTCGGTGGGGGGTTGCAGACCGCAGCTCCCGCCGAGGCCGGGCCGGGGCCCAGCTTCGCCGGCCCTGGCCCTTCATTCTGCGTGAGTGGCAAAAGCAAAACGCCGCCGGTGAGTCCCACCGGCGGCGTTCTCTGTTTCGCTCAGCGCGTGGCGATGGTGCGCCCGGCGTGCGCGGCGGCCTCGTGGGCGGCCTTCTTCAGCAGCTCGGCGGTCTCGCGCAGCGAGTCCATCGCCGGGTTGACGCCGGCCAGGGTCAGCTCGCGCTCGATCAGGGTGAGGTCGGCGCCCCAGATGTCGGCGACGACGCGGGTCAGGTACGACGTGTTGTGGTCCCAGCCCTCGCGCGGGGTGCCCGGACCGTAACCGCCGCCGCGGGTGGTCAGCAGGATCGCCGGCTTGCCGTCGAGCAGTCGCTCGCCCGGGTTCGAGCCGCCGGCCATGGCCAGGTCGATCCAGATCTTGGCGTGCTGCGAGATGCCGTAGTTGTAGAGCGGCAGGGCCAGGATGACGGCCTCGGCGTCACGGAGCTCGGCGGCGACCTGCTGGGCGAGCGCCTGGGCGGCGCGCTGCGCGTCGGTGCGCTGCTCTTCGGGCGTGAAGTTGGCGCCGATGGCGGTCTGCCAGGCGTCCGCGGGCAGCGGGTCGGAGCCGAGGTGCCGGCGGACGAACTCGGTGCCCGGCCGGACGGCGGCCCACTCGGCCTCGGCCAGGTCGGCGAGCTCGCTGCTGGCCGAGTTGGGGCCCTGGATGCTGGCGTCGATGCGCAGAACGGTCACGGCACTCCCTAGTACGTTGAATATTCAACTCGATAGTGCCACGGTTGGAGTTGAATGTTCAAGTCGCTCACCTGAGTTACAGTACCGTTTGTGAACAGCACCACTCCCGACGACGTCCCCTGGCTCTCGCCGGACGAGCTCGCCTCGTGGATGTCCCTGACCGCGATGCTCATGACCCTGCCCGGAGCCATCGACGCCCAGCTCAAGCGCGACTCCGGGCTCAACTTCTTCGAGTACTCGATCCTGGTCTCGCTCGAGCGCCCGGAAGATCACAAGGTGCGGATGAGCGTGCTCGCGATGATGGCCGGCGGCTCGTTGTCCCGCCTGTCGCACGCGGTGAGCCGCCTGGAGAAGCAGGGCTGGGTGCGGCGGGTGGCCGGCGACGGCGAGCCGCGCTGCATCTCGGCCGAGCTGACCGAGGAGGGCCTGGCGGTGCTGGTGGCGGCCGCGCCCGGGCACGTGCGTGAGGCCCGCCGGCTGGTCTTCGATCCACTGACCGCGGGCCAGGTGAAGCAGATGCAGCGGATCTGCCGCGAGATCGTCGGCGTCACCGACGCGGCCGCCGCGGCGACCATCGACGAGGTGATCACGCGGAGCGAGGGGTGAAGGCGGCCTGGTTCTGGCTGCTGCGAAACACCCTCAACCGCGTGACCGTGCGCGTGGCCCGCTCCGGCCGGGGCCCGTTCGCCCTGGTGCGGCACGTCGGCCGCCGCTCGGGCCGGCCCTACGAGACGCCGCTGCTGCTGGCCCGCCACGACGGCGATTTCGTGGCCGAGCTGACCTACGGCCCGGCCGTCGACTGGCACCGCAACGTGCTCGCCGCGGGCCGCTGCGAGGTAGTCGCCGGCGGCCGGACCTACGAGATCGACCGCATCTCGGTCCTGCCGCCCGGCGACGGCCTGCGCGCGTTCGGCAACCCCGCGGCCCTGGTCCTGCGCCTACTGCGCCGCCGCGACTTCCGCCTGCTGCACGTCGCCCGGTAAAGCGGACATCAGTCGCGCACGTAGTAGTGCCCGTTGACATCGTCGAACCGCCCACCGGCCCGGCAGCACCGGCGAAAACCCGACCGTAGGCGACCCACCACCCCGGCTGCGACCGGTTTTAGAGGAGCGATTGCGCCCTGTCGACGAGGAGGGGGAGCAGTTCGGCGCGCCAGGTTTCGATGTGGATGTGGCCGCTGGACATGCCGCCGTGGGCGAACTCGGGGCGGTAGACCGACTGCTGCGTCTCGGTGGCGATGTCCACGCCGGCGATGCGGTTGAAGGCGGCGTAGAGCATCGCCTCGGCCTCGCCCAGGCTCGGCGGCAGGTAGGTGTCGCCCAGGTGGTCGCGCATCGCCTGCCACACCCAGGGGTCGCCCCGCAGGCCCCACACGTCGGGCTCGGGGTCGAAGAGGTCGGCCACCAGCTTCATGAGATCAGTCTGGCTCGGGTGGCCGGGGTTCGCACGCCGGCGGATGAAGCAAACCTTAAATAGATTTGCATCGCTTGCCGGAAGCGCGGTGAGGCGGCCTAGCGTCGATTTGTCCTCGACGTCCGAAACTCGTCCGTCCAACCGTCAGGAGAGATCGTGCTCCGTTCCCTCCGCCTCGCCATCGGGGCGTTCGTCGTCGCGTTGACGCTGGCTTTCAGCGCCGGCACCGCCAACGCGGCCGTCTGGTCCTCGACCGATCGCTGGGGCACCTGGACCAGCGGCAGTTACACGCTCTACAACAACGTCTGGGGTTCCGGCTACGGGCCGCAGACGATCTGGGCCAACTCCACCAGCAACTGGGGGGTGTGGGCCAACCACCCGAACACCGGCGGGATCAAGGCGTATCCGAACGCGACCCGCTACATCGGCCGGGCGGTGGGCTCGCTGGGCACCGTGACCAGCAGCTTCAACGTGACCGTGCCGACCAGTGGGGTCGCGTTCACCACGGCCTATGACATCTGGTCGTCGGACAACGCGCACGAGATCATGCTGTGGATGAACTACTACGGCGCGGTCGGGCCGCTGGGCACGCTGCAGACCACCGCGACCGTCGGCGGGCACACCTGGAAGATCTACCGCGGGTCGAACGGGTCGAACAACGTCTACTCGTTCGTGCGGACCAGCAACACCAGCTCGGGCAGTGTCAACGTGGCGGCGATCGCGCAGTGGATCCGGTCGGCCGGCTGGTTCGGCAACGTGACGATCGGCAACGTCCAGTTCGGATACGAGATCACGTCGTCCTCGGGCGGCAAGGACTTCGTCACGAACTCGTTCTCGGTCAGCGGCTGAGCGGTCAGCGGCTGAGCGGTCAGCGGCTGAGCGGTCAGCGGTAAGCGGCTGACGGCGCGGGGTGCGTGGGACCCCCGCGCTTCAGACCGTCACGGCGGGGACGGCTGCGGTCAGCGACCAGTCGTGGCTGATGTCGGCGGCGGCGCGCAGCAGTTTGGGCAGGTGCTCGTCGCGCAGCGTCTCGACCGTGGTCTCGGCCGCGTGGACGGTGACGTTGATGGCCGCGACCACGTTGCCGTCCCCGTCGCGTACGCCGGTGGCAATTGATCTGATGCCCGGCGCGAGGTCCTGGTCGGCCAGAGCCCAGCCCTTCGCCCGGACCTCCCGCAGGGAGGCGTCCAGCTCGGCGGCCGAAGGCTGCCAGCGCGCGGTGATGCCGGAGCGGGAGCGTTCCGCCAGGAGCGCCGCCAGCTCGGCCGGCGGCAAGGCTGCCAGCAGCACCTTTCCCATGCTGGTGGCGGGGGCCGGGAAGCGGGTGCCGATGGTGACCGACAGCGTGACGATCTTCGGTACGGCGACCCGGGCTACGTAGACGATGTCGCTGCCGTCGAGCTGAGCCATCGAGCTGGACTCGTTGGTCTGGGCGACCAGCCTCTCCATGTGTGGGCGGGCCACGTCCCACATGCTCAGCGAGTTGACGTAGGCCATCCCGAGCTCCAGGACCCGCGGGGTCAGCGCGTAGCCCCGCGCGGCCTGGCGGACGTAGCCGAGCGCCTCGAGGGTGATCAGGATCCGGCGGACGGTGGGGCGGGCGAGGCCGGTGTGCCCGGCGATCTCGCTGAGCGTCATGGTGGGCGTGCCGGACCGGAAGGAGCGCAGGACGTCGAGGCCACGGGCGAGGGCCTCGATGAAGTCGGGCCCCGCGCCCCTTCCTGAGTCGGTCATGTGTTCATGCTTTCATTGCGATTACTTCGTGTACTGATAGGGGTTGTGCAAGATCCGCGACTCGGGGATCTCCGGGTTCATGCCGCGCTTCCAGAGGTCCTCGCCCATGGTCTCGCGCAGGTAGTCGACCGTGGTGCCGACCTTCGCGCGGGCGCCGGCCAGATCGCCGCCGACCAGCTTGCCGTCCTGCTTGACGACCTTGCCGCCGATCAGCACGGTGTGCACGTCGCCGCGCTGCGCCTGGTAGACGACGTGGCCGTAGGGGTGTAGCACCGGGAACATGGCGGGCGAGTCGTCGTTCTTGATCAGCACGACGTCGGCCTTGCGGCCGGGGGTGAGCGCGCCGATCTCCGAGTCCATCCCGAGGGCCTTGGCGCCGCCCCGGGTGGCCCAGTCGACGACCTGCTCGGCGCGCAGGTGGTGGTGGGTGACGGTCTCCTTGGCGCCGTGCGCCTCCAGGTGCTCGCGGGACCGGTCGGCGGAGAGCGTGGTGCGCATCGCCGAGAACAGGTCGCCGCTCCACCACACGCTGGTGTCCATCGACAGCGACACCGGGATGTCGTGCTTGCGCAGCGTCCAGGTGGGCGGGTAGCCCTGGCCGGCGCTCTGCTCGCTCTCGGTGGAGACGCTCACCGAGCCGCCGGTGGCGGCGATGCGGTGGTAGGAGTCGCTGCTGAGGGTGGCCGCGTGCACGTAGACGGTGCCGGGGGTCATGAAG
This sequence comes from Actinoplanes sp. NPDC026619, assembly GCF_040638295.1. NCBI lineage: Bacteria > Bacillati > Actinomycetota > Actinomycetes > Micromonosporales > Micromonosporaceae > Actinoplanes > Actinoplanes sp. NPDC026619. Next base: position 15,353 of record NZ_JBEZYA010000037.1, read on the forward strand.
CCGTTCTCGTACATCAGCCGGATGCCGTCGTCGTTGGTGGCGCCCCAGACGCCGGCGTGCGTGGTGACCTTGACGCCCAGGTCACGGGCGACCTCGAAGGCGGCCTTCTCCGGGAAGGCGGGGTCGCCGGGCACGTCGAAGGCGAGCTGGAAGCCGGCCAGCTTGCCGCCGTCGATGCGGCGGCGGTAGAAGTCGCGGAACGCATCTGAGGTCGACCACTCCCACGGGCCCTGCTGGATGTTGCCGTAGCCGAGGACGAACCGGCCGGGCACCGCCTCGAGCGCGTCGACCGCGGCGTCGGCGTGGTCGACGGTCTGCAGGCCGTGCGACCAGTCGACGGTGGTGGTGACGCCGGAGTCGATGGCCTCGATCGCGCCGAGCAGGTTGCCGGCGTGCACGTCCTCGGGGCGGAACAGCTTGCCGGACTCGAGGTAGTACCAGACGAAGTACTGCGTGAGGGTCCAGTCGGCGCCGTACCCACGCATGGCGGTCTGCCACATGTGCCGGTGCGTGTCCACCATGCCGGGCATGATGATTCCACCGGTCGCGTCGATCTCGAGGGCGTCGTCGGGCGCGGTCAGATGGTGCCCGACCTCGGCGATCCGGTCGCCGACGACCAGCACGTCGGCGCCTTCGAGGACCGTATGCGAGTCGTCCATGGTCAAAACGAGGCCGTTGCGGAGAACCACCGGCCGGTCGCTGTCGCTCATCGCCCATCCTTTCCGATTTTCGGTCTTTCAGTTTCCGGACCACTGTCCGCTCAGCGGGCAGGGCGAGTGGAGCCAGTGTGCTCCCGGTCACTTGCACCGTCAATAGAATGTTTCGACCAGATCAACCGCCCATTGACAGGCCCCCTGTGATGGCGGAACCTTGCGAGGCGGACATGTGTCCGTAGAACGGGCGGTGATGATGACGCAGGGCCCTCTGCACGGATTGCTGGTGGCGGATTTCTCCCGAATCCTGGCCGGTCCGTACGCGACGATGCTGCTCGCCGACCTCGGCGCGCAGGTGATCAAGGTGGAGGGGCCGGGCGGCGACGACACCCGCACCTGGATGCCACCGGTGCGCGACGGCGTCTCGACCTATTACCTGGGCATCAACCGCAACAAGCGGTCCATCGCCCTGAACCTGAAGGATCCGGACGATCAGGCCGTGGCGCGCTCGCTCGCCGGCCGGGCCGACATCATGATCGAGAACTTCAAGCCGGGCGGTCTGGCCCGCTTCGGGCTCGATTTCCATTCGCTTTCCAAGATCAACCCCCGGCTGGTGTACGCGAGTATCAGCGGCTTCGGCTCGGGCGCAGGGGCGGATCTTCCCGGGTACGACCTGATGGTTCAGGCGATTTCCGGGCTGATGAGCCTCACCGGCGATCCGGACGGGCCGCCCTATCGGGCCGGCATCTCGGTCTTCGACGTGATGGCCGGCATGCACGCCACCATCGGCATCCTGGCCGCGCTGCGGCATCGCGGCGAGACCGGCCGCGGCCAGCACATCGAGGTCAACCTGCTCAGCTCGGCGCTGTCCGGCCTGGTCAACCACTCGAGCGGGTTCGTGGCCGGCGGCACGATCCCGTTCCGGATGGGCAACGCGCACCCCAGCCTCTTCCCGTACGAGCCGCTGCCGTGTGCGGACGGTGAGCTGATCGTGATCGCCGGCAACGACGGCCAGTTCCGCAAGCTGTGCCAGGTGCTCGACCTGCCGGAGCTGCCGGACGACCCGCGTTTCGGGCGTAATCAGGACCGTACGGCGAACCGGGAGGAGCTGCGGCCGATTCTGGTGGAGCGGCTCGGCAAGCGCGGCAAGGACGACTGGTTCCGCGACCTGATGGCGGTCGGTGTGCCGTGCGCGCCGATCAACACGATCGACGGCGGCGTGGCCCTGGCGCAGGAGCTGGGCCTGAACCCGGTGATCGACGCGGGTGGCGTGCCGGCGGTCCGCAACCCGATCACGTTTTCCGAGACCCCGGCGGCGTACGAGTTGCCGCCGCCCGGTCTGGACGAGCACGGCGAGGAGATCCGCGCGTGGCTGAAGAACTGAGATTCCCGACCGGCTTGGGCACCTCCACCCCCGAGACGATCTCGCTGCTCGGCAAGGATCTCGCCGCCGATCTGATGGGCAAGGTGGGCTTCGGCGAGCTGGCGTTCTGGCTGGTCGCCGGGCGCCGGCCGTCGCCTTCGGAGGTGCGGCTGTTCGAGGCCGTGCTGGTCGCCCTGGCCGATCACGGCTTCACCCCGACCGCGATCGCGGCGCGACTGACGTACCTCTCAGCTCCTGATTCGCTGCAGGGAGCTCTCGCCGCCGGTCTTCTCGGCGGCGGCTCCCGGTTCCTCGGGGTGACCGAGGACTGCGGCCGGTTCCTCGCCGAGACCCTGGTCGAGGCGGGCACCGAGCGCGACTACGACGTCATCGCGCTCGAAGCCGTCAAGAAGGCCCGGGAGCAGAAGAAGTTCATCCCCGGCCTCGGCCACCCGGTGCACAAGGAGCAGGACCCGCGCACCCCGGTGCTGATCGCGATCGCCGAGGAGGAGGGCCTGCGCGGCCCGCACCTGCGGCTGTTCGAGGCGATCGGGCGGGTGCATCCGCAGGTGCTCGGCAAGAAGCTGCCGCTCAACGGCGCCGGCGTCTGCGGCGCCGCCCTGGCCGACCTGGGTCTGCCGACCGACCTGCTGCGCGGGTTCGCCCTGCTGGCGCGGGCGGCCGGACTGCTCGGGCAACTGGCCGAGGAACGCCGCCGGCCGATCGCCAACGACATCTATCTCACCGTCGATCGCAACGCCGTCTACGAACCCCGAGAGGACTGACTATGGCCAGCATCGTCGCGGTCATCGCCTCCACCCATCACCCCTTTTACTACCAGGCCAGCACGGCCACCGGCGAGGACCGGCCGCCGTTCGCCGACGAGTGGGTCCGGAAGATCACCGCCTTCCGGGAGACGCTCACCAAGGCGAACCCGGACGTCCTCGTGATGGTCGGCTCCGACCACTTCCACCAGCTGTGGCTGGACAACATGCCGCAGTTCCTGGTGGGCAAGGCGCCGTTCTACGACGCCAACTGGTACAACGAGGAGCGCGAGTTCGGCCTGCCGAAGATGCTGCTCAAGGGCCACGAAGATCTGTCCGCGCACATCCTGCGGGCCGGGCTCGACGCCGGTTTCGACCTGGCGTTCAGCAACGAGCTGCGGATCGACCACAGCGTCACCTGCCCGATCATCACGCTGCGGCCCGAGGCGGACCTGCCGATCGTGCCGATCTACACCAACATCTTCGCGCCGCCGCTGCCGCAGCCGTCCCGGTTCGTGGCCCTCGGTGAGGCGATCCGCCGCATCGTCGAACAGTGGCCGTCGCACCTGCGGGTGGCCGTGATCGGCACCGGCCACCTCTCCCTCGAGCTGGGTGGGCCGCGGCAGTTCGGGCCGCACGGGCCGGACCCGGAGTTCGACCGCCGGGCGGTCGAGTGGATCGCCACCGGTGACCTCGACAACTGCCTGCGTGAGGTGTCCCTGGACAGCCTGCACGCGCCGGGCAACGCGACCCACGGCTTCATGGACTTCATGCTGATGATGGGCGTGGCCGGGGCCGGCGCGAAGGCCGACTACGTGGACACGCTCGACCTGTTCCACACCATGGAGGCGTACTTCACCTGGTACCCGAACGGAGTTCCGGCGTGAGCAAGTATCTGCTGAACAAGTTCCTGTTCACCGTGGACCGCGATCCTTCCCTCGTCGAGCGCTATCGGTCCGAGCCGCACGAGCTGGTCACGTGGTGGGAGGCGAACACGGCCAACGCGCTGCTCAACTGCATCACCGACGAGGCCTCCACCTGGCTGTCCTTCACCGACGAGGAGCGGGCGGCTTTGATCGACCATGATCACTGCAAGCTCTTCGAGCTGGGCGCGCATCCGTTTCTCACGCTGACGCTCTACATCGCGATGTTCGAACGGGACAACACCGAACCCCTCGAATACCAGAAGGCGTACGGCGCGCGGATGGCCCATTTCTCGATGCCGTACCCGGACATCGCGACATGATCCCCGCGGCCGTGCTGCGCGTCTGCGGCCGGCCACCGTCGCTGGAGAAGCGGCGGCCGCCGGTGCCGGGCGCCGGCGAGGTGCTGATCACCGTGGCGGCGGCGCCGATCACCCCGCTGGACCTGCTGTGTGCCTCCGGCACCAGCTATTTCGGGACGCCGGCCACGCCGTACGTGCCGGGTGTTCAGGGGGTCGGCTACCGCGAGGACGGCACGCCGGTGTGGTTCGCGACCTCGGCCGGGATGCGGCCGGGTGACGGCAGCATGACCGCGGTCGTCGCGGTGCCGCACGCCGACGTGGTGCCGCTGCCGCACGGCGTGCCGTTGCCGCTGATCGCGGCGCTCGGCCTCTCCGCGGTGGCCGCGCACTCGGCGCTGACCCGCACCGGCGGGCTCACCCCCGGCGAGACCGTGGTGGTGCTCGGCGCCGGTGGGGTGGTCGGCCAGGCCGCGCTCCAGTTGGCTCGGCTCTGCGGCGCCGGCCGGGTGATCGCCGTGTGCCGCTCGCCGCGCGCCCGCGAGCAGGCGCTCCGGTTCGGCGCCGAGGAAGCCGTCGCGCTGCTGCCGGACGACGATCCGGCGTCGCTCGCCGACCGGCTGCGGGCCGCGGCCGGCCCGGTCGACCTGGTGCTCGACCCGGTGTTCGGGGTGCCGGCCGCGGCCGCGCTGCGCGTGCTGCGGCCCGGCGGCCGGCTGATCAACCTGGGCAGCTCGGCGTCGCCGACCGCGCCGATCGACTCGGCGACGCTGCGCAGCGGTTCGTTGCACGTGCACGGCTACACCAACAACGCGCTGTCGTCGGCGCAGCGGGCCGAGTCGCTCACCGAGGTGGCGTCGTTCGCGGCCGCCGGCCGGCTCACCGTGACGCACGAGGTGGTGCCGTTCGGCTCGGTCGAGGAGGCCTGGTCGCGCCAGGCGGCCGGCGACACCGACGGCCGAATCGTCCTGGTCTTCTGAGCCGGCCCGCCGGGCGGCCGGCTCACAGTGGCTCGACCACCAGCTCGGCCAGCTCCTCCGGGCTGGTGGTGGCGTCCATCGACGTGATCCGGCCGTGGCTGATGCCGATCCGGACGGCCACCCGCAGCCGGCCCTCGACGATCACCGCGAATCCGAGCGCGCCGTCGATCAGCGCCGCTCGAGCGACCTGTGCGCGACCGGAGTAGAACGCCGCCACCGCGTCGGCGCCCCGGGTCTCGACCACCTCGTTGACCCGCATCTCGACGTCCGGGTCGAGCAGGGTCAGCAGCGTGCCCAGCTCGCCGCCGCGCGACGCGGCCAGGAACGCGTCGACCACCGCCCGGTCCGCCGAGGCTTCGGTGTCCGACCCGGCCCGGACCCGGCGGCGCGCCCGGCTGGCCAGTTGGCGGGCCGCGTCGGGGGAGCGGCCGACGATCGGGGCGATCTCCTCGAACGGGACGCCGAACAGGTCGTGCAGCACGAACGCGAGCCGCTCGGCCGGGCTCAGGGTTTCCAGGACGACCAGCAGCGCCAGCCCGACCGAGTCGGCCAGCAGCGCCTCCTGCTCCGGGCCGGCCTCGGCGGCCGGCGGCTCGGTGGCGTACTCGTCCTCGCGCCGCGCCGTGCGCTGCCGCAGCATGTCCAGGCAGACCCGGCCGACCACCGTGGTCAGCCACGCGGCGAGGTTGTCCACTCCGGTGCCCGCCCGGCTGAGCCGCAGCCACGCCTCCTGCACCGCGTCGTCGGCCTCGGCCGGTGAGCCGAGCATCCGGATCGCCACCGCGCGCAGCCGGGGCCGGTTCTCCTCGAAGCGTGCCGCGAGTTGGTCGCTTTGTGTGTTACGCCACATTGGTCACATTCGCCTTCCTGGGTCCGTCGGTTCTGTGACGAACGAGAACGCGCCGATGTGACGGCGCCGGAGGGAGAACATCATGCAGGCTCGGATCGAGAACCCGGCGTACCTGCTGCCGGAGTCCGTGAAGGCGATCAACCTGCTCTACAAGGAGGCCCACTCGGCCGGCGTCGAGCCGGCCACGCTGGAGCTGGTCCACCTGCGGGCCAGCCAGATCAACGGGTGCAGCCCGTGCGTCGATTCGGGCGCCCGCAACGCCCGCAAGAACGGCGAGACCGAGGAGCGGCTGTACGCGGTGGCGGTATGGCGGGAGACGCCGTATTTCACCGAGGCCGAACGGGCCGCTCTCGCGCTCGCCGAGGCGGCCACCCGGCTGGCGGACCGGCCCGACCCGGTGCCGGACGACATCTGGGACGCCGCGGCCGCGCACTTCGACACCAAGCAGCTCGCGGCCATCGTGCTGTGGATCGCGACGACGAACTTCTTCAATCGGATCAACGCCGCGACCAAGCAGCCCGCTCCGCAGAATTGGGGATGAAGTCTGTCGTACGGCGGGGTTAGCATCCCCGGCATGACGGGGACCGACAAGCCGCGCGTCGTGCGTGTGGCGGCCTGGCTGACGCTGGCATTGGCGCCGGCCGGGCTGCTGCTCCTGATCGTCGGCATTCTGGAAGTGCAATGGTGGGGCAGCGACGGGTCGAAACGCCTGCTCGCGCTGCTCGACAGCATCAACAACGAGTTCGGCATCGAGCCACCGGCCCTGCTCCGCACGCGCGAGGGCGCGATCGAGCTGATCATCCTGGGCCTCTTCTGCCTGGCGTATGCGTCGCTCGGCATCTGGCTGCTGCGTGGCCGGCTCTGGGCGCGCACCTGGGCGCTGGCCGCCGGCGCCGTGGCGGCTCTGGCCGGGCTGATCGGGGTGGGCGCCGACTCGACCGAGTCGCACACCCTGGCGGACTATTACGCCAAGCTCAACGGCTCGGTGATCGGCGACCACATCCCGCAGGTGAAGGCCCTGCTCTATCCGGGGTGGTATTCGTGGGCCGAGGACATCGCGCAGGGCCTGCAGGTGATCCTGTCACTGGCCGCGTTCGTCGCTCTGGCCTACGCGGTGATCTCACACGGTGACTTCTTCACCGGCGGCCGGGCCGTGGACGCTCCGCCGGACGAGTGGGACTCGGCTCTGTCCCGGGTGCGCGAGTCCTCCCGCCGCCAGCGGGAGGCCGACGCCGACGAATCATGACCACGGGACCTGAGCCCGGCCACGGGATCCGGGCACCTTCGCCCGTCCGATGAAGACGCTGGTCAGGCCGGGCGGCCCGGTCGGTGGGCGAGGGCGGCGGCGGGCGATCAGCGCCACCGCGCCCGCGACCAGCACGGCCGCGGCCACCGCGATCAGCAGCGTGCGCAGAAACTGGTGGGAGTCGCCCGGTCCGGGCAGCTCGGTGTCGGCGGTCAGCGAGCCGACGCTGACCGAGACCCGGGCCGGCAGCTTCGCCGGGGTGTGGAAACGGACCAGGTAGCGGTCGCGGAGCGTGGACTCGACCTGATCGAGGGCGGGCGCCACGACCGGTTCGCCGACCGGGGCGAAGAACCCGCCGGTGGCCGCGGCCGCCTCCGACCAGTAACTGCCGATCGAGGCCGGGCCGACCACGACCAGCAGGGTGCCGGTGGCGCGGAACCGGCGGGCGATGCCGGCGGCGGGCTGGTCGCCGATCGCCGGCGCGGAGGTGTACATCACGACCACCCGCCGGCCCGCCGCGGCCTGCGGGAACTGGTCGCGGGCCAGGTCGAGCGCGGCAGCGGTGTCGCGTTCGCCGCCGGCCCGCACCGCGGTCAGGGCCTGCACCACACCGGACGGGCCGCGCTGCGGTTCAGTGAGCGGGGTGGCCGGCGAGCGGTCCGGGACGACCACCGACTCGGTGCCGGCCGGCGCTTCGAGGATGAAGCGGGCGGCCGCGCTCAGCCAGGCCGGCAGCGTGCCGGCCCCGGCCGCCGAGGCGTCCACCACCAGCGACACGGCCAGGCCCTCGGACATCACCGGGATCAGGTCGGCGTCGACGCGGTGCCCGTTCACGCCGACCTGGGCGGTGCGCCGGTCGGCCTCGGCGAGATCGGCCAGGTCGATCACCATCGTGGTGTCGCCACCGGTCGAGAGCACCCCGTCGATCGGCAGCGGCTGCGCCGGCGCGGCCGCCGCCGGCCCCGCGCCGATCAGCGCCGACGAGACGGCGCCCATCAGCGCGGCCACGGCCAGAGCGACCCCGGCCCCGGCCCGGCGCCAGGGCGGCACGGCGGAGACGGCGTGATGCCGGGGCAGCGTCGCGGACGCGGCGGCGTGGTGCCGGGATGGCGTGGCGATGGCCGCGATGCCGTGCTTGGGCAGCGCTGCGGGGGCCGCGACGTTGTGCCGGGGTGGCTTGGCCATGGCGGCGGGCCTATGCCAGGTCGGCGAAGGCGATGACATTGTCCCGGTAGCTGCCGCGGGTCCGGTCGAAGCTGCCGCCGCAGGTGACCAGCCGGAGCGTGGGGTCGAGGGTGGGCGCGTAGACGAGGTCGGTGGGGAACCGCACCTTCGGCACCCGGGACACCTTGGTGATCCGGAACGTGGCCGAGGTGCCGTCGGACCGGTCGACCCGGACGGTGGCGCCGGGGCGCACGGTGGCTAGCCGGATGAAGATGCCCGGGCCGCCGGTCGAGTCGACGTGGCCGAGGATCACCGCCGGGCCGGGCTGGCCGGGGCGGGCGCCGGGGGCGAACCAGCCGGCCACGTCGGTGCGGTCGGGCACCGCGATCGTGCCGTCCGGCTGCAGGCCGAGCTGTTGCACCTTGCTGTCCACGCCGAGGGCCGGGATGCGCAGCCGGACCGGCGCCGCCACCGCGTCGTAGGTGCGATCGGAGTGGAACACGACCTGCGGACCGGCCGCCGCCGGCGCCGCTGCCTTCGCCGCCCGCGGCGCCGGGTCCGGGAGACCCAGGACGGCGAGCAGGGCCACGGCGAGCGTGGCCAGAGCCGGAAGGCGGGCGTGCGGCGACATCAGCGGCCCGGTGTGGCGAAGGACGACACGACCGAGGCCATGCCGCCGTACCCGGTCTGGGCGCCGCCCTTGGGCAGCCGCGCGGCCACGTTCGCCCCGAACGCGTCGGCCAGCGTCCGGGCCAGGTCGAACATCTCCTGGTACGTCTCGTAGGCGACGTCGTGCGCGGTGGCGTAGTCCTTGCCCGCGTACGCGTCGGCGTGGCGCATCAGCATCATGTCGTGCTTGCGGATCGCCGCCGTGAGCTCGGCCGGGGCGACGCGCTTGCCGGTCGCGCCGGCCAGGAACTCGCCGAGCCGCTGCTCGATCCCGGTCATCGCGGCCGCGGCCGCATCCTTCTTCGCCTGATCGCCGCCGGCCTGGGCGTAGGCCACCAACTGCTCGACGTGGTCGCCCCAGATCGACTGGAACTGCTTCGCCGCGGCCGCGCCGAACAGCGTGTCCATCGCGGCGGCGAGGTCCCGGGTGTTGCCGTTGATCATGTCGCCGGAGGCGGTGAAGTCGGGCGTGTTCGTCACGGCCGCCCGGGTCAGGTCCTCGATCAGCACGGCGTGCTCGGCGAGCAGCTTGCCCAGCTGCGACCGCAGCCGCCACAGCGGCTCGCGCAGGGTGGCCGCGTCGGCGGGCGGCAGCAGCGTGCCGGCCAGGGTGAGCCCGAGGTCGTACGTGTGCTGGTAGCCCATCCGGTAGAGGTCGTCGGCGGCGGCGTAGTTGCCGGCCGCGTACGCGTCGGCCTGCCCTGTCAGATGTCCGACATGCTCGACGACCGCCGCACGGGCGGCCGCCTGGCTGAGCCGTCCCTGCGAGGCGCCCGCGAAGAAGTCGCCGAGCGCCTCCTCGTACTCCGTCAGCTCCTCCATGGCGTTGCCCTTGGCGGTCTCGTCCCGGCCGGCGAGGGCGCCCGCGTAGGCGAACAGCTCCACGATGTGCTCCGACCACATCGGACCGAACCGGTCCGCCGCGGGCTTGCCGAAAAGCTGCCCGACCAGGGTGCTCATGTCGGTGGTGTTGCGGCCCAGCGCAGCGTTCGCGGCCTGCACGAAGTCGTCGTCGCCCCGGATCCGGCTGCGCATCAGGTCGGCGGCGAGCACCGAGTGCTGGCCCAGCAGAGCCTCGAACCGGATGGCGAGATCGGCCGGCGCCGGAGCGGTCTGCGCGGCCACCACCGGTGGGGTCGAGGGCGCCAGGAAGAGCAGGCCGGCGCAGAGCAGCGGCAACACCCGCCAGAGCTGACCATGCATGAGACCTCGGCCGCGTATCCGCATGTCATCGCCATTTGGATCTAAGGGTTTACGGATCAGAATGTGTGCTGGATCAATGATTCGCCGCCGACCCTACGCCCGGCCGTCAACCGGCGCGAGCCCGGAGAGCGACTTCTCCCGCACGATGCGTCCATGCGTTACCGTCCGGGTGGCGGGTGACAGTCGTGGATGTTCGGGGTGGCTTGCATGGTGACGGTGGGGCAACTCGTCGCCGGGCGTTACCGGGTGCTGCACCCGATCGGCGAAGGCGGGATGAGCCGCGTCTTTCTCGCTCATGACGAGGCCGACGACGCGCCGGTGGCGATCAAGAGGTGCACGCTGCCGGACGGGCTGACCCCCGACGAGCAGGACGTGTTCCGGGTCTGGACCGCTCGCGAGGCCCGCTCGTTCGCCCTGGTCGACCACCCCAACGTGGTCCGGCCGCTGGACGTGCTGCACGACGACGAGGCGCCCTGGATCGTGATGGAGTTCGTGCCGTCCCGGTCGCTGCAGCAGGTGCTCGACGAGTCCGGCCCGCTGCCGCCGGCCCGGGTCGCCGGCATCGGCCTGGCCGTCCTCGAAGGACTGCTCGCGGTGCGCCGGGCCGGCCTGCTCCACCTGGACGTGAAGCCGTCCAACGTGCTGATCGCCGACGACGGCCGGGTGATGCTCAGCGACTTCGGCCCGGCGGTCAGCGCCGAGGGGGTGCGGGCCCTGGCCGGCGCCGGCATCGTCCTCGGCTCGCCGAAATACCTCGCGCCCGAGCGGCTGCTCGACGGGATCGCGCTGCCCGAGTCCGACCTGTGGTCGCTGGGCGCCACCCTCTATCACGCGGTGGAGGGCCGGCCGCCGTTCGTGCGGCCGACCACCGTGGAGACGCTGCGCGCGGTGGCCGAGGAGACCCCCGAGCCGCCGACGCAGGCCGGGCCGCTCACCGAGGTGATCGTGGCCCTGCTGCGCCGCAACCCGGCCAACCGGCCCGAGCCGCCCATGGTCGAGTACGCGTTGCGCGCGGTCACCGGCCAGCCGGCCGACCGCCCGGCGCTGCCACCGGCCAAGGCCCCGGGTCAGCCCGCCGGCCGCCCGGGGCGCCGCCGGGTCGCGGTGGCGGCCACCCTGGTCGGCGTGCTGGTCGCGCTGATCGCCGTGGTCGCGCTGGTCCGGCCGGACAACGGGTCAGGGACCCCGGCGGCGGCGAGCCTGCCGTCCGCGCCGAGCGACTACTACTGGTACACCTCGCCGGGCGGTTCCCGGGTGATGCTGCCGCTGGAGCTGCCGGCGTCGGGAAACGCGGCCGGCGACGTGTCGGCCGGTGGCACGGACGACCGGCCCCGCCTCGAGATCAACATCGCGGGCGGGCCGCAGGGGAGCGTCCTCGAGACGCTGACCAGTGACGAGACCACGCGCAGCGGAGGGGGCGGCTACCGGCGGCTGCGGATCGAGGACACCCTCGACGGTGGCGCCGAGTGGGAATACCTCTACACACCGGGCGGCTTCGGCAGCAGCCTGCACGGCATCCAGCGGGTGGTCGTGGCGGACGGGCGGCTGTACCGGTTCACCTGGGAGACGACGGCCCGCACCTGGCCGTCCGAGGTGTTCCGCTTCCGCACGATCGTGCAGAGCTTCCAGCCGCCACCAGGGAGCTGACGCCGCCGCCGGGTAGCTGGCGATATGGTCCCGGGGTGTCCGCACCTCTGTTCCTGGTCGACGACCTGCCTGCCGGTTCCGCCTTCACCCTCGACGGGCCGGAGGGGCATCACGCCGCCACCGTGCAGCGGTTGCGGGCCGGTGAGGTGCTGATCCTCGCCGACGGGCGGGGCGGCAGCGCGACCGCCGAGGTCACCGCGGTCGGCCGGGGCAGCGTCGAGGTGACGATCACCGGGCGGGAACAGGTGCCCGCGCCCGATCCGCGGCTCGTGGTGGTGCAGGGGATCGCCAAGGGCGACCGGGGCGAGCTGGCCGTGCAGGCGATGACCGAGATCGGGGTGGACGAGATCCTGCCCTGGGCGGCGTCCCGGTCGGTGGCGCAGTGGCGGGGCGACCGCGGTTTCAAGGCCCGCGACAAGTGGGCGTCGACCGCGCGGGAGGCCGCCAAACAGGCCCGGCGATCCTGGCTGCCGCTGGTCGGCGGCGATCCGGACTGCTCGACCAAGCAGGTGGCGGCCCGGCTGGCCGGAGCGGCGGCCGCGTTCGTGCTGCACGAGGAGGCGACCGAGCGGCTGGCCGCGGCGCCGCTGCCGGCGGGGGAGATCGGGCCGGGGGAGATTGTGCTGGTGGTGGGCCCGGAGGGCGGCATCAGCGATGCGGAACGGGCGGTGTTCCAGGAGGCCGGCGCGACCGCGGTGCGGCTGGGCCGCGAGGTGTTGCGTACCTCGACCGCCGGGGTTGCCGCCTTGGCGGTGTTGTCCGCCCGGCTGAACCGCTGGTGATCAGCTGAACCGCTGGTGATCAGCGTCGGCGCATCAGCTGGCGGCGGTCCAGGCCGGGCAGCGTGATGTGCTCGTCGAGGCCGTCGCCGGTGGCGATCTGGCCGGCGACGCGGGCCGCGATGCGGCGGGTGAGCAGCCGGCGCACGCCACGGCCGCGGATCTCGCCGTCGAAGTCGCCGGTGATCCGGCCCAGGCGTTCGGCCTGCCGGGTGATCGACGGGATGAGCTCGGCGAACGGCACGTAGAGCGCCTCGGTCGCGGGGGAGCCGAGGTAATCGAACGGCTCGGAACCGGCCATCGGCGTGAAATGCACACCGATCAGCTTCAGGTTGCGGTGCGCGCGGTGGTCCAGCATGGCGACGATATGACGTACGCCGGCCAGCCGTCCCGCATTGAGGAAGGTGCGGTAGAGCAGCGAGCTGACCGCCAGGCCGGACCGGCCGCCGCGGTAGGCGGGCAGCACGGCGAGCGTGGCGAAGTCCCAGATCCGGCCGTTGGCCAGGTTGTAGAGGTCGACGATCGCGGACAGGGACACGTCGATGCACCGGGGCGCGTCGTCGAGGGTCTTGCCGCCGCCGTCGATGACCCGGGCCGCGCCGGCCGGCATCCCGGTGCGGCGGTCGAGCACGATGAAGAACAGGCTGTCGTCCTCGTAGCGCCGGTACTCGGCGGCCATCTGGCCGGCGTCGTTGCCGAACGAGCTCTCGAAGACCTGCCGCTCGAGGTCGCGGGCCACGTCGGCCATCGGGGAGGCGGCGCCGACCGCGAGGGCGACGAAGCGGGCGGGCGAGTGGTGCACGGCCAGGGCGGCGGCGGTGCGCTGCCGGACGACGGTCTCGGCGAGGTCGTACGACACGGTCAGAACCCCTTCGCCACGATCTCGGTGGTCCGGAAGTACTGCTCGGTGAACTCGACGACCTTGGCCGGGTCGAACGCCTTGCAGGTGTAGATGTCGACGCTGAAGAACGAGAGCGGGCGCTCCCAGGAGTAGAAGTGCGCGCCCGAGGTCTCCCAGTGGATCCAGCCGGCCCAGCCGTACAGGTCGCTGACGTGGGTCACCGGCTCGATGATCGTGATCATGTCGGTCACGATCGAGAGCTTCGACAGATAGTCCTTGATGTGCTCGTCGGTGATCACGAACGTCGGGTAGCCCTCGACGACCAGTCGCTGCCGGGTGATCATCGGCGCCAGGTCACGGTACGCGGCGCCGTCGGCAGCGACGGTGTCGTTACGGAGAGTGGTGACGTTCGGGAGCGTGAGCGACATTTGAACTGTCCCTACCAGGCGTATCGGGTGAATCGGACTCATCCGACTTTAGCCAAAAACTACACAGAGTCAATGCGGTCGACATTACAGAGAGTTAGACCACATGCAGATCGGGGCGCGTGGGGTTGGTTAGGCTAGCCTTCCGTCATGGTCTCGACGCGCACCGCGAGCGATGCGCGTCCGGCGCCCGCCCGCCCGCTCAGACGCGGCGCGATCCTCCTGCTCTGGCTCGTCGTCCTGGCCGCCGTGTGCGTGCTGAGCGTCGCCGTCGGCGCCCGCTCGATCGGCCCGGCGACGGTCTGGGACGCCCTCATGCATCACGGGGCCGGCGACGACCAGACCGTCGTGCGCGATCTGCGGGTGCCACGGACAGTTCTCGGCATCCTCGCCGGTGTCGCTTTCGGACTGTCCGGCGCGATCATCCAGGCGGTCACCCGCAACCCGCTCGCCGACACCCAGATCCTCGGCGTCAACGCCGGCGCCGGGCTGTTCATGGTGTTCGCGGTCGGCTTCCTCGGCCGCACCGACATCGATCAGTACCTGTGGTTCGGCTTCGCCGGCGTCGCGTTCGCCCTGGTCCTGGTCTATCTGGTCGGCTCGGCCGGGCGCGGTGGCGCCACCCCGATCCGGCTCACCCTGGCTGGCATCGCGCTCGGCGCCGTCCTCGACGGCATCTCCGGCGGGATCCGGCTGATCCGCCCGCGCGCCTTCGACTACATGCGGTTCTGGGACGCCGGCACGATCTCCGGCCGGCCCCTCGACGTGGCCCGCACGATCCTGCCGTTCGTGCTGGCCGGCACGATCCTGGCGCTGCTGGTGGCCCGCTCGCTCAACGCCGTCTCGCTCGGCGACGACCTGGCCCGCACGCTTGGCGCGAACATCGGCCGCACCCGGCTGCTTGCGGTGGCGGCGGTGATGCTGCTGACCGGCGCGGCCACCGCCGCGACCGGGCCGATCGGCTTCCTCGGGCTGATGGTCCCGCACGTGGTGCGCGGCTTCGCCGGGCCGGACCAGCGCTGGATCTTCGGCTACACGGTGGTCTGCGGCCCGGTGCTGCTGCTCGCCGCGGACATCGTCGGCCGGGTGGTGATCCGTCCCGGTGAGCTCCCGGTCGGCATCGTGACCGCGTTCGTCGGCGCCCCGGTCTTGATCTGGTGGATCCGCCGCGCCAAGGTCGGTACTCGATGAGTCTCGACTTCGGCCGCCGCACGATCGTGCTGCGCCCGGTCACCCGGCTTCCGCTGCGACCACTGGTCGTCTGCGGTGTCCTGGTGCTGGCCGCGCTGGCCGTCGCCGTGCTCGCGCTCGGCACCGGCGAGGTCGGCATGGCGCCGGCCGGCGTCCTGCGGGCCCTGGCCGGTTCCGGGTCCGGCGCCGACCACCTGGTGGTGGTCGAGTGGCGGCTGCCGCGGGTGCTGCTGGCGCTCATCCTCGGCGCGGCGCTCGGCCTCGCCGGGGCGATCTTCCAGGCGCTCACCCGCAACCCGCTGGGCAGCCCCGACGTGATCGGGTTCAACACCGGCGCGCTCACCGGGGTGCTGATCACCACCCTGACCGTCGGGGCCGGCTACTACGTCACCGCGGCCGGCGCCCTCGCCGGCGGGCTGCTCACCGCGGCCGCCGTCTACCTGTTCGCCTTCCGGCGCGGCGTACAGGGCTTCCGGCTGATCATCGTGGGGATCGCGGTCAGCGCCGTGCTCACCTCGGCCAACGAATGGCTCATCATCAAGGCCGATCTCCAGGTGGCGCTGGCCGCCTCGATCTGGGGCCAGGGCACCCTCAACAACGCGGCCTGGCGTGGTGTCGGGCCGGCCGCGACCGTGCTCGGCGTCCTCGCGGTGGCGCTGCTGGCGATGGGACCGCGGCTGTCGCTGCTGGAGATGGGGGAGGACGCGGCGGCGGCCCTCGGCGTACGCGTCGAGCGCACTCGTCTCGCGTACCTCGTCATCGGGGTTGCCCTGACCGCCGCGGTGACCGCGGCGGCCGGGCCGATCTCCTTCGTGGCTCTGTCCGCCCCGCAGCTCGCGCAGCGGCTGACCCGCACGCCCGGGATCGCGCTGGGACCGGCCGCCGCGATGGGCGCGTTGCTGCTGATCGTCAGCGACTGGCTCGCCCAGCACGCGTTCGCACCCACCCAGCTGCCGGTCGGCGTGGTGACCGTGGCCGTGGGCGGGATCTATTTCGTCTGGCTGCTGCTCAGACAGGGGAGGAAGCAGTGAGTCTCGCGGCGCGCGACATCACCGTCGGGTACGACCGGAAGATCATCAGCGCGGACCTGAGTCTCGAGGTGCCCGACGGCCGGTTCCCGCACCAGAGCCTGATCCGGCAGTGGACCGCAGCGGACGAGGCGGCGGTGGTGTCCGCGATGGCCGCGACCGGCGTCACCGGCCTCTCCGGCGAACTGGTCGACACGCTCTCCGGCGGGCAGCGACAGCGGGTCTGGGTGGCCATGGTGCTCGCCCAGCAGACCTCGATCGTGCTGCTCGACGAGCCGACCACGTTCCTCGACATCGCCCACCAGATCGAGCTGCTGGAACTGTGCGTGCGGCTCAACGCCGAGCAGGGCACCACGCTGGTCGCCGTGCTGCACGACCTCAACCAGGCGGCCCGCTACGCCGACCACCTCGTGGTGATGAAGGACGGCCGGATCGTCGCGCAGGGCGACCCCGGCGAGGTGATCACCGCCGACCTGATCGCGGACGTCTTCGGCCTGCCCTGCGTGATCATCACCGATCCGGTGGCCGGCACACCGCTGGTGATCCCCGGGCAACTGGCATGAGCGTGCTGTGGCGGGCGATCACCCGCAACCGCTGGCGGCTGCTCGCCGGGAGCCTGCTGATCGCGCTGCACCAGGCGTGCGAGGCGTTCGTGCCGATCATCATCGGCGAGACCGTGGACCTGGCCGTCGCGACCGGCTCGCTGACCAAGCTGATCACCTGGGTGGGGCTGCTCTGCCTGCTGTTCCTGCTGCTCACCACCGCTTACCGCAACGGCGCCCGGCAGCTGATGCGGGCGCTGGCCGACGAGTCGCACGCGCTGCGCCTCGAGGTGGCGGCCAAGGTGCTCGACCCGCGGGCCGAGGTGCGCACCGGCGACGTGCTCACCATCTCGACGACCGACGCCGACCACGCCTCCTACCTGCTCGACTACGTGCCACGGATCGTCGGCGCGCTGGTCGCGACGGCGGTCAGCGCGGTCGGGCTCTGCCTCATCTCGGTACCCCTCGGTCTCGTGGTCCTGCTCGGCACCCCGCTGGTGCTGATCGCCCTGCATCGCGCCGCGCCCGGCATCACCCGGCGCGTCGCCACCCGGCAGGAGGTCGCCGGGCGTGCCTCGTCGCTCGCCACCGACCTGGTCACCGGCCTGCGCCCGCTACGCGGGATCGGCGCGCAGGAGGCCGCCGACGCCCGCTACCGCGAGGTCAGCCGCGAATCGCTGGACGCCACCCTGCTGGCCGCCCGCACCCAGGGCATCTTCCAGGCCGCCTCGACCGCCATCAGCACCCTGCTGGCCTGCGGCATCGCCATCCTGGCCGGCTGGTTCGCGCTGACCGGGCGGATCAGCCCGGGGGAGCTGGTCACGGTGATCGGGCTGGCCGCGTTCCTGAGCGAGCCGTTCGGCGCGCTGTCGGCCGCGCCCGGCTGGATCGCTACCGCCCGGGCCTCCGCCGACCGGATCGCCGACATGCTCGGCACCTCGCCGGTGTCGGCGCCGGTCGGTGACCCGCCGGTCCGGCCGGCCACCGGGGAGTGCCTGGGCGTGGTCGCCGAGACCGACGCCGCCGACATCGTCGCCCGTTACGACGACGGCTCGCCCGACGTGCTGGTCGCGCCGCACCACCCGGAGCTGTTCTCGGGCACGATCCGGGAGAACATCGTGCTGTCCGCCGGCGGCGAGCTCGGCGCGGTGCTGCGCGCCTCGGCCGCCGACGACGTGGTCGGCGCCCACCCCGACGGGCTCGACCATCCGATCGCCGAGCGCGGCTCGGCCCTCTCCGGCGGGCAGCGGCAACGCGTCGCCCTGGCCCGGGCCCTGCTCGCCCAGCCGAAGCTGCTGGTGCTGCACGACCCGACCACCGCGGTCGACGCGGTCACCGAGCACGCCATCGCCCGCGGCATCCGCGACCTGCGGCACGGCCCCGGCTCCGAGCTCGGCACGCTGATCGTCACGACCAGCCCGGCCCTGCTCGCGGTCACCGACCGGGTGGTGATGCTGCGCGACGGCGCGATCGTCGCCACCGGCACCCACGCGTCGCTCGCCGCGGCCGACCCGGCCTACCGTGCGGCGGTGTTGCGGTGAGCGCGAGGAGTGAGCCGGTTTTGCGAGCCCCGCAGTCGCGAACGAAAGGCGGCTCTGTGAGCGCGAGGAGTGAGCCGGTTTTGCGAGCCCCGCAGTCGCGAACGAAAGGCGGCTCGGTGAGCGCGAGGAGTGAGCCGGTTTTGCGAGCCCCGCAGTCGCGAACGAAAGGCGGCTCGGTGAGCGCGAGGAGTGAGCTGGTTTTGCGAGCCCCGCAGCGTGAACGAAAGGCGGCGCAGTGAGCGCCTTACCGATCGCCACCCCCAAGCAGACGAGTGGGTGGCTGCTCGCCGAGCTGCGCGGGCGTCGCCTCGAACTGGCTGTCACCGGCGCCGCGGGGCTCATCGCCGCCGCCGCGTCGGTGGTTCCGGTGACCGCGCTGGGCCGCCTCGTCGACCTCGTCCGGGACGGCGCGGCGCCGTCGGCGCTGCTGCCCATCGCCCTGGTCGTGGTGGTGGCCGCGGTCATCGGCGGGATCGCCACCGGCGCCACCACCACCCTGGTCAGCCGGCTCGGCGAACGCATGCTGGCGGCGCTGCGTGAACAGACCGTCGGCGTCGCGCTGCGCCTGCCGGCCACCGTGCTCGACCGGGCCGGCCGCGGCGACCTGCTGTCCCGGGTCGGCGCCGACGTCGCCGCGATCGGCACGGCCGCGGCCGAGGTGCTGCCCACGGTCATCTCGGCGGTCCTGCTCGCGGCGCTCAGCGTCACCGCCATGTTCGGCCTGGACTGGCGGCTCGGCCTGGCCGGCCTGGCGTCGCTGCCGCTCTATCTGGCGGCGCTGCGGTGGTACCTGCCGCGGTCGGCGCCGGTCTACGCCCGGGAGCGGACCGCGATCGCCGACCGGTCCCAGTTGTTGATGGAAAGCCTTCAGGGGGTACGCACTGTCCATGCGTACCGCCTCGAACAGCGGCACCTCACCGGCATCGACGGCGCCTCGGCGCGCGCCCGGGATCTCTCGATCGGCGTGTTCACCCTGTTCACCCGCTTCGTCGGCCGGATCAACCGGGCCGAGCTGGTCGGCCTCGCGACGATCCTGGTGGCCGGCTTCTGGTTCGTGCGGTCCGGCTGGGTCACGGTCGGCGAGACCGCGGCCACGGCCGTGCTGTTCCACCGCCTCTTCAACCCGGTCGGCATGATCCTGTTCACCTTCGACGAGATCCAGGAGGCCGGCGCCGGGCTGGCCCGGCTGGTCGGCGTGGGCACGCTGCCGGTGGCCCCGGCCGGCACCGTCCGCCTGGACAAGGCCGACCTGACGCTGAGCAACGTGCGCTTCGCCTACGACGAGCGGGTGCCGGTGCTGCGCGACATCAATCTGCGGGTCGCGCCGGGCGAGCGGGTCGCGCTGGTCGGCTCCACCGGCGCCGGGAAAACCACGGTGGCCTCCATCGCGGCGGGCATCCTCCGGCCCCGATGTGGTACGGCGTCAGCCGGCGGAACCCCGGTCGACGAGCTGGCCCCGGGCATCGTGGCGATCATCAGTCAGGAGACGCACGTGTTCGCCGGCCCGCTGATCGAGGATCTGCGGCTGGCCCGTCCGCACGCCCCGGCCGAGCTGGTCCGCTCGGCGCTGGCGACGGTCGGCGCGCTGGTGTGGGCGTCGGCCCTGCCGGACGGTCTGCACACGCCGGTGGGGGAGGGCGGCCACCCGCTGACCGCCGCCCAGTGCCAGCAGCTCGCGCTGGCCCGGCTGGTGCTGCTCGACCCGGCGGTGGCCATCCTGGACGAGGCCACCGCCGAGGCCGGCAGCGCGGGCGCGCGGGCCCTGGAGGAGTCGGCGCTGGCCGCCACCCGGGGCCGCACCACGCTGCTGGTGGCGCACCGGCTGACCCAGGCCGCCTCCGCGGACCGCATCGTGGTGCTGGAACACGGCGCGGTCCTGGAGGAGGGCACCCACGACGAGCTGGTCGCCGCGGGCGGGCGGTATGCCGAGCTGTGGCAGGCCTGGCAGTCCCGCTCCTAGTTTTCTAGAGCTCGTTCACCTTGGTCGCCGGGTCGCCGTCGGTCGCGTTCTTCAGCTCGGGCAGGAGCTTGTCCAGCGCGTACAGCAGGGCGTCCGGGCCGGTGTAGGAGAGCGCGCCGGACAGCGGGGTGTCGAACGACGTGTAGAGCGTGCGGTCCTCGCCGACCACCTTGAGCTTGCTGAACACCGGCGACTTGAGCATGTCGGCCCGGGTGGCGCCGTTGACGAACAGCACGTCCTTGTCGGCCAGGTCGAGCCGCTCCTCGCTGACGTCCTCGCCCTGCTCCTGGGTGGCGAAGCCGAGCGCGTCGAACAGCGACCGCCGCGGGTCCTTCGCCGGAACCAGCCAGTGCTGGCCCTTCTCCGGGCCGTAGTCCTCGACCAGCACCTTGCCGGCGAACTGCGGGTTCGCCGCCTTGGCCGCGGCCACCTCGGCGTTGACCTTCTCGACCAGGGCCTGTGCCTCCGCCTGCTTACCGAGCGCCTTGCCGGTGGTCAGCGTCTGCACGTCCCACGGCGTCTCCTCGTCCTTGAAGTCAGCGGACTGGACGACGGTCGGGGCGATCGCGGAGAGCTTGTCGTACGTCTCCTTGGTGATCGTCTCGTAGATGGCCAGGATCAGGTCCGGCTGCTGCTTGACGATCGCCTCGAAGTTGATCTCGGCGGAGAAGGTGGGCAGCGACTTCCCACCCAACTTCGAGGACACCCAGGGGTACGCCGGGTATTCGGTGAACCATTCCCGGGTGCTGACCGGCACCTCGCCGAGGGACAGCACGAAGTCCTGGTCGTTCCAGCCGACCGTGACGATCCGCTCCGGCTTCGCCTTGATCGTGGTCGAGCCGAACTTGTGCGCGATGGAGACCGGGAAGCCGATCGCCGCCGACCCGGACGCGGCCGGCGCGGCGGCGTCCGGGTCGTTGCCGCCACCGCACGCGGCCAGGGCGCCGATGAGCGCCACGGCCGCGGCGGTGGCAAGCACACGCTTGACGGACAGTTGCATAGCAGAGAGCTCCTCACCCGTTGGTGAGGTAAGGCTAACCTTTGCTGCTCCCCGGGAAGATCACGAGATCGTCACCGTCGACTCCAGACGCTCCTCGTCGAGGGCGTGCGCGGCGATCACCCGATAGTCGCCGGCCACTGTCTTCCAGCCCTCGTCCCAGATCTGGAACGTGCGCGGGGGCAGCGGGATCCGGACCGTCACGGTCTCCTCGGGGTGCGCCTCGACGTTCGCAAAACCGGCGAGCCAGCGCCCGGGACGCTGCTCGTCGTGGGCGGCCGGGGCGACGTACACCTGCACCACCTCGCGGCCGGAGCGCGCGCCCGCGTTCGTGAGGGTGACCACCGCCTCGGTCGCGTTGACCGTCATCTCCTCGTAGTGCCAGGTGGTGTAGCCGAGGCCGGAGCCGAACGCGTAGAGCGGCGTGGCCCGGTTGCGCAGCCAGCCGCGGTAGCCGACGAACACGCCTTCGTCGTAGGAGACGACGCCGTCCTTCGGGGCGATCGTCAGGACCGGGCAGTCCTTCTCACGCCGGGGCCACGTCGTCGGGAGCCGGCCGCCCGGCTCGGTCACCCCGAGCAGCACGTCGGCCAGGGCCGCGCCGCCCTCCTGGCCGGGGAACCAGGTCAGCAGCGTCGCCGCCACTTCCTCGGCCCACGGCATCAGCACCGGCGAACCGGCGTTGACCACCACGATCGTGCGCGGATTGGCCGCGGCCACTCGGGAGACCAGCTCGTCCTGCCTGCCGGGCAGGGCGAGCGAGGCGCGGTCGAAGCCCTCCGACTCGACCTGCTCCGTGGTGCCGACCACGACCACGGCCACATCGGACTCGGCAGCCACCACGACCGCCTCGGCGATCAGGCCGTCCTCGTCCGGCGACGGCGGGCGGTGCCCCAGCGTCGTCGCGACCGAGTGGGCGTGGCCGGGGACGATGCTCTGCTCCAGCACGATCGTCACCGGTTTCCGGGCGGTGAGATAGGCGGTCACCCGCTGCTCGCGCGGGGAGAGCAGCAGGTCGGCGCGGCCGGTGCCGGGCGGGTGCAGCGAACCCTCGTACTTCAGTTCGCCGTCGATCGAGAGCCGGAACGTGCCGAAACCGGAGACCGCGAACGTGTGCTCGCCGGTCGTGTCCGGGGTGTAGGTGCTCTCCAGCCGCAGGCCGTCCACCGGCTCCATCGCCAGGCCGCCGGGCAGCGACCCGATCCAGCGCACCGCGGCCGGTTCCACCTCGAACTCGTGGTCGCCGATGGTCACCTGGGCCGGCTGGTGCAGGGCGGGCAGGAACGGGCGCGGGTCGGTGCCGACCGCGTACTCCAGGTCGACACCCGGCAGGGCCCGGCGCAACCCGTCGAGCGGGGAGATCGTGTGCGGCGGGGACACCTGGGCGCTGCCGCCGCCGAGCACCCGCGCGTCCATCGCCAGCGCGCCGATCACCGCGACCCGGGTCAGCGCGGCCGGTTCCAGGGGCAGCGTCCAGTTCTCGTTGCGGACCAGCACGAACGAGCGGGCTGCGACCTCGTGCGCGATTTTTTCCCCGTCCAACTCGTCGAACTCCGGCAGATGCGCATCGCCCCGCACTCCGACACTCAGCGCGCCGACCCGCAGGGCGAGAAGCAGCACCCGGCGTACCTTGTCGTCGATGATCTCTTCCGGCACCTCGCCGGTCTTGACCGCGGCGACCAGTTTGTCGCCCCACGGGTTCTCCAGCTGCGGCATCGCGATGTCCAGACCGCCCAGCGCCGCCCCGGTCGTCGACCGGGCCGCCCGCCAGTCCGACACCACGACGCCGTCGAAACCCCACTCGCGCTTGAGCACCTCGTCCTGCAGGCGCCCGTTGGCGGCCATCGGCGACCCGTTAACCCCGTTGTAGGCGCTCATCACGCCCCACCCGCCGGCCTCGACGACCCGCTCGAACGGCGCCAGATAGATCTCCCGCAAGGCCCGTTCACCGATCCGGACGTCCACCTCCATCCGGTCGGTCTCGAAGTCGTTGCCCACCAGGTGCTTCACCGTCGTGCCCACGCCGAGCTCCTGCACGCCCCGCACGAAACCCGCCGCGATCTCACCGCTGAGCAGCGGATCCTCCGAGTAGCACTCGAAGTGCCGGCCACCCAGCGGGGTGCGCTGCAGGTTGACCGTCGGGCCCAGCACCACGTGCACGCCCTTGCGCCGCGCCTCCTGGCCCAGCAGCCGGCCCGCCGTCTCGGCCAGCTCCGGATCCCAGGCCGCGGCCAGGGCGGTCGGGCTCGGCAACGCTACCGACGGGTCGTCCGGCGCCCACCCGGTCCCGCGGATCCCGATCGGCCCGTCCGACATCACCAGCGAGCGCAACCCGATCCGCTCGATCGCCGGCAGCGACCAGAAATCCTGGCCGGCCAGCAGCGAGACTTTCTCGGTCAGATCCAGCTGGGCCACGAGGTGGTCGACATCGGTGGTGGTTCGCTCACTCATACCCCCACCCTAAGATCGTCGGGGTGGACAACGACTGCCTGTTCTGCCGCATCGTGGCCGGTGAGATCCCCGCGACCGTGGTGCACGAGACCGAGACGACGCTCGCCTTCCGGGACATCGACCCCAAAGCGCCGGTGCACGTCCTGGTGATTCCCAAGGACCATCACCCGGACGTGGTCACCCTGGCGAACGACGATCCGGCCGCCGCGGCCGGCCTTCTTGCCGCGGCCGCCGCGGTGGCCGAGACCGAGGGCCTGCTCATGGACGGTTTCCGGTTGCTCTTCAACACCGGGGGGTACGCCGGGCAAGAGGTGTTCCACGTGCATGCTCACGTGCTCGGTGGGGAGCCGCTCGGCCCGATGCTGGCGCCCCGATGAGCGCCACCGCCCGTTACGAGCGCGCCGCCCGCCGGGCCCAGGCCACCGGCCGCGTCCCCGCCCTGTCGGTGGCGCTGCTGCGCGCCGACCGCGAGCCGTGGATCTTCACGGTCGGCGACTCCGGCGTCGCCGGGCACCCGCTCGGGCCGGACACCCGGTTCCGGATCGGCTCGGTCACCAAGACGTTCACCGCCGTGCTCGTCATGCAGGCCCGCGACCAGGGCCTTCTCGACCTCGACCAGCCCATCTCGGCGTACGTGGACGTGCCCGCACACGGCGACGCCACCATCCGGCGGCTGCTCTCGCACACCGCCGGATTCCAGCGTGAGCCGTTCGGCGACGTGTGGGACACACTCGTGTCGCCGGACGCGGCCGCGGTGCTGGCCGAGCTCGACCGGGCCGAGCGGGTGCTGCCCAACGGCCGTCGCTTCCACTACTCCAACCTCGGGTTCGCCGTGCTCGGCCAGCTCGTCGCCGGCCTGAACGGCACCACCTGGGAGCGGTTGCTCACCGAGAAGATCCTGGAGCCGCTCGGGCTGGCCGCCACCACCGTGCAGCCGCCCGCGCAGGCGGCCGTCGGTTACGTCGTCGACGCGTACTCCGACGCGGCCCGCCCCGAGCCGAACCTCGACGCCGCCGGGACCGGCCCGGCCGCGCAGCTGTGGAGCACCGCCACCGACATGGCCACCTGGGCGTCGTTCCTGGTGTCGCCGGAGACCATCGACCCCGACGGCAAGGTGCTCGCGGCCGCCACCGTCGACGAGATGCGCTGGCCGCACACCACCCGCGACCAGGACATCTGGGCCAGCGGGTTCGGTCTCGGGCTGATGCTCGCCCCGCAGGGCAAACGGGCCGTGCACATCGGCCACAACGGCGCCATGCCCGGCTTCCTCGCCGGAGTGCACGGCCGGCGCGGCGACGACGCCCCCGACGGGCTCGGCGTCGCGGTGCTCGGCTCGTCCGGCACCGCCGGCGAGATCAACGAACTCGTGCACGAGCTGCTGAAACTCGCCGTCGAGGCCGACCCGGCCGAGATCCGGCCGTGGCGGCCGGCCCCGCCTGCGCCCCGCGAGTACCGGTCGGCGCTCGGCATGTGGTGGAGCGAGGGCTCCCCGTTCGTGTTCTCCTGGCACGACGGCGCCCTGCAGTCCCGGATCGCCGAGACCGGCCCCGATGTGCCGCCGTCGATCTTCGCGCCGCTGCCGGACCAGCCGGACGTGCTGCGCACCGTCTCCGGCCGGGAGGCCGGCGAGCTGCTGCGCCTCACCCGGGACGCGAACGGGGCGGTCGAGCGGATGCACTGGGCGACCTACCGGTTCACCAGGCTGCAGGATGCCTTCGACGGGGGTTTCGCGTCGGACGGGCCGGAGTAGTCGCCACCGGTC
Organism: Actinoplanes sp. NPDC026619; assembly: GCF_040638295.1. Lineage (NCBI taxonomy): Bacteria > Bacillati > Actinomycetota > Actinomycetes > Micromonosporales > Micromonosporaceae > Actinoplanes > Actinoplanes sp. NPDC026619. The sequence goes on from NZ_JBEZYA010000037.1 coordinate 40,631, forward strand.
GAATGCGGCCGAAATGGCATCGGCGATGGAGCGGCGTAGCGGATACGATGGCACTTCGTTACGCAGGCACACGCCGCCCCCGAACCGGAGCGACGCCAAGAATGAGAGCAGGTGGCGGAGGCCGTCAGGCCGCCCTATGACCGGTACGCCGAACCCTTCCAGCGCGGGCTCCAGCGGCGCGGCGCGGGTGCAGACCAAGATCTCGGTTTCCGACCCGAAGATCATGGTGAACCTGCTGGGTGCCAAGGATGAAATCCTGCGGCTCATCGAGCGAACTCTCGCGAGCGACGTCCATGTCCGCGGCAACGAGATCACCATCACCGGCGATCCCGCCGAGAACGCCATCGCCGAGCGCCTCTTCTCCGAGCTCATCGAGCTGATCGAGAAGGGCGAGACGCTCACCGTCGACGCCGTCCGGCGCACCGTCGGCATGCTCGAGGCCAACACCTCCGAGCGGCCGGCCGAGGTGCTGACCCTCAACATCCTGTCCCGGCGGGGCAAGACCATCCGCCCCAAGACACTCGGGCAGAAGCGCTACGTCGACGCCATCGACCAGAACACCATCGTCTTCGGCATCGGCCCCGCCGGTACCGGTAAGACGTACCTGGCGATGGCCAAGGCGGTGCAGGCGCTGACCGCCAAGCAGGTCAACCGGATCATCCTGACCCGGCCGGCGGTCGAGGCCGGCGAGCGGCTCGGTTTCCTGCCCGGCACCCTGAACGAGAAGATCGACCCTTATCTGCGCCCGCTCTACGACGCGCTGCACGACATGCTCGACCCCGAGACGATCCCGCGGCTGATGGCGGCGGGCACGATCGAGGTCGCCCCCCTGGCGTACATGCGTGGCCGCACCCTCAACGACGCCTTCATCATTCTCGACGAGGCACAGAACACCACGCCCGAGCAGATGAAGATGTTCCTGACCCGGCTCGGCTTCGGTGCCAAAATCGTTGTCACCGGTGACGTCACGCAGGTCGACCTGCCCGGCGGCACCAGCAGCGGGCTCAAGGTCGTGCGGGAGATCCTGCGAAACGTCGAGGACGTGCACTTCTCGGAGCTGTCCAGCGCCGACGTGGTCCGGCACCGGCTGGTCGCCGAGATCGTCGACGCGTACGAGAGGTACGACGCCGACCAAGAGCAGAGCGCCACCCAATCCGTCCACGCCGTGCCGGGCCGAGCCGCATCCGGCGGCCGCACCGGGCGTCGGCGTTAAGTCAAAGGGGTAAAAGACTCCACATGTCCATCGAGATCGCCAACGAGTCGGGAGTCGAGGTCGACACCGACGCGATCCTCGCGGTGGCCCGGTACGCACTCGACGAGATGGGCGTCAACCCACTCGCCGAGCTGTCGATCCTGCTGGTCGACATCGACTACATGGCCGAGCTGAACCACCGCTGGATGGGTGGTGACGGCCCCACCGACGTCCTCGCGTTCCCGATGGACGAGGGCAGCGTCGACCACGGTCCCGGCGAGGCCGGCACCGGCGAGCCGGCGCTGCTCGGCGACATCGTGCTCGCCCCCGAGGTGGCCGCGAAACAGGCCGCCGCGGCCGGGCACTCGGCCGCCGACGAGCTGCACCTGCTCACCGTGCACGGCGCGCTGCACCTGCTCGGCTACGACCATGCCGAGCCGGAGGAGGAGCGCGAGATGTTCTCCCTCCAGAACCGCCTGCTGCAAAGCTGGCGGTCCACCAGGCAGGCCGGCTGATCCCGGTGCCTGACCCTGCCCATACTTTCGCGGCCGCTGCCCAAGCCTCGGCCGGTCTGCCGGACCTGCAACTGATCATCCTGGCGGTCGTCCTGATCTTCCTGGCCGGTCTGGCCTCGATGGCGGACGCGGCGCTCGGCACCGTGTCGGCGGCCCGCGCCGCCGAGATGGCCCGCGAGGGTGAGCGTGGCGCCGCGGCGCTCGCCGCCGTCGCCAAGGACGTGGTGCGCCACCTCAACCTGCTGCTGTTGCTGCGGCTGATCTGCGAGCTCACCGCGACCACGCTGATCGCCCTGGTCGCGGTGGACAGCTGGGGCATCGGCTGGCGGGCGGCGCTGGTCACGGCGGGCGCGATGACGCTGGTCAGCTTCGTGGTGATCGGGGTCGCCCCGCGCACGGTCGGCCGCCAGCACGCGTACGCGGTGGGCCGCGCGGCCGCGCCGCTGATCCGCTGGCTCGGCAAGGTGCTCAACCCGCTCGCCTCGCTGCTGATCCTGATCGGTAACGCGGTGACCCCGGGCCGGGGTTTCCCGGAGGGCCCGTTCGGCAGCCAGGTCGAGCTGCGTGAGCTCGTCGACCTGGCCGAGCAGCGCGGCGTCGTCGAGCACGGCGAGCGCGAGATGATCCATTCGGTGTTCGCGCTGGGTGACACGATCGCCCGCGAGGTGATGGTGCCGCGCACCGAGATGGTCTGGATCGAGGCCGCCTCGAAAACCCTGCAGCAGGCGCTCTATCTGTTCCTGCGCTCCGGTTTCTCGCGGATCCCGGTGATCGGGGAGAGCGTCGACGACGTGCTCGGCGTGCTCTACCTGAAAGACGTGATCCGGCGCACCCAGTCCGGCGACCCGGCGGCGACGGCGCAGGCGGTGGCCGAGATGATGCGGCCCGCGACCTTCGTGCCGGAGTCGAAACCGGTCGACGACCTGCTGTCGGAGATGCAGGCGGCGCGCACCCACCTGGTGATCGTCGTCGACGAGTACGGCGGCACCGCCGGGCTGGTCACGATCGAGGACATCCTCGAGGAGATCGTCGGCGAGATCACCGACGAGTACGACGTCGAACGCCCGCCGATCGAGCACCTCGACGACGGCGCGGTGCGGGTGACCGCCCGCCTGCCGATCGAGGACCTCGGTGAGCTGTTCGGCGTGGAGTTGCCCGCCGACGAGGTGGAGACCGTGGGCGGCCTGCTCGCCCAGACCCTGGGCCGCGTGCCGATCCCCGGCGCGCAGGTCGACGTGGGCGGCCTGCACCTGATCGCCGAGGGCACGACGGGCCGGCGCAACCGGATCGACTCGGTGCTGGTGCGCCGGGCCGAACGGGCCGAGGCGCACGCCAATTACGATGATAAATCCGGCGAATCCGAGACCGAGGAAAGACAAACCGCAGATGCCTGACGGGACCATTGCCGGCTCTGCCGTGCCGACAGCCGGCAACGACGCGCTGAGCGCCGAGGACAACAAGTTGGTCACCCTGGCGCGGAGCGCACGCGCCCGGGTGGGCGCGGTCGAGGGCGCGGCGGTACGCGACCAGGACGGCCGCACCTACAACGGCGCCACGGTGTCGCTGCCGAGTCTGTCGGTGACCGCGCTGCAGCTGGCCGTCGCCCTGGCCGTGTCGTCGGGCGCCTCGTCGATCGAGGCGGCCGCGGTGGTGACCGAGGCGTCCGAGCTCGACGGCGCCGGTCACGCGGCCGTGCGTGACCTGGCCACCGGCGCGCCCATTCACGTGGCGGCGCCGGACGCGACTCTGCTCGGCACGGTCACCGAATGACCGAGCCGAATTCTCCCGGCGAGCGCCGCCTCACGGCCGGTGAGCGCAACGAGCAGCGCCGCCAGGAGCGACGGGCGGCCCGTCGCGAGGCCGAGGCCGCGGGCGGCGCCGGTGCGCGCGGCGGCCAGAAGTCCGGGGCTTCCGGGGGCGCCGGCACGCGCGGCGGCCAGAAGTCCGGGGCTTCCGGGGGCGCCGGCACGCGCGGCGGCCAGAAGTTCGGAGCTTCCGGGGGCGCCGGCACGCGCGGCGGCCAGAAGGCCGGGGCTTCCGGGGGCGCCGGAGCGCGCGGTGGCCAGAAGCCCGGGGCTTCCGGGGGCGCCGGAGCCCGGGGCGGCCAGAAGTTCGGAGCGCCCGGGAGCGGTGGCGCGCGGTTCGGCCAGGAGAGCGGCGGCCAGGAGAGCGGCGGCGGGCAGCGGAGCGGCGGCCCGAAGGCTGGGGCCGGGCAGGTTCGGGGGCGGGGTCAATCTGCTCGTTCTGCGGAACGGCCCGGATCGGCCGTAAAGGTCCCACCGCGTACATCTGAAAAACCGGAAGGGGCCGCCAAGCCGGACCCTCGACCGGTTTCCGCCCGGCGGGTGCACCGGCATGCCGAAGCGGCGCGCAGCGACGCGAGGGATGGAACCTATCGGGCCGGCTTCGCGTGTTTCGTAGGGAGACCCAACGCCGGCAAGAGCACGCTGACCAACGCGATCATCGGGCAGAAGATCGCGATCACCTCGAGCAAGCCGCAGACCACGCGGCACGTCATCCGCGGCATCCTGCATCTGGAGAACGCGCAGCTCGTGCTGGTCGACACGCCGGGGCTGCACCGGCCGCGCACCCTGCTGGGGGAGCGGCTCAACGACCTCGTGCGCGAGGTCTGGAGCGAGACCGACGTGATCGGCATCTGCTTCCCGGCCGACGAGCCGGTGGGGCGCGGTGACCGGTTCATCTCGGCGGAGATGGCCGAGCTCAAGGCGACCGTGATCGCGGTGGTGACCAAGGTCGACCTGGTGAGTCCGCAGCGGCTGGCCGCGCACCTGCTCGCGGTGAGCGAGCTGTACGCCTTCGCCGAGATCGTGCCGGTCAGCGCGGTGTCCGGGCACCAGGTGCAGACGCTGGTCGACATCATGGTCAAGCACCTGCCGGAGTCGCCGCAGCTGTACCCGGACGACGTGCTGACCGACGAGCCGGAGCAGGTGCTGATCGCCGAGCTGATCCGCGAGGCGGCCCTCGAGGGCGTCCGGGACGAGCTGCCGCACTCGATCGCCGTACTGGTCGAGGAAATGATGGTCGAGGGTGGTCTGACCAAGATCTACGCGGACCTGTACGTGGAGCGGGACAGCCAGAAATCGATCGTGATCGGTTCCCGCGGCACGCGTCTCAAGGAAGTTGGGAGCAAAGCCCGAGGTGAGATCGAGCAACTTCTGGGTACGAGGGTGTACCTAGATCTACATGTTCGTGTCGCCAAGGAGTGGCAGCGTGATCCCCGTCAATTACGCAAGCTGGGATTCTGATGTTACGGGTTATGGGATAATTCACGCTGGTTTGCAGGGACCCGTGGTGCTTCGGTAACTCAAGTGGCCATGCGGAACCAGTACCTGGACCTGCTACGTGCCGTCGCGACCGTTCGAGTGGTGGTCTACCACTCGAGCGGCTGGGCGGCCCTGACCATCGCCTTCCCTGCCATGTCGGTCATGTTCGCCCTGGCCGGCTCCCTGATGGCGGCCTCTCTCGACCGGTACGGCCCGTGGGCCGTCGAGCGCCGCCTGCACCGTCTGCTGCCCTCGCTGTGGGTGCTGGTCGGCATCGCCGTGCCCGCCATGTTCGTGGCCGGGCTCGCCTGGGACTGGAAGATCCTGCTCTGGGCGTTCCCGATCGAGGACCCGCCGGCCACCGGCTTCTGGCTCGAAGGCCTCGCCGCGATGTGGTACCTGCGGGACTTCCTCTGGCTGGTGCTGCTGTCGCCGCTCCTGCTGCCGCTGTTCCGCCGGGCGCCGCTGACCACCGTCCTGGTGCCGTACGTGGCCCTGGCCGTGCTGACGTTCACCGGGATCAAGCCGCCGGCGGTCATCCACGACCTGGCGCTCTACGGCGGGGCTTGGCTGCTCGGCTTCGCCCACCACGACGGCATGCTGAAGCTGACCCGCCGCCGCTGGTGGCTGATCGGCGCGCTCGCGGCCACCGGCGCCGTCTGGGCGCTCACCCACCCCGGGCCGCGCGGGTTCGACCTGAACGACATCCCGCTCGGCAACGCCCTCTGGTCGGCCGCGTTCATCATGGTCGCGCTCGGCGTCTCGCCGATGGTGCGGCCCCGGCGGCTGCTGACCATCCTGAACTCCCGCGCCCTGACCATCTATCTGTGGCACGTGCCGATCATCGTGGCGCTGTCGAAGTTCGCGTTGTGGTCCGGGCTGCCGATCTTCGGCTGGGTCGGGATCAGCTGGCGCCTCGTCGTGGTCACGCTCGCCCTCACCGTCGTCGTGCTCGCGGTCGGCTGGGTCGAGGACTGGGCGGCCGGGCGGCGGCCACAGCTCGTGCCGGGTGTCTCCCGCAAGCAGGTGCCGGTGTCGCCGGCGCCGGCCATGGCGACCACCCGGGTGTAGGCCGCTCAGATCGGCGCGCCTCCGGCCGACCAGAGTTTTGATGGAGACGTATCCGGTGGAGGCGCCGACGCTCGAGTCGGCGCACGACGCGCTGCGGCGGCTGTACGGGCCGCACTCCGAGGACCTCTGGCAGACGCTGCTGTTCAGCGCCGGACTGACCGGGAACGAGACCGACCAGGGCTCGTTCGGGCGGATGGTCGTGTCGATGCAGGCGGCCGACGGGGTCACCCAGCTGTGCGGGCGGTCCCTCGCGATGCGGGCCGACGCGTTCAAGCGCCTGGGCGCCGCGGCCGGCTCTGCGCCTGGCTCTTCATCGGCCGCGGTGTTGCGTGCTTCCGGGCACGACTCCCGCTTTCCCTCTTCTGTCGCCCCGGCTGCTCAGGAGACTGCATGAGTCGCACCGACGAGCATCGCCGGCTGGCCGTGCTGGCCGGCATCGACATCGACAACCCGGAGCTGCGCGCGAAGCTCGACGAGGTCAGTGCGCGGACGGCGGCCCGGCTCGGTCAACCCGTCAGCCTGGTCAGCATGGTGCTGGACGGGGCGCAGTTCTTCGCCGGGTCGTTCGGGCTGCAGGGGTGGCTGGCCGAGCTGAACGGCACGCCGATCGAGTGGTCGTTCTGCGTCAACGCGGTGCAGTCGCGGACGCCCTACGTGGTGACCGACGCCCGGATCGACGCGCTGTACGCCGCCAACCCGCTCGTGCACGTCGACGGGCTGCACCGTTACGCGGGGGTGCCGATCGTGGTCGACGGCGAAGTGCTGGGGGCGCACTGCGTGCTCGGTTACGAGCCGGGGGAGTTCTCCCGATCGGATCTCGAGGAACTTCGCCGGGGCGCCGACGAGATCGTGGCGCTGCTCGCCTCCCATCGCCTTCCCCGCGCCGCGCCTCTCCCACCCTGACCGGCCCTCATCGGGCCCGGACGAGCAAGGGCTGGGCGACCTGGCCGATTCGGCCGGACAGGTCGAACATCTCGCCCTCGGCCAGGCCGAGACCGTCGTCGGAGATGACCGTGCGGGCCGCCAGGTGCACCCAGTCGCCGGTGGCCTCGCGCAGCAGCGTCGCCGTCATGGACGGCGGGATGGACAGCCACTTGTCGAAGGGCAGCACCGCGGACAGCCCGTTCGCCGAGTCGGCCACGATCAGCGCCCGGTCCTGGCCGTCCAGCTCCACGCCCTCGATCAGCGGCATCCGCACCCGGCTCCACACGTGCGTCTCGCCCAGCTCGTCGAGGCCGCCCATGGTGCACCGCCACTCGATCGACCGGCCGTAACCCCAGTCGCCGCTGAACCTGTCCTCCTGATCGGGCAGCGGCTCGGCTCGCGTCTCCTCGGACATCGTCGCCGGCTGCGGGCCCGGCGCGATGTGCCAGGCGCGTGCGCTCACCGCTACCCGGCCGTCGATCAGCATCTGGGCCTCGTTCAGTGCGGTCAGCCGGCCCGGCTTGATCGGAGACACCTCGATCTTGGAAACGCGACGCGGTATCGGGCCGAGAAAGTCCACCGAGATCCGGGCCAGGCGCATGCCGTCAAGGCGCATCACGTGCCCGAGCAGGGCGGCCGGCGGACCCCCGTGCTGCATTGCGCTGTCCCACGGACTCTCGGTGAATTCGGTCGGTTCGTAACGGTCGGCACCGAGTGGTAGGTAAAAGCTCACGACGTCGAGGCTACGTTTATGTCCCCGCTCGTCACCCGCACGTCGATCACATTCTTTGCCGTGGCGTCGCTGGTCAGGCCTTCGAGATGCTCGTCGCCGGAACCGGAGTGGCTGGTCACCCGGTATTTGCTCGGCGGCACCTCCACCCAGATGTCGCCGCTGGTGGACTGGGCGGTCACCGAGTTGGGCGCGGTCAGCTCGACGTGCGTGTCGCCCGAGGTGACCTTGAGGTCGGCCGGCCCGGCCACCCTGATCGCCTGGATGTCGCCCGAGGTCGTGTGCACCTTCACCGAGCTCTTCGCGTCGGTCACCTGGATGTCGCCGGACGTGGCCTTGATCGAGACGGCGCCGGTCGCCTCCGACACGGACACGTCGCCGGAGGTCAGCTCGAGGTCGGCGATGCCCACCCCCTTGAGGATGACGTCGCCGGAGCGCTCCTTGCCACGCACGTTCACCCCCGGCGGGGTCTTGATCTCGTAGGACACCGAGCAGTTCACCCCGCACGACGTGTCGATGGTCAACGTCGTACCGTCAAGCTGGTACGGGTTTTCGGGGTTGCTGGAGCGGCGGATCACCCGGCGGATCGTCGTCTCGGTGACATCGCCGGAGGTCACCGTCACGTCGCCGGCGCCGCCGGTCAGCACGATGTCGGTGATCTTGCCCTTCTCGGTGTCGTCATAGGTCATCTTCGCCCCGATCACACCGGCGCAGCCGGTCAGGGCGGTCGTCGACGCGGCGATGAGGGCGAGGACGCCGGCGCGCCGGATCAGGGTCGAGGTCATGGCACAGACGCTATTCGCGAGCGCCACAGAGGCACCATCGGTTCTCCCACTGAGCCGCCCCCGAGAAGACCCTGAGATCCGGGTCAGGGTCTTGCCGTACCCCCGAGGCAGTTGTCGTACCCCCGAGGCAGAATGACACCCGTGCCCACCGGATCCGGCTACCGCCGCCAGCTCTACCGCGACGACGCGGTCGTGCTCCGCGTGCAGAAACTCGGCGAGAGCGACCGGATCATCACGCTGCTGACCCGCCGTAACGGCCGGCTGCGTGCGGTGGCCCGGGGCGTGCGCCGCACCATGTCCCGCTTCGGCGCCCGGCTCGAGCCGTTCGGCCACATCGACCTGCAGCTGGCCGGCTCGCCCGAGGGCGTCGGCAGCTCGCTGCACTCGGTCAGCCAGGTCGAGGCCATCGCGCTCTACGGCAAAGGCTTCCTCACCGACTACCCGCGCTACACGGCGGCCAGCGCCATCGCCGAGACCGCCGAGCGCCTCACCCCGATCGAGCGGGAGCCGTCCCTGCGGCTGTTCCAGCTCACCCTCGGCGCGCTCAAGGCCCTCGCCGCCGGCGAGCACGCCGGCCCCCTGGTGCTCGACGCCTACCTCCTGCGGGCCATGGCCACCGCCGGCTGGGCGCCCGCCATCAGCGAGTGCGCGGTCTGCGGCACCCCCGGCCGGCACGCGGCGTTCTCGGTCCCGGCCGGCGGCGCCGTCTGCCCCGACTGCCGCCCACCCGGCGCCGCCCACCCGAGCCCGGCCACGCTCGGCCTGATGAGCGCGCTCACCGACGGCGACTGGCAGCTCGCCGACGCCTCCGAGCCGCCGATCCGCCGGGAGTGCAGCGGCCTGGTCGCCGCCCACCTGCAATGGCACATGGAGCGGGCGCTGCGCTCGCTTCCGCTGGTCGATCGACGGGAGAGTTCATGACGCCGCGTCCACCCACCCCGCACCTGTCGGGTGTCCGCCCGCCCGCGCTCCCGAAAGCGGCGCTGCCGAAACACGTCGCGATCGTGATGGACGGCAACGGCCGCTGGGCCAAGGATCGCGGCCTGTCCCGCACCAAGGGCCACGAGCAGGGCGAATACTCGCTGTTCGACACCATCGAGGGCGCCATCGAGATGGGCATCCCCTACCTCTCGGCGTACGCGTTCTCCACCGAGAACTGGAAGCGCTCGCCCGAGGAGGTGCGCTTCCTGATGGGCTTCAACCGCGACGTGATCCGCCGCCGCCGCGATCAGCTGGTCGACCTCGGGGTGCGGGTGGTCTGGTCCGGCCGGGCCGGCCGGCTGTGGAAGAGCGTCATCTCCGAGCTGCAGACCGCCGAGGAGATGTCCCGGAACAACAAGACGCTCACCCTGCAGTTCTGCGTCAATTACGGCGGTCAGGCCGAGATCGCCGACGCCACCGCGGCCATCGCCCGCGACGTGGCCGCCGGCAAGCTCAAGGCCGACCGGATCAACGAGAAGACGATCGCGAAATACCTGTACCACCCCGAGGTCCCCGAGGTCGATCTCTTCCTGCGCCCGTCCGGCGAGCAGCGCACCTCCAACTTCCTGCTCTGGCAGTCCGCGTACGCCGAGATGGTCTTCCTCGACACCCTCTGGCCCGACTTCGACCGCCGTCACCTCTGGTATGCGTGCGAGCTCTACGCCTCGCGCGACCGGCGCTTCGGCGGCGCCATCCCCAACCCGATCGCGCCGACTTCGTCCAAGTGATCGACCCGATCGAGCAGCCCGAGCAGGGCCACTGACTCTCTCAGGTTGGCCGGCCAGGCTCAGGTCGGCCGGCTCAGGTAGGTCGGCCAGTTCGGGGTTGGCCAGCTCAGTTCAGGTTGTCAGGATTCGCACGGTGGCTTCGGTGTCGCTGAGATCGGGCAGCACCGCGTGTGCGCCCGCGAGCACCAGGTCGGCCATCGTGGTCGAGCCGGTGGCGACGCCGACGGCGAGGGCGCCGTTGGCCAGCGCGGCCGTCACGTCGTGCACGGTGTCGCCGATGACCACCGGCGTGAACCGCTCGCCGTACTTCGCCTCGGCGCGCTCCAGGCTTCGGCGTACCAAAGTGGCGCGCACGGCGTCGTCGGTGCCGTAACCACCCACCTCGGCGTCGAAGACGCCGTCCAGCCCGAAGGCGGCCACCTTGGCCGCCGCCACCTCCGGCACGTTGCCGGTGACCAGCGTCTGCACGATGTCCGGGTCGTTGCCGAGCCGCTCGAGGACGTCCCGCACCCCCGGCATCAGCGCGCCCTGCTCGCCGAACTCGTGCTTGATCGCGAGCACCTTCTGGACGTAGTGCACGAAGAACGCCTCCGGCGTGCAGTCGGTCACGCCGTGGCGGGCGAACACCTCGGCGCAGATGTCCATGTCGGTGCGCCCGCCGAAGATCGGGGTCTCCAGCCATTCCCGGCCGGTCAGCTCCGTGAACGCCGTCCGCCAGGCCCGGGCCGCCACCCCGCCGCCGCGCAGCAGGGTGTAGTCGATGTCCCACATGACCAGGCGTTTGACCCGTTTCACTCGGTGAGGGTCCGTTCGATGTGCGCCACCTTGGCGGTCAGCGCATCGGTGACTCCGGGCCGGACGTCCGCCTTGAGCGAGACGCTGACCCGGGGCGCCCCCTTGGCCACGGCCTCCACGGCCTGTTTCACGACGGCGAAGCATTCGTCCCACTCACCCTCGATCGTGGTGAACATGGCATCCGTCCGATTGGGCAGCCCGGAGGCTCGCACGACGCGCACCGCCTCGGCGACGAGATCTCCCACGGAGTCACCGACACCGAGCGGCGTGACAGAGAAGGCAACCAGCATGCGGCCATAGTCCCAGGACGATCCCGGTCCGGCGCAAGCCTTCGTCGATCCCCGTAGCCGATCTGTGCCTCAGCGGAGAGAGCGCTCTCAGGGGTGATATGCCCTGCTCCGACCAGCCACTTCGCCGTCTCGATGGAGACAGCGAGATCGCGCTTCCTGATTGGCGGCCGCACTTTTCGGGTGCCGCCGGTATTTTCGGAGTGAGTACTTACTTCTAAATCGATTGCCGGAGTGAGTGCTCACTCCGTAGCGTTCGTGGCATGACTGATGACAAGATCCGGCGCCGGGCGCCGGGAATGAGCCCCGGGCGGCGGCGCGAGATGATCGTGGCCGCTGCCGTGCCGCTGCTGGTGGAGCACGGTGCTGCGGTCAGCACGCTGCAGATCGCGAAGGCGGCCGGGATCGGCGAGGCCACGATCTTCCGTGCCTTCACCGACAAGGACGATCTGCTGCATGCGTGCGTGGTCGCGGTGCTGCGCAACGATCAGGTCCTGGCCGAGCTCGATGCCGTGCCACTGGACCAGCCCCTGGCTGCCCGACTGGTCGAGGCGGCCGCGACCCTGCGGGCCTATCTCGACCGGATGGGCGCGGTGATCGCCGCCGTCCACAGTGCCGCCAGCCGCGGGCTGGCCGAGCGCCACGCACGGCCCGGCGACAGCGCGCACGGCCCGGATCACGGTGCCGCGCATGGACCGGATCACGGTGCCGCGCACGGACTGGAGCATGGCGCCGCGCACGGACTGGAGCATGGCGCCGCGCACGGACTGGAGCATGGCGCCGCGCACGGACTGGAGCATGGCGCCGCGCATGGACTGGAGCATGGTGCGGCGCACGGACCGGAGCACAGCGCGGCGGACGGCTCGGGCCACAGTGCGGCGCCTCGTCCGTCGGACGGGGGTGGCGGGCGTGATGAGCGGGCGGAGGCGGTGGAACTCACCCGGCAGGCAGTGATTCGCCTGCTGGAACCGGATCGCGACAACCTGCGGCTGCCTCTCGAGCAGGTCGCCGCCATCTTCCTCGGCCTGCTCTTCCCCCGGCGCGGCACGCCGGCCGCGACCGACACCCCGATCGAGACGCTCGTCGACGTCTTCCTCCACGGCGCGGCGGGCGAGAGGCCGGCGGCCTGACCGAGCCCGGCCGCCGGCTCGCGGGGTTGCCAGCATGGCCGCGAGGGCGCGGGCAGAGTCGCGAGCGCGCGGGCAGAGCGGCGGGGCCGGGGGCAGAGTCGCGAGCGCGCGGGCAGAGCGGCGGGGCCGGGGGCAGAGTCGCGAGGGCGCGGGCAGAGTCGCGAGGGCTGGGCGGAGCCGCGGGGTGTGGCAGAGGTGTGGGCGCGGCAGAGGTGTGGGCGCGGCAGAGGTGTGGGCGCGGCAGAGGTGTGGGATGGCAGCAGGGCTGCGGGGTGCGCGGGGATTCGGCGGGGTGGTCTGCAGGGCTGTGGGTCGTCGGGCGGAGAGTTGCGGCATAAGGTGCTTCGGTGGCTGACGGGGAGATTTCGGCGGGGTGGGCGGGGACCTGGGTTCTCGGGGATCGGCGGGTCAATCGCATGGGGTTCGGGTCGATGCGGCTTACCGTCGAACCGGATCCGGAAGTAGCCGTCCGGGTGTTGCGGCGGGCGGTCGAACTCGGCGTCGATCACATCGACACCGCGGCGTTCTATTTTTCGCCGGGCGGGATTCTTGACGTCGGGGACGGGCCGGTTCGATATGCGACGGAGCTCATTCGGCGCGCTCTCACGCCGTACCCGGAAAGTCTTTTTATTGCCACCAAGGTGGGGCCGGGTCTCCTGCCGGATGGGCAGTGGGGTGAGGCGGTCACGGCGGCGCAATTGCGGCATCAGGTCGAGGAGAATTTGCGGCGGCTCGGGGTGGAGCGGCTTGACCTGGTCAATCTTCGGGTGTTCCGGTCGCGGGATTCCATCGGGGAGCGGTTTGCGGCGCTTGCGGCCATGCGGGACGAAGGGCTGATCCGGCATCTCGGGCTTTCCGCGGTGAGCCTCGCGCAATTGGACGAGGCGTCGACGATCGCGCCGGTCGCGTGTGTGCAGAACAGCTTCGCGCTCGACCTTCGGAACAATGCCGAGATGCTGCGCGTCTGCAGGGAGCGGGGAATCGCCTTCGTGCCGTTCTTCGCCATCGCGGGACAGGGCCGGGAAAAAGGCGCGAGCGAGGCGCAACATGCGGCAGCCGAGGCGGTTGCGGCGCGGCACGGGATGACCGCCCATCAGGTACGGCTGGCGTGGACGCTCCACCAAGGGCCGCACGTGCTCGCGATTCCGGGAACGGGCGATGAAAGCCACCTGCTGGCTAACGTGGCCGCGGGCGGCGTCCGGTTCGACGAGCGGGATATATCTGAACTGGGAAATATCTGAACTGGGAAGAAGCTGAACTGGGAAGAAGCTGGGAACAAGCAGGTGGTGGACCTTCCCTGTTCGCCGATTGGTCACGGGATCGACAGCGGCCGTTGAGGTCGTCCCACGAATGTGGCGCCGGAAGCGCACAGTCGACCATTCGTCGGGAGCAATCCATATGGGTCACGGCCACGACCACGATCACGACCACACGCATGAGACCGCCGGCGGCGACCTCTCGCCGGCGATGGACCTGAGCATCCCGGACAGTGAGCTGTCGCCGTCCGACGTGTCCCGGCGCGGCTTCCTGCGCGGCGCGGGCCTGCTCGGCGCCGGTGCCGCCGCCTCCGTGCTGGCCGCGCCGGGCGCCGCCTCGGCCGCCGGCCTGTCGCACGCGCACGGGCCGGTCGGCGGAGGGTCGGACAAGGGCGGATTCACCTGGCTCGCCGGTGACCACCACATTCACACCCAGTACAGCTCGGACGCTCAGTACCGGGTTCTCGACCAGGCGAAACACGGCCACGCGTACGGCCTGGACTGGCTGGTCATCACCGACCACGGCAGCAACGAGCACGCCAAGATCGGTGTGGAGAAGGTCAACCCGGACATCCGCAAGACCCGTGAGGAGATCAAGGATCTGCTCACGTTCCAGGGTCTGGAGTGGAACATCCCGGCCGCCGAGCACGCCACCGTGTTCGTGCACCCGGGCAAGAACGAGGTCGAGGTCCTCAAGCAGTTCGAGCAGACCTACGACGGCTCCCAGCTGCCCGCCACCAACACCGAGGCGCAGAACGAGGCCGCCGCGGTCGCCGGCATCAAGTTCCTCGCCTCCCAGGTGAAGGCGCGCAAGGTCGAGGGCGCGTTGTTCCTGGCGAACCACCCGGCCCGCCGCGGCATCGACTCGCCGCACGAGATCCGCAACTGGCGCGACGCCGACCCGACCGTCGCCATCGGCTTCGAGGGCGCGCCCGGCCACCAGGCCGCCGGCATCCCCGCCGCATACGGCCGGGGCGGCGCCCGCGGTTACTACGACAACAACCCGTCGGCCGCGTCCTACGCCGGTTACCCGCTGGAGAGCTACCGCACCTGGGGCGGCTTCGACTGGATGACCGCCACCGTCGGCGGACTGTGGGACAGCCTGCTCGCCGAGGGCAAGGCCTGGTGGATCACCGTCAACTCCGACTCGCACGTGGTCTACCTGGACCAGTCGGACCGCGGCCCGGGCACCGACTTCGCGGCCAACGGCAAGCACAACGACCCGGTCTACAGCGGCAAGACGCTGACCACGGCCGGCGACTTCTGGCCCGGCTACTACGGCCGCACCAACGTGGGCGCGACCTCGTTCGCGTACAAGGCCGTCATGGATGGTCTGCGGGCCGGCCGCGTCTGGGTCGACCACGGCCGGCTGGTCAAGGGCCTGGACGCCCGGGTCCGGGTGGCCGGGGACCGCCGCTGGGACGCCGGCACCCCGCTCGGCGGCGTCGCGCAGGTCAAGCGGGGCACCTCGACCGAGCTGACCCTCGACATCGACCTGCAGGACGTGCCGAACTTCGCGGCGTTCATTCCCGTACTCAAGCGGGTTGATGTGATCGTCGGAACCGTGACCGGGCCGGTCACCGACAAGGACAAGTTCACCGCCCCGGACACCAAGGTGGTCAAGTCTTTCGACATCTCCTCGTTTGACACCTCCGCGTTTGACACCTCCGCGTTTGACACCTCCTCGTTTGACACCTCCGCGTTTGACACCTCCGCGTTTGACACCTCCGCGTCTGATACCTCCGCGGGCGCCAAGAGTGTCTCGCTGAGTTTCCCGCTCGGGCGTCTCGACAAGCCGTTCTACGTGCGTGTCCGCGGCACCGACGGCAACCGCACCCAGCCCGGGTTGATGGGGGCGTCGGTCGACCCGTACGGACCGAAATTGGATGTTATCGGCGACGCCGATCCGTGGGGTGACCTGTGGTTCTACACCAACCCGATCTGGGTTCTTCCCAAGTGACGTTGTATCGCTCCGTGTCGGCCGGTCCGCAGGGGCCGGCCCGCACCTTCGGCGTGAGCCTCGGCCACCTTCAGCTGGCCGAGGCCGATCACTGGATCCTGGGGTTGGATCCGAGGCCGGAGCTCGCCTGCACGCATCTGGTGTCGGAGCCTTACCGGCACGTGGCGATCAGCCTCACCGCCGGTCTTGCCGCCTCCAGTTCTGCCTCCGTCGGTGGTGCCGAGACTGCGCCAGAACTGCACGCGGCCGCGGAGGCGGCCGTGGCCGGGAAGTTCGGCCGTGCGGTTCTCTTTCCCGGGGTGGAGAAGCTGGTCGGCACGCTGACTGCCGGCGAGATCGTCGAACTCAGTGCGATCGACCGGGTCGAGGTGCTCGGGTCGGGCGTTGCCGACGACGATGCTCGGGTGGACACCCGTGAATTTGTCCGCCCGCAGTTCCGCGACGGCGAGCTCGTGCTGACCACGACTCCGGCGGCCGGGGGAGTTCTTGTTCCTTTCGAGACGAGGGATCCCACTCCCTGCTGCGCCAATCACTGACCCCTACCCTGGGTCGGGTGTCTCTCCATTCGAAGCTGGCGCTCGACTTTCCGTCAGCTCCCCGGTCGGCTTCCGAGTCGGCTTTCCCGCCTGCTTCCGAGTCGGCTTCCGAGTCGGCTTCCGAGTCGGCTTCCGAATCGGCTTCCGAGTCGGTTTTCGGCTCGGGTTCCCGGCCGGCCGACGCGCGTGGCGGGGTGTTGCTGTTCGGCATCACCCCGCCGCGCCGCAGCGCCACCCCTGAGAAGATCAAGGAAATCGCCCAGGTCACTATCGGCCGGCTGGCCGGCCTCGACCTCGACGGCCTGATCCTGTACGACATCGACGACGAGTCGGACCGTAACCCGGGCGAGCGTCCGTTCCCGTACCTGCCGACGATGGACCCGATCGAGTTCGAACCGCATCTGGGTGACTGGGACCGTCCGGTGATCATCTACCGCTGCGTGGGGAAATACGCGGAGGACGAACTTCGGTCGTGGCTCGCCACCGCCGACACGGACCGGGTGCTGAGCGTCTTCGTCGGAGCCTCGTCGGGGGACAAACCGGTGCGGACGGACCTGCGCCGGGCGCAGGCACTTCGTGCGGAGGTACGCCCGGAACTCCCGCTGGGTGCGGTTGTCATCCCCGAGCGGCATGCCCGTGGCGGCGAGGAACACCTGCGCATGCTCACCAAGCAGGAGCGGGGCTGCGGCTTCTTCATCTCCCAGGTCATCTACGACGCGGGCGAGACGAAGGACCTGGTCTCCGACTACTTCTACGCCTGCCGGTCACGCGGCGTCCCGCCCCGGCCGGTGATCTTCACGTTGTCGCTGTGCGGCTCGGCGAAGACACTGACGTTCCTCGAGTGGCTGGGCGTGGACATCCCGCGCTGGCTGGAGAACATGCTGCTGCACGCTGAGGACCCGCTCGCGGAGTCGTTCCGGGAGGCCCTCGCCATCGCGAACGACCTGCGCACGTACTGCGAGCGGCTGGGTATGCCGTACGGCTTCCACGTCGAGTCCGTCTCGATCCGCAAGGCCGAGATCGAAGCCGCCGTACGCCTGACCGAGGAGCTCGGCCGGCTGATGCGACCGGCCTCCCGCGAGCCTCAGTAGACGGCGCGAGGGTTATCCACAGGCGGCAAAGATTAAGAGAAGCGAGCCGTACGGCTGTGCCAGTCTGCAGGTGTGTTGGAGGAGCTGGCCCAGGTTCGTGACGTGCTCGCCAAGTGCGGCGACGCGCCACTGTGGTCGGGTTCCGACGCGGAGGTCGTCGACGGACTGCGGCAGGCGCACGCGTGTGCCCAGCAGATGCAGGCGATCACCGCGCACCTGATCCGGGAGGCGGAGAGACGAGAGTTGCCGCGCAAGGAGGCCGCGTCGAACACTCCGGTGTGGTTGCGGCAGCGGCTTCGCACGAGCATGTGGGAGGGGCGGCGGCTCACCAGCCTCGCCGCCGCGCTCGATCGATCCCCGGCCCTCGACGCCGCTGTCTCCGCGGGTGTCATCTCGGCCGAGCAGGCGTTGATGATCGCGCAGTCGGTCGCCGATCTGCCCGCCGACGCCGGCGTCGACGCCCTGGCCAAGGCCGAGACGATGCTGATCTCGTACGCCACCCAGTTCGACCCGGCGACGCTCGGGAGGTTCGGCGCGCGGATCCTTTCCCACGTCGACCCGGAAGCCGCCGACCGGCACGACGAGGAAGCGCTGAGGCGACAGGACGAGCGTGCGCAGCGGGGGCGCGGATTCACGTTGAGCCCGCTCGGCGACGGCCGGGTGCGATTGTCGGGCTGGCTCGACACCATGGGCGCGGCGATCGTGAACGCGGCGCTGGATCCGTTGTGCCATCCGGGCCGGGATGCATCCGACGCAGAGGCCGAGGTTGAGCCAGGGAGTGAGGCCGGTGTCGACTCGAGCTTGGATCGCACTCCGGCGCAGCGTCGGGCGGATGCCCTGGTCGACGTGTGCAATCGGGTCTTGCGCGGCGGCGAACTGCCCACGTCGGGTGGAGACGCCGCGCAGGTCGTGGTGACGATTCCGATCGACGCTCTCCGAACCATGCCGTTGGAAGCGGCTGCTTCCGCTGGAAGTGCATCCTTCGCTGGGAAAGCCCCTGGTCGAAGCCGTGGGCCGGCGCGCGGAAGCAGCGGCGGTGTCAACGGTTCGCTGGACAACGATGCGCCGATCAGTGCCACCGAGGCGCGGCTGATGGCGTGTGACGCCCAGATCATTCCGTCGGTGCTCGGCACCGACGGGCAGGTCCTGGACATCGGCCGGGCCCGGCGCCTGTTCGTCGGCCCGATCCGCCGAGCACTCAACCTCCGCGATCGCGGATGCGTCTTCCCGTCCTGTGACCGCCCGGTGAGTTGGTCGGAGGGCCACCACATCAAGTCCTGGGCCGACGGTGGACCCACTGCGCTGTCCAATGCCTGTCTGCTCTGCCGATATCACCATCGGGTCATCCACAGCACCGACTGGGAGGTGCGCATCGCCGAGGACGGCCATCCTGAATTCATCCCGCCGGCGACCGTCGACCCGCAACGCCGGCCCCTTCGCAACGCCTACCACCGCCGCGAATAGGCCGACGACGCGGAAGCTATCGATCTCCTCGGATTCCGGCGGCCCAGCCGATCGCGCGTCCAAGGCCGCGCACTTTCGCGCCGTACCGACTCAGGCGCCAGTGGCGTGGTCGATCAACTGCTGGCGGCAGGTGCGGGCGGCCGCGGACAGTCGGTGGTCCCGGTGGTGAATGACCGCGATCTCCGGGTGGAGTGGTGCCGGGCGTAGCTGTCGTATCGAAATCGCGGGGCCGGGAGCCTCGGCGGCCGTTCGGGCTAGCAGAGCAACCCCGAGCCCGCTGGCGACCAGTTCCCGGATGCTCGCCGCCGTGTGCGTTTCGAACGGCACTCTCGGCTCGAAGCCGGCCTGTTGGGCTGCCTCGTCGAGGATGGACCGCAGGCCACTGCCGGCCGGGAGGCAGACGAACGACTCCTCGCTCAGTTCGGTCAGCGGGAGCGGGGCGGTGCCGTGAGCGAGGCGGTGCGCCGGTGGTACGGCCAGAACCACATGCTCGCGAGCGATGCGGTGCGCGGAGAACCGGGACGGCAGGTCGGCGTGGGCCGGGCCGACCACCAGGTCGGACGTGCCGGCGTCGAGTTCGGCGAGCAGCGCTGCGATCAGCCCGGAGCGAAGGCTGAGTGCCACGCCGGGGTAGCGGGCGTGGAAGCGGGACAACGCGCCGGGCAGGTCGAACCCGCCGACCACCGCGGTGGCGCCCAGGGTCACCCGTCCCGTGAGCACGGCGGCGAGGTCGGCCAGGTCGTGGCGCGCGCCGTCGAGCTCGTCGAGGGCGCGGCGGCATCGGATCAGGAACAGCTCGCCGGCCTCGGTCAGCGCGACTCGCCTGGTGGTTCGAGTGAAGAGTTCGACGCCGAGGGTCGACTCGAGGGCGCGTACCTGCGCGGACACCGCCGACTGGGCGACGTGCAGTTGCTCGGCCGCTCTGGTGAAGCCCCCGAGACGGGCCACCGCCTCGAAGTAGGTCAGCTGGCGCAATTCCACCGATTCATCTTGCGAAGTGATGAGTGGTAGCGCAACTCTGTCTTGGACATATCAAAGTGGTCGCGCCAGGCTCGACTTATGGAACAGCGAAGGCTAGGCGCCCTGACCACATCCGCGATCGGGCTCGGCTGCATGGGTTTCTCCCAGGCGTACGGGCCGGCCGACGACGAGGAGTCGATCGGCGTCATCCGTGACGCGCTCGACCACGGCATCACCCTGATCGACACGGCGATGAGCTACGGCCAGGGGCACAACGAGCGCCTGGTAGGCCAGGCCATCGCCGGCCGTCGCGAGGACGTCGTGCTGGCCACCAAGTTCGGCATTGTCCGAGGCGAGGGCGGAGTACGCGTCGACGGGCGGCCCGAGAACGTCCGCGGCTACTGCGACGCATCCCTGCAGCGGCTCGGCGTCGACGTCATCGACCTGTACTACCTGCACCGGGTCGACCCACAGGTGCCGATCGGCGAGACGATCGGTGCGATGGCCGACCTCGTCACCACTGGGAAGGTGCGCCACCTCGGTGTCTCCGAGGTCAACCCGGCCCAGCTCGAACAGGCGGTCGCGGCGTACCCGATCGCGGCCGTGGAGTTCGAATGGTCGCTGGCCTGGCGGGAGCCGGAGGACGACGTGGTGCCGGCCGCCAGGCGCCTGGGAGTCGGCCTGGTTCCGTACAGCCCGCTGGGTCGGGGTCTGCTCACCGGCGCTCTTCCGGCCGGCCCGTTCCCGGAGGGCGACTTCCGGCGCACCGACCCGCGTTTCGGCGAGGAGCACCTGACCGCGAACCTCGATCTGGTGCAGGCGCTCGCGAAGGCAGCCGAGGAGCGCGGTGTCACGCCGGGGCAGATGGCGCTGGCGTGGTTGCTCGCACAGGGCGACGACGTGGTGCCGATCCCTGGCACGCGCAATCGGAAACGTCTGGCCGAGAACGCTGCCGCGGCCGGCATCGAGGTCGGCCCGGTTGCTGTAGTCCCCCGTGAGGCCTGGCGCGGCGACCGCACGTCGTTCGCGGCACACGGAACCACTCGGAACTGGGCTGGGTCGACTGATTAGGCCAGGCGAGTGGGCCGACTGAGCAGGCTGAGCGAGCGGGCTGAGCGAGCGGGCTGAGCGAGCGGGCTGAGCGAGCGGGCTGAGCGAGCGGGCTGAGTTAGCGGGTCGAGTTAGCGGGTCGAGTTAGCGGGTCGAGTCAGCGGCCGGGTGGGGGAGTCGGTCGGCTCGCTGGCGCGGCTACTTCGGCAGGGTGAGAATTTCGGCGCCGTCGTTGGTGATGGCGATCGTGTGCTCGCTGTGTGCCGTCCGGCAGCCGGTCGCGCTTCGGAGTGTCCAGCCGTCGGCATCGGTGACGAGCGTGGCGGTGTCCGCCATGACCCATGGCTCCAGCGCCAGCAGGAGCCCGGGGCGCAGCTTGTATCCGCGACCAGGCCGCCCCGTGTTGGAGACATGCGGGTCCTGGTGCATCGTCGATCCGACGCCGTGACCGCCGAACTCGGTATTGATCGGGTATCCGGCTCCGCTGAGGACCGAGCCGATGGCGTGGGAGATGTCACCGATGCGAGTTCCGGGGCCGGCCGCCGCGATCCCCGCGCTCAAGGCGCGTTCGGTCGCGTCGATCAGCGCGACGCACTCCGCGGGCTTCGCGTCGCCCACGATGAAGCTGATGGCGGAGTCGGCGACGACTTCGCCCAGGGAGACGGCGAGGTCGAGCGACAGCAGGTCGCCGTCGGCAAGCGGGTAGTCGTGCGGCAGCCCGTGGAGCACGGCGTCGTTGACCGACGTGCAGATGTAGTGGCCGAACGGCCCGCGCCCGAAGGACGGCTCGTAGTCGACGTAGCAGGACTGCGCCCCGGCCTCGGTGATCATGCGGTGCGCCCACAGGTCGATGTCCAGGAGGTTGGTGCCGACCGTGCTACGGCTCTTCAAAGCCTGCAGCATGGTGGCGACCAGGGCGCCGGCCTCCCTCGCTCGGGGCAGTTGGGTGGGGTCCAGGATCTCGATCATGCGGGCGCCTTACTCGAACAGCCAATAAGTATCCCGGCCATATTATCCCGGTACTAGAATCGGAGCCATGGTCAGGTTGCCGCTAACTCCCGCAGAGGTCGAACGCGGGCAACGCCTCGGCGCCCTGCTACGGCGCGCCCGGGGGCAGCGATCGATGCTCATCACCGCGCTGGAGGCAGGTGTCTCGCCGGAGACGCTTCGGAAGATCGAGTCCGGTCGGGTG
Organism: Actinoplanes sp. NPDC026619; assembly: GCF_040638295.1. Lineage (NCBI taxonomy): Bacteria > Bacillati > Actinomycetota > Actinomycetes > Micromonosporales > Micromonosporaceae > Actinoplanes > Actinoplanes sp. NPDC026619. The sequence continues at coordinate 62,562 of NZ_JBEZYA010000037.1, forward strand.
GCCACCCCTGCCTTCTCGACCATCGCGGCCATCACCGACGTGCTCGGCCTCTCCCTCGACGCGGTGTGGTCGGAGATCAGCCAGTCGGACAGCGGGACCGAACTAACAAGATCAGGTCGCAACGCCGGCGAGCGGCTGGCCTCATAAGGCCCGGCCCCGCAGCTCCGTGGCCGCTGGCGACGCCCGACGACCGAGACGACAGCCGACGACCGAGACGACAGCCGAGGCGACGACTGAGAACCCGGCTAGATGATCGGCCGGAACAGGCCCAGCGCGATCGTGGTGGCCAGGATCAGCGCGGCAACTCCGACCGAGCCCACCACCAGCAGCGTGTCCGGCCGGGTGAAGGTCTGCCGCCGGGCGTAGCTGCGTGGCACCCCCGAGTCGAAGCCGCGCGCGTCCATCGCGACCGCCAGCCGGGTGCCCCGTCGTAGGGCGCCTACCAGCAGCGCGAAGGCGGTGGCCGCGAACAGGCGTACCGCGGCGATCGGATTGCGTCCGGCGTCGACGCCGCGGGCGCGGCGGGCCAGGGTGAGCATCTGCCACTCGGCGCCGAGCAGCGGCAGCAGCCGGAACGCGGCCAGTGCCCCGATCGCGAATCTGGGGGGCGCCTTGGCGTTCTGCACGAGCGCGTCGGCCAGATCGGTCGGGTCGGTGGTGGCGAAGACGATCACGCCGGGCAGAGCGATCGCGAACAGCCGCAGGATCAGTCCGAGCGCGGTCGTCAGCACACCGGTGGTGACGTCGAACGGGCCGAGTCCGACCAGGACGGTTCCGCTGCGGTCGGCCGCGAACAGCACCATCGTGATCAGCACGCCGGCGCCGGCCATGAGCAGCGGCCAGGCCTGCCGGGCCAGCACCGCATAGCGCAACCCGAACAGCGGCAACAGGGCCAGTTCGACGACCAGCGCGATCGCCGGGGTGAGCGGATCCAGCGTGGTGATCAGCGGCAACGAGAAGAGCAGCGCGGCCGCGAGCTTCGCCACCGGATTGCGCCGGGCGAGCAGCGCCGACGGATCCGCGACCGGCTGCGAAACGAACGCGGTCACGGCTGAGCCTCCCGCTGAGCGACCCGCAGGGCCACCGGCCGAGAAGCCGGCCGAGAAGCCAGCCGAGAAGCCGGCCGAGAAGCCGGCCGAGAAGCCAGCCGAGAAGCCAGCCGAGCCGTCCTCGTCCAGGCACAGGTCATGACGGGCGCCGGCGGGGAAGTGGCTCGTGCAGACGAGGCGAACCGAGCGGGAACGTCCGGTCGGCGAGCGCCTGCACGAAGTCGTCGTCGTGAGTCACCGCGACCACCGCATGCCCCTCGTCACGCAGCGTGGCCAGGAGCGTGACCAGCTCGATCCAGGTGCGGCGGTCCTGCCCGAAGGTCGGCTCGTCGAGGACCAGCAGGCGCGGGGCGGTGGCCAGGGCGGTGGCGACGCTCAGCCGGCGGGCTTCGCCACCGGAGAGGGTGTACGGGTTGGCCGCCGCCAACTTCGTGAGCCGGAGACGTTCCAGCAGAGAGTCAACGACGACAGAGATTTCCGATGACGTACGCCCGACCCGTCGCGGCCCGACCGCAAGCTCGTCGGCGACCCGGGACGTCACGAACTGGTGCTCCGGGTTCTGGAACACCGAGCCGATCCGGGTCGTCAGGGTCGCGGCCCGCCACTTGTGCGGCGGTCTCGGGTCGCCGAACGCCGACACCTGGCCGCCGGTCGGCGCGAGCAGACCGCCCAGCACCAGCGCAAGCGTCGACTTCCCGGCGCCGTTCGGCCCGGTCACGGCGAGGACCTCGCCCTCGCCCACCGACATCGACACCCCGCGCAGGCGGTGCTCAACCGTCACGTCCCGGGCGCAGGCCAGCTCGGCGGCGGCCGGGGAGCCGGACTTCAGCGGCGGGATGCGGAAACCGGGCACCCAGACGCCTTCGTCAGCGAGACGATCGCCGTACGCGGCGAACACCATCTCGGGCGCGCCGTCGGCCCGGATCCCGCCACCCGCCTCGAGCACCACGACCCGGTCGACCAGCGGGAGCGCTTCGGCGACCCGGTGCTCGACCAGGATCAGCGTCGAGTCGTCGCCGTGCCGCGAGCGGGTGATCGCCTCCCGGACCAGTTCGGCGCCGGCCGGGTCGAGATTGGCGGTCGGCTCGTCGAGCAGCAGCAGGCCGGGCCGCAGCGCGAGCACCCCGGCCAGCGCCAGCCGCTGCGCCTCCCCACCGGACAGCGCCGCCGTCGACCGGGTGATCGGGTACGGGAAACCGACGCGGTCCAGGGCGTCGCTGACCCGCGGCCAGATCGCGGCGGCCGGCACCCCGCGGTTCTCCAGGCCGAACGCCACGTCGTCGCCGCTGCGGGCCATCACCAGCTGGGTCTGCGGGTCCTGGAAGACGATGCCGACGCGGTCGCGGGCTTCGGCGGGGGAGCGGCCGTCGATCTCGACGGTGCCGGCCTGTTCGCCCGAGTCATCGGGGAGCAGGCCGGCCAGCGCGGCGAGCAGGGTGCTCTTGCCGGCCCCGGAGGGACCGAGCAGCAGCACCCGCTCGCCGTCGTCGATGCGCAGGTCGACGTCGCGGACCGCCCAGGCGCGACGCCCCGCATGCCGCCACCCGAAGCCCCGAAGGACGACCGCGCTCACGACTCACCGCGGGAGGGGTTCATGATTCACATCGAATCAGGACTAGACGAGGGCGCGTGAACGGCCCGCCGCGAACCGGTCCAGAACTCCGGTCTGGGCGAGTGCCCGCACCAGCAGCACGCTGCCGAGTCCGGCGATGACCAGGGACGACGCCGCGGTGATCGCGATGTAGGGCAGTCGCATGGTGGCCCAGGACGTGCCGGGGTACCAGACGAACGCGTCGTACACCGAGGCGACGATGCCGGCGGCGGCGCCGGCGAGCAGGGCCACCGGCAGGTTGTAGCGCTTGTAGGCGAAAGCCGCGAAGATCACCTCGGCGCCGAGGGCCTCGAGCGGTCCTTGCACGACGAGGGTCCAGCCCCAACTCGTGCCGATCGCGACCGAGACCAGCGAGGCGAGCGTGAGGGTATAGAACGCGGCGCCCGGCTTACGCACGATCAGCGCGCCGAGCACGGCCGGGACCAGCCACATTCCGTAGAGCACGGCGCGGCCGGGCAGCGGGATGGCGTCGGCCGGCCCGTTCCAGAGCAGGTTCCACGCCCAGAAGATGACGCCGAATGCGACCGCGACGATCGAGGCGATCACGATGTCGATCGTGCGCCACCGGTTGGTGTCGGTTGCCATGTGAGCCTCCCAATCTTTGCCTTGGCTGGCAAATACAGCCAGCAAATACAGCTGGCAAATACACTGGGAGGAGACGCACGCCGGCCTCGGCCTGGCGGCCTCGGACACGGCGCGGCTGGAGAAAAGACCGAGCTTCCTGCGCTGGCATTACCCAGATCAGGTACGAGGGTCTGCGGTTGCCCGCACTCTCAGCGCTGTGCGCTCCCCTGTCGGATCGAAGTTCGTTCGTGACCTAGGCCGACCCGCGCATCACCTGGGCGATGCAACTGATCTCCGCCGTCGCGAACAACCTTCGCTGTATGTGTTTCCATGACGCTAACACCGTTGTGAGTCCGGGGACAGCGAGGGAGCCGTCACATGTCGATCAAGCCGACCGAGATCAAGCCAACGGAGATCAAGGCGCGGGGCATGACCTTCGACGTGTACGAGGGTGGGCCCGCCGACGGCGAACCGGTTCTCCTGCTGCACGGGTTTCCGCAGGACCACCGTGAGTTCGACCTGATCCTGCCGCGACTGCACGAGGCCGGGCTCCGCACGTACGCCCTGGACCAGCGCGGCTACTCGCCCGGCGCGCGTCCGGGCAACGTCGGCGCGTACCGGATCACCGAACCCGCCGCCGACGCGATCGCCGTCCTCGATGCCCTCGGCGTCGAGAAGGCGCATGTCATCGGCCACGACTGGGGCTCGCAGGTCGGCTGGCTGCTGGCCGCCCAGCATCCCGACCGGGTGAGCACCCTCACCGCCATCTCGGTGCCGCACCCGCGAGCGCTGCGGCTGGCCATGCGCGTACGCCCGACCCAGCGCGCCCGGTTCGCCTACTTCGCTCTCTTCCGCAGCCCGATCGCCGAACGTTTCCTGCTGAGCGCCAACGCGGCCGCGCTCAAGGCAATGCTGCGCCCGATCGGCGAACGCGCCGCGCTCTACGTGGACGCCATGCGCGAATCGGCCCACCCGATCGAATCGGCCCACCCGATCGAATCGGCCCACCCGATCGAATCGGCCCACCCGATCGAATCGGCCCACCCGATCGAATCGGCCCACCCGATCGAAGCGGCCCGTCCGATCGAATCTGCTCAATCCAACGAATCGGGCGAACCAAGCCGGCTGACCGCCGCCCTCAACTGGTACCGCGGCCTGGACGGCCGCGACCTGAGCGACGTCGGTGTGATCACGGTGCCCACGACATACGTGTGGAGTGACCGCGACGGCGTCGTGGCCCGCACCGCCGCGCTACGCACCCGGGACTGGGTCGAGGCCGACTACCAGTTCGTCGTCCTGCGCGGCGTCAGCCACTGGGTGCCCGAGCAGGCGCCGAACGCCCTGGCCACAGCCGCGCTGGCCCGCATCACCGGCGGGAGCCGCGGCAGCGGGGTCGGGGACAGCGGTGCCTAGGGCAGAGGTGTTGGGGACAGCGGTGTTAGGGGAACAGTGTCAGCGGCGGCGGCCCGACGCCGACAGGCCCAGCTTCCTGAGTTCCAGGGCGGCGAGCGCGTCGACCGCTTCGGCGTCGCCGTTGCGCCAGCTCTGCGCGATGTCCGGGCCCAGCTTGGCGAGCTCGTTCAGCGGCTGACTGGCCAGCGCGCGCAGCGCCAGCAGATCGCGGCCGGCGGGCTCACGGCGTACCGAAGAAGCCACCCCGGCCCGGCGCATCCACCGCAACCGGAACGGAAGCCAGAGGAAAAGGACCAGCGCAAGGGGTACGGCGAGGGTGAGGATCGCCATGATCAGCGCCAGCTGATCGACGATTTGCTGTTGCTGCGCGCCCGCGTCGGCGAGGGAGCGGGCCGCGTCGGCGGCGCCGTTGAACGGTTTGACCAGGTCGTCGCCGACCAGCGGCACCTTGCCGACCTTGCTGCCGGCGTCGGCCAGGTTGTCGGCGATCCCGCCGCCCGCGCTCTGCAGCTTCTGACCGGGAACGGCCAGCTTCTCGACCATCCCGTGGACCCAGAAACCGGCGCGGATCCACAGGTAGACCCAGACAACGATGATGATGTCGGTGAGCAGTTGGCGGATGGCGGTGGGGAGCCGCTCGGCGTAAAGCTTCACGGCGCTCAGCGTCCCACGTAGAGCCACTCAGCGCTCGGCCGGCTCAGCACCCCAACAGCTCAGCACCCCAACAGCTCAGCGTGCCTTTAAAAGCTCAGCAGGGCCGCTCAGTGTTTGGCTGCGCAGTCCGGGCAGGTGCCGAAGATCTCCATCGTGTGGGAGACGTCGACGTAGCCGTGTTTCGCGGCCACCCGGTCCGCCCAGGACTCCACCGCCGGGCCCTCCACCTCGACCGCCCGGCCGCACGACCGGCACACCAGGTGATGGTGGTGGCCCTGGCTGCACCGGCGGTAGAGGTGTTCGCCGCCCGGCGGCCGCATCACGTCGATCTCGCCGGCGTCGGCGAGCCCCTGCAGCGTGCGGTACACCGTGGTCAGGCCGACGCGTTCGCCCCGCTCGCGCAGCAGCGCGTGCAGCTCCTGGGCGCTGTTGAAACCCTCGGTGTCGGCAAGCACGGCGCTCACCGCACTGCGCTGCTTGGTGTTGCGCTGCGCGGGCGACTCGGACTGTGCCGGTGATTGGGCCAGTGCCGGTGGTTGGGCCAGTGATGGTGATTCGGCCAGTGCCGGTGATTGGGCCAGTGCTGGTGATTCGACGAGCGCATGTGACTCGGGGAATTCGGCGGTGGTCACGATCGGACCTCCCTCGCGTGGCTGACGGCGTCGGCGACGATGTGCGCGACATGGTCGTCCACCAGCGAGTATGCGATCTCGCGGCCACGACGTGCACCCCGCACCACGCCGGCGCCGCGCAGCACCCGCAGATGCTGGGACACCAGCGGCTGGGGCGCGCCCAGCTTCTCCACCAGTTCGTGCACGCAGCGTTCTCCCACACCGAGCTCCGCGACGATCGCGACACGAATGGGCGCGGACAGGGCACGCAACAGCTCCCCGGCCGCCTCGTACGCCTCGTAACCGGTCGACGTCGTCATCGCACCGCCCAATTTAGCGTGTTTCGGAGGTCGGCCGGCGAACCCCGGTCAGCTCTGGAGGACGACATCGGGCGGCTCCACCTCCCGGGGCTGGTGGGCGCGGCGGCGCAGCGCCCGGACGGCGGCGCCGCCCACGGAAATGGCCACGAACGCGGCCAGGGCGAGGATCACGGTGGTCGCGCCGGGCGCGGTGTCGATCTCGGCGGAGACGGCCACGCCGGCCCCGGCGGCGCCGAGCCCGATCACCATGGCGAGCGCCATGGTCGTCAGAAAACCGCGGGTGACCTGCTGGGCGGCGGCCACCGGCACCACCATCAGGGCGGAGACGAGCAACAATCCGACGGTACGCATGGCGATGGTCACGGTCACCGCGGTGGTCACGGCCATCAGCAGATTGAGGGTACGCACCGGGAGGCCGCTGACCTTGGCGTACTCCTCGTCGTTGCAGACGGCGAACAGCGCCGGCCGGAACACCGTCATCGCGGTCAGCACGGCGACGCCGAGGATGACGATCACCACCACGTCCTGCGGCGATGTCGTGATCAGCGACCCGAACAGGTACTGCATCAGGTTGGCGTTGCTGCTGTCGTCGGAGAGGCCGACCAGCACCACGCCGCCCGCGATGCCGCCGTAGAACAGCAGCGCCAGGGCCAGGTCGCCGGAGGTGCGGCCACGCTGGCGGATCAGCTCGATGCCGACCGCGCCGATCGCCGACACGATCACCGCGCTGATCACCGGGGAGTGGTGCAGCAGCAGGCCGACGCCGACGCCGGTCAGCGCCACGTGCCCGATGCCGTCGCCGATCAGCGACAGCCGCCGCTGCACCAGGTAGATGCCGAGGGCGGGCGCGGCCAGACCGATCACCAGCGCGCCGACCAGCGCGCGGATCATGAAGTCGTACTGGAAGAGATCCATGCGCTCAGCCTGCGGTCATCCGGTCGGTGGGGGACCACTCGCAGATGCCGGCTTTCTCCAGGTCGGCGTGCGGGTGGACGTGATCGTGGTCCGGGTCGGCGTGGTGGCCGGCCGGCTCCGGCGGCAGGCCCTCGTGGGCGATGCGGCCCTCGTGCACCACCACGGCCCGGTCGATCAGCGGCCGCAGCGGGCCCAGCTCGTGCGCGACCAGCAGGATCGTGCCGCCGCCGGCGGCGAACCGGCCCAGCGCCGCGGCGAACGCCTCCTGGCTGGCGGCGTCCACACCGGCTGTCGGCTCGTCGAGCACGAGCAGGTCGGGCCGGCCGGCCAGGGCGCGGGCGATCAGGGTGCGCTGCTGCTGGCCGCCGGAGAGCGTCGAGACCGGATCGCCGATCCGGTCGAGCAGGCCGACGTCCTGCAGCGCTGCCTGGACGGCGGCCCGGTCGGCGCCGCCGGCCGGGCGGAAGATGCCGCGCCGGGCCAGCCGCCCGGACGCCACGACCTCGCCGACGGTGGCGGGCACGCCGCTGCCGGCGCCGAGCCGCTGCGGGACGTAGCCGACCCGCGCCCAGTCCCGGAACTTCCGCTGCGGGGTGCCGAACAGGTCGATGTCGCCGCGGCTCGCCGGGACCAGCCCGAGGATCGTGCGGATCAGGGTGGACTTGCCGGAGCCGTTCGCGCCGAGGATGGCGACGACCTCACCGGGGCGGACCGCGAGGGAGACGTCGTGCAGGATCTCCCGGCCGTCGTAGCCCGCGGCCAGGTGACGTATGTCGGCGACTGCCCGGCCTGGCACTTCTGCTGTCATGAGGTGCACCCCAATGCCGTGGTGAGTGCGGCCAGGTTCGCCCGCATGACGGTGAAGTAGTCGGACCGGGCGTCGGTCAGGCCCTCGAGCGGGTCGAGTACGGCGGTCTTCGCGCCGACCTCCCGGGCGATGGTCTCGGCGACCTTCGGGCTGACCAGGGTCTCGAAGAAGATGGTGGTGGTGCCGGTCTCGCGGGCCGTCTTCGCGACGCCGGCCAGGCGCTGCGGGGCGGGCTCGGCCTCGGGGGAGACGCCGGTGATGCCGACCTGGGTGAGGCCGTAGCGGGTGGCCAGGTAGTTGAACGCGCTGTGGCTGGTGACCAGCTCACGCCGCTGACAGGTGGCCAGGCTGTGGGCGTACTCCTGATCGAGGGTCTGCAGTTGGGTTTGCAGGTCTTTGGCCCTGGCCTGGTAATCGGCCGCGTGGGCGGGGTCCTTCTCGGCCAGTTCGTCGCCGAGTTTTCCGGCGATCGTGGCGAACCGCACCGGATCGAGCCAGACGTGCGGGTCGAGACCGCTGCTGTCCTCGGAGCCGGCGGCCGACTTCTCGGCGGCCGACTTCTCGGCGTACGGCAGCAGGTCGATCACCGCGGCGACGTTAAACGAGCGGCCCTTCGCCTCCTGGGCCACCGCGGAGTCGACGGCCGGCTGGAAACCGTGAAGGTAGACCGCGAGACCCGCGTCGGCGACGTCGGCGACCTGGCGCGGGTTGAGCTCCACGTCGTGTGGTTCGGCGCCGGGCTTGGTGAGATTGGTGACCGACACCGTGTCGCCCCCGATCCGCTCGCTGAGGAACTGCAGCGGGTAGAAGGCGGTGACCACGTTCAGCTTGCCGTCGGCGAAGCCCCCGGCGGACGCGCGAGCGCCGCACCCGGCCGCCACCGCAAGAGTGAGCAGGGCGGCGAGCAGGACGCGGGGCATACCACCCACTGTCTCCGACAATGATAATGATTGTCAAAAGCGCATGAGTGGGCTCACTGGGCGGCTCAGACCGCTTTGGCGATCACGGCGGCGAGGAGTAGTGCGAGCATCACTATGCGCAGGGTGCGGGTCGACGGTTTCTGCACCGGCCAGGTGGTGATGGTCAGCGCCGCCAGACCGGCCGCGAGCAGGAACAACAGCGCCGCGCCGACGATCCCCGGCAGGAACAGGCCGGCCAGCATCAGCGCCAGCGCCACGATGAACGCCCGGGTCGGATTCACCCTCGCCATCCGGCGCAGCAGGTTGTCGGACGTCGCCACCATGTCGCCTCCTAGCCCTGCGTACGTTCAGCCCTGCGTACGCTCGTCGCATGCTCGTGCTCAACCGCTTCGTCGTCCCGTCGGAAACGCAGGACGGCTTCGTGCTCCGCGCGCACGCCGCCCTCACCGCGCTGGCCGAGCGCCCAGGGTATGTCTCCGGGCGGCTCACCCGCGCCATCGAAGACCCGGACCACTGGGTCATGGCCACCGAATGGGAGTCCGTGGGAGCCTACCGGCGCGCCCTGGGCGGCTTCGACGTCAAGGTTCACGCGACTCCGCTGCTCTCCCAGTCGATCGACGAGCCGTCCGCGTTCGAGACCCTCGCCAGCGCCGCGCCCGGTGGCGAACTGGTCGTGACCGCCAGCGACCGGGCCGCCGAGCAGTGGCGCTGACGACTAATCTGGGTGACATGAATCCCGCCCCGCCGCAGGGTCCCGCGCTACCGCCGGCGCCGGCCGTCTCGCCGGCCCCCGGAGTTCCGCAAGGGCCCGGGGTCTTTCCGCCTTTCCCGGCGCCGCCGGTCGAGGGCAAGGGCAAACGCATCGGCTGGGGCATCGGCATCGCCGCGGTCATCGCCGTGCTCGTCTGCGGCGGCGGGCTGGCCGCGGTGATCGGCATCGGGATCTCCGCGTCCGGCTCGGTGCAGGAGCGGGCCGAGGCCGCCGTCGGCGACTACCTCGACGCGGTCAAGGCCAAGAAGTACGACGAGGCGTACGGGTTGTTGTGCGACCAGGCGCAGGAGGACGAGAGCCCGGCCGAGTTCCGCACCCGGGTCGCGGCCGAGGAGGCGATCACCGGCTACAAGTTCGGTGACCTCAACTTCGTCACGTACTCGTTGCCGGTCGACGTCACCTACACCGGTGGCGATTCCACCGAGCTGGAGGCCTATCTGCGGCAGGACTCGAGCACGGGCGGGTTCGAGCTGTGCTCCCTCGAGGAGTAATCTCGCAATTTGTCCTGATCGAAACCTACGATGTCCCCGCCGACACCCAGCCGGCGTAGGAGGAACATGCCCGCCGACCGTATCGATGCCGTCGTCTCCCTGGCCAAGCGCCGGGGCTTCGTCTTCCCCTCCAGTGAGATCTACGGAGGAACCCGCTCGGCCTGGGACTACGGTCCGCTGGGCGTGGAGCTGAAGGACAATGTCCGCCGCCAGTGGTGGCGCACGATGGTGCAGCAGCGTGACGACATCGTCGGCCTCGACTCCGCCGTCATCCTCGCCCGTCAGGTGTGGGAGGCGTCCGGCCACATCGCCGAGTTCGTCGACCCGCTGACCGAGTGCCAGTCGTGCCACAAGCGGTTCCGGGCCGACCACCTCGAGGAGGCGTACGAGGCGAAGCACGGCTCGCTGCCGTCCTCGTTGCAGGAGCTGAACTGCCCGAACTGCGGCAACAAGGGCACCTTCACCGAGCCGAAGATGTTCAACGGCCTGATGAAGACCTACCTCGGCCCCACCGAGAGCGCCGACGGCCTGCACTACCTGCGCCCGGAGACCGCCCAGGGCATCTTCGTGAACTACAACAACGTCGCCACCGCGGCGCGCAAGAAGCCGCCGTTCGGCATCGCCCAGATCGGCAAGAGCTTCCGCAACGAGATCACCCCGGGCAACTTCATCTTCCGTACGCGTGAGTTCGAGCAGATGGAGATGGAGTTCTTCGTCGAGCCCGGCAAGGACGAGGAGTGGCACGAGTACTGGTTGCAGGAGCGCTGGAACTGGTACCGCGGCCTGGGTCTGTCGGAGTCGAACCTGCGCTTCTTCGAGCACCCGAAGGAAAAGCTCTCGCACTACTCGAAGCGCACCGTTGACATCGAGTACCGCTTCCAGTTCGGCGGCACCGAGTTCGCCGAGCTCGAGGGCATCGCGAACCGCACCGACTTCGACCTGACCACGCACTCCAAGCACTCCGGCGTCGACCTGTCCTACTTCGATCAGGAGAAGCAGGAACGCTGGGTGCCGTACGTGATCGAGCCGGCCGCCGGTCTCACCCGCGCGGTGCTCGCGTTCCTCCTCGAGGCGTACGACGAGGACGAGGCTCCCAACACCAAGGGTGGCGTCGACAAGCGCACGGTCATGCGGTTCGACCCGCGCCTGGCGCCGATCAAGGTGGCGGTCCTGCCGCTGTCGCGTAACCCGGAGCTGTCGCCGAAGGCCCGCGGGCTGGCCGACACGCTGCGCAAGCGCTGGATCGTCGAGTTCGACGACTCGCAGGCGATCGGCCGGCGTTACCGCCGCCAGGACGAGATCGGCACGCCGTTCTGCGTCACGGTCGACTTCGACACCCTCACCGACGACGCGGTGACGGTGCGCGACCGCGACACGATGAAGCAGGAGCGGGTCGCCCTCGACAAGATCGAGGACTACCTGACCAAGCGCCTGCCCGGCTGCTGAGCGTCCTTCTTTGAAGGGCTGAGCTAGAACTCGAACCCGCGCTAGAACTCGAACCCGCCCGGTCGGCCGTTCCGGTCGGCGATGAGCCCGGCCAGAGTCGCGATCGCGATCTCGGCCGGGGTCTTCGCCCCGATGTTGAGGCCGATCGGGCGGTGCACCCGGGCGATCTCCTCGTCCGGCACCCCGAGTTCGCGCAGCATCCCCACGTGCGGCCCCTCGATCGCCGGCTTCCCGAGGATGCCGATCCACCGGGTGGGCGCCGCCAGCGCCTCCTTGAGCACCACGCCGATCTCGGCCCGGTGATGATCGCTGAGCACGACGTCGGTGCTGTCGTCCAGCTCGGCCGCCGCGAGATCGTGCACGACCCGGTCCCCGTGCGGCCGCGGTGTGCCCTGCAGCCGCGACTCGTCCGGCTCGACCAGCATCGACTGGAATCCGGCCTCGACGGCGAGCCGCAGCATCACCTCGGCGGTAGGCGACTCGAACACCACCACGAGCCGCCGCGGACGCACCCCATCACTCACGCCGCCGACTGTGCCAGATCCGTGGGCCGCCTGCACGGCGATCTATCCTTGATGCACGACAGCTTGTCTAGCGACTAGCATGAGCTCGCGTAGCGGCCCGGAGAAAGAAATAACCCCGGCCGATGCCAAGGCAGAGACTGTCCGGGGTTTCTGTACGGAACCCTACCGGGCATGGGGGGAGGCTCCGGCGGCTTGTCGAAGCAGGAGTGACCGAGGCCTTCGCCGGCGACCTGCTGCCCAACTTCCGCGATTTTCGGCCAAGGCAGCGCGATTTTCGGCCAAGGCAGGCGGCATGGCACGCTTGAGGGCGTGACTGCGTCGCTCAAGCTCGGAAACCACCTCAAGCTGGGAAACCACGTCGTGAACCCGCCCGTCGTGCTGGCGCCGATGGCGGGGATCACCAACGTGGCGTTCCGGCGGCTCTGCCGTGAGCAGGGCGGCGGGGTCTACGTGTGCGAGATGATCACCACGCGGGCGCTGGTCGAGCGGATTCCGAAGACGCTCAAGATGATCGCGTTCGCCGAGGACGAGGGTTTCCGCAGCCTGCAGCTCTACGGTGTCGACCCGGACGTCACCGCGGCGGCGGTGCGGATGATCGGCGAGGACGGGCTGGCCGATCACGTCGACCTCAACTTCGGCTGCCCGGTGCCCAAGGTCACCCGGCGTGGCGGCGGGTCGGCGCTCCCGTGGCGCCGCCGGCTCTTCGGGCGGATCGTGTCGCAGGCCGTCGCGGCGGCCAAGCCCTTCGGCATCCCGCTCACCATCAAAATGCGCAAAGGCATAGACGACGACCATCTGACGTACGTCGAGGCCGGTCTCGCCGCGCAGGAGGCCGGCGTGGCCGCAGTGGCCCTGCACGCGCGCACGGCCGAGCAGCGTTACTCCGGCAAGGCCGACTGGGACGCCATCGCCACCCTCAAACAGGCGCTCGACGTGCCGGTTCTCGGCAACGGCGACATCTGGGAGGGCTCCGACGCGCTGCGCATGGTCGAGCACACCGGCGTCGACGGGGTGGTCGTCGGCCGCGGCTGCCTGGGCCGCCCGTGGCTGTTCGCCGACCTGGAGGCCGCGTTCACCCAGGGCGCCGGCTACCGGCCGGTGCTGCCCACCCTGGGCGAGGTCGCGAAGATCATGTCCCGGCACGCCGAACTGCTGGTCGACGCGCTCGGCGACGAGAAGCACGGCTGCGCCGACTACCGCAAGCACGTCGCGTGGTACCTGAAAGGCTTCCCGGTCGGCAGCGACCTGCGCCGCCGGCTCGCCATGATCTCCTCACTGGCCGAGCTGGACGACCTGCTGGGCCTGCTCGACCCGTCGGTGCCGTTCCCGGCGGACGCGCTCGGCCAGCCCCGCGGCCGGGTGAACGCGCCCGGCAAGGTGTCGCTGCCCTACGGCTGGCTCGACAGCCGCGACGACGAGTCGGTCCCCGAGGGCGCCGAAACCGACGAATCAGGCGGCTGAACAGTGCAGATGGACCACCGGCCGGGCTGCTGGCCCCCGGCCGCACGCTGATGTCCGCAGCCGGCACGATCCGGGCGGTTCTCGGCGGTGAGATCAGCTACGAGGACGCGCTCAACACGCTCACCGTCGCCCCCGACGCCGACGCGGCTCTCGTGCAGGCGGTCGCCGTTATCGTCGACCGGCTGTTCCAGAGCGGGTGGCAGCCCGCTGAGCTGCATCGGGTCGTGGCCCGGCTGGGCGATCCGCTGCAGGCTCAGGTGATCGCCGGCGCGACGGCGGCCTATCTCGCAAGATTCCGGGACGTCGATCCGCGCTGGCGGGCGCAAGCCGACGAACTGTCAGGCGGCCGGAAAATGGGCGGCGGGAAAGCCCCGGCCGATCGCATCAGACTGAACGACGCCACCCTCGCGCTTCTGCTGGAACTGCGCCGGCTCCCGCGCATCGAAACCCTCATCCCGCCGCCGGGCGCCATTCCCGAGACCAGGTACTCCGGCGCCGACAATCGCATGCTGGAACGGGTGCGCGCCCTTCTGGCCAAGGCCGAGGCCACCGATTTCCCGGCCGAGGCGGAGGCGTTCTCGGCCAAGGCGCAGGAACTGATCGCCAAACACAGCATCGAATCGGTGCTCACGGCCGGCCCGGAAGCCGCCCCGCTCGCCCGCCGGCTCGGCGTCGACCACCCCTACGAGAGCGAGAAGGCCAGCCTGCTCGACGCCGTCGCCCGGGCCAACCACTGCCACACCGTGTGGTCGCCCGAGCTGGCCTTCTCCACGCTGTTCGGTTTCGACGCCGACATCGACTCGGTCGAATTGCTGTACACGTCACTGCTGGTGCAGGCGAACAAAGCGATGGCCCGCGACGAGCCCGCCAAGGGAAAGGCGCGCATCAAGGCGTTCCGCCGCAGTTTCCTGGTCGCCTACGCCCACCGCATCGGCGAGCGCCTCGAACAGACCACCCGCAACGAGATCGCCCGCCACGAGCTGGCCCGGCCCTCCGACCTGCTCCCGGTGCTGCGCAGCCGCCAACTGCAGGTCCAGGAGGCGTTGACGCGCGCGTTCCCGCGGACCGTCCGGGCCCGGGGCAGCCGCGTCGACAGCCTGGAAGGATGGGAATCCGGCCGGGCAGCCGCCGACGAGGCGAAATTGGCTTGACCCGAGCGGGTGCCGGCGAGCGAAGATAGGCGTATGCATCCGGTTTGACGCTGATCTCCGCTGCTCTACGCCGTCCGCGCCTGTGCGAACGGAGTCCTGCTCTACCCGGTCTACGCGCTGCTGTTCGCCGACGCGGGCCTGTCCACCAGCCAGATCTCCACGCTGTTCGTGATCTGGTCGGTCGTCTCGTTCGTGTTCGAGGTGCCCTCCGGCGCGCTGGCCGACGCCTGGTCCCGTCGCGGCCTCTACGCGATCGGTGAGATCCTCACCGCCGCCGGTTACGCGCTGTGGCTGATCTGGCCGGCTTTCCCGGGCTTCGCGCTCGGCTTCATGCTGTGGGGGCTCGGCGGCGCGCTCAGCTCCGGCACACTCGAGGCGCTCGTCTACGACCAGGTCGGCGACGCATACGCCAAGGTCATGGGCCGGGCGAGCACGGCCGGCATCCTCGCCATGACCGCAGCCACGCTGCTCGCCACGCCCGCTTTCGCGGCCGGCGGCTACCGTTTGGTGGGCATAGCCAGCATCGCGACAGTCACCCTGGGTGGTCTCCTCGCGCTGCGTCTCCCCGATTCAAGGGGTACGCATGAAGAAGCCGACGACCACAACGAGGGCAGTTACCTGCTGCTCTTGCGGGCGGGGTTGCGGGAGTCGATAAAGAACCGGCGCATCATTCTCGCCCTGGCCGTGGCCGCGTTACTGCCCGGATTCAGCGCACTCGACGAATACCTGCCGCTGCTGGCCCGGGAAAAGGGCGCGCCGACAGTAGCCGTACCCCTGCTGTTTGCCCTCACCGCACTCGCCATGGCCGCGGGAAGCGCGCTGGCCGGCCGCTTCGCCGCGCCGGTTTCCGCCGTAGCGGCGGTCTTGCTCGCCGCCGGCGCCCTCGTGCCGCACCTGGCCGGCATGGTCGCGATCTCCGCGGCATTCGGCCTCCTGCAATTCGGCATGATCCGCGCCGAGACCCGCCTCCAGGCCGAGATCACCGGCCCAGCCCGAAGCACCGTCCTCTCGGTGAGCGGCTTCGCCGCAGAGGCCTTCGCGGTCACGCTCTACGCGTGGTTCGCCCTGCCCCTCAGCCTGACGGCCCTGTTCGCACTGGCCGCCGCACCGCTGCTGCTCACGGCAGCACTGGAGCTCGCCGCGACAAGGGGCCGCAGCCGATGAAGGCCACAGCCGGCAAGGCCGCACGACGCGAAGTAGCGGAGGGCTGGTTCCGGGCGGAGGGCTGGTTCCGGGCGGAGGGCTGGTTCCGGGCGGAGAGCCCGCGTCGGGTGCAGGGGCTGCTCGGGCGGATAGCCCCGCTTCGGGCGAAGTGCCCGTCTCGGGGAAGAGCCCGTCTCGGGGAAGAGCCCGTCTCGGGGGAGAGCCAGCTTCGGGGGAGGGCCAGCTTCCGGCGAATGACCCGCTTTGGGCAAAGGCCGCCTTGCAGGAGAAGCCCGCTGTGGGCGACGAGTTGCTGTAGATGGGACCTGCTGTGGGCGAGGTGCTGGCGTGGCGGGGGCTGCCGGGACGACGAGTCGCTGTAAGTGGCGAGCTGGCGTGGGGTGGGGGAGTTGCTGTAGGTGGGGAGCTGCCGCGGGTGGGAGCTGGCATGGCTAAGGAGCTGCCGTAGGTGGGAGCTGCCGTAGGTGGGAGCTGCCGTAGGTGGGAGCTGCCGTAAGTGAGGAGTAGCCGTGGACGGCGAGGCTGCGCGCGCCGGGGCGGGGAGGGCGGTCTCGGCCCTCCCCGCTGGGAGCGGGCATGGGGAACACCGTCAGACGTCGAGGTCGTTTTCGATTCGGCGTAGCTGGTGGCGGGCCATGGCCAGGTTGGAGCGGTCGCGGCGCAGGGCGACGTAGAGGAACAGGCCCTTGCCGGAGCGGCTCGTTAGGGGGCGGATCATGTGGTACTGGCTGTCCAGGGTGATGAGGATGTCCTCGATCTTCTCGGAGATGTTGAGCATCTCCATCGCGCGCAGCTTGGCGCGGACCACGTCGGTGTTGCCGGCTGCGGCGACCGTCAGGTCCAGTTCCTTGCCGCCGCCGACGGTGCCGAGCGCCATGCCGCTCGTGTGGTCCACGAGAGCTACGCCGACGGCGCCGTCGATTTCCATGATCTCTTTGAGTGCGGTGTCCATGTCGGGCATGGGGTGGTCCTCCGTTTGTGGGATGGCAGGGCTCTTGAATTGCCGGGCCTTGGATTACCGGGCTTTGGAATTTGCCGGGCCTATGGATTGCAGGGACCTCTGGAATGCAAGGTCCTCTGGAGATTGCAGGCCCTTGGATGGCAGGGCCGTTGTGGGATGGCTGGCCTTGGTTCACTGCTGGCCTTGGTTCACTGCTGGCCTTGGTGCGTTGCTGGCCTTGGTGCGTTGCTGGCCTTAGTGGATTTCGGGCCGTGGCGCATTGCGGGCGTCGGTGAGTTGCAAGCCTTGGTGCACTGCGGGCCTTGCGGGTGGCGGGGTCGTTGGTGGGTGGGCAGACTGCGGTGGGATGGCGGTGCCGGCTTTGCCGGGGTCGGGTGATCAGCCGGTCGCCTGCCGGCGCCGGGTGTTGTTGGCCAGGGTGGCCATCGGTGTGCGCCGGGCCAGCGGAGCGGATGGGCCGGCCTGGGTAGGGATCTCTGGGCGGATCTGTGGTTTCGCCTCTACCGCGAGGATCTTCACCAGGCGGCGTACGCAGCGGCGTGCCTCCAGGTGGACCATGGCGAGGTTGGCGTCACCGGACGTGACCAAGGTGAGCAGGGTGTTCGGGCCCGCGGTGTATGTGGTGATGTAGCCCCGGTCGCATTCGACCACCGACTCGCGCAGGCTGCCGTGGTTCACCGCGTGCGCGAACCTCCGGGCCAGCGCCAGGTGGGCGGCGGCGAGCGCGGCGAGACCGTCCGGTTCGAGGCCGTGCGCGTCGTGCGCGACCACCAGACCGTCGGTGCTGGCGAGCACGCTGCCGGCCAGTTCCGGGACCCTGGAGCGCAGTCGGTCGAGCTCCTGGAGCACCGCCGGATCCACCGTCATCCTCGGTCTCCCTTTCTCATCGGCTCGGTCTCATCTCGGGGGCCGGTCTCATCTCGGGGCCAGTAACGCACCGAGGCCTTCGCGGTCTGGGTAACCGCTCAGTCTTGGGGCCTGCCCGTATCTGGGGCTCGGTTTCTGGCTGACGGTTTCTGGGCCTGCCTGTTCTTGGGGCCTGCCCGGTCTGGACCAGCTCCGGACTTGAAGCCCACTGAGCCTTGACGCCAGCCCGGTCTGGAGCCCGCCGCACCTTGACGCTCGCCCGGTCTTGACGCTCGCCCGGTCTTGACGCTCGCCCGGTCTTGACGCTCGCCCCACCTTGAGGCTCGCCCGGTCTTGGAGCCCGCCCCGTCTTGGGCGCTCTCGTCAACAAAGGCCTCGTCTCAAGGCCCTCCACTCGAAGGGTCCTGGTTTACGGAGCCATGTCGCGAGACGCCTCATGTCAAGGTGCTCCGTCCGAACGGGCCTAATTGCGCAGGCCCACCGCGGGACGCCTCGTCTTGACCGGCTTCGGGTTGCGGGGACTGTCCAGGGAGGCATTACCGGAGGGTCCTGGGCCGTGTTGTCGGAGGCGCGCGCGTCATCGCAGGGCTCGCAATGCAGTTCGGATGCGTTTCAGCAGGACTTCGTCGGTTCCGGGGTGGATCTGTGGGGGTTCCCCGACGACCTCCTTCGGCAGCTTCGCGCCGGGTTTCCGGCGGGCCAGCCGGGGCGGCCGATACACCGTCCCGTTGGCGCTGGTCTCCTCGGTGAGCGCCGCCGGCGCGGGTGGGCCGGGCACGGTCGGAGCGCTCGCGGGCGGAGCCGAGGACGACCGGGCCCGCGACGGCAGGGCCTGCGTCGACGAGGCCTGCAACGACGTCTCCCGCGCGGACAGCCCGTGCGCCGACGGAGTTGACGACGAGGTGGCAGAGGTCGGCGGAGCAGAGGTTGGCGGAGCCAGAGACGGCGGGCCAGACGTTGGCGGGACCAGCGACGGTGGGCCGGACGTCGGCGCGACCAGCGACGGCTGGCCAGACGTAGGCAGGGCCAACGACGGCGAGGCGGACGTTGGCAGGGCAGGCGTTGACAGGGTCGCCGACGGGGAGGCTGACGACGGCGGGGCAGATGACGGTGGGGCAGATGACGGCGGGGGTGATAGCGGTGTGGCCGGCAACGGTCGGGACCGGGGCGCTGTGGGCGGGCCCGGTGCGGCCGGTCGCACTCCCGATATCACCGGAACGGTTGCTGTGCCGACGTTGTCCGCGCTGATTCGGGGGCGGTTTACGTCCACGGCCGTGCCGCGGGCCTGGGGGAGTCGGACGAATTCGGGAGCTTCCGCCCGTACCTCTGGAAGTTCCAGGAGGCCCAGCGCCGCCAGGCGCCGCAGTTCCGCGATTGTCGCGAAGCCCGCGCGGCCCAGCAGTAACGCCAGGTCGGCGGGGGTGCGCTGGCCGTCGGCGTGCACCAGTAGCTCCCACTGCAGCGCGGTCAGTGACACCCGTTCGCGGGGCGCCCGCGTTGCCGGCGTCACTACTGCGGCGTCGACGCGTTGATCCGGGAAGATGGCGTCGAGCATTTTCGCCCGGCGGCGTACCTCGCGGTTGACCGCGGCCGGGTCGATGTGCGCGATCGGGCCTAACCAGTGCATGGCGCCGTCGAGGAACTCGACCTGCGCGTCGGCGGCGGAGAGTGCGAAGTACGCCGCGTCGTACGTCGCGCCCAGCACGCAGAGTTCCAGCTCGCCCTGGGTGAGGTGGCCCTGCTCGACGAGCAGGCGGCCCACCCGGGCGGTGGAGGTGCCCTGGTCCAGGGCGGTCTGCCAGGTGCGTCCGGCCAGCCGGCCGGAGGCGGTGAGCAGTTCGCCGACACCGGGCGCGGCCGGCGACTCGGCGTAGATGACCCGGCCCTCGAGGACGTAGACCGCGCCGCCGGGGTGGCCGCCGACCACCAGCGCGCCGGTCTGCCGCTCGGTGGCGACCTGCGTGAGCAGCCGCGCCGGTGCGGCTGGCTTCGAGGGCGCTGCTGGCTTCGAGGGCGCTGCTGTCTTCGAGGCGGTGGTCACGCGTTCTCCCCCCTTGGAAGTCAAGTGGCGACCAGAAGTCAGGTGGCAACAAGGTCGTCGGCGAGTTTTTGCATGCGGCGGCGGGCCACCGCGAGGTTCCCCTGGTGCCGGTCCAGCCAGACATAGAGGACCAGCCGGCTGTCGAAGTCGGTGTGCACGAGCCGGAGCAGGTGATAGCCGCCGGCCGTCGTGATGATCAGGTCTTCCAGCAGGTCGTGCGGTAACGCGGAAACGAACAGTGACCGGCTCGTCGCCGCCTGTACGACGTCGGCCGTGCCGGCCGCGGCCGCCTCGTGGTCGGAATTCGGTGCGGCTCCGGTCGTGGCGACCGGGAAACCGGTGGTGTAGTCGACGATGCTGGCGCCGACCGCGCCAGGGATCGCCATGGCCTCCTGCAAACAGTGATCGACGCCGGGCACGTCTCTCCTAGCGCTGCTTCGCCCCCTCCGGACGGTTGGCCCCCTCCGGACGGCAATGGCCAGGAGTTTCCCCGTAGCCCTTCGAGCCGGGCCGCCCCGCGCCATCACCGTGGGCCATCCTGCGGCGGCCGTGCCGCGATGAGTCGCACCGGCTGTGCGTCATGGTCACGGCCCAAAATTGGCGGGGCTGCTGCGGGCCGAATTCACCGAGCCAGTGCCGCTCGCCGGCGATCATCCGCAGTGGCGTCCCGCCGGACCGGAGCAGCTCCCCGGCGGCGTCCGAGACGACCGCGGCCACCCGCAGCGTGAGCTCGTTCTGGCCGATCAGGCCGTCGCGCAGCAGCAGTCGTCCGACCCGGCAACCGGCCCGGCCCTCGACCACCGCCGCGGTCCACGCGCCGAGGCTCATCCGCCCGGAGGCGACGAGCCGTTCGCCGAGGCCGGGGGTGGCCGGGGTCTCGGCGTACGCGATCCGGCCGCCGAGCAGATGAAGCACGCCGCCGGGCGTGCCCCCGACGTGCAGTGCCCCGGTCCACCCGGCGGCGCTCAGTCGGTCGAGTACCGCACCCAACTCGTTGAGGTCCACGACCGCATCGTCGGGACCCATCGAGCGGTGTCGTCGCACGGCCGGTGCGGCGTACGGGACGGGGTACCTCGACAGGGGCGCGTAACATGATCGTCACTTTTCGATAAGGAGGGCGCCATATGCCGGTCCGCTGGGAACAGATCGTCGTGGACGCGGAGGACCCGCACCGGCTGGCCCGCTGGTGGGCCGAGGCCCTCGGTTACGTGATCGTGCACGAGGCGGTCGACGAGGTGGAGATCCGGCGTACTCCCGACGAGCTGCCCGGCCTGCTGTTCGGCGTCGGCCCCGACCCGAAGACGGTGAAGAACCGCCTGCACATCGACCTGCGCCCGGACGATCAGGAAGCGGAGGTGGAGCGGCTGGTCAACATGGGCGCCCGCCTCGCCGACATCGGCCAGCACGACGTCCCGTGGGTGGTTCTGGCCGACCCCGAGGGAAACGAGTTCTGCGTTTTGTCGGAAAAACGGAGCTAGTAGCGGAAGCGGCCCATCAGCGTCTCGATCTCGCCGGCCGCGGTGCTGACCACCTCGGCCGAGGTACGCGTCGTGTTCGCGCCCTCCGCCGTCGCCTCCGTCGATCGGGTGATGTTCGTGACCGTGCCGCTGATCTCGCCGGCGGCCGCCGAGACCTCGCCCACGTTCCGCGACATCAGCTCGGTCGTGGCCGACTGCTGCTCCACCGCGGCCGCGATCGTCCGCTGACCGTCGTCGATCTGCGCGATCACCTCGGTGATCGACGCGATCGCGCTGGCGGTCCCGCTGGTCATCTCCTGGATCGCCAAGATCTTGGCGGTGATGTCCGCGGTCGCCTGCGCCGTCTCCTGAGCGAGGTCCTTGACCTCGGTCGCCACCACCGCGAACCCCTTGCCGGCCTCGCCCGCCCGGGCCGCCTCGATCGTGGCGTTGAGGGCCAGCAGGTTCGTCTGCTCGGCGATGTTGGTGATCAGCTGGACGATGTCGCCGACCTCCCGGCTCGCCTCGCTCAGCTTTGCCACCGCCTCGGCGGTCCGCGCCGCGTCCCGGGTCGCCGAGGCGGTCGTCTCGGTCGCCGACGCGGTCTGCCGGGAGATCTCCCGGATCGACGAGGCCAGCTCGTCGGTCGCGGTCATCATGTCGCTCACCGCCGCCGCCACGTGCCGCGCCGACGCATCGGCGCTGCGCGCCTGCCCGGACGTCTGCTCGGCCGAGGCGTCCAGATCGCCGGCGAGCGTACGCAGGTCACCGCTCGCCGAGGTCAGCGTGCCGATCCGCGCCGCGGTCGCCGACACGGTGTCCCGCAGCGAGCCCATCGCCCCGTTCAGCGCGCCGGCCATCTCGCCCAGTTCGTCGCGGTGGAGCACCGGCACCCGCACGGTCAGGTCGCAGCCGGCCACCGCCCGCAGGCCGGTCAGCATCTCCCGCAGCGGCCGCCGGATCGCCCGCAGGGTCCGCCAGCCGGCCAGCGCGGTGATCAGCGCGCCGGCGAGACCGGCCATGGCGATCACCCAGTCGCTCTTCGAGGCGGCGGCCACCCCCTGGTCGCTGGCGGCCTGGACGGCCGTCAGCATGCTGTCGTCCAGCGCGCCGAGATCCTCCTCCAGCTCCGCGTAGATCGTCAGGTAGCCGGCGAGCCCGGTCCGGCTGTTCACGACGCTCGCGGCCGTGTCGGCGTAGGTGACGACCCGCGGCCGTACCTTGGCGTAGTCGTCCTGAAGATCCGCCGGGGCCTCGGCCGCCGCGGCGTCGTAGTTGTCGATCATCGTCTGGCCGTGGTCGGCGACCTCGTTGTCCACCGCCGACCGTGCGTACATCGCCGCCATCACGTCGGCTCGCAATGCATCGTGCATCATGTCGGCGTTCCACTGATGGCTCATGCCGTCCGACACGCGAGCGATGTCCCGGTTCGCGTCGGCCTGCACGTGTGAGCTGGAGATCGCGAAACCCACCACCAGGCCCACCGAGACGAGACCGGCCGCGCCCATGACCAGCAGCCGGCCGACGATCGTCATACTTCGCCCGCGGGGCGAATCGGACTCCACGGCTACCACATCGGCAACCGGCCGAAGCCGCTTAGCCGGAGGTCAACCCGGCCGAAGCCGCCTAGGCTGGGATCATGACGGCGCTCGACGCCCAAAGGTGGATCAGTGAACCGGCCAAGGACTCGGGCTACGGACGCACGCAAGCCCAGCGCGACCGGGCGCGCGTCCTGCACTCGGCCGGCTTTCGCCGGCTGGCATCCAAGACCCAGGTGCACACGGCTGGGTCAGACGACTTCCTGCGTACGCGACTGACGCACTCGCTGGAGGTCGCGCAGATCTCCCGCGAGATGGGCGCCCGGCTCGGCTGCGACCCGGACGTCGTCGACGTCGCGGGGCTCGCCCACGACCTCGGGCACCCGCCGTTCGGCCACAACGGCGAGCACGCGCTGGATGAGGTCTCCCAGTCCTGTGGTGGCTTCGAGGGTAATGCCCAGACGCTGCGCGTGCTGACCCGTCTCGAGGCCAAAGTGCCCGGCGCCGGCCTCAACCTCACCCGCGCCTCCCTCGACGCCTGTGCCAAATATCCGTGGCCCCGCAAACCAGAGACAAAGAAATTTGGTGTGTACGCCGACGACCGCCCCGTCTTCGACTGGATGCACCCCGCCGAGCTCGGCGAACGCCGCTGCCTGGAGGCCCAGGTGATGGACTGGGCCGACGACGTCGCCTACTCCGTGCACGACGTCGAGGACGGCGTGCACGGCGGCTACCTGGAGTTGCGCGTCCTGATCGACGACCCGGCCGAACGGGCCGCCCTCTGCGCCGACGTGGCCGACAGCTACTCCGACGAGCCCGCCGACGCGCTGGCGGTCACTCTCGACCAGCTGCTCGCCGACCCGGCGGTGGCCCCGGTCGCCGGCTACGACGGCACCTTCGACACCCAGGTGGCGCTCAAACGGATGACAAGCATCCTCACCGGCCGGTTCGTCGCCTCCGCGATCGGCGCGACCCAGAGCCGGTACGGCACCGACCCGGTCCGCCGCTACGACGCCGACCTCATCGTGCCGCGCACCGTCCGTAATCAGTGCGCGCTGCTGAAGGGGATGGCGTTGCGCTACGTGATGCGGACCCGGGCGGCCGAGGACTGGTACGCGCAGCAGCGCACGATCCTGATCGAGCTGGTCGACGCTCTGACCCGTACACCAGCAAGGTTGGATGTTGTCTTCGGGCCGTTGCATGCGGCCGCCGAGAGTGACGCCGCGGCACTCAGAGTGGTGATCGACCAGGTCGCGTCGCTCACCGATCACGCCGCCGTGGCGTGGCATCGGACCCTGGTGGCAGCGCCCGCCTGACGCGAGGCAGGATGTATGCCGTGGCGGGCAGGGTCAAGGACGAGGACATCGCGCTGGTCCGCGACCGCACGTCGATCGCCGACATCATCAGCGAGTCGGTGACGCTGCGCTCGGCGGGCGGCGGCAACCTGAAGGGCCTGTGCCCGTTCCACGACGAGAAGACCCCGTCGTTCACGGTGGCACCTGCCCGAAATGTCTATTATTGTCATGGGTGCGGCCAGGGCGGGGACGCGATCAAGTTCCTGATGGACGCGGAGCATCTGTCGTTCATCGAGTCGATCGAGCGGCTGGCGTCGCGGGCCGGCATCCAGTTGCGGTACGAGACCGACAACCTGCCCAGCGCGCCCCGCCCGCAGACCGGGCAGCGGCAGCGGCTTCTCGCGGCGCACGTTTCCGCCATGGAGTTCTATCGCGACCAGCTCAGCACGCCCGGCGCGCGCAAAGCCCGCGAATTCCTTGCTCAGCGTGGATTCGGGCGCGATGCCGCCGAGCGGTACGGCTGCGGGTTCGCGCCGGACTCGTGGGACGCGCTGGCCAAGCACCTGCGCCAGAAGGGGTTCACGGCCGAGGAGCTCAATGCGGGCGGCCTCACCAAGCCGGCCCGCTCCGGGTCGCTGATCGACCGGTTCCGGCGGCGTCTGCTGTGGCCGATCAAGGACCTGTCCGGCGACGTGATCGGGTTCGGCGCGCGGAAGTTGTTCGACGACGATGACGGCCCGAAATATCTCAATACGCCGGAGTCGCCGCTCTACAAGAAGTCGCACGTTCTCTACGGCATCGACCAGGCGAAACGCGAGATCGCGAAGCGCGGCCGGGCGGTCATCGTGGAGGGCTACACCGATGTGATGGCCTGCCACGAGGCGGGCGAGCCGACCGCGGTGGCGACCTGCGGCACGGCGTTCGGCATCGACCACATCGGGGTGCTGCGGCGGCTGCTGATGGACAGCGACAGCTTCACCGGCGAGATCATCTACACCTTCGACGGGGACGCGGCCGGGCAGAAGGCGGCGCTGCGCGCCTTCGAGGAGGACCAGCGCTTCGTCGGGCGTACGTTCATCGCGGTCAGCCCGGACAATATGGACCCGTGCGAGTTGCGCCTGGCCAAGGGCGATCTCGCGGTGCGCGACATGATCGCCGGCCGGGAGCCGCTGGTCGACTTCGCGCTGCGGCACACGATCTCCCGCTTCGATCTGGACACGGTGGAGGGCCGGGTCGAGGCGATGCGCCGCGCCGCCCCGCTGGTCGCCAAGATCAAGGACAGGGAGAAGCGGCCTGAGTACGCTCGTAAGCTCGCCGGCGACCTCGGGATGGACCTCGAGCCCGTGCAGCGGGCGGTCAACTCGGCCCTGCGTGGCTCGGAGGAGGGCGCCGCCCGCCCGGCCGCGCGCTCGGCGGAGGCGCCGCAGCGGCTGGTCGAGCGGGAATCGCTGAAGCTGGCGCTGCAGGAGCCGGTGCTGGCCGGCCCGATGTTCGACACGGTCGGCACCGAGGACTACAACGACGCGGTCTACCAGGCGATCCGCGAGGCGATCGGGTCGGCCGGCGGGGCGTCGTCGGCGTCGTCCGGTGGTGTGGTGTGGATCGAGAAGGTGCGCGACTTCTGCGACGACCTGGCCGGCAAGGGGCTCATCTCGGAGCTGTCGGTGGAGCCGTTGCGGGTGGACGGGCCGGTCGACCCGCGGTACGTGCAGGTCACCCTCGCGCGGCTGCAGGCGGGCTCGGTGACCACCCGGATTCGTGATCTGAAGTCGAAGGTGCAGCGGCTCAACCCGGTCGCGCACAAGGATGAGTACCTGGCCTTGGCCGGTGAGCTTTTCTCCCTCGAACAGCAGGCGCGCGCGTTGCGCGAACAAGCGGCAGGTGGACTGTGAGTTTCCTTCAGCGCAAGCCCAAGCTTCCCGCGGCGCTGCGGCCGGCCCTCGCGCCGGAGGAGCGGGTCGTGGCGTGGGCGCCGGCGCCCGACTCTCAGCCGGCCGACAACAAGGCCCTGGTTGCCACGAACCACGGGTTGTGGCTGCCGGACGGCAAGCGGCTCGGCTGGCACGAGATCCACAAGGCGGCCTGGTCGGGGCGGGAACTGCGGATCACTCCGGCGGAAACGGCCGAGGACCGCAAGGACTACACGGTGCTCGTCGACGGGCCGGTGCTGAGTTTTCTGCTGCTGGAGCCGGGGCAGGTGCCGGACCAGGTGCGCAACCGGGTGACCAGGTCGGTGGCGTACACGTCGCATCATCCGCTGTCGGCGGGCGGGGTGCGGGTGGTGGGCCGGCGGGTGCCCGGGAAGAACGGCTTGAGCTGGGCGGTTCGCTACGACTCGGGGACGCCGGTGAAACTTCCCGCGGTGGTGGAACTGACCGGTGAGCTGGTGTCGGCGGCGCAGGAGGCGCTCGCTCCGCCGGAGTGATTCGGCCGGTGATTTTTGTCGTACCCCTTCTCTAGCGGGAGTTTCGCGGCTAGGTGCTCGTCCGGCGTGTAATCCGTTGCGGTGCTTGGATTTTAGGCCTGGATCGTGTATTACCCACATATGGCA
>NZ_JBEZYA010000038.1:0-86426 GCF_040638295.1 Actinoplanes sp. NPDC026619
ACCGCGATCGGCTGGCACCGCATCAACGGCGACACCAACATCGCCCGCGCCAACCGACGAGCTGACCGCCGATCACACGACCTTATCGACGCCGTGACCAGCAGTTACACCAACACGCAATGACCCTGGAACCGACCCCGGCCCGCCAGCCAGGATCATCGGTGTTCCCCGCGGGAACACCACATGAGCGCCACCGCCACAACCAGCCATATCAGGCCACGATCTTGACGGTGACATACCCGGACAGATTGAGTTTTACCAGGTCAGCGGCCCATCGGGCCGGACACGTAACCCCTATGGGGTCACCGCTGATCTTTTTTGATCGATCTTGCGGCGATCCTCCGGGTCTTTCTTTTGGCGGTCTTTGGCATCACCGTCTTCCCCGGCGATGCCGGGCTTGCACGGGCTTTGGCCGGTCATGCCGAGGGTGTTGATCTGGTCCACACCGAAGATGCCAGAAATGGCGATAGCCGCCTTCTCGGGCTGGGTTCCGCGCAGCGTTACGCCGGTGCGGGTGCCAGATAACGTCAGATCCCGTGCGCGGAGATAGTCCGCCACAGCAGTCGTATGAGCCCGCCTCCCCGCTACATCGGATCGTTACCGCACTTCCCAGGCGCACTGGCCGACCGCGAAAATCTTGGCGACCGATGTCGGAATCGGGACCGGCCGCTCCGACCAAGGGCCGGTGCCCGCACCGGGCGCCGGACGAAGGGACGGATCACCATGAAGTACATGATCATGATGTTCGGCGGGCTCGGCGAGTCGCTGGCCGGGCGGAGCCCGGAATGGATCGAGAGGATGCAGACCACCATGGTGTCGATGGACCGTGAACTGCGGGAGAGCGGCGAGGTGGTGGAGAGCCGGCACCTCATGGATCCCAGCCAGGCCACAACCGTACGGTTCCGTAACGGCACCGCGGCGCCGACCGACGGGCCGTTCGCCGAGATCAAGGAGTCCCTCGCCGGCTACTGGATCGTCGAGGCAAGCCACGAGCGGGCCGTTGAGATCACCGCACGGGT
The DNA here is from genome assembly GCF_040638295.1 of Actinoplanes sp. NPDC026619. Classification (NCBI taxonomy): domain Bacteria; kingdom Bacillati; phylum Actinomycetota; class Actinomycetes; order Micromonosporales; family Micromonosporaceae; genus Actinoplanes; species Actinoplanes sp. NPDC026619. The sequence continues at coordinate 1,020 of NZ_JBEZYA010000038.1, forward strand.
CGTGGCGCACACCGAGTACCCGATGGAGATCCGCCGGGTCATGGACGAGTCCCCCGAGTTGTAGCGATGACCACGTCGTTCGAGAGCCTGCTGCGCGAGCTCACGCCGCAGGTCCTCGGCGCGCTCGTACGCCGGTACGGGCAGTTCGACGCCTGCGAGGACGCCGTGCAGGAAGCGTTGCTCGCCGCGACCATCCAATGGCCCGCCAATGGAAGCCCCGACCGGCCCCGCGCCTGGCTTCTGACAGTGGCCGACCGCGCGCTGGTCGACCGGTGGCGCGCGGACAGCGCCAGGCGCCGCCGAGAGACCGCGGCCGCCTTCGACCCGGCCCGCCAACCACCCGCAGGCGGACCGGCGGACGACACCCTGATCCTGCTGTTCCTCTGCGCCCACCCGACCCTCTCCCCGCCCGCCCAGGTCGCCCTCACCCTCCGCGTCGTGGGTGGCCTGACCACGGCTCAAATTGCCACCGCATTCCTGGTCCCCGAGGCCACCATGTCGCAACGGATCCGCCGGGCCAAACAGAGCATCCGCGAGGCCGGCGCCCGCTTTGAACTGCCCTCGCCGCACAACTGGCCGGACCGGTTGGACGTCGTGCTGCACGTGCTCTACCTGATCTTTAACGAGGGCAGCACCGCAAGTTCCGGGCCAGCACTGCACCGCGATGAGCTGACCGTCGAGGCGATCCGCCTCACCCGGATGCTGCATCGGCTACTGTCCGCCGAAGGCGAGGTGACCGGCCTACTCGCCCTGATGCTGCTCACCGACGCCCGGCGCGACGCCCGCACCGACGACAGCGGATCGATCATTCCCCTTGCCGACCAGAACCGGCACCGCTGGGACGCCACCGTGATCGCCGAAGGCCGCCGCCTGCTGATGCGAACGCTGGGCGCCGGCCCGGTCGGCCCGTACCAGATCCAAGCCGCGATCGCCGCGCTGCACGACGAAGCACCCACCGCCGAGCAGACCGACTGGCCACAGATCCTCGCCCTTTATGACGTGCTCACCAGGGTCGCGCCCGGACCGGTCGTCGCGCTCAGCCGAGCCGTCGCTCTCGCCGTCGTTCACGGCCCGGCGGCCGGGCTCGCCGCACTCGGCACGCTCGACGCCGACACGCGATTGTCACACACTCACCGGCTCGAGGCCGTCCGCGCGCACCTGCTTGAGCAGGCCGGTGACCCGGAGGCGGCCCGCGAGTCCTACTTACGCGCCGCGCGGGCTACTGCCAGCCTTCAAGAACAGCGGTACCTCACCCGCCGCGCCGCCGCCCTGCGCGGTCAGAACTGATTAAGGTCCGCAGTGTCGTCGCAGTCGCACCGGCGTCGACGCGGACACCCGTGGAGGGCGGGAGGTCACGACCACGCCGGGCCGGCGCCCGCCGGCCGCATCGCCTCGCGTGCGCCGGCCGGACGTCGTCCCGCCGTAGGTGATTCAGCCTGGCGGCGGTTCGGCGACGGCTTCCGCCAGCAGGCGATGCACCGGCACGAACGGCGCGAGTCTTTCGACGCACCAGGCCACGAACCGCGGTGAGTGGACGGCACGCGGCAGCGGTTCGGCCCGCATGACGTGGAACCCGTCGCGCACGGCGAACCGGCCCGCCCGTTCCAGTCCCGGCGGGGGCCGGCGGCGGGTCGGCTGCGACAGTGCCCCGCCGGCGGCGATCAGCGCCGCCATCTCGCGGTCCAGCGATGCTAGGTGATCCGGCTGCGCCAACGCCGCCCGGTAACGCCCCAGCGCCGGCCCGCGCAACGCAGCGACCCCGCAACCGAGATGAACCTCGGCCGGGGTCACCCTGATCAACAGTGCCGGGTCGGTGCGCGGGCCGTCGGGGCCGGTCCACAACGCCATGTCCACATGAGTCTTGTAGGGCGGCCGACTCGGCCGGAATCGGAGATCGTTGCTGATCCGGAACAGACTGCCGCCGACTCGCGGCTCGGCCCGCAGGCTCGGGACGCAACGGCGACGCAACGCTGCGACGAGCGCCGTAACCAACATTCTCGATGGATTGAGCAGCTCACGCCGGTACACCTCCCGGTGCGCGTCGAAGTAGGCCTTTGTGTTCTCGCGGGCGAGGCCGTCCAGGAACGTGAGGCCACCCCGGCCGAACCCGGGGAACTCGGCAGCGTCGTCAGTTCCCGCGGCGTGGTCCTTCGCTTCGGTCAGCAGTTCACGCCATCGGTTGGAGGCCGACGGCGGGACGGCGACCCATTCGCGGAAGGTCCGTCCCGCCGGCGCGAACGGCTCGCCGGTCCCCGCCGCCACCAGAGCGGCGACCCGAACCGTGTGAAGCCTGATTAGCAGCGCGCCGGTACGCCGGTCCAGTGCGGCGAAGAACCGACCGCCCCACCGGACGCACGGCAGCCCCATCATGGTCGAACGGGTCACGGCCGGATCCGCGCACATCGGTCCGACCAGTTCCCAGAAGAGTCCCTCGCCGCCGGGCGCCGGGCTCGCCGTCACGCCGCGGCGCCGTGCGGCACAAACAGCGCGACCAGCGTGCCGGCCGGGTCGGCGACCAGCACCGACGTCCCAGCCGGGCCAATTTGGGCCGGCCGGACCACCCTCCCGCCCAGCGCCACCGCCCGATCAGCAGCGGCCGCCAGTTCGTCCACCGGGACGTACGGCACCCAGCGGCCCGCCGTGCCCGGATCCGACGGCAGCATCCCGGCCCACGGCTGCTCGCCGTCGACCAACACCGCCTGGTAGTCGCCGAAGCCGGACCGGACCGTCCAGCCGAACAGGTCCCGGTAGAAGTCGCCGAGCTTCTCCGCCTCGCCGACCGGCAGATCGAACCACACGAAAGGTGATGCCATCACGCACTCCCGGATCATCATTGCGGGCCGCCGATCGGACCCGCCTACCCTCTGAGATCCCGAAGCGGTCCGGAACTCATCGGTGTTGTCTGACCCCGCCGCTACCGTGGGAGGATGCGCACCGCCGAGACCGTCGACGACCCGCTGCTCGCCGCCGCCCGCAACGGCGACGGGCCGGCCTTCGAGCGCCTGGTCGCCCCGCACACCCGGGCCCTGCACGTGCACTGCTACCGGATGCTCGGCTCCTTTCACGATGCCGAGGACGCCACCCAGGAGACCCTCGTGCGCGCCTGGCGCGGCCTGGCCGGGTACCGCACCGACGCGCCGCTGCGGCACTGGCTGATGCGCATCGCCACGACCACCTGTCTCAAAGCGATCGAACGGCGCGGCCGCGTCCCGGCGACCACCGCCGACGTGACCTACCTCCAGCCGTACCCCGATGACCGGGCCGACGCCGATCCCGCCGCCGTGGCCGAGCAGCGCGAGTCCATCGCCCTGGCCTTCATCGCCGCCCTCCAACTGCTGCCACCGGCGCAGCGCGCCACGGTCATCCTCCGCGACGTCCTCGCTTGGAACGCCGCTGAGGTCGCGGCCCTGCTCGACCTCAGCGTCCCCGCGGTCAACAGCGCCCTGCAGCGGGCCCGGACCAAGCTCGCCGAGACCGGCGGCGTGCCCGCCGCTCCTCCATCCGCCGACGAGAAACTGGTCCTGGACGCCTTCATGCGGGCCTGGCAGTCGTGCGACATCCCTGCCCTGGCCGCGCTGCTGCACCGCGACGTCATCCTCGCCATGCCGCCCCAGGCAATCCTCATCACCGGACGCGACGCCGTGGCCGGGTTCTTCGCCAACGTCCCCGCCGACGGCCGCCTCGACACGATCCGGCTGCGGCCGATCCGCGCCAACGGCCAAGCGGCCTTGGCTGCCTACCTCCCCGACGACCGGCAGTACTGCCGCGGCTACGGGATCATGGTGCTCACCATCGCCGCCGGCGGGGTCACCACCATCATCGGCTTTCCCGACCCGTCCCTCTTCCCCGTCTTCGGCCTGCCCGAGCGCGGCTGAGGCCCGATCCACCCCGGTCGTCCCGCAGCAGCGGCGCCCACGTATGCCAGGGCCGGCACCACCCGTCGACGTGAACCGGTTTCACCGCCCCCGGGAAGTCGACGGAGGCTGCTTTCCCCCGGATCACTGGAGGCGGCGCAGCCAGGAACGCCAGACATTCTACGAGGGCTCAGACGCGGAAGGTGGCGACGAGGCCTGCGCCTGCCGTGGCGGCGCTCAGCCTCGGCTCGTCGGGCCGGTGTTGGGACTGCTACCGCGCAGCGTCGCGTTACGTGGCCCGGTGCTCGCCGAAGAACTCGACGAGACCGCCAACACCTTGATCGGCGCCGGTGCCGAACTGAGCGAGCCAACCCGCGTCCGTCCGCCGGCCGGTTTCCCGCCGGCCGGGCCGCGGCCCGCTTAGCTGTGCGCGACGGCTTCCATCTCATCCAGCGCTTCGCGCATCCCGAGGCCATCGGCACCACACAGTTCGTGCCTTGGTACGCCCACCACCTCATGCCCTACCGGCCGCTGCTGCAATGGCTGACGCAGCACACGAGCACGTGATCACGGAGACGCTCCCAGGGGCCCCGGCTTGAGGTTCCGATCGGCGGCGACACCAGCGCGTTCGGTCTTGTCTGTGCCCGCCGCGCCGGGCGGCTTAGCCGGTGGGGACGAAGGACGGCGGCGTGGCCATAGCCGGCTGGTAGGTTGATCTGAGGTGTGCCGGGAAGCCTGGTCGGCGATCGATGTCGGCTGTCCAAGTCAGGGGGCGCACGGGTGAGCACACTGGCTTGGACCGCCGTGGTGATCTTCGGAATCGCCTACGTGCTGATCGCCACGGAAAAGATCAATCGGGTGGCGGTCGCGCTCGGCGGCGCGTCGATCATGCTGGCAATCGGGGCGACCGATGCGAAGCATGCGTTCTTCTCCGAGGACGCGGGCATCGACTGGAACGTCATCTTCCTGCTGCTGGGCATGATGCTGATCGTCAGCGTGCTGAAACGCACCGGCATCTTCGAGTACGTGGCGATCTGGAGCGCCAAACGAGCGCGCGGCCGCCCGTTCCCGGTGATGGTCATTCTGCTGGTGGTCACCGGTGTAGTGTCGGCCGCCCTCGACAACGTTACGACCGTGTTGCTGGTCGCGCCGGTGACCTTGCTGGTGTGCGAGCGGCTCGGCGTACCGCCCGTGCCGTTCCTGATCGCCGAGGTCCTGGCCTCGAACATCGGCGGCGCCGGAACCCTGGTCGGCGACCCGCCGAACATCATCATCGCCAGCCGGTCAGGGCTGACCTTCAATGACTTTCTATCGGTCATGGCGCCGTTCGTCCTGGTGGTCCTCGTCGTACTGGTGCTGCTGTGCCGGATCATGTTCCGGTCCGCGTTCCGCTACGACGCCGAGCGCGCCGAGCGGGTCATGGCCCTGCGGGAGGCCGATGCCATCCGCGACCGGCGGCTGGTCGTGATCAGCCTGGCCGTCCTCGCGCTCGTGCTGGCCGCGTTCGGCCTGCACACGCTGCTGCACCTGGAGCCCTCGGTGGTGGCGCTGCTCGGCGGCCTGCTGTTGCTGGCCCTGTCCCGGCTGGATGCCACCGAGGTCGCCAAGGACGTCGAGTGGCCCACCCTGGTGTTCTTCGCCGGTCTGTTCGTCATGGTCGGCGCGCTGGTCGCGACCGGGGTGATCGACTCGCTCGCCCGTGCCGCCACCGGCGCCGTCGAGGGCAAATTGTGGCCGGCGACGCTGCTGCTGCTGTGGGCCTCGGCCGGACTGTCGGCGATCGTCGACAACATCCCCTATGTGGCCACGATGAGCCCCGTCGTCTCCGAACTCGTACACGCGGAGGGCGGGCTGGACAAGGCACAGGTCCTGTGGTGGGCCCTTGCCATCGGCGCCGACCTGGGCGGCAACGCGACGGCGGTCGGGGCCTCGGCCAACGTCGTCGTGCTCGGCATCGCCGAACGTTCCGGACACCGGATCTCGTTCTGGGGCTTCACCAAGTACGGGTTGATCGTCACCGTCATCTCGGTCGCCATGGCCGTGCCGTACCTATGGCTGCGCTTTTTCGCTTTCTGAGGAAACACGGTGGTGCACACCATGGCCGAGAGACCGGCGTGGGCAGAGTGTCATGGGATTGTGAACGTTCCGCAGCGCCGCCGCCACCTGCCGAAGGCACCGTGGGGTTGTCAGTCGTCCCGGCGAAGGGAGTCTGCCGTGCGTAACCTGCGCGCGTGCCTGGCCGCCGCGAGAACGGTAACCACCGCCGCCGGGATGGTGGCGTCGACCGGTGTCGCCGCGACGATCGCGGCCGCCGTGGTCGCTGATCCATTACGGTGTGCCTGATGACGATGCGCCCGGAGAACGGCATGATCCGCCGGCTCACCACCGACCTCGTCTACACACCCAGCGTCTTCGTCGCTGTAGCCGGAGTATGGATCGCCGCCACTCCGCTGGTTGTCGACAATCCCGGCCGCTACCCGGCGTGGAACGACATTGCGACGGGCTTGTCCCTGACGGCTGTCGGCGCCCTGCGGGTGCTGGCTCCGCGGCGTACGGCAGTGCTGGGGCTGGTCAGCGTTCTGTTGGGTGGGTGGTTGGTGGCCGCGCCCTTCGTGCTGGACTACGCCGTTCTGCTCGGCGTGGCCTGGAACGACATCGTGATCGGCGTCCTCGTCGTGATGTTCGCCGGGGTGGGCGCACTTGCCGGAGCAGCACGACGATCGCCGCCTCGAACTGGTCGAGGCCGTACCGAAGGCAGCAGCCGAGGAGACTCTACGACGACAGATCCGGAACCGCGAAATTGAAAATCTTGGGCCCCCGCGGCTACGTTCGTGCGCCTCCGGGTGGCAGTCACTCGCGCATGGACTCAAGCCGACGTAAGGTACGAAATCCCGCTCCGGTCATCACCGCAAAGCCGATGATCGGTGTGTACGGCCAAGAGCTGGTGCCGAAGCGGTAGGAGGCGAAGGCAACGAGGATCACCGCCGCGAGCACGCCAACGCACACCCATGACACCCAGTCGGTCGCGAGCGCGGCCGCCAGCCCGCACGCCACTGCCACCAGCAGAGCATCACCCGCGTGGCCGGTGGACAGCGCCGCGCCGAGGAACTCGGCGACGACGATCAGTACGACACCGGCGGCCACTTCGCGCCCGATGACGACGCGGCGCTCCTCGACACCCATGTGCGCCGCCGATCAGGTGCCGAGCACCCGGTCGAGCAGCCCGTCCAACGTGATCACGCCAATCATCTTCTTGTCGGCGCCGACCACCGCCACGAGCGGCACATTCGAGCGCGCCATCACGGAAGCCACCTCGAGCACGGTGGCGTCCGGCGCGACGACAGGGAGTTCAGGCCGGGACCTCGGCAACAGTTCGGCCACCGTGCGGTCGCCCAGCCCGTCGAAGATCACGTCGGCGGCGGGCTCATCAACGACCCGCGCCAACGCTGGGTCGTCCTGGCAGTACGAGGGCAGCGCCATCCGCAGCACCTGCGTGCCGGCCAGCACGGTCAGCGGACGGCCCTTGGCGTCCAGCACGACAAGACCGGGTAGATCCTGCGCCGCCAATACCGTCACCGCCTCACGGGCCGGCGTCGTCTCGGTCACCGTGCTGAACGGCCTCGCCATGTCGGACGCGCGCATCCCCCCACGCTAGTCTCTCCCGCCTGCGGTCGGCGGCAGCGACGTCGGTGTGCGGCTGCGCTCGCTCACCGGGAACGCGAGCAGCGGTGAATCAGCGGGGCAAAGCGGCTGGTGAGCGATGGTCGACGACGTCGAACACCTGCTCCAGCCGGGCGAGGTGGAGGATGCGCCGGACACGTGCCGATGGCGCGCACAGCACCAGCCGGCCACCGCTGCTGATCATGTTGCGATGTGCCCGCAACAGAATATCGATCGCGGCCGCGTCCACCAGTGCGCTGTGGCGCAGGTCGATGATCAGGCGGTGCGGGTGCAGCTCGACCGCATCGGTGATCAGCCGCTTCCATCGTTCGACGGCGATGCCCTCGAACGGTTCGGTGACCACGACGACCGCTTCCGGAATTTCCTGGTCCAGCATTGGCATCTCTCCTCGACATCGCGCCTCATGGCAAGATTCGTCGACCGGTGTGGCGGGTCGTCCTCGCGCCTATGACAGTTCCGTGACAGTCCGCTGCTATTCGGCGGCCCGGCTCGCCGCCGTGGTCGCGTACCAGCCATGATGGGGGAATGTCGGCGGTTCTGGTGATCGAGGATGACGACCGGATCAGGCTCTCGCTCGTGCTTGCGCTCGAGGACGAGGGCTATGTGGCGACGGGCGTGCCCACCGCCGAGGAAGGGCTCGACGCGCAACGCCAGGCCCCCGCCGACACCGTCCTCGTCGACCTGATGCTGCCCGGTATTGACGGCTTCGAGTGCATCCGGCAGTTACGGCGCACCGACGACGTGCCGATCGTGGTGATCAGCGCCCGCGACGACACCCATGACATCGTTGCCGCGCTTGAGGCCGGCGCCGACGATTACCTGGTCAAGCCGGTTGCGGTGAAGGAGCTGACCGCCCGGTTGCGGGCTTTGCGCCGGCGCGCCCGGGCGGTTTCGCCCGAGGCCGTGCCCGTCTTGCGCTTCGGCGAGTTGGAGATCATGCCGGAAGCTGGTGAGGTACGGCTGCACGGGGAACCGGTGCCGGTCACCCGCACCGAGTTCCAGTTGCTCTGTGAGCTCGCCGACCACCCCGGCCGGGTGTTGTCCCGCCAGCAGTTGCTGCAACGGGTGTGGGAGTACGACGGCGGCGACGAACGCCTCGTCGACGTCCATGTCGGCCGGCTGCGGCAGAAGATCGAGGACGACTCGAGCGCGCCGAAGCATCTCGTCACTGTCCGAGGTCTCGGTTACAAGCTGCAACGATGAGGCGGGCCGGGCTCCGCGCGCGTGTCATCGCCGGCTTCGCCGCGGGCGCGCTCGCCCTTTCCGCCACGATGGCTTTCGTCTCGTACGAGATCATTCGGCATTCGCTGCTCGGCGAGCGGGAGAACACCGCCGTACGCGCCGCGTACTACGACGCGGCGGTGATGCGGGCCGGTATCGTCACGACGGCCGATCCCGACCTCGTCGCCCTGTTGCGATCGCTCGATACCGGCGAGAGCCGCCGGGCGCTGCTGTACCGCTCCGGAGAGTGGTTCGCCCGCAACGCCGACGCCGGCACCACCAACGCCGTGCCAGCCGGCCTCCAGCGACAGGCGCAGTCCGGCCGGGCCGCCGTGCAGCGGGTCCGTGCCGGCGGCACCCCAACCCTGGTCGTCGCGGTGCCGATCTCCGCCGACACGGTGTTCTACGAGGTCGACTCGCTCGCCGAGCTCGACCACACCCTGCGAGTGCTCACCATCGTGCTGACCGCGGTCGCGGTCAGCACCGCGCTGGCCGGGGCCGCGCTCGGCCGGTACGCCAGCCGGTACGTGCTGCGCCCTCTCGTGCGGGTCGCGCAGGCGGCACAGGACATCGCCACGGGGGCCTCCGACGCCCGGCTCGACCCGGCGCAGGAACCGGATCTCGGCCGGCTGGCGTCCTCCTTCAACTACATGGTCGACGAGCTGTCGGCCCGGCTGGAACGCGACCGGCGGTTCGCCGCCGACGTCAGCCACGAGTTGCGTTCGCCGCTGCAGACGCTGTCCACTGCCGCGACCGTTCTCGTGCGGCGGCGAGACCAGCTCGACGAACGCACCGCGACCGCGGCCGGACTGATCGCCGAGGAGATCGCCCGTTTCCAGCAGTTGGTCAACGATCTGCTCACACTGGCGCGCAGTGACCAGCCGGCGGAACGGGCACCGGTGGACGTCGCCGGGCTGGCCCGGTCGGCCTGCCGGGAACGCGGCCTGCCGGAAAGCATCGTGACGGCCGAGGGCGGCACCACCTGGTGTGTCGACCGTCGTCGTGTCGGGCAGATGCTCGGCAACCTGATCGACAACGCAGCGGCCTACGGCGGCGGCGCCACCGCGGTCCGTCTCGTGCTGGACAGCGATGTGGGCAGCATCGAAGTGTACGACGAGGGGCCCGGAGTCAGTCCGGAGGACAAGACGGTGATCTTCAATCGTTTCGTGCGCGGCCGGGCCGCTGGGACGAGGCGCGGCTCCGACGGTACGGGACTGGGGCTCGCCCTGGTCGCCCAGCATGCCGCCGCACACGGCGGGGCCGCAACGGTGCTGGACCGGCCGGGTGGAGGAGCCCGGTTCCGCATCGACCTGCCGGGGTGCGCATCATGAAGGCCTGCGTGTTCGTCGCCGTCGTACTCCTACTGACGCCGATCGCGGGCGGATGCGGTGTGCCGGCCGAGGACGAGCCGCGCGACCTGCGCAATCCCGGCCTCTCGTACGGGCCCAGCGGGCCGGCCCCGGACCGCTTCGGCACTGCCATCGAGCGCCTCTACCTGATCCGCGACGGCGAGCTGGCACGGGTCGTGCGCAGGGTGCCGACGGCCCGTACTCCGCAACAGATGTTGCAGGACCTGCTCGCCGGACCTACCGCCGCGGAACACGAGGACGGCATCAGCACCGCATTGAGCACCATGAAGATCGACGGCATCAGCGTGACCCAGCGGCGCGCCAGCGTCACGATCGGCAAGCCTGCCGATCAGGGTGCACGCAGCGACGAGATCCTCGCCTACGGGCAGATCGTCTGCACGCTGACCAGTCAGGGCGCCGATGTCGGAACAGTGTCGTTCACCAGCGGCGGCCGATCGCTCGGCGTCCCGCGGGGCGACGGCTCGCTGTCCGCCGACCCGCTCACGATCGCGGACTACGCCGGTCTTCTGGGTTCCTGACGGCGCGGCCAGATCATCGTCGCGGCCGTGTCTTCCGGCGGCCGGCCACGACGCCGGACGGCGTGGCACGGGCCGACACCGGTGCGGCTGCGCGGAGAACCACCGCCTCGCGCGGCGTGCAGGCAGCCCGGGAGGCAGGCATGGTCAAGCCACTCCACTGTCCGTGTTCTCCGCTGCGACAGCCTGATCGGCAGAGTCGAACACGGGGAACGCCGTGTGTAACCGCATCGTCCGCAGAACGGTCTGCACGAACCGGGACGGCGCGGCGAGCACCAGCACCCCGCGCCGGACGCGAGCCGCGTTACGTGCCCGCACCAGGGTCCCCAGACCGTTCGAGTCGATGACGTTGACCTGCGCGAGATCGACCACCACGCGCGGCCGTGCCTGGACCGCCTGCTCCAGCGCGATTCGCAGCTGCGGGACGACATCGAGATCGATGTCCCGCAGTACCCGCACGATCGCGGCCGACGGCGTCAGCCGCAGAGAGACCCACGTGCCTGGTACGCCCTCGGGCGCCCGCCGGCGTGGCCTGCCCGGACGGGTGCTCGGTCGCGTCGTGCACGCCGGACAACGGTGCGGCCCCCGGGCGAACGCCGACCCACCCCAGCCGAGTGCCGCCACCGCCACGTAGACAACGTCGGCGTCGTGAATGCCGCAACCGTCCGACCGGGCGACATCACCACACTGGTCGCAGATCACCTGCATGCCTCCGTCGACGGCGGGAACGGCTGTCATACCTGCTCCTCACGGTCTACCGGCAATGGAAATAGTCACCGAGGATCATTCAGGACGGATGGGTCGAACCGCTGACGTGCGGCGGTTGGCGACTCGAGGCCGGTCCCGAATAAAGCTCACTTTCCTACGCGACTACCAGCGTCTCGGATCGATGTGGCAGACGGTCCGCAGCAATATGACGGTCTCGTGTCACTTCGCCCTCCCGCGCGACTCTTCCCTTGTCCCGAGCAACAATGGCGCTATGCAATGAAACCAGGAAGCGGCCGACCCCAGGGCCGACCCGGGTTCGGGAGGCACGATGACCAACCATGGAACACGGATGCCACATCTCGACCACACGGTAACCCCGGCAACCCTCCACGAACGCTGCGAACAGATCGCCGTACCCGACTTCGACTGGTTCAACGAACCGATCGTGGCGATCGTGGACGGGCTCCTCCACCGTCGGCCGCCAGCAGAAACACCCTCGAAGGCCACCACTGACGAGGCGCAAACGGGGTAGTTCCACGGGCGACCGATGAGACCGCACGACCGACCGGGACCGCCACTTCGATGCGAGGAGATATGCGTTGACGTTCGTGAGCTTGGTCGTCGCCGCGTCTGCCGGCCTTGCCGTCGGTCTCGGTAGCCAGATAGTCATGCCGGGCCGACGTGTGCCCCGCCGGCTCACCGTGGCCGTCGGCGTCGGCGCCGCTGTTCTGGGAACCCTCGCCGCGAAAACGGTGGCACCTACGGCACCGGGCTTCGGCCTGCCGGACGTCGTCGCACCCGTACTTTTCGCCGGCATCGCGGTCACGGTGATGGCGACCGAGGCACGTCGTCGCCTTCCCGACCGGACGGGTTCGCGGGAAACCTCGTAAGAACCACCTGAGCAGCGACATCCCGGCAGAGAGCACCGTCACGACCGCCGCGCCCACCCGGACCTGCCGCACCGCAAGGCCGGTCACCGCCCGCAACGCGGTCATCGGCCGGTGTCGCCGTAGTAGGCGAGGAAGATCTCCTCGAGGCTGGATTCGCGCAGGAACACCGCGGTGACGTCCGCCGCGGCAAGCGCCCGCAACACCGGCGCCGGCGGCCCGGCCAGCACGAACCGCACCCGCCCTTTCCCGTCGCCCACCACCTCGTCCACGCCCGGCAGTGCCGACAGGTCGGGAACCGCGGCCGGGAAGAGGGCCGCGACCTCGCTGCGGTGCAACCGGCGCAAGGCGGCGACCGTCGCGACGTCGACCAGCCGGCCCGCGCGCAGGATCCCGACTCGGTCGCACACCGCCTCGACCTCCTCGCGACGGTGCGAGCTGAGCAAGACTGTCTGTCCCCGCTCGCGTGCTTCCCGGACGGCCCGCCGGAACTCGCGTTCCGTCAGCGGGTCGAGTCCGCCGGTCGGCTCATCCAGCACCAGCAGCGGCGCCCGCGTCGCGAACGCGGCGACCAGCGCCACCTTCTGCCGGTTACCGCTCGAGTAGGTACGGGCCGGCTTGTCGAGATCCAGGTCGAACCGATCGACCAACCCGGCACGGTAACCGGTGTCGAGGCCCGGCCCGGTTCGGGCAAGCAGGGCAAGGATCTCCGCTCAACGGCCTCGCGCCGAACGGACCCGTCGGCGCACCACGCCGTACCAAGCCGGAACCTCCGCCTGATCGTCGAAGCCACGAGCGACCACGACATCGGTCGACGAGTGCAACACGATCGAGACCACGATCGTCACGGCCACCAGGTGGAAAATCGTGTCCGCCGCCATGATGCCGGACTCCAGGACGAGCAAACCGTAGACGACCGAGGCGAAGCCCTTCGGGCCGAACCACATCGCCGCGGCCTGTTCCCGCATGTCCAGCCCGGAACGCAGGAATGACACCCACAGCGCAACCGGACGGGCCACAAAAATGGCCAGGAACGCGAACACCCATCCCTGCCAGGAGATGTCCGCGAGGAACTCCAGCGAGATCAGCGCACCGAACACCAGCAGCGCCGCCAATTTGAAAAGCTCAGCGATATTTTCCCCGAAATGCTCGAACGCCGCCCGCTGGCGCGGGCCGAAGGTCGCCACCGTGATGCCCGCGGAGAAGGCGGCCAGGAACAGGTTGGCGTGCGTCGCCTGCGCCACGGCCAGCACCAGCAGCCCGATCGCCAGCCCGTTGAGCGGCTCGTACGCGGTCGACGCGGAGAAGAACCGGGTGCGTTCCAGCAGAATCGCCAGCACCGGGATCAGCACACCGATGATCAGACCCAGCGAGACCTCGACCGCGAGCTCGCCCAGATGCAGGTCGTCGGAGCCGGTCGCGACGGCCAGGAAGACGATCACGAACGGCAGGGCCAAGCCGTCGTTGACGCCCGACTCCACGTTCAGCAGGTGCCGCAGCCGGGCCGGGACCTTGTCGTTGCCGACCAGCGCGGAGGCGAACACCGGATCGGTCGGGCTCAGGATCGCCCCGATCAGCAGCGACTCCGCCCAGCCCAGCCCGGCCACGTAGTGTGCCGCCAGCGCCGTCACCAGCAGCGTCAGTGGCAGACCCCAGCCCAGCGCACGTCCTGGCAGCTGCCAGGCCGAACGCAGGTCGGGCCAGCCGACGCGCATGCCGTCGGTGAACAGGACAGCGAACAGCGCCAACTCGGCCAGTGTTCCGACGATCGGCGAGTCGGCGTGCACGTCGAGCACGCCGCTGGTGTCCGGGCCGAGAACGAATCCGGCGACCAGGAACAGCACGGCCGTGGACAGGATCGTCCGCTTGGCCAGGGCGGAGACCAGCACGGCCAGCAGCAGTACGGCAGCAAACGCGAGCAGCAGCACGATAACTCCGGGGGTCAGCGCTGGTAGATGTCGGGGATGTCGTCGCGGTTGCGGTCGATCTGCTCGGCTTCCCGGATCCGCCGGTACACCCGGTTACGGGCGCGCAGGACACCGGTCGCCAGCACCGCGGCGATCAGCGAGCCGAGCAGGACGGCCACCTTCACGTGGTCGTCGCGCTCGCCACCGACGCCGAAGGCCAGCTCGCCGATGAGCAACGAGACGGTGAAGCCGATCCCGGCCAGCACAGCCAGCCCGGCCATGTCGATCCAGGACAGGCCGGAGTCGATCGTCGCCCGGGTGAAACGGGCAGTCAGCCACGTCGCGAGCAGGATCCCGATCGGTTTGCCGACGATCAGCCCGGCCATGATGCCGAGCGCGATCGGGTCGGTGAGCGCCGAGCCGAGACCGTCGAGGCCGCCGATCGTGACGCCCGCGGACATCAGCGCGAAAATCGGCACGGCGACGCCGGCCGAGATCGGCCGGAACCGGTGCTCGAAGTGCTCGGCCAGGCCCGGTCCGGCCTCGGGGCCGCCGGCCCGCTGCGAGCGCAGGACGGGGACCGCGAAGCCGAGCAGAACCCCGGCAACGGTCGCGTGCACCCCGGAGGCGTGCACCAGCGCCCACACCGCGAACGCCAGCGGCAACAGCAGCCACCAGGACCGCACCCGCCGCTGCACCAGCAGGGTGAAAAGCGCCAGCGGGACGAGGGCGGCCAACAGCGGCAGCACCAACAGGTGGGCCGTGTAGAAAATCGCGATGATCACGATCGCGAGCAGGTCGTCGACGACCGCAAGGGTCAGCAGGAAGGTGCGCATCGCCGTCGGCAGGGACCGGCCGACGACGGCCAGCACCGCCAGCGCGAAGGCGATATCGGTCGCCGTCGGGATCGCCCAGCCCTTGACCGCGCCACCCGTGTTCATCAGCACATACACCAACGCCGGAACGACCACGCCCCCTACTGCTGCCGCGACCGGCACCGCGGCCCGGCGCGGGTCGCGCAGGTCGCCGGCGACGAATTCGCGTTTGAGCTCCAGCCCGGCGACGAAGAAAAAGATCGCCAGCAGCCCATCGGCCGCCCAGGTCGCCAGCGACAGGTCCAGATGCAGCGCGGACGGGCCGACCCTGAGGCCGATCATCGCGTCGTAGCGACCGGACCAGACTGAGTTCGCCCAGATCAGCGCGACGAGCGTGCCGGCCAGCAACAGCGCCCCACCGATCGTCTCCTTGCGCAGCACATCGGCGATACGGCGCGCCTCGCGCCAGGAACCAGGGCTGAGGACACGAGGGATCGAACGAGGCGCTTTACTCACGGGCAACCAGCTTTCGGGGTCGGATCAGCCAATTGCCGACCAGACTTCCCGGCGCACCGCAACTAACCCTACAGGTCATCCGGCGGTAAGGCGGCGGCTGTCGATTCAGCCGGTTTTGTCGGCAACGGTCCTGCGGGGACATGACGGTCTCATGACAGGTACCGCGCTGGTCTGCGTATCTCGAAGCCGAGGCCGGCGACGGCGCACACTGCGGAGACCAGACAGGCGAAGTCGACCGGCTTGGGCGCGTATCCCTGAACCGGCAGGTCCATCCGGCGCACAATCTCCTCGGCCGCGATCGAGTCGACCAGCAGAATCACCGGGATGTCGGCGGTCGCGCTGCGGGAGCGCAGATGCTCGAGGAACACGCCGCCGCCCGGCCACGGCAGGTTGAGGTCGAGCAGCACGAGGTCGGGCGTCAGTGCCTCGGTGTACGGCGCGGCTCCGTGCAGACACGCCATGGCCGACGACACATCCCGCACGGCGGAAACCCGGTTGGCTACCTTGTGCATCGCGAAGTCCTCACGCACGAGAATCTCGTCCGTGGAGTCGTCCTGCACGAGCAGGATCTCCACGGGCCGAGCGTGATCCGTCATCGACCCCTCCACCGGAAAAAGTGCACTGCTACACGTAGTCAGCCATCATAGGGAGACAGCGCATCCTGAGATCCCGGGCTTGCCTCGTCAGTCAGTTGCGCCCATCGGCGCCGCCATTCGGCGTCGGACGCCTCCCCGGCCGCTTCGACGAGCGCGTTGAGCATTGCGGCGAACGCCAGTGGGCGGGTGAGTGACAGGTCACCGACCAGCGCAGCGATCATGTTGCGGCGGCGACTCATCACCCCGCCGACAAGATCACGGCCGGCCGGGGTCAGGGTGACCCACGCGGCCCGGCGGTCGTCCGCGCGCTCCTGCCGCGCCGCCAGCCCTTTGCGGACCAGCCGGTTGCACATGCGGGTGGCCGTCGAGGAGGTGACACCGAGCTCGTCGGCCAGGTCCACGATGCGCTGCGGCCCGCGCGAGACCAGCACGACCAGGGTACGGAACTGCGGCAGCGTCACCTCTTCGTCGAGATCCGCCAGCGAGCGGGCGGCCAGGCCGACGAAGACCCGGCTCAACGCCAGCAAACCGCCGACCACCTCGTTCTCGTCCACCGTGAGCGTCGTCTGCGAAATCACGCGCCCACTGTGACACGGCGAGCGGCGATCATCGTCATGAAGCCGTCACACGATCGCAGTCCGACCGGCACGACCAGAATCGAGCATTCAAGGCGCACCACGAGCCCTCCCTCCACGTCCGCCCGAGCGTGCACCGATGCGGGCATCCCGGGCGGACATCGTGGTCACGTCAGGACCGGGGTCGCCTGAGCCGGACGACGGTGAGGGCCGCGATCCCCAGGGCGCCGATCAGCATCATCCAGAGAACCAAGGGGCTGACCGGCGGCGTCAGGCTGGCATTCGCGGTGGCGATACCCATCGCCGAGAGGTCCTCAGCGGGCGGCATCGCCGCCGGCGGCAGCCGCTCGTACTGCACCAGGCCGGTGCTCTCCAGCATCTTCATATGGTTCATCACGAACGTGTTGGCCTGGTCGGCCAGCTCACGAACGACCGGGTTGCGGGTGCCGGACCGTACTGCCCCGATGATCGGGAAGATCTTGCCGTGCGCGGCCCGCAGCCGGGTGACGAACGTCTGGTCGAACTGCCCGCCTTTGGCGTTCTGCATCTCGTTGAGCCAGCCCTGCTGCTGCGCGGTCGGCGTGGACGGGATCGTGGCGCCAAGCTTGTTAGCCGCGGCCACGACCAGCTCGTCGAGCTGCACATGCTGGTCGGCGATCATCTGACCGACCTGCCGCACCTTCGCGGTGCTGCCCTTCTGCGCGGCCATCTGCCCGGCCGGCATCTCCCACAGCCCGGCGGTGCGCACACCGTTGAGCAGGGTCATGTCGGCCGCGTTCAGCTGGGTCGGCACACCACCCTCCGCCCGGGCCGGCGCCGGCGCCAGAGCGAGGACGGCAATCGCGACGGCGACGGCGATGCCGCCGCGACGGCACACTTCGGGCGTACGGAACATGACAACCTCCGGAAAACGCGGCACCGACGTTGATCAGTACGGCTGCGAGCCGAGAAGAGTTCACCAGTGCACGTAATTTTGGGCTGACGACCGGGTGCCTCCGAAAGTCCGGGGCGACGATCGCGCCGGTGAGCAGTTCAGCACCCGACTAGCAACACCTTTGCCCTGCACCGATCCCTGCCCACGGCAGGCCATGAAACCGAATGGGAGGCCAATCCGAAACGACCTGTACTGAGAGGCCCCCGTCATCTCCATGAACAGCACCCGTGTCCGCGCCGCAGTTCTGGCTTCCGCACTCGCGCTGAGCATGGCGTCGCCGATGTCCTCGGCCCCAGCTGAAGCCGCCGCCACCACGCCCACGATGGCAAGCCGGCTGACCGCCACCCCGGTCGCAAAATCGATCAACTACTACCCGTCGGACGCCGCCTGGTCGACGATGTGGACCGAGTTCAACACCGCCCGCATCAACGCCGACCTGGCCAAGGCCGCCACCCTGGGCGCTAACAACGTGCGGGTCATCGTCTTCCCGCAAACCTTCGGCTACCCCCAGCCGAAGAGCACCTACACCGAACGGCTGCGCACGTTCATCACCATGGCCGATACGCACGGCCTCACCGTCAAACTCACCCTCTTCGACTGGTGGGACGGCTACAGCGACACCGCCGGCAGCATCAGCTGGGCCAAGACCATCCTCGCGCCGTACGCCAACGACAGCCGCGTCATCGCCGTCGGCATCAAGAACGAATTCCAGCCCGACGACGCCGCTGCTGTCGCCTGGGCCCGCAAGGTCATTCCCGCAATCCGATCCGCCGTGCCCACCATGCCGCTCACTCTGTCGGTCGACGGGCAGACCAGCTCGGCCGGGATCGCGAAGATCAAGAGCAACCTGGCGAGCACCCCCTTGGACTACTACGACCTGCACTTCTACGGCGCTTCCGAAGCCGCCCTGGCCGAGATCCGCAAGGCGCAGGCCGCCGCCGCACCGGCCCCGGTCGTCATCGGCGAAACCGGTCTGAGCAGCGCCAACAGCAGCGAGGGCGAGCAGGCCGCCTACCTGGCCCGCGTGTTCCGCGCCGCCAAGGAGGCCGGCGTCGCCTCGGTCGCGCCGTGGACCCTCAACGACTTCGCCGACAACGCCATCCCCGGCCACTCCGCGGTCGCCGCCAGCCCCGCCCAGTACAAATACGGCCTCTACCGGCTCGACGGCACCGCGAAACCAGCCGCCGCCGTCGTCCGTACCGCCTGGACCACCGGCGCGACACCCAACAGCGTGCTGAACCTCGGTTTCGAAGCCGGCGCAGCCGACTCGCCGTGGCGGCAGAACCTTCCCCAAGCCGGCGCCGCCGTGATCACCACCGGCATGGCACGCACCGGCAAGTACTCGGCCCGATTCACCAGCACCAGCCGCACCAGCGCCGGGCTGCCGTCGCTGGTCACCTCCCCCATCACCCCCGTACAACCCGGCTACCGATGGCGAGCCGAGGCGTACGCTCACGGCATCAACGCCACCGGCACCACCGAGATCGCCCTGAGCTGGTTCGACGCCACCGGCAAATGGATCAGCCAAAGCACCTCCAACCGACTGCCCACAGGCAACACCGGCTGGACCAAACTCGTCGTCGAAACCACCGCCCCGGCCCGAGCCGCCAGCGTCCAACTGCATCTCAAATCCGGCGACAACACCGGCACGATCTACTTCGACGACGTAGCCGTCTCCTAACCTCCGCCGTTCACAGCCGGCTCTACGAATTGGTCAGAGCCTTGACGGAGATCGGACGTCGGCCAAATAGATTTCGGCGCACCGGGTACCCGCCTCAGCCGTCGGCAGGCGGTCCACCCATGACAGCAAGACGATTACAGACGTCATACACGCCGGGGACGGTCCAGGCAGCCTGGCTTGCGGCAACCCTGGCGCCGGCCGAGCCGACCTCGCCGAGCAGGATGACCACACGGTTCTGGACGAGGATCTGCACGTAACGGCCGTGGATACGCGAATCAGCCCGCAACGTCATCACGGTCCGATCCGCGATCCACGAATTGGTGTCCAGCCCGGCGTCGCTATCCCACTCCTCCGCCTCTTCATCCTCGCGATCACCGGATCCGCGCGGTCGGCTCGGGTCCTGCCAGTCGTCGGGATAGCCCGAGAACGGAGACATCGATTCAGCTCCTTGCGCCCGACACAGCGAGGCCGGCGCCGCTGCGCATCCAGGTCCAGGCGGACGGGCAGTCGTCGAAGATCGGAAAACACGGCTCGGGGCCCTCCTGGCGTTGATTTCGCCGCGGATGCATACCAACGCCGTGCCCTGGTGCTCGATCAGCTCGATCACGCCGGCACCGTCCGGGCCGACGTCTCCGGGATAGCAGCGTCCGGCATCGGCTCACTCCTCGTGGTCGGGTTTTGCTACCACGACCCACCATCGCGGCGCGATGTGGCGGCACCTGCCCGACTCCATGACGGTTACGTGACAGTCGGCGTCCCGAGCTCGTAGCCGGCGAACGGCGCCGTCATGATGTGGCCGCCCGACCAGGCTCTCTTAGCAGCGCACAGAGATGGAGGAAAATGGTGGTGACCTTACTGAAGAAGGGCCTGACATGGTGACTGTCATCGCATTCGACGTCAACGAGACCCTGCTCGACCTGCGCGCACTTGACGAGCCGTTCCGGGAGATATTCGGCGACCCGGCCTTGCGGCCGCAGTGGTTCGCTCAGATGCTTCAGCTGTCCTTCGTGGGCGGCCTCACCGGTGAGTACGTCGACTTCACCACCGCTCAGCACGCCGCCCTGCGGATGCTCGCCGACCGCACGGGCACCTCGCTGAGCAACACGCAGGCCGCCGTGATCGTCAACACGATGACCACCCTGCGGCCGCACGCCGAAGTGCCCGCTGCCCTCAGCCGGCTGCAGGGATCTGCCCTGGCGCTCACGGCCCTCACCAACTCGGTGCAGGCGGTGGCCGACGCCCAACTCGCGCACGCCGGTCTGCGCGAGTATTTCGATGCGGTCATTTCAGCCGACTCGGTGCGCCGACTGAAGCCGGCACCCGAGCCCTACCTGGCCGTCGCGGAGCGATTCGGGGTCGACATCTCCGACGTACGTCTGGTGGCAGCGCACGCCTGGGACGTCTCCGGCGCCCTGGCCGCCGGTTGCCGGGCCGCCCTGGTGAGACGGCCCGGTGTCGTCCCCAGCCCGCTCGGCGCCCAGCCGGACATCATCGGCCGGTCCCTGACCGAAGTCGTCGATCAGATCCTGGCTTCCCGGTAACTGCCGCCCGGCCGGGTCCAGGCGATCAGGCCGTCAGCACCAGCAGCACAGCGGCGCCGAGCACTCCCCCAACCGCCACCACAGCGGTCGTGGCCGCCGTAACCCGCCACCCGAAGGCGCGCCCGACCATGACGACACCCGGCAAGCTGACGGCCGGCAGGGTAATCAGCAAAGCCCCCACCGTACCGAGGGACAGCCCGGCCAGTGCCAGTCCCTGCGCGATCGGAATCTCGCCGGCCGTCGGGATGACCAGTGCGGTGCCGACCACCGCCGCCACGAGCAGCACCAGAAGGCCCGAGCCGCCCGCATGCAGCGGAAACAACCATCCGCGGAACGCGCCGACCAGCATCACCACGACAAGATATTCCGGCAGCAGAATCGCCGACATCCGGATCAGAACCCGCAGATAGCGTCCGAACGAGGGCGGCGGGCCGGCCGGCACAGCCGGCGGCGAAGGTGGCGGTGTCCGCCCGTCCGCCAGCCACGCGACCAAAGCGGAGCCGCCCACCACGAGCAGGGTTCCGACCACCATCCGAGTAACGGTCCACTGCCAGGGCGCCACCAGCATCAGAAACACCAGCACGGCCGGATTCAGCAACGGATTGCCCAACCAGTACGCGACGACGGCGGCGGTGGACCCACCGCGCCGCTTCAACCCGACGGCGACCGGAGCCGTGCAGCACGTGCACATCATCGACGGCCTGGCGGCCAGCCCACCGGCGAGTGCAGCACGCAGCCGGCCAGGTCGGTTCAGTAACCGCAGAAACCATGCCCGGGGTACCAGCGTCTGTAACGCGGCGCTGATCAGGAGTGCGGCCAGTAGCGCACGCCACACCGCGTGGGCGTAGGCCGCGGTGAAGCTCGTCGCGGCAGACCACGAGGGCGCGTCCCCCGGCCGCACGTCGCCCACTTGCAGGATGCTCGATCCGGTCCACCCGTGCCCCGCCGCGAGACCGGGGACCTTCGCCGCGTACGGCATCCACTTCGACCACGTCAGCAGAGTCACCGCGATCGCCGCAGCGGCGAACACACCGACCATGAGGCGGGTCCCAGTCGGCTCGGCCGGTCCATCCGGCTCAGTCGCCTGCGTCACGTCTCCTCCTATGAAGTCGCCGGGTGGCCGCCGTACCCCCGACCGGCGTCGCCAAACGCTGGGTCCACCGGCCGTCGCCGCGTGTCCGGATGCGGCGAGTCCGATGCCATTGGGGTCGGCGTCATGCACAACAATGTCCCTATGCAAGCAAGCCAGGACGATCCGCAGCGCACCGTCGCCGCCTTGATGGCAGCGAGCCGCGCCTTCGTGGGCATCACGGCACGCTCCCTCGCCACGATGGACGAAGACGTCACCCTGCCGCAGTTTCGCGCGATGATGGTATTGGCGACGCGCGGCCCGCAGAGAGCCGCCGACATCTCGGCGGAGCTGAATGTGACGCCGTCAACTGGGACAAGGATGTGCGAGCGCCTGGTCCGCAAGGGGTTCGTCCGGCGTACCCGCACGACGAGCGACCGGCGAGTTGTGCGGCTGCGCCTGACGGCCGGCGGCCGGACTCTGGTCGACGAGGTGGTCAGTCGGCGACGGGACGAGTTGGCTGCCATCGTGGGAGCGACCGCTGGACATTGGACACCGGCCGTCACCGCCGCCCTGAGCGCCTTCGCAGAGGCAGCCGGGGAGGCCGCCGAACAGGAGTGGTGGCTCGGCTTCGCGGCAGACGACGATGTGACCGCCTGACCTCGTCGGCCGGCAATGCTCTGCTCACACCGCACTCCTGAGCCCAGCGGCCGCCCGCAACAGACCGTGATGGGTCAGCCAGCCGGA
Organism: Actinoplanes sp. NPDC026619; assembly: GCF_040638295.1. Lineage (NCBI taxonomy): Bacteria > Bacillati > Actinomycetota > Actinomycetes > Micromonosporales > Micromonosporaceae > Actinoplanes > Actinoplanes sp. NPDC026619. The sequence goes on from NZ_JBEZYA010000038.1 coordinate 23,637, forward strand.
CACCAGCGTGCCGGACCCTGCGACCGGAAGCCCGGCCCCACCGTTGCGGGTCAACTCCGACAATGCCTGCGCCAGCGACTCCTCACCGGTCAGCACCGGTACAGCATGGGCGAGGTCGGCCGCGGTGATCCCCTCCGCGCCGTCCTGAACGGCACGCTCCACCTCCACTGCCGGCACGACACCCCACCACTCGCCACCGATGCCGACGACGGGCAACGCCATGCCGGGCTCGATGGCGAATCTCGCCGTCAGTTCGGTGAGCGAGGCGTTCGGTGAAAGCGGCTCCGGGAGTGGCTCGACGGCGATGGCCACCGGCAGGCGGGCGAGCGCACGCTCCGGCGCGTGCAGGTCGATCCCGCGCCGCAGGAGCTTGCGGGTATAGATAGTGTCCGGGCTGATCAGCTTGGAGATCCCGGCCGCCAGGGCGATCGCCAGCATCAGGGGAAGGATGATCTGGTACTCGCCGGTCAGCTCGAACATGATCAGCACCGCGGTGATCGGCGTCCGTGCCGCGCCCGCGAACACCGCACCCATGCCGACCAGCGCATAGGCGCCGGGCGACGGCGCCATCGCCGGGTCCACCATCCGCAGTGCGAGGCCGAAGGCTTCGCCGAGCATCGCGCCGATGAACAGCGACGGAGCAAACACCCCACCCGAGCCGCCGACGCCGATTGTCAGACCCGTCGCGAGGATCTTCCCGGCCAGCAACAGCAGCACAAAGCCGACCGCGTACCCGCCGTCAACTGCCCGGCCGAGCACGGGATAGCCGACACCGTACATCTGGGGCAGCGCCAGTAGGACACCGCCGACGAGAAGCCCGCCGACAGCCGGCCTCAGCCATTCCGGACCGCGCCACAACCGATCGCAGACATCCTCGATGAGATAGAGCGTCCGCGACCACAGCACACCCAAGCCACCGGCGATTAGTCCAAGGGCGGCGAAGGCCAGATATTGCCAGGCAGAGGTGACGTCGAAGCCTGGCAGCGAAAGGAACGGATGGTCACCGAACGCCGCCCGGCTCAACGCCGAGGCTGCCACCGCGGCCAGTACTACCGCGGCGAAGGACTCGATGGCGAAGTCCGCGAGTATCAGCTCCAGCGCGAAGAACACGCCGGCGATCGGGGTATTGAAGGTTGCGGCGATGCCTCCAGCAGCGCCGCAGCCGACCAATAGCCGCAGGCGCGACTCGGGAAGCCGGAGCACCTGCCCGAGCGCCGAACCGAGCGCGGAGCCGATCTGGACGATCGGCCCCTCGCGCCCTACCGACCCGCCGCCGCCGATGCACAACGCGCTGGCCAAGGCCTTGACCACGGCGACCCGCGGACGGATCCGGCCACCACTTTCGGCCACGGCGTACATCACCTCGGGGACACCGTGGCCGCGAGCCTCACGGGCGAAGGCGTAAACCAGCGGGCCGTAGACCAGCCCGGCGACTACCGGGGTGAACAGCACGAACCAACGACCCAGCCACGGCAAATGCGAATTTGCCGCCCCGGCGACCGCCGCATAGTCGGCGTGGCCGCTGAAGATCTGCGTCGCCGCCTCAAGCAGCGTGCGGAACGCCGCTGCGCCGAGCCCTGCCCCGAGGCCGATGCCGACCGCAAGCACCTGAAGGCCCACGCCGCTTCCGTGCAGCCAGCCCCAAATCCGACGTTGCATCAAACAATCATTGCACTATGCTCCGATTTTGCCGGCATCGGCATCGGCACCCGAGACCGACGGAGAATCCGCCGTCCACCAAAGAAGGTCACCATGATGGGCCCGGTGGGGCAAACGACAGAGGCTGAAGCACCGGCACGCCGACGACCTTGTCGTAGAGCCGTCATCCAATTGCAGGCCGGACGCAGCATCATCGGTGAACGATCGTTGAAGCGGACGTGGCAGCGCTGCGTCCGGCTCCCGAATGACAGGGGCGACACCGAGATGAAAGGGCGAAGCAATATGACGCTGCTCGCCGGACGGTATCGCCTGGATCAGCTGATCGCGCGTGGTGGCATGGCGACAGTGCACCAGGCGGACGACGAAGTGTTGAGGCGACCGGTGGCTGTCAAGACACCCACACCGGACCGGGCGACGGACACGGCCTTCCGCAAGGCCGTACGCCATGAAGCGGTCGCGGCCGCGAGCCTCAGCCATCCCAACATCGCCCGGCTCTTCGACTACGGCGAGGCGGAGTGGCAGGGCGTACTACAGCCGTTCCTGGTCATGGAGCTAGTCGCCGGCACGACCGTCGCCGCGCACCTGGCCGAGCACGGCCCGATGGAATGGCGCGAGGCCGCCGAGATCTGCGCCGGTGTGGCCGCGGGGCTGACCGCTGCCCATCACAAGGAACTGGTCCACTGCGACGTGAAGCCGTCGAACATCATGATGTCTCCCGGGAAGGTCAAGATTCTCGACTTCGGGGTGTCGGCCAGGTCGGGGCAACGCCCGGCAGACCCCTACGGTCGTGTCTGGGGCACACCCGCATATCTGGCCCCGGAGCAGATGCACGGCCAACCAGCCACCCCGGCCTCCGACATGTACGCCCTCGGCCTGGTGTTGCACGCCTGCTTGACCGGACGGCAACCGTGGCCGGGCAAAGGCGCCTACCAGGTGCTGACCGCACGTGCCTGCAAGCCCGTCCCCCAGCTGCCCGACGTCACGAAGGTCCCCGAAGCCCTTATCCGGATCCATCGCACCTGCCTCGACCGCTCGCCGAAGAAACGACCATCGGCGCATCAGGTGGCCCGACTGCTGACCGATGTCGTCAATGGCCGGCCCCACCTCCGCCAGGCGACCGTCCGCCGAAATCTCGAAACGCTGACGGCTCGGCTCACCCCGTGGGCTCTTTCGCGCGATCGGGTGCCGGAGACTCGGTAGGAAACGACGCCCTGAACCCGTCGGCAACCTTTGAATTGCTCGTCCGTCGTTGCTTCTCTGTCGTACGCATGGAGCGGCGGTCAGGTGGTGTCAGCCGTCGTCGCTCTGGACCCGCGTGCGCTGCGGGATCACCGTGTAGCGCGGATCGGTCGCGGAAGTGGTGCCGGCGTGGAAGTAGCCAAGGCGGGTGAACAGCGAGCCGGCGGTCAGGGCCAGGCCTCCGGCGATGTCGAGGGCGCGGCTGCGGCGCACCACCGACGCGGCGAGCAGAACGGCGCCGGCTCGGGTGGACCAGCGGGCCGCCTTCAGGTAGCGGCCGGCGCGGCCTTGCGACAGCGGCTCGGCCACCATACCGAGACGCTGGTGGACGGCCTGATCGAGAACTTGCTCGGACAGGGCGCCGGCGATGCCGGCGAGCCGTGCGGGCCCGGCCTCGGCGAGCGGCGACATGGCGGCGGCCAGTCCGCCGGAGGCGGCCAGCGCACTGGCGCCGAAAAGGTACGGCAGCTCGCGATGCGCATCGTGCCAGACCGGCACGGCCGTGTTCGCGACCAGCGCCGCGGTGTACGTGGTGACGGCTGGCGCGAGCAGGGTGGCGGCCAGGCCGGCGGGGCGTCCCGCAGTCGTGATCACGGGGCGGACCGCACCCGGGAGGATCGACCGTGCCTCGTCGAGGGCGGCGACGGCGACGAGCGGGGCGAAGCCGCTGAGGATCCAGGTGCCGATCGACATGGGCGACGAGGGCTTGACAACGCGCAACATGTGCACGAAACGGCCGGGTCGGCCGAGGTCGTGGACGAGGGCAGCGAGTGAGAGGCCGGTGGCGGCGGCCGCGACGAGCCGTGTCGAGCGGCGCATCCGGGTCCGTCCGGTCAGGTCCGCGCCCGCCGCCAGCAGCGCCGAGCCCCCGGCCAGGCCACCGAGGAAAAGGTATCCGCCGATGTCGCGGGACTCCCAGACCGGCGCCTTCAAGATCGAACGCCCGTAGTAGGAGCGGAACTCGGCGGGCGGCACCACTTCGCCGCCGCGACCGGCCCGCCGGCCGCCGCGCGCGCCGATCCGTGCGTCGCGCCCAGGCGCCGCGCCGTGGACGCCGTCCCGGCGCACTTCGGAACCGTGCTGCTCGGGGGCGCTCATCGCCGGCCGCCCAGAAAAGCCGCCAGCACCGTGGCCGCGACGCCCGCCGCGGCCAGCGCAGTGTGCCGCCACATTCGCGGCAGGTCCCGGGTGGTCACCACCGGATCGGGCGGGAAGCCGTAGACCTCGGGCTCGTCGAGCAACAGGAAGAACGCCCCGGCGCCGCCGACGCCGTTGTCCGGGTCGGCGCCGTAGAGACGTGCCTCGACCACACCGGCGTCGTGCAGGTGATCGACCCGCTCGGCCGCCCGTTCGCGTAGCTCGTCGAGCGGGCCGTACTGAATGGAGTCGGTCGGGCATGCCTTCGCACACGCCGGTTCCTGGCCGGCGCCCAGCCGGTCGTAGCACAGAGTGCACTTCCACACCCGGCCGTCGTCCTTGCGCTGGTCGATGACCCCGTACGGGCAGGCCGGCACGCAGTAGCCACAGCCGTTGCAGATGTCCTCCTGCACCACCACGGTGCCGAACTCGGTGCGCAGCAGCGACCCGGTCGGGCAGACGTCCAGGCACGCCGCGTGGGTGCAGTGCTTGCAGACGTCGCTGGCCATCAGCCAGCGCAGCTCCTTACGCCCATCGGCGGTGACCGGGCCCGGCAAGGATGCGTCGGCCGATCCGACCGGATGCCGGCCGCCGGTGTCGGTGCCCAGTTCAGCACCATGCCGGTCACCCAGGCCGCCGGCCACCGCATCGGCACTCGCTCGGGTGGCGGTCGCAGCGGTGGGCATGGAGCCGACGGCGTTGTTCTGCCGGCCGAGCGGCTTGTCCTGCTCGATGAAGGCGACGTGCCGCCAGGTGTCCGCGCCGAGCATGCCGGTGTTGTCGTAGGACATGCCGAGCAGCGACAGACCGTCGTCCGGGATGACGTTCCACTCCTTGCAGGCCACCTCGCACGCCTTGCAACCGATGCAGACCGAGGTATCGGTGAAGAAGCCCATCCTCGGTGGTCCGTCCGGGTAGCCGGTCCCGTCCTCGATCAGGTCGTCGCTCACGGAGAGCCCTCCTTCGTCGTGCGATGGGCGGTGCCGGTCTCTTCGGTGATGCCCGCCCGGCGGCGGTACTCTTCGACCAGCTGCAGCCGGTCCGGGCCGCGCGGGCGGCGCCCGGGGCGGATGTCACAGGTCAGCGCCTTGGCTTCCTGAATGTGCACGTTCGGGTCGAGGCTCATATGGGTCAGCTCGTTGGCGCCGTCGCCGGTGGTGATGCCGTTCCCGCCCCAGTGGTAGGGCAGTCCGACATGGTGCACGAGCCGATCGTGCACACGCATCGGCACCATCCGGTCGGTGACGAGCACGCGTGCCTCGATCGCGCCCCGCGCCGTCACGATCGTCGCCCAGCCCAGGTGCTCCAGACCGGCCTCGGCGGCCAGTTCCGGCGACACCTCGCAGAACATCTCCGGCTGCAGTTCCGACAGGTACGGCAACCACCGGCTCATGCCGCCGGCGGTGTGGTGCTCGGTCAGCCGATACGTGGTCAGCGCATACGGGAAGACCTGGCTGCCCGGCTCGTCGCCGCTGGGGTGGTACGGGTCCACCGCCCGTTTGGTGAGCTGCCGGGCCGGGTTCTGCCGCTGGCCGTAGAGCAGGTTGGGCACCGGCGACTCCTGCGGCTCGTAGTGGGTCGGCAGCGGTCCGTCGGACAGGCCCGCGGGCACATAGAGCCAGCCCTTGCCGTCGGCCTGCATGATGAACGGGTCGATGCCAGACAGGGCGTCCTCCCGCTTGGCGCCGTCCGGAGGCCGGTAGCCGGGCGCTTTCGTCGGCTGGAAGTCGGGCACATCATGTCCGGTCCACTTGCCGTCGCTGGCATCCCACCAGACGTACGCCTTCTGCTCGCTCCAGGGTTTGCCGTCCGGATCCGCGGACGCCCGGTTGTAGAGCAGCCGCCGGTTCGCCGGCCAGGCCCAGCCCCACTCGGGCGCCACCCAGCTCTGCTCGGTGTGCGGCTTGCGCCGGGCGGCCTGGTTGACGCCGCCGGCGTACGTTCCGCAGTAGATCCAACAGCCGCAGGCGGTGGAGCCGTCGTCCTTGAGCTCCTCGTAGGAGGACAGGCACGTACCGTCGGCCTTCCATCCGTTGATCTCCTGCAGCACCTCTTCGGCGCTCGGCTCGGCGTGCTCACCGGAGGTTGAGTAGGTCCAGGTGAGATCCAGTATCGGCCGGTCCATCGCGCCGGCCGAGCCGGCCAGTTTCTGCCGGATGACGCGGCCGAGATGGAACCAGAACCACAGGTCGCTGCGCGCGTCGCCGGGTGGCTCGACGGCCTTGTGGTGCCACTGCAGCATCCGCTGGGTGTTGGTGAAGCTGCCGTCCTTCTCGGTGTGCGCGGCGGCGGGCAGGAAGAACACCTCCGTGCCGATGCTCTCCGGCCGCAGTTCCCCCGACTCGATCTCCGGGCCGTCCTTCCACCAGGTGGCGCTCTCGATCAGCGAGAAATCCCGGACGACGAGCCAGTCGAGGTTCGCCATGCCGAGCCGCTGCGCCTTGGCGTTCGCCGAGCCGACCGCCGGGTTCTGGCCGTTGAGGAAATAGCCCTTGCAGACCCCGTCGAGCTGCGCCTGAACCGTCTTGTAGGTGCTGTGGTCGCCGGTGATCCGGGGCAGGTAGTCGAAGCAGAAGTCGTTCTCCGCAGTGGCGGCGTCCCCCCAGTACGCCTTCAGGAGGCTGACCGCGTACGAGCGCATGTTGCCCCAGTAGCCGGTGTCGGAAGAGTCGTCGGCGACGTATTGGTCGAGGTCGCCGTGCGAATCCGGGTGCGGCATGGGCAGGTAGCCCGGCAGCAGGTTGTACAGCGTCGGGATGTCGGTGCTGCCCTGAATGCTGGCGTGTCCGCGAAGGGCAAGGATGCCGCCACCCGGACGGCCGATGTTGCCCAGCAGCAGCTGCAACACCGACGCGGCCCGAATGTACTGGACCCCGACGGTGTGCTGGGTCCAGCCCACCGAGTACGCCCAGGCCGTCGTGCGGTCCCGGTTCGAGTTCTCGGTGATCGCGCGGGCCATCTGCTCGAATACCTCCACCGGGACGCCGCAGACCCGGGCGACCATCTCGGGTGTGTACCGGCCGTAGTGCCGCTTGAGGATCTGGAACACGCAGCGCGGATCCTGCAGCGTCTCGTCGCGGCGGATCTGGTGCAGATCCTCCAGCGACGCCCCGTGGCTGCCGTGTTCGTGTCCGCGCCCGGTCACGTGCCGCTCCCGCGAGCGGTTCTTACCGGACTCCTCGGCGCTCTTACCCTCTTTGGCGCCCTGCTTCCGCTTACCGGCCGAGCCGGCGACGCTGACGCCCTCGTACTGCCAGCTGTCGGTGGCGTAGCTGCCCTCGTCGTCCTGCCAGCCGGAGAACAGGCCGTCGAGATCCTCCGTGTCGCGGAAGTCCTCGGACAGAATCGTGGCCGCGTTCGTGTACGCGACCACGTACTCGCGGAACTCCAGCCCGTTGCTGAGCACATAGTTGATCAGGCCACCTAGTAGGGCGATGTCCGTACCGGCCCGGATCGGCACGTGCAGGTCGGCCAGGGCGCCGGTCCGGGTCAGCCGGGGGTCGACGTGGATCAGCGTGGCGCCCCGGGCCTTCGCCTCCATGACCCACTGGAAGCCGACCGGGTGGCACTCGGCCATGTTGGAGCCCTGCATGACGATGCAGTCGGCATTCTGCAGATCCTGCTGGAAGGTCGTCGCGCCGCCGCGACCGAAAGAGGTTCCCAGACCGGGAACGGTGGAGGAGTGTCAAATACGAGCCTGATTCTCGATCTGTACGGCTCCTAATGCTGTGCCAAGCTTCTTGATCAGGTAGTTCTCCTCGTTGTCCAGCGTCGCACCGCCCAGCATCGCGATGCCCAGCGTGCGGCGGACTCGCCGGTCCTGCTCATCGAAGTCGGTCCAGGTGTCCCGGCGGGTGGCGATCACCCGGTCGGCGATCATGTCCATCGCCGTGTCGAGGTCGAGTTCCTCCCAATCGGTCGCGTACGGACGGCGATAGCGGACCTTGGTCTCCCGCAGCGGATTGGTCACCAGTTGCTTGGTAGCCGCACCCTTGGGGCACAACCGGCCGCGGCTGACGGGCGAGGCGGGATCACCCTCGATCTGCACGACCTTGTCGTCCTTGACGTAGACGAGCTGTCCGCAACCAACCGCGCAGTACGGGCAGACGCTGTCTACTACCCGGTCGGCGGTTTCGGTGCGCGGTTGCAACCGATCCGTCGCACGGGAACGCGCCGCAGCACCGCGGCCCGACCGGTCTCCCCGGCCCATCGCAGCCGCGGCCTGCCGCAGCGCCGGCCACGGCAGGAAGGTCTCACGCAGGCCCATCGCCACCTCCTGGATCGCGCCCTGCCTACCCCGCTCGACTTGGCTCAAACAGGCGGCACCGACTCGATCGGAAGTTCCCGAACGGCGGTGCATGCGCGAGCCGGTCCGGGGTAGCCCGGTCGTCGTGAATGGCGTAGAACATTTCGGCTGGGTTGTGTTCGGAGTGTCGCTGGTGGCCTTGGCGGCAATTCTGTCGAACCGCGTCAGCGACTGGATCCGCGTTCCCGCGCCGGCGCTGTTCCTCGTCGGCGCGGCGGTGGCCTCCGATCTCTTCCCGGCGCTCGGGTCGACGCGAGTGGAGACCGTGCAGAACGTGGTCACCGCGGCGCTCATCATGGTTCTCTTCGACGGGGGCATGGGTATCGGCTGGCGGCGGTTGAGGCCGAACATCACCGCCGTGCTGTCGGTAGGCGTGGCCGGCACCGCGATGACAGCCGCCGGTATCGCGCTGTTCGTCCACGCCATCCTGGGCTTCGGCTGGCAGATCGCCCTGCTGCTCGGGACCGCGCTTTCGCCGACCGACCCGGCCGTCGTGTTCTCCGTGCTCGGCCGGCGCGAGATCGTCGGGAGATCCGGCGTGCTGCTCGAAGGCGAGGCCGGCGCCAACGACCCGGTCGGCATCGCCCTGATGGCGGCACTGGTCGGCACGGCCGGCATGAGCGGCGGCGGCGCCGTCCTGAGCGGGCTGGGGGAATTCGCCCGCGAGATGGCCCTCGGCGGCTTGGCAGGCGCCCTGGGGGGCTGGGTTCTCCTGCAGTTCATGCGCCGCCTGCCGCTGCCCAGCGAGGCGCTGTACTCGATGCGCACCCTGGCGTTCGCCGGGGTGATCTACGGCCTCGCGACGGTGACCGGCGGGTCCGGGTTCCTCGCGGTATTCGTCGCCGGCGTGGTGGTCGGCGACCCGAACGCGCCGTACAAGCGGGAGATCGAACGCTTCCACAGCGCCGTCGCCAGTTTGGCCGAGGTCGTCGCCTTCGTCGTGCTCGGCCTCACGATCTCGCTGCACGACCTGGGTCGCGTCAACGCCTTGTGGCCGGGACTACTCATCGCCGCGGTACTCACCCTCCTCGTACGGCCGGTGCTGGTGGGATTGCTCTTGCTGCCGATCCGCTTGCGCCTGGGCGAGCGCCTTTTCGTGTTGTGGTCCGGTCTCAAGGGCGCGGTGCCGGTGCTGCTCGGCACGTTCGCCTTCACCTCGGGCATCACCGGCGCCGAACGGATCTACGACATCGTGTTCGTCGTCGTCACGTTCTCCGTCGTCGTCCAGGGCGGCCTCGTTCCCACCGTGGCGAAGTGGGCGCGGGTGCCGATGAAGACCACGCAACTCGAGCCCTGGGCGCTCGGCATGCGTTTTCGTGAGCAGCCCACCGGACTGCGCCGCTACCGGGTAGCCACCGGGTCGGCCGCGGACGGCACGGCCATCGGCGACCTGGCCGTCGGCGAGAACCTGTGGATCAGCATGGTGAACCGGGAGGGGCGTCTGGTGCCGGTGGGACGAGACACCGTCCTGCGGGCCGGCGACGAAGTCCTCGCCCTCGCCGACGCCGAACGCACCGACGCGGACCCGGGCGCGGCGTTCAGCGAGCCGAGCACCGACCCCCATCAAGAGTGACCTCGGCCGGCGCCTACATCTCGTCCAGAACGGCACCGCGACGGCGTTTGAGCGGCGCCGGATCGGTAAAGCGGGCTCAGCCCAGTCAACCGGTCGACGGAGGAGTGCCCATGCCGAAAAACCCACCGACGCCCTTACTCGCGGGACCCCGGGCCGCCGCCGATCGGCGCAACGTGGGCTGGGGCGCCGCCGGCCTCAGCGCGGCGGGCCTGTTGGTCGGGCTGACGGTCGCACCCGCGGACGCGGTGCAGGGTCAGGCGCAGCGCCTCATGTACCTGCATGTCCCCGCCGCCTGGACCGCCTATCTGGCCTTCTTCGCCGTGCTGATCTGCAGCGGCGGGTATCTCGTCTGGGCGGATCCACGCTGGGACCGCGCGGCTCGGGCCGCCGCGGAGATCGGCCTCGCGTCGACGGCGCTGACCTTCGCGGCGGGCACCCTCTGGGGGCGGCTGACCTGGGGCGTCTGGTGGGCCTGGGATCCGCGCATCGTGAGCACGATCGCGATGTTCCTGGTCTACCTGGCTCAGACAACCCTGCGCTGGAGTGACGAGGACGGCCACCGGGGCGCCCGCCGCGCGGCGTGGCTGGGTCTGGCCGGTTTCCTGATCGTGCCGGTGGTGCACTTCTCCGTCGTCTGGTGGCGGTCACTGCATCAGCAGGCCACGCTCCTGGCGCCGAACGTCGCCCCGCCGATCAACGGACTGATGCTCACTGCACTGCTTCTGTGCGTCGCCGCGAGCACCGTCGCGGCCGCCTGGGTGTTCCTGCACCGTCTGGCCGTCCTGGAAACCTGTGCCGCAGTGGATTCACCGGCGCCGCGCCCGGCCGTGGCGGCTCAGCCGTGACACCGCACCGCGCCCGGCTGCTCCTGACCCTGGTGGTGGTCGCGGGCGTTGCACTGCTCGTCGTGGCCGGCCTGCAGAACACCCTGACCTTCTATCGCACCCCGACCGAGGTGTTGCACGGCGCCACCGCGCGGGTACGCCTCGGCGGCGAGGTGGTTCCCGGTTCCCTGCACAGCGAGGGAGGTTTCACCCGCTTCCGGCTCGCCGACCGCACCAGCCAGATCGAGGTAGAACAGGCCGAGGACCTGCCGGGCACCATTCGAGAAGGCCAGGACGCGGTCGTCGAGGGCGCCCTGGACGGCCAGGGTGTCTTCCACTCCGACACGGTGATGGCCAAGCACGGCAACGAGTACCAACCGGCCCAGACCGGCGAAGGGGACAACCGGTGACCGGCCGGCTCGGCGACCTCTGCCTCGGTCTCGGTCTCATCGCGGCGGTCGCGTCGGCCCTGCTGTGGCTGCGCGTGGCTCTCGTCGGTGCCGCCACCCGGCCGGCGCGCGCGGCCGGCTGGGTGACCCTGGCCGCCGCGGTGCTCGCCTGCGCCGACCTGGAGTCGGCGTTGATCAGGCACGACTTCGGCATCCGGTACGTCGCCGAGAACGGCGGCCGCAACGTCCCGCTGCACTACACGGTCACCAGCCTGTGGGCCGCGCTCGACGGGTCGTTGCTGCTATGGCTGCTGATCCTGGCCGGCTGTGCGGTGCTGCTCGGCCGCCGACGGCGTCACCAGGAGTGGGACCCCCTACGGCCGGGGGCGCTGGCGGTGACCGGGGTCGTCACGGTCTTCTTCTTCGCGCTCACCTACTTCGCCGCGAATCCCTTCGCCGCCGTCTGGCCGACGCCGGCCGACGGGCCCGGCCCGAACCCGCTGCTGCGCGAGCACCCGGCGATGGGCATCCATCCGCCGCTGCTGTATGCCGGCTACATCGCACTGGTGGTGCCGTTCGGCTACGGCATCGCCGCTCTCGCCACCGGGCGGACGGATCAGATCTTCGGTGCGGTCGTACGCCGATGGACGCTCGCCGCCTGGGCCCTGCTGACCGCCGGCATCACGATGGGCGCGTGGTGGTCGTACGCGGTGCTCGGCTGGGGCGGGTACTGGGCCTGGGACCCGGTCGAGAACGCCTCGCTGCTGCCCTGGCTGACCGCGACGGCGCTCCTGCATACGCTGGTCGCCGGTCGGCGAACACCGGCGCTGCGATCGTGGAACACGTCCCTGGCCTGCGGCACCTTCCTCCTGGTGCTGGTCGGCACATTTCTGACCCGCTCCGGCGCCGTGGCGAGCGTGCACGCCTTCACCGCGTCGCCGCTGGGTCCGATGCTGCTCGGCTTCGTCCTGCTGTCGGTGGCGGTCGTGCTCGGCCTGACGGTGTGGCGCGCGGGCGCCGCGGCCGACCCCGCCGGCGGGTCGTTGCTGCTGTCGCGCGAGTCGGCGATGCTGGGCAACGCGGTGCTACTCGTGGCGGTCGCCACGATCGTCCTGACCGGAACATTGTTCCCCTTGCTGGTCGAGGCGGTGCAGGGCAGCCAGGCCGCGGTGGGACCCGGCTACTTCGACCGGTCCGCCGTGCCGGTCACCTTGGTCGTCCTGCTGCTGATGGGTCTCGCTCCCATGCTCCGTCCCGGGCGGACCGCCGACCTGCGGGGCGCACGGGGACCGGCGCTCGCGGGTCTCGCGACAGTCGTCCTGGTGGGGCTGATCAGCCGACCGGGCGTTCTCGCCTTGGCCGCCTTCGGCCTCGGGGCCTACGTGCTGGCCGGTCTCGTACAAGCGGCGGCCCGCCGGCCGCACGGGCTTCGCCGGATCGGCTGGCTGGTCGCACACGCCGGATTCGCCGTCGTCGCCGTGGGTGTGGCCGCCTCATCCGCGTACACACTCAGCACCGAACAGCAGCTACGCATCGGCGACACGTTGCGCGTCGGAAAGGTCACCGCTCGTCTGGACGCAGTGGATCGGCAGGGCGCCGAGTCCGGCATGAACGCCCGCGTCCGGCTGACCCTGGGCGGCGCCGCGAGCGGCGCCAGCGATCCGGAGATGCGCTACTACCCTGCCCGCGACCTCACCGTCAGCGTGCCCGCCATCCGGTCCGGCGCCACCCGCGACGTGTACGCCACCGTGCTCGCCGTCGCGGAGGACGGCAGCACGGCTACCGTCCGCCTGGCCGTGAACCAGGGGGTTGGACTGGTGTGGCTGGGCGGCACCCTGATCGCGCTCGGCGGGCTGCTGGCGGCCGCACGGCTGCCCGCCGGCAGCCCTCGGGAGCCGGCCGAACCGGAGCGCGAACCGGTACTCGCGGCGGAGGCGGTATGAATCGCCGGCTTATCGGGGTCGCGGTCGCCGTCCTGGCCGTGGTCGGCCTCGGTGTCATGCTCGCAGCAGGAGTCAGGACGTCCCCGGATTCGGCCGCAGCCGCCGATCAGACCCAGACGCAACCGCGCGACGACCCCGCTCCCCCGCTGCGCGGCACGACCCTGGACGGAACCGGCTTCGACCTGACCGCGCTGCATGGTCAGGTCGTGCTGGTGAACGTCTGGGCATCCTGGTGCGACCCCTGCCGACAGGAACTTCCCGCGCTCGCCGCGGCCCAGCGCCGGTGGTCGGCGGACGGTTTCCGGGTGGTCGGCATCGACATGCGCGACAACCTCGAGTCCGCTCACCGCCTGCTCACCGAGGTCGGTGCGAGCGACCTGACCAGCGTGGCGGATCCGCAGGGCACGCTCGCGGTGGCGTGGGGAGCCCGCGGTGTGCCGGAAAGCTTCCTGGTGGATCGGGCCGGACGGGTGCGGTGGTGGACGCAGGGCGCGGTCGACGCCGCCTGGTTGGAGCAGCGCGTGCCCGCGCTGCTGGCTTCGTGAACGCGCGGCGGCTTGCCACGTACGCCCTGCTGGCCCTGTTGCTGGCCGGCACCGGGCTGGCCGTGTGGCGGTCGGCCGCCACCCGCCCGGAATCGGCGGACACCATCGCCGCGCAGCTGCTCTGCCCCGCCTGCCAGGGCGAGTCGGTGGCTCAGTCGCAGTCGCCGATGGCCGCCGCCATGCGCGACTCGATCGCGCAACAACTGGCCGCCGGACGCTCGCCCGCCCAGGTGCGGCGTTACTTCGTCGACCGATACGGCGCCGGCATCCTCACCGACCCGCCGCACGGTGGACTCGGCGTGGTCCTCTGGCTGCTGCCGATCGCGGTCGTCGCCTCACTGGTAGTGCTCGCCTGGCGCCCGCAGCGACGCGGCAGCCGAGCGGGCCCGCCATCCACCAGCCCCGCCCCGCGCCGCTTGCCCCGGCTCTGGGACGTTCTCGCCGCCGGCGTCGTCCTGCTGGTCGCCGTGGTGGCGTTCGCAGCTCCGAACCAGCATCGCAGCACTCCAGCCGCCGCCGACTCGACGACTGCCGCCCCCGTCAGCACACTGCTCGCTCTCGGGAGATCGCTGGAGGGCCAGGGTCGCTACGCCGAGGCCGCCGAGGTCTACCGCGACGCGGTTCAGCAGCAGCCGGACGACTCCACCCGGCTGAGGCTGGCGTTCGCCCTGCTGCGGTCGAACAACGCCGACCAGGCGGCGAGCACCGCCGCGACGGTCCTGAGCAGCAGTCCGGACGACACCGAGGCCTTGCTGATCCTCGGCTTGGCGCAACGCGCGGAAGGATCCGCACAGGCCGCCGTCACCCTCCGCCGATTCCTCAAAACAGCACCGGACGACCCCGCCGCCGGTGAGGTCCGGCGGTTGCTGGGTACCAAGTGAGGGCCGTAAGAGGGGATTCGTGATGACATATCGCAGCCGATACGACGCGGTCGTCGTCGGTGCCGGGCACAACGGGCTGGTCGCCGCCAACCTGCTGGCGGACGCCGGCTGGAGCGTGCTGGTGCTGGAGGCCGAGGACACGCCGGGCGGGGCGGCCCGGTCGACCGACGCGCTGGGCCCTGGCTGGGTCACCGACCTGTTCAGCGCATTCTATCCGCTCGGCGCCGCCTCGCCTGTCCTGCGCGGGCTCGACCTGCACGAGCACGGCCTCACCTGGTCGCACGCGCCGGCGGTGCTGGCCCACCTGCTGCCCGACGGGCGTGCGGCGGTGATGTCACGCGACCCACACGAGACGGCCGCCTCGGTGGACGCCTTCGCCGCCGGTGACGGCGAGGCGTGGCTCGACCTCGTACGCCGGTGGGACCGCCTCGGCGACGCGGTGCTGGACGCGCTGTTCCAGCCGTTCCCACCGATCCGTCCCGGGCTCGACCTGCTGCGCCGGCTCGGCCCGGGGGATGCGGCACGCTTCGCCCGCTTCGCCATGCTGCCGGTCCGCCGTCTCGGGGAGGAGCAGTTCCGCGGCGACGGCGCGCGGCTGTTGCTGGCCGGCACGGCCCTGCATTCGGACATGTCGCCCGAGGAACCGGGCAGCGCCGTCTTCGGTTGGTTGATGACCATGGTGGGGCAGCGGTTCGGGTTCCCGGCGCCACGCGGCGGTTCCGGCATGCTCACCGCCGCGCTGGTCCGTCGCCTGCGTTCCGCCGGGGGCGAAATCCGGTGCGGGACGCCCGTGGAGAGAATTCTGGTGCGCGGCAACCGGGCACAGGCCGTTCGCACAGCGTCGGGCGAGGTCATCGGTGCACGGCGGGCTGTCGTCGCCGACATCGACGCACCGACCCTCTTCCTTACGTTGGTGGGTGCACAGAACCTGCCCAGCCGCTTCCTCGACGACCTACGGCGCTTCCAGTGGGACCCGTCGACGCTGAAGCTCAACTGGGCCTTGTCCGCGCCGATGCCGTGGAAGACGGCCGAGGTGGGCCGGGCAGGGACGGTACATCTCGGCGCCGATATGGACGGTCTGAGCGACTACACCACCGCCCTGACGACCGGGCGCCGGCCGGCGAAGCCCTTCCTCCTGCTCGGCCAGATGACCACCGCCGATCCGACCCGCTCACCGCACGGCACCGAGGTGCTGTGGGCGTACACCCATCTGCCGCGGAGCCTTCGCGGTGACGCCGACATCCTGCGGCGACAGGTCGAAGCCGTAGAGGACCTGCTGGAGCGCCACGCACCGGGCTTCCGGGACCTCGTGGTCAACCGGATACTGGAGACGCCGGCCGGTCTTAACGACGCCGACGGCAACCTCGTGGGCGGGGCGATCAACGGCGGCACGGCAAAAATCTTCCAGGAACTGATCTTCCGCCCGGTGACCGGGCTGGGACGGCCGGAGACACCGGTCCGCGGTCTCTACCTGGCAAGCGCGGCCGCGCATCCCGGCGGGGGTGTGCACGGTGGACCGGGCGGCAATGCGGCCAAGGCGGCCCTTCTGCATTCCGGGGTCCGCGGCGCACTGCGCTCGGCCGGGGTGCGACTCGCGCTGCGGACCATCTACTCGGGGCCGGACCGCGGCGTGCTTCCGCCTGCGGCCGCGGAGCTGCCGTCTGGATGACCACGCCCGGATGCGGGCTCCTCTCCGGCTCTCACCCCTGACGCCACGGCGGGCCGGTGGAACCACCGCGGCCATCGCTTGCCGGCCAGGAGCCATGCGGCGTATCCGACGGCCGCGGCGGCCGGCATCGCACCACGCCACCCGTCGTGGATGATCAGCAACGGCCCGGCGGACACCAGGCCCGCCGCCAGGACCACCCGATGCGCGGACGGCCGCGACGCCGGACCGCGGGGACGCCGTCCGGCGCTGCCGACGGCCGGATCCGACCTGTTCGAGATCATCGACCGACCTCCCTGGACTTACACCTGGTGCAGCTACGCGGGCGCCTACCCGCGGTTCGTCCCGGATAATCGCCGCCGCGTGATGCCGCCGGTCACTTCGCCGGCCGCGAGCCGGCCCGGCACCGCCGTCCACCCGCCGCCTGTCGGCAACGCCGCCGCCTCCGTCAGGGCGGTACCGGCCAGGTACCCAGGCCCACCGCCGCGGCGGCGTCCCCCGGCAAGATACGGATAGAGTCCATCTGAGTGACACGAACCGGATCCGGGCAAGGGAGGTCGATGCCGGTGCGGCCACCTCAGCCAACGTCCGGCTCCTCCCGGCGCCGGCAGCAGCCGGAGACCGCGGCCGCCGCGGTGCTGAGATTGGGCGAGGAGCTGGCCGGCCTGCGCTGGGCGAAGCGCTCCCGCTCGGTGATCGAGCAGGCGAAGGGTGTGCTGATGGCGCGCCTGAACTGCTCGGCCGAGCAGGCCTTCGAGCAGCTCGTCCGGATGTCTCAGCGCACCAATACGAAGGTCGCTGAAGTAGCCGCCGGACTGCTGGGCCTGACCGCGCCGGTCCATCCCGAGCCGGCTCCGGACGATGCCTTTCCCCGGCCGTCCGCCCTGCCCGACCAGGAGGCCGCTCGCTACCACCTGGCCTGCGCGGCGATGTCGAGTGCGAGCGACGCCGACAGCGTGGCGGAGGCCCTGCTGGCCGAGGGCCTGCGGCCGTGCGGAGCCGTGGCAGTGGTGATCGCTGTCCGGGATGAGGACGGTGCCGTGCGACTGGTCGGCTCGCACGGGCTGCCACGCGGACTCGTCAGCTCGTGGCAGCGGCTGCCGCCGGAGCTGAAGGTCGGCTTCCTGACCTCCGTCACCGAGGGCCGCGCGTTGTGGCTCACCCGGGCGGACGCGGCTGCGGCCGGGCTCGAGCTGCTCGGCGACGCCGGTTTCCGTGCCTGTCTTCCGCTACGGCGCGACGGGAAGGTCTTCGGTGTCGTGGTCGTCCTGTTCGACGACGACCCGGGTCTGGACCAGACCGGGCGGGCGCTGGTCGCCGCGCTGGCCGCCGCAGCGGGACGCCGCCTGGATCGACCGCAGTCGGATCGGCGCACCTCGATCGCCGCCGCGTCCGCGCACTGGCTGGAGGCCGTGCTGGAGGCGTTGCCGGGATCGTTCGCTCTGCTCTGTCCCGTAACCGACGAATCCGGTGTGACCGTTGACTGGCGCTTCGACAAATGCAGCCCGGGCGCTCGCGACGCGGTCGGCCGCACCGGTGATCAGCTTGTCGGACGGCGGCTGCTCGAACTGCATCCACAACTGGCCGGCAGCGCCATTCTTCGCGGCTACGACGACGTCCTTCGCACGGGGCAACCCTTCACCTACGGACCGGCGCGAGAACCGCTCGGCAGAAGCGCCGCCACCACGATCTGGATCCGGGCCGCCCGCCTGGGCGAAGGAATTCTTATCACCTGGCGGCACGACGACCACCGGCACGAACTGCTCGAGCGCATCCGCTCGGTGCATGATGTAGGCCCCGCCGGGTGGGCCGAGTGGGACCTGCAGACCGGCGAGGTGCACTGG
The DNA here is from genome assembly GCF_040638295.1 of Actinoplanes sp. NPDC026619. NCBI lineage: Bacteria > Bacillati > Actinomycetota > Actinomycetes > Micromonosporales > Micromonosporaceae > Actinoplanes > Actinoplanes sp. NPDC026619. Next base: position 41,643 of record NZ_JBEZYA010000038.1, read on the forward strand.
GCACCCGAGAACGCCGAGGTGATCGGGGAGGGAACGGCGCTCCCGCTGGCCGAGCTGGACCGCTGCGCGAAACCGGAGGACCGCGGCATCCTCGCGGCCGCGATCGAGATGCTGCTACGCGATCACACCGGCACCCACCTGACCGTGCGGGTGAGTGCGGGCGACCGATCCAACCCCGTACGGATGGTGCTGGAGCCGGTCCTCGACGGCCGCGAGCGCCTCATCGCCGTCACCGGCGCGTTCGCCGTGATAGCCTCGGGCCTGAATCGACCGGTCCCGGCATCGTCGCCGTCATCCGCGGACGCCCGGCCACCGGCCGGCATCGATGCGCCGGATCCGCCCAGCGACGATCATGCGCTGGCCGAGACGCTCCGACACCTCGCCGGCGAGGTGCGGCACGCCGGCTCCGAACAGCAGGCGCAAGCCCTCGTCGACCAGGCGACGGGAATGCTGAGCGTGCGACTGGACTGCTCGATCGACACTGCGCTCGATCACCTGACCCGAACCGCCCGCCGGCGCCGGTCGACACTTGTCCAGACCGCGGCGGAGGTGATCGGTGTCCCACCACCCCCGGCGACCATCGCAGGTCGCCAGGCGGCCGTCGAGCAATTCCGCCCCGAGCGCTACCTCGGCAACCTGTGCCCGATCCGCGCAGACGCGCCGGATGGTCCGGCGGTTACCAGCCGCGCTACCGGCGATCGCCTCAGCCGCCTGCGGGCCGCGATGGCACAGGTGACGGACGGCGACGAACTCGCGTCGGTCCTCTGGCGAGAGGGCCTGCGCGAAGTGGGCGTCCATGCCGTGCTGTTCGGGGTGTTGGAACCCGACGGAGCGGTGCGGCTGGTCGGCACCTACGGGCTGTCGCCCGAGCTGGTGAGTAGGTGGCGCCGCACGCCCAGCTCCCTCAATGTGGCATATCTGCGCGCGGTGGCCACCGACAGTCCTCTCTGGATCACCGGACAGGAAGCGGCCACGCGCGGCTACCAGCTGTTGGGAGCGGGCGATCTACGGGCGTGCCTGCCGCTGCGTGAGGACGGCCGGATCTTCGGAGTCGCGTCGGTGCTCTGGCCACGCCCGACGGTTCCGGACGACGCGACCCGCGCCCACGTGGCCGCGCTGGCCGAAGCCGCCGGCCTCCGCCTGTCCGAGATGCTCCGCGCCGGCGACGCCCGGACAGCGCCGGCATCGCCCGCCGCGCGCTGGGCCACGATCGTGGTCGGCGCGCTCCCCGCCTGCTATGCGCTGCTGCGCCCGGTGCGCGGCGAGGCCGGAGAGATCGCGGACTGGCAGTTCGAGGCGTGCAGCCCGGAAACGGTGGATGTCGCCGGCCGGGTGCCGGCCGAGATCATCGGGCGCCGGTTGCGCAAGCTCTATCCGCACGTCCTCTCCGCCGGTATCGCCAAGGTCTACCTCGCGGCGATGCGCACTGGCGGCTTCGCCGAGTGGGGGCCAATCGAGGTCGACATCGAAACGGCTCGCGGCCCGGTCACCGTGGCCATGAGCGGCCGGGCGTCCAAGTTCGGCGACGGCATCCTGATTCACTGGCGCCAGCCTGGCCGGGACGCCCTCGCCGACAGGTTGCGGCTGCTCGAGCTGGCTGTCGGCGGCGGCTGGGCCGAATGGGATCTGACCGGCGGCGAGGCGACCTGGTCGCCGATGGCCTACGAGGTGCTCCGCCGCGATCCGCGCCTCGGTCCGGTCAAGCTGGGCGCACTGCGCCGCTATGTCGTGGCCGAGGACGAGACGCTGATCGCCGACGCCGTACGCATACTCACCCGGCTCAAGCAGCCCGTCGACTACGCCGTGCGGCTGCGCCGGCACGGCGAGATCAGCCGCGTCCGGTTCGCCGCCCGGCCGGTAACCGACGACCACGGAAGGGTGACCGTGGTGCACGCGGCGTTCAGGCGCCTCGGCGGCTGAACGCCGGAGATCAGACCTCCGTCCTGTCGTCGGTCTTGGAACGCCGCCGTCCCCAGACCGCCAAGGCGACCCAGACGACTCCCGCTGCCAGCCGCGTGCCCCAGCCCGGCTCCTGCCGCGGGCCTGGCAGGATGACCCCCTCCGGCGGGTCGGCTCGGTCGATCGGCACGCCGGCGAAGGCAATCCGCGCCGCTGCGACCGCCTCGTCGCGGCTCAGGTATGCCTCGTTGCTCGTCAGTTGCTCGCCGCCGCCGCTCCAGCGCCACCGCCAGGTGCCGTCCGGGTTGCGCCACAGCTGGATCGACTGATCGGGGGCTTCGTCCGCCGGGCCGGGACCGTCAGCGCCGGACAGCCCGGCGCGGACATCCTCGGCCGTCAGCTCGGCGAGGCTCGACGCGGTTCCCGCCTTGAGTGCCCGGGCCACGCCGAAGGCCACCGCCGCCACGACGAACGGCAACGTGCACACGAGGATCTGCAGGGTACGCAGAATGCCGGTCACCGGCATGGCGGTGAGCCGGGCGATGATGTCGTCGGCCGCCGCCACGAGCAGCACTGCGAAGAAGGTCAGCGCCCACGCGCCGATGGCCACTCGCCATGGGCGTTCCCGAGGTCGCTCGAGCACCTGGTGCTCCGCCCGGTCGGGTGTTCGCCACCGCTCGAGCCAGGGCCACGCGTACAGCAACATGAAGGTCACCGTGCCCAGGCCGACGGCCGGCAGGAACGGCGCAGGCACCAGGTGCCCGAACACGTGGAACTCGATTCTCGGGAACAGCCGCAGCGCGCCGTCGCCCCAGGCCACGTACCAGTCCGGCTGGGCCGGCGAGGTGGCCTGGGCCGGGTTGAACGGGCCGTAGATCCACACTGGGTTGATCTGGACCAGACCACCGAGAGCGAAGACGACGGCGAGCACGCCAGTGGCCAGGCTGAGCGACCGTACGGTGTAGGCCGGCCAGAGCCGGGAGCCGACGACGGTGCGTTCATTGCGGCCGGGCCCGGGGAACTGCGAGTGCTTCTGGCGGATGATGATCGCCAGGTGCAGGGAGATCAGCGCCGCGAAGATCGCCGGAACGATGAACACGTGACTGATGTACAGCCGTGGCGTCGTGGCGTCCGTGGGGAACTCGCCACCGAAGGCCAGCAGAGCGATCCACGAGCCGACGACGGGAATGGACAGCACGACCGAGTAGATGATCCGCAGACCGGTGCCGGACAGCAGGTCGTCCGGCATGGAATAGCCGGTGAAGCCGTTGAGCAGAGCCAGCGCGAGCATGGTCATCCCGATCACCCAGTTGATCTCCCGGGGCCGGCGGAAGGCGCCGGTGAAGAAGACCCGCAGCAGGTGCAGGACGATGGCGCCGACGAACAGCAGCGCCGCCCAATGGTGCGCCTGCCGGATCAGCAGCCCGGCGCGTACGTCGAAGCTGAGCGAGACGGTCGAGGCGTACGCGCTGGAGACCTCGGAGCCGGCCAGCGGCCCGTACGCCCCGTCGTAGATCTTCTCCGAGGTGCTCGGCTCGAAGAACAGAGTGAGATAGGTGCCGGTGAGAACGAGAGCGATGAAGCAGTAGAGGGCGAGCTCCCCGAACATGAATGTCCAGTGGTCGGGGAAGACCTTCGCCAGGGCGGTCCGCCCGACCGAGGTGGTGCCGAGGCGGCTGTCGAGGGCACGATAGAGCCGTCGGGTGATCACGGGCGACTCCAGAAGCCGGCACCCGGCGGGGCGGTGAAGTCGCCGCGGGCGCGCAGGTAGCCGTCCGCGTCCACCTCGATCGGCAGGCCAGGAAGCGGACGGGCGGCCGGACCGGCGATCGGCTTCGCCCCGGCCAGCAGGTCGAACGCCGACTGGTGGCAAGGACAGAGCATCCGGCCGGTGGTCTGCTCGTACAACGCGACCGGGCAGCCGGCGTGGGTGCACAGCAGCGAGTACGCCACCAGGCCTCCGGCGACGAGACCACCGGCGGGCGTGGCAGTGAGCCGGTCGGGGTCGAGTCGTACCACGAAGGCCGGGGCGTCGCCGTCCTTGGGGTGGCCCTCGGGCACGACGATCTGGATCGTCTGGCTGTTCACGTCGTCGGCCCGTACCGGGACACCCTCGGGTGTCACCAGCCGGACGCCCCCGGCCCGCCAGGCCGTTCGCCGCAGTTCGGTGACGGGATCCGGCCGGCGCAACGGCAACAGCGAACGAAGCGGGAAGAGCATCGCGACACCGATGGCGCCGAACGCGAGCCCGAACATGCCCACCAGTCCGCGCCGGCGTACCGGGCTCTGCGGGCCGGCTGCCGCCGCGGCCAGCAGCCCGCGCTGCTGCGGAGGCGCGCTCAGCGGCGGCCGTTCCTCCACATAGCCGCCGCTGGGCAGCAGGTGCCGGCCCCACAGCCACAGCCCGACGGCCAGCCCGGCGAACGCGACACCCAGACCGACGCCGAGCAGTTGCGTGTTGCCGCCCACGCTGTACACCACCGCGAAACCGGCCGCTCCGAGCACGGACACGCCGAACGCGATCCGGATGCCGCGAACGGCCCCTCGCTCACCCCCCATCGGCCCCGGGTCCGCGCTCATCGGGCTCGGCTCCCGAGCCGGCGGGCCAGTAACAGCAGCGCCGCAAGACCGATCACCCAGGCCACCGCGCCCTCCGGGAAGGGGCCCAGCCGTCCCAGGGACCAGCCGCCCCGGTCCAGGTTTCCCCGGTCGTCCTGAAGAACGTCGACGTAGGTGGCGATCGCGTCGATGTCGCGGTCACCGAGAACGTTCGCCGGGAACTGTGGCATCAGGCCTGGTCCCACCCGGATGGCCTCGCCGATCTGCGTCGGCGTGGCGCGCAGCAACGATGGCGCGAACCGCCCGTTGTTGAGTGTGGCCCCGACGCCGGCGGCCGAGTGGCAGGCCGAGCAGTACGTCAGGTAGAGCTCCCGGCCACTGCGGACGTCTCCGGCCGTGACGACCGGTATCTGCGGTCCGCCGCCGGGCGGGAACAATGCCACGTAGTCCACCAGCGCATCGATCTCGGTCGGCGAGAACACCGCGTCCCGGTGGACGTCGGAGTAGCGCTCCTGCTGCACCGGCATCCGCCCGGTGCTGAGCTGGAAGTCAACGTCGGCGGGTCCGACCCCGCTCAGGGCCGGGCCGCGCTGGCTGCCCTCGCCGGTCATCCCGTGGCAACTCGCGCAGCTCTGCTGGTAGAGCCGCGCTCCGGGGTCCGAGGCCGGAACGGCGGGTCCCGTGGGCCCGGTCGAGGACACCGGCGATGGGACGGCGGTGGGTGACGACGGCACCGGCTCGGCCAGCACCGGCATGCCGAGCAGGCCGAGACCGGCCGCGGCGGCCAGCAGGCGGCGGCCGGGCCGACCGGCCGGGCCGGCGGGTGGCGAGGTCATGGTCGTGCTCCTCAGTCCAGGGTGAACAGGTACGCCGCGATATCTTGGGCGTCGTCGGGGGTGACGCCCAGGTCAGGCATCGCTGTGCCGGGTTCCACCGCCTGCGGGTTCTCGATCCAGTGCTGCAGGTTCGGGCCGCTGTTGACCAGTTCCCCGGCGATGTAGGAACGACTGCCGAACCGGGTGAGCGGCGGCCCGACCAGTCCATCGGCCCCTTTGACGCCGGGCACGGTATGGCACGAGCCGCAGCCGTACCGGTTGATCAGCTGAGCTCCGCGGCCGGGATCCCCGGACGGAACCTCGGCCGGGGCGGTGGGCGACAGGGTGGAGCAGCCACCGGGCGCGGCGACCAGCGCAGCTGCCGCCGCCATCGGCCAGATCCAGCGCAGTCGGTTCGTCACACCGCCACCTCCTCAGTACCGCTGCGACCGTGCTCCGGTCGCATGTCCCGCTCGCCAGGCGTGCGCCGCTCCAGGGCCGTGATCCACCGCAGGAAAAGGACGATGGCGGCGATCAGCATGACGACGTCCATGGGCACCCACATGATCAAACCCGCTAGCTGCTGGTCCGCCAGGGGGTCCGGGCCGGCCAGAAACTCGGCGGCATAGATGGGGGCCGGGGCCAGTGTCAGGACGGCGCCCAATGCTGCCGCCGGCATGCCGGTCGCGAACAGCAGCAGGAACCCGACCGGTGGACTGAGCCGTGCCGCCCGTGAGCCGACCAGCGTGGACCAGAGAAACCAGGCGGCGCTCACCAGGGTGAGGTGCTCGAATCCGTGGACCAGCTCGTTCTCCTCGACCCATCGGTACGGCACGGGCAGATGCCAGAACCACAGCACGCCCGTGTGCAACCCGGCCGCGATCAACGCTGTATTGAGCGGCCGGCGTAACCATCGGCTGGCGGCCGCGGCGCGTAGCCGGCCCAGTGCCCGGCGCAGCCGGCGGGGGGCGGCGACCACGAGCGGCAGCGATGCGCTCCCGGCTGCCAGCAGCGGACCGGCCACCAGCATGAGAATCATGTGTTGCGTCATATGCCCGGCAAGGGATCGCTCCGACGCCTCGTGGATCGGCCCCTGCTGCGCCGACAGCAGGATCAGCAGGCCCGCGCCGAACGCGGCCACCCGCCACCCCGGCAGGACGACCCCGACCCCCCTGCGGGTCCACAACTCCTGGACGCCGCGCCCGTAGGCCGCTCCCAGCGCGGCCACGGCCAGGATGCCGACGACACCGGTCCAGTCTTCCCCGGCTCCGATCTCGCCGTGGGCCAGCGGAATCATCGCGGTCATCCCTGACATGGCGCCAGCACCAGAACGGCGGCGCCGCCGGCGATGATGATGGCCAGAAACAGCGCGTTGGCGCACACGCCGAGCAGAGCGAGCATTCCGGCGCGCTCCATCCGCGGATCATCGTCGCCCTTGGCGGCGTTCGTCTGACGCCATGCCCGCCACGCCATCAGCAGCGCCGCCGCCGCTACCAGAGCGGGCAGGACGACACCCGCACCGACCACCGCACGCAGCGGGACACCCTGGACGCTGGTGTGCCCGGATTGGCAAGTCAGTTCGTCGGCCCCCCAGGCGACGAAGACGTGCACGGCCCAGGCCAGCGCGCCGCCGAGCACGGCGAACCACATGAGCAGGCCACCGATCTGGTGGCTGCGGCGCTTGGTCGAGGAACCCATCACAGCCTCGGCGAGAGGTAGAGGGAGAGGAAGATCGCCACCCAGACGACGTCGACGAAGTGCCAGTAGATCGCGGTCAGCCGGACCCGCTCGTGCCGGCGGTAGCCGAAACTGCCCCGCAGCGACGCGGCCAACAGCCAGCCCACCATCAGTAACCCCACCGCCACGTGGAAGCCGTGGAAGGTGGTGATGCCGTAGAACAGCGACGAGTACGCATCGGTGGTGAAGGTGTGCTTCTTCAGGTCCTCGGAGTACTCCCAGACCTGCATCCCCAGGAACGCCAGCCCGAGCACCAGGGTGATGGCCAGGCCGGCCCGTAGCCGCCAGCGCTGTCCCTTGCGGATTCCGCGCTCGGCCCACATGACCGGCAGGCTGCTGGGCAACAGCAACGCCGTCATGAACAGCACTTTGGTGAGCTTCGGGTCCTCGATGCCCGGTGGTGGCCACTGCCCTGACTGGAAACGGATGTAGAAGTAGCTACCCAGCGCGGCGGCGAAGAAGGTCGCCTCGGTAGTGACGAACAGGATCATTCCCCACCAGCCGGTGGTCCGGCCCGACGGCATCTCGGTGGCGAGCGCCTGAGCCTGAGTAGCCTCTTTCGCCACGGCGGTCACCGCGCCACCCCCGCTTCCTCGGGCGTCCGTTCCGGCGGCCACAGCCACCGGGCCAGCGATCCGGCCACGATGACCGCCCCGGCACCGGCCACCCAGTACCAGCCCCAGAGCAGACCCAGCACGACGACGAGGATGCCGACTGCGTTGACGAAGGGCACCAGGGCCGGCTCGGGCATCTCGAGCACACGCTCGTGCTGGCCGTCCAACTCGCTGGTCTGCACCGCGCGGTGTCCGGTGAGGATCGTGCCCTCGACGAGCGCCGTTCGCGTCCGTTCGTCCCACATCGGGTGCAGGCTGTGCACCAGCGGGACAACGGCGAAGTTGTACGGCTTCGGAGGGGACGCCGTGCCCCATTCCAGGGTGTCGCCGCCCCACGGGTCGTCCTCGGCCGGTGCGCCGCGCCGGATCGCGTGGATAACGCCGATCAGCACCAGCAGCAGTCCGACCGCGAGGACGTACGCGCCGATGGTGGAGATGAGGTTGGGAATGTTCCAGCCGAGATCGCCAGGATAGGTGTAGACCCGTCGCGGCATGCCGAACAGCCCGGCGACGTGCATCGGGAAGAACGTGGTGTTGAAGCCGATGAAAACAAGCCAGAACGCCCACCGGCCGAGCCGTTCGCTGAACATCTTCCCGGTGAACTTCGGCAGCCAGTAGTAGACGCCGGCGATCATCGGGAACACCGCCCCGCCGAAGAGCACGTAGTGGAAATGCGCCACGACGAAGTAGGAGTCGGTGACCTGCTGGTCGAACGCGGTGATGGCGAACATGACGCCGGTGAACCCGCCGAGCACGAACGTCACGATGAACCCGACGACGAACAGGAACGGCGTGCGCACGACGATCCGGCCGCGCAGCATCGTGGCCAGCCAGCCGATGATCTGGATACCGGAGGGGATAGTGATCAAGGTGCTGGCGGCGCTGAAGAAGCTGTAGGACAGCTGGGGCAGCCCGGTGGCGAACATGTGGTGCACCCACACCCCGAACGAGATGATCGAGATCGTGACGATGGCGAGGACCATCAGCGGGTACGCGACCACCCCGCGCCGGCAGAAGGCGGGTAGCACCGCCGAGACGATCCCGAGGGCCGGCATCACGATGATGTACACGTCCGGATGCCCGAAGATCCAGAACAGATGCTGCCAGAGCAGGGTGCTGCCGCCGTCGTGCGGGTCAAAGAAGTGCGCACCGAAGCGCCGGTCGAGAAACAGCATCGCGTTGTCGAGATTCAGTGCCGGCAACGCGAAGATCACCATGAACGAGGTGCCCACGATGGCCCAGACGAACAACGGCACCCGGTTGAGCGACATTCCCGGCGCGCGCAGCTTCAGTGCGGTGACGATGAAGTTGATGGCCCCGATGGTGGTGGACACGCCGAGGAAGAGCAGTCCGAGCGAGTAGACATCGAGGTTGATGCCGAGCGAGTACGGGCGATCGGTCAACGGGACATAACCGAACCAGCCGCCGTCGGGGGCCTTGCCCAGAAACTGGCTGCCGAACATGATCGATCCCGCGAACAGGAACACCCAGTAGCCGAACGCGTTGAGTCGCGGAAAGGCCATGTCCCGGGCGCCGATCATCAGGGGCACCAGGAAGTTGCCGAACCCGAAGAACATCGGCGTGGCGACCAGGAAGATCATCGCCGTGCCATGCATGGTGAACAGCTGGTCGTACTCCTCCGGCGACAGGATCGACGCGTTGGGCCGGGCCAGCTGCGTTCGCATGACCATCGCATCCATGCCGGCCAGGATGAAGAAGGCCCCCGCGGTGATCATGTACCGGCGACCGATCCGCTTGTGGTCGACGGTGCTGAAGAAGCTGTGCACCGACGGGCGTTCGCCCCACTCCTGCTCGAGGCGGGCGAGCTCCTGAGGGTCCGTGCTCGGACTCGGTCTTTCCTCGGTGCTGGCGGACATGGGGCTCCTGTCGGTCGCCTTACTTCAGGGACTGGAGGTAGGCCACCAGGTCGGGCAGATCCTGGGCGGCGACGGGCTGGGGCGGCATGGCGTTACCCGGTTTGATGGTCTGCGAGTTGGCGATCCAGCCCCCGAGGTGCCCGGCGTCGTTGGGGGCGGCGCCCGCGCCGATGCTCCATCGTGAGCCGATCGTCGTGAGGTCCGGCCCTACCGTGCCGTCGGCGGACGTGCCTCGCACGGTGTGGCAGGAGGCGCAGGAGCCTTGCTCGAACACCGCCTTGCCGCGCTGCTGCGCCGCGGTGAGGGTCGGTGTGGTCGGCTGGGCCTGCGCGGTCACCCAGGCGTCGAACTGCGCTCGCGGCTCGGCGACCACCAGGAATGCCATGAAGGCGTGCTGCTGGCCGCAGTACTCGGCACATTGACCCCGGTAATTGCCCGCTTCATCCGTGTATAGCCAGGTCTCGTTGACCTTGCCGGCGATGAGGTCGGTCTTGGGCATCAGGTTCGGCACCCAGAAGCTGTGCTGTACGTCCGCGGTCCGCAGGCGCACCCGCACCGATTCGCCGATCGGAATGTGGATCTCGTTCGCCGTCACCGCTGCGGGCTGGTCCGGGTAGTGCACCTCCCACCACCAGCGGTGGCCGACCACCTCGATGTTCACGGCGGCGTTCTTCCCGGGCGGTGAGGCGAGGGCGTTGAGGTCGTGCAGGCCGATCCCGTAGACCACGGCAAGGATGACGAACGGGATGGCCACACCCAGAACGCTGACCATACCGAGCGCGTCCCCGCCGCGGACCCGGGCGGTGGCACGGCGGCGGCGCCACAGTGCCCAGCCCAGAAGAGTCATCACTTCGGCGAAGACGGCGACCGAGATCCAAAAGAAAAGCCACCAGAGACCTTCGGTGCGCCGCGCGCCGGCCCCCGAGGCGTGCAGGGTCGACTGCGACCCGCCGGAACATCCGGCGAGCAGCAGGAGCAGAACGAGGGCCGGGGCCGGCCGCACTCTCCGAGTGCCGGTGCCGTGCCCACCACGTCGGCGCATCCGTTCTCCCTTCGTAGCGAGGGCACGTTCCCCCCCAACCGGCGCTCTAAGCAGGTCCGCCGCCGGTAATTTGCGCCTCTCCCCCGATGCCCGCGGTGGCGCGGTCCCTCGCGTGTCAGGTGACGCGCCACTGCTCGGCATCGGTACGGCGGAACGTCAGCCCGTTGCCCGGACCGGCGTCGCCCGCTGCCGCCGATCCCCCGTCGGCGTTCACCGTCCCGTCGAAGAGCATCGTCTCGATCCGGACGTGGTCGTGGAACCACTCGAGGTGCCGTAGGTTCGGCGTGGCAGCGGCGACGGCGAGATGCTGGTGCGGCGCACAATGCCCGGATACCTCGAGGCCGTGGGCCGCCGCGACTGCGGCGGCCCGCCGGAACTCGGTGATCCCGCCGCAGCGGGTTACGTCGACTTGCAGGCAGTCCACGTACGGGGCCATGCGGGCGAAATACGTGAGGTCGTAGCCGTACTCGCCGGCGGCGACGTCGGGGTGGACGGCGTCCCGGACCTGGCCGAGACCTTGGAGGTCGTCGGAGCTGACCGGCTCCTCGAACCAGCGCACGTCGAGATCGGCGGCGGCGCGCATCATCCGGATCGCCTGTTTGCGCTGGTAGGCGCCGTTGGCGTCGACGTAGAGCTCGGCGTCGCCGATCGTGCGGCGGGCGGCGGCCATGCGGGCGAGATCGCGTGGCACGTCGGTGCCCCACGACTCGCCGATCTTGATTTTCACCCGGGGGATGCCCTCGTCGTGCACCCAGCCGGCCAGTTGAGCATGCTGCCGTTCGGCGTCGTAGGTGGTGAACCCGCCGCTGCCGTAGACCGGGACCACCGGGCGGACCGTGCCGAGCAGCCGGGTCAGCGGCATGTCGTGGCGGCGGGCTTTGAGGTCCCAGAGCGCGTTGTCGGCGGCCGACAATGCCAGGCCGCCGATGCCGGGGCGCCCGGCGTTGCGCAGGCGTCGTTGCATCGCCACCCAGGCGGCCGGCACGTCGTCCGGGTCGATCTTCTCCACGACTCCGGCGAGCAGGCCGGTGACCACCTGACCCGCGGCCGGCGGTCCGTACGTCCAGCCCAGCCCGGTGACCTCCTCGGCGCTCGCTTCCACGACCACGATCGTGGTGCTGGACCAGGCCAGCGTGCCGTCCGCCTCCGGGGCGTCGGTCGGGACGGTGTAGGCCGACGCGGTCAGCGCGACCATCGGCGTACCCCCCAGCCCAGCGCCACGACGGCAGCGCCCGCCACCGCCGCCGTGGTCGCCAGCCGCGCCGCCGCCGTGGGCGGTTCGGGCCGATCGGCCCAGCGTCGTTCGGGAACGCCACGGCCGTCGTCGCCGTCCAGGCCGGCGCGCAGCAGTTCGGCCAGGTGGACTCCGCGGCGGCCGCCGGCGTCGCTCTGTTGCACCTGAGTGCGGCAGCTGAATCCGTCGGCCAGGATCACGTCGCTCGGATCGGCGTCGCGCACCGCGGGCAGCAGTACCCGTTCGGCGCAGGCCTCGGAGACTTCGTAGTGGCCTTCTTCGAAGCCGAAGTTGCCGGCCAACCCGCAGCAGCCGGAGTCGAGCACCTCGGCGTCGACGCCGGCGTCGGCCAGCAGCTTGGTGTCGGCGTCGTAGCCCATGATCGCGTGGTGGTGGCAGTGGGTCTGGATGTGCGCCGTGCGGTTGATCTGAGGCGGCTGCCAGCCGGGCGTGTGTGCGGTGAGCAGTTCGGCCAGGGTCACCGTCTGTCGCCGCAGGCGCTGCACGTCCTGGTCGTCGGGGAAGAGTTCCTCGGCGTCGCTGCGGAACACCGCGGTGCAGCTGGGTTCCAGGCCGAGGATCAGGTGTCCGGCGCGCAGGTGCGGCCGCAGCACGTCGACAGTGCGCATCAGCACCCGTTTGGCCATGTCGAGCTGGCCGGTGGAGATCCAGGTCAGGCCGCAGCACACCTTCTGCTCGGGTACGACGACCCGCCAGCCGGCGTCCTCGACGACCTCGACGGCGGCCCGGGCGATACCCGGATCGAAGTGGTTGGTGAACGTGTCCGGCCACAGCACCACCTCGCCGCGTCCGCCGCTGCCTCGGGGGGTGTGGCGGGCGAACCACTGCTGGAAGGTTTCGTCGGCGAACACCGGCACCTCCCGGCGGGTGTCCACCCCGGCGGTCTTCTTCGCGAGCCAGGCCAGGCCGGGGGCGTGCGAAAGGGCGTTCGCCAGCCGGGGAGCGGTGGCTGCGACCGCGGCCGCGGCGACGGGCAGCCAGCCCATCGAGTAGTGCGTCCGGGGCCGCAGCCGCCCCTCGTAGTGGTGTGACAGGAACTCGGCCTTGTACGTGGCCATGTCCACGTTGACCGGGCAGTCGGCCTTGCAGCCCTTGCAGGCCAGGCACAGATCGAGGGCGTCCTTGACCGCGTCGGACCGCCAGCCGTCGGCGATGGCCCCACCACGAATCGTGCCGTCGAGCATCTCGAACAGCAGCCGGGCCCGGCCCCGGGTCGAGTGTTCCTCCTCCTTGGTCGCCATGTACGACGGACACATGACGCCGCCTTCATGCCGACGGCAGCGGCCAACGCCGACGCAGCGCAGCACCGCCCGGCCGAAGCTGCCCTCGTCGTGCGGATATTGGAAGTGCGTGGCGACGTCGCCGTGGTTGTAGTCCACGCCGAGGCGCAGCTGGCCGTCGAGCGGGTTCGGAGCGGTCACCTTGCCCGGGTTCATCCGGTTGCCGGGATCGAAGATCGCCTTGAACTGCCCGAACGCGCGAACGAGGTCGTCGCCGAACATCTTCGGCAGCAGCTCGCCGCGGGCCTGCCCGTCGCCGTGCTCGCCGGAGAACGACCCGCCGTAACGCACCACCAGGTCGGCGGCGTGCTCGATGAAGGACCGGAACTTCGCGATGCCGTCGGCATTGACCAGGTCGAACGGGATCCGGGTATGCACGCAGCCCTGCCCGAAGTGGCCGTACAGCGACGCCTGCTGGTAGCCGTACTCGTCGTACAGGCTCTGCAGGTCGCGCAGGTAATCGCCGAGGTCGTCCGGATCGACCGCGGAGTCCTCCCAGCCCGGCCAGGTGTCGGGCAGGCCGGGCACCCGCGCGGTCGCGCCCAGCCCGGACTCCCGGATCAGCCACATCTGTTTCTCATGCTGTGGGTCGTCGAAGAAGCCGACATCCGGCTCGTCCCGCTTCTTACCCAGCGCAGCCAGCATCGCATCCGCCGCGGCGTCAGCGTCCTGCTTGGTATCGCCACCCATCTGCACCAGCAGGTAGGCGCCTCGCTCCGGCAGCAGCTTCAGCGCATCCGGGTTGAGGTTCTTACGCTGCTGGAAGTCGATCAGCTTGCGATCGATGCCCTCCAGCGCGATCGGGGCGTGCGGCAGAATCTTCGGCACATCGTCCGCCGCGGCGGCGATATCGGGATAGGACAGGAAAGCCAGGGTGCGGGCCTTGACGATCGGCACGAGCTTGAGCCGGGCCCGCAGCACCGTCACGCAGGTGCCTTCGGTGCCCACCAGGGACTGGGCGACGTGGAGATTTTTTTCCGGCAGCAGGCTGTCGAGGTTGTAGCCGGACACCCGGCGCGGAATATTCGGATACCGGGTGCGAATCTGTGCCAGGTACTCGTCGCGCAAGGCGCGCAGCTGGCGGTAGATCTCGGCTGGGCGGCCACCGGCGGTCTGGATACGTTCGTATTCGCCGTCCGGGGTCTCCCCCACCCACATCCGGGTGCCGTCGTAGAGCAGCACCTCCAGCTCAACGATGTTGTCGACCACCTTGCCGGTGCGCTGCGCCGTCGCGCCGCACGAGTTGTTGCCGATCATCCCGCCGAGCGTGCAGTGATTGTGCGTGGCCGGTTCCGGCCCGTACTCCAGGCCCGTGTCCTTCAGCTGGTCGTTGAGCACGTCCAGCACGATGCCCGGCTCGACCAGGCAGGTGCGGTTGTCCGCGTCCACTTCGAGCAGCCGGTGGCAGTACTTCGACCAGTCGATGATCACCGCGACGTTGGTGCACTCCCCGGCCAGGCTCGTGCCGCCGCCACGGGAGGTGATCGGCGCGCCATAGCGGCGGCAGACCGCGACCGCGGCGGCGCCGGCCTCTACCGTGCGCGGCACGACCACCCCGATCGGCACCTGCCGGTAGTTGGACCCATCGGTCGAGTACGCCCCGCGGGACCCGGCGTCGAAGCGGACTTCACCGTCCACCTCGACCGCCAGGTCCCGTTCCAGCCCGGCGACGTCGATGTCACCGGTGTCCGGGATCCGCAGAACAGGATCGGGCAGGTCGACCGCGGTCATGCCCGCAACTCGTTGATCTTGTCGCGGACCACCGTCGCCACCGTCGCGACCTTGTGCGGCTGACCGCGCAGGAACGCCTCGGTGAAGTGCTTCGCCTGGTCGTACTTCACCTTGCCCGGCATCGGCGGCTCGTTCGGGTTGACGTCCACGTCGACCAGCGCCGGACCGGGGTGGGCCAGGGCATCGGCGATGGCGCTGCGCACATCACCGGGCTTGGTCACCTTCGCCGCGTACGCCCCACAACCGCGCGCCCAACTCGCGAAGTCGGCCTCGGGCTGCTGGTGCCGCACCGCATACTCGGGGTAGCCGAGGATGATCTGCTCCCAGAGGATCTGCCCGTACGAGTTGTTGTTGTTGACAACCACCTTGATCGGCAGCTCGTGCCGCACCGCGGTGAGGAAGTCGGCCATCAGCATCGCGAACCCACCGTCACCGACGTACGCGATGACCTGCCGGCCCGGATAGGCGTGCTGGATGCCGATGGAGTACGGCAGGCCCGGCGCCATCGTGGCGAGGTTTCCGGAGATGAAGTACTGCCGGTCCCCGCGGATAGTCCAGTGGCGCGCGGACCAGGTAGCGATCGTGCCGGAGTCGCACGTCAGGATCGCGTCGTCGGTGGCGAGCTCATCGATCACACCCATCACGTACTGCGGAGCGATCGGGTCGCGGCTCTCGTCCTGCAGGGCGGTCATGTCCGCGCGCCAGGAATCCATCTCCTTGCGATACTTGGCCAGGAACGAGCCGTCCCCACCGGTCAGCAGCGGCAACAAACCCTGCAAGCCCTTCTTCGCGTCCGCGGCAATCGGCGCCTCCACCGGCAGCCGCAGGCCGATCAGTGTCGGATCACTGTCGATCTGCACCACCCGCACCTTGCCCGGCTCCGGCAGATACTTCCCGTACGGGAACGACGTGCCCACCATCAGCAGGGTGTCGCACTCCTCCATCGCCTCCTCGCTGGGCTTCGTACCCAACAGCCCCAGTCCGCCCGTCGTGACCGGGTGGTCGTCGGGCACGACTGCCTTGCCGGGCAGGGTCTTGACGACCGGTGCACCCAGCTTCTCCGCCGCCGCGATCACCTCGTCGCGAGCGTGCAGCGCACCGACGCCGACCAGGATCGCCGGCTTCTTCGCCGCGTTCAGCACCTCCGCCGCCGCCCGCAGCTCCTGCTCACCCGGGGGAAGCTGCGGCCGATCCAGGTTCGGCAGGCTCACCGGCTTGCTGCCCGGCGCCGGGTGGCGGTACGGATCCTCGTCGACCGCGGCGACCTGGATGTCGTTCGGAAACGTCAGGTGCGACACCGTTTTCTTGATCAACGCGTTGCGGATCGCCAGGTCCACCACGCCCGGCATCTGCTGCGGGTTGGTGATCATCAGGTTGTACTCGGCCACGTCCTGATACAGCCGGTCCAGGTGCACCTCCTGCTGGTAACGCGAACCCAGCAGCGACGTCTCCTGCATACCCGTGATCGCCAGCACCGGCACATGATCGAGTTTCGCGTCGTACAGCCCGTTGAGCAGATGAATCGCCCCCGGCCCCGACGTCGCCGCGCACACCCCCAGCCTCCCGGTGGCCTTCGCGTAGCCGGTCGCCATGAACGCGGCAGCCTCCTCGTGGTGCACCAGGATGAATTTGAGCTGATCGGCGTGCCGGCGGAAACCCTCCATCAGCCCGTTGATGCCATCGCCCGGCAGCCCGAACACGGTGTCCACTCCCCAGGCGATCAACCGCTTCGCCAGGCTCTCGCCCACAATCTCCGACATCGTCACGTCCCTTCCGTCACCGCACCCCGCACCCTTCGCGCACCGGGTCGCCGGCGCCCTACCCCTCGGCCGCACCGGCAAACGGCCGCACCGGGGACCTGAGGCCGGCCGTATGCCACTGTCCGACCAGAGCGTCACGGACGGCGCTCACGGTGATCTCGCGGCGGCACCGAGCTGATCGCATGCAGGGCGTCGGCCATGGCGCCGGCCCCCAGGACGGTCCGGCCGGCTGCCGCGGACGTCACCACATCCCGCGCGAGGTGGCGGCCGCCCAGAACCCGGGCGGTGACCGCTGAGCCGATCGTCGCCCGGTCGCCGGCGGATGTCGGAACCGGCACCGGATACGTCGGCGGGATGCCACCCGACGCCCAGCGGGCGAGGGCCACCCTCGCTACACCGGCTTCCGGACGGCACCGGATCTGGTTCCCGCCACCGCGAGGTGGGCCAGCCCAGCACTCGAGTCTTCGCGCCGTCGGCCGGAGCCGGAGCCGGTGGGCAGACCGACTGCGCTGGTTCACCGGCCAGCCCCGCGGCAGCCCGGCAGGCTACGGCGGCCGTGGCCGGCTCGGCTTCGGTGACAGACATGGCGGGAAGGGATGCTTGCCCGGCCGGCCGGCAGCAGAACAGCCGTGTCACGCCCAGGTGGGTGAGCAGCCGGAACAGCTCCGCCGGAACGTTGAATACAGCGAGCGTCGTGCCTGTGTGCCCCCCGGCACGGTAGCCGTCGACCAGGGCCCGGACCGTTTCGGCGCCGGCAGCGCCGGCGCCGCGCAGATCGACGACCAGATGCCGGGGCCGCTCCTGGACTGCCGTGTCGACCAGGACGTCGCGCAACTGCGCGGCGGCGCCGGCGTCAATGTCACCTGCGATGGTGACGACTGCCCGCTGCCCTTTCACATAGATGCTGATTCCCGCTGGTGTAACGACGGCGGGGCGGTCGTCCGTCTCGCCGTCGAGCTGCCGGCGCAGTGACTGCAGGGTTCGTCGTAGCAGGCGCGAGACGTTCATCTGCGACATACCTATGGCACCGGCGATCTGCTCCTGAGTGGCGTCACCGAAGAAGTACTGAGTGACGACGAAGTGCTCACGCTCGGGCAGCCGCCGCAGAAGCTCACGCAGTGCAAGCCGGTCGCACGCCGAGATCAGATCCGGGTCGTCGGCACCGACCAGGTCCTGGCGTTCGACGGCGTCGGCGACGGCCGACACCCCGCTGTTCAAGGAGTCGACGTCATAGGCATTCCCGGCCGCCCAGGTCGCCAGGACCTCTTCCTGAGTGATCTCCAGGGCGGCCGCGAGGTCGCCGACAGTCGGCGTGCGCCGCAGTTGCTGCATCAGCGATGCGCGAGCCCGCACGAATTCGAGGTGTCGTTCCTGCAGACCGCGAGAGACATGCATGGTCCAGCCTTTGTCCCGGAAATGCCGCTTGACCTCCCCCACGACCGTGGGAATCAGGTAACCGAAGAACGGACTTCCTCGTCGCGGATCGAAGCCGTCCACCGCCTTGACCAAGGCGAGTGCGGCGACCTGCTCAAGGTCGTCGACGTCCTGCCCGCGATTGCGGTACCGATGCGCCAAACGCGCGGCGAACGGAAGATTCAGCTCGATGATCCGGGCCCGGAGCCCATCCCGGTCGGCCGGCCCGGTAGCGGGATCGTCCATCGTGGCGAAGAGCGCGGCCGTGGCCAACTCCGTGTCGCCCATCCCGGATCCAGCCGATCGGCGGACCGGCACGGGAAACGCATCGACAGCATGATGAAGTGTCACAAGTCCCCCCAAAAGGCATCGCCGGGTGCAGCTCCGACGCCCGCCATTGCTGCCGAAGCGGGTCGGAGCGAACGCAAAGAGAGCGCGGGACTGACCGGCTGGCCTCTTGACCTGGGATTCAGCGTCAGGGAATGCCGTCGGTTCCGCTCTGCTCGCCCGTCAGGTGGGCTCAGGGACCCTGGCGCCGTCGTATTGACGCCGCGTGCGAGTTGCGGCCGGATTCCCCGCCATTGCCGCGCCAAACACCGGTCTTCAGTAATATTTTCGGCGACTCGCCTGCTCCGGGCGCCGATGACCGCTGCGGCCCGAATCAGCGGGACCATCCGCACGTGTGGTGCACTCCCAACTAGCTACCAGCTGCGACGATTACCTCGATCGGCTTCCGGGTACGCCCGAGTCGTTTCGATAGAAAAGGGCTCGGTGACAGCGCGGGAGGTACCAGCGATGACCGAAAAGCACACGAGCAGGACGTGATCGATCTGCTGATCAGCCAGCATCAAGAGATCAGGACGTTGTTGGCGGCAGTGAAGAGCACCGCCGGAGAGCATCGGGAACAGGCCTTCCAAGACCTCGTCCGGCTGCTGGCGGTGCATGAGAGCGCCGAGGAACAGATTGTGCATCCCGCGGCTCGTCACCATGCGGACGATGCGGTGATCCAAGCTTTACTGCTCGAGGAGGACGCCAAGGTCCTTCTGGGCGAGCTGCACGACATGGGCCCCGACGCGCCTCACTTCGAGACCGGTTCGCGGCACTGGAAACAGCCGTGCTGCACCACGCCGAAATGGAGGAACGGGAGGAGTTCCCGGCCTTACGCGCCGGCGTGGACCCGGCCAAGCGAATCTGGATGGCCGGCGCCGTCCGAGCGGCCGAGGCCGTCGCGCCGAGCCACCCGCACCCGCAGGCAGGAGTGCATCCGGTGACGAACATGCTGGCCGGACCGCCGGTAGCGCTTTTCGACAAGGTGCGTGAGGCGGTCAGCCGCTGGCGTGAGTCGCACGACAGCTGACCCGTTCCACCGCTCCGGCCATCGATGCCGACAAGATCTCACCCCCGGCGTGTGTGCTGGTCACCGGAGTCGGCGGTGGTCTGCGTGGGGGTGCCGCTGAGCTGGCGCGCGGAGTTGACCAGCCCGACAAGACTGAACGCCTGTGGCGTGTTGCCGAGCTGTCGCCGCGACACCGGGTCGTACTCCTCCGACAGCAGGCCCACGTCATTGCGCAGCCGCAGCAACTGCTCGAACATCTGCTCGGCTTCGGCCCGGCGGCCGATGCCGTGCAACGCGTCGACGAGCCAGAAGCTGCACGCCAGGAACGCCCCCTCGGCACCGGGCAACCCATCGACGTTGTCGTGGTCCGGGCGGTAGCGCAGCACGAACCCGTCCTGGCACAACTCCCGTCGCACGGCCTCGACCGTGCCGACGACGCGCGGGTCGTCGGCGGGCAGGAAGCCGACGCGCGGGATGAGCAGCAGGGCGGCGTCCAGCCCGGGGGAACCGTACGACTGGGTGAAGGTGTTGCGGTCGGCGTCGTAGCCCTTCGCGCAGACCTCGGCATGGATTTCGTCGCGCAGTGCGGACCATCGGTCGGCCGGGCCGTCGAGGCCGTGGCGTCGCACCGCGGTGACAGCCCGGTCGAAGCCGGCCCAGGCCATGACTTTGGAGTGCACGAATTGCCGCCGCGAGCCGCGGACCTCCCAGAGGCTGTTGTCCGGCCGGCGCCAGTTCCCCTCCAGGAAGTCCAGCAGTGCCCGTTGCAGGTCCCAGCCGGCGTCGGTAGCCGCGATGCCGGCCTCGCGCGACAGGTGCAGGCTGTCCAGCACCTCGCCCCACACGTCCAGCTGCATCTGGCCGGCGGCGGCGTTGCCGATCCGGACCGGGGTAGACCGTTCGTAGCCGCGAAGCCAATCCAGGGTGAACTCCGGCAGCCGGCGGGTGCCGTCCAGGCTGTACATGATCTGCAGATCGGCGGGGTCACCGGCCACAGCTCGCAGCAGCCACTCCCGCCAGGCCTTTGCCTCGGCGGCATAGCCGGTGCCCAGCAGCGCCTGCAGAGTGAAGGTGGCGTCTCGTAGCCAGCAGTACCGGTAGTCCCAGTTTCGGGGACCGCCGAGTTGCTCCGGCAGCGACGTGGTCGCCGCGGCGAGGATGCCGCCGGTCGGGGCGTACGTGAGAGCCTTCAGCGTGAGCAGCGCCCGCTTGACCGCCTCCGGCCACCGCCCGTCGTAGTCGCACCGTTCGATCCACTGCCGCCAGTACCGCTGCGTCTCCGCCACCGCCCGGTACGCGTCGACCGGGTCGGGCCGGCCCAGGTGAGAGTGTTGATAGGTCAGGACGAACGGCACCTTCTGCCCCGCCCGGACGGTGAACTCACCGACCGTACGGCGGTGGTCGCCATGCAACGGCACCTCGGTGCGCAGCCAGACCGCGTCCGGGCCGGCAACCGCGCCGAGATCCGGCCCCTGCCGGCGTACCCACGGCACGATCCGGCCGTAGTCGAAGCGCAGCGACAATTCTGTGCGCATCGGTACGGCGCCCGAGACGCCCTCCACAATCCGTACGACATCGGCTGCCTCACCGCGCGGCGGCATGCAGTCGACCACCCGGACGGTGCCCTCCGGGGTGTCCCACTCGGTTTCGAGCACCAGCGTGTCGTCGCGGTAACGGCGCCGGGTGGCGTTGCCTCCGGCGGCCGGCCCGACCCACCAGCGCCCGGCGCTGTCGTCGCTGAGCAGGGCAGCGAAACAGGCCGGCGAATCGAAGCGGGGTAGACAGAGCCAGTCGATGGCGCCGTCGCGACCCACCAGGGCGGCGGTCTGCAGATCACCGATGAGGGCGTAGTCCTCGATACGTCCGGGCACGTCCAAGCTCCTCAGTTCAGGTCCCGGCGAGGCCCACACTCCCCATGCTGCAACCCGTCTCGCCCTCGGTCAGAAGCGCTACCCCGACCGCCGGGCGCCAAACGGCGCTACTCGGCGTTTGGGATCCCGGTCCCGGGAAATGCGAAGGGAACGCAGAACCCACGCCGATCGATGGGATCACACCATGCAATTGGGAATGGTCGGGCTCGGGCGAATGGGCGCCAATCTCGTACGCCGGTTGATGGCCGCCGGCCACAACTGTGTCGTGTTCGACACCGATCCCGACGCCGTCGCCGAACTGGCCGCCGACGGTGCCGTCGGCTGCCATTCACTGGACGACATGATCAGCGAACTGCAGCAACCTCGGGCGGTTTGGGTCATGGTGCCCGCCGGAAACCCGACGGAGCAGGTCGTCTCCGCCCTGGCCGACCGGTTCGCACCCGGCGACACGATCATCGACGGGGGAAACTCCTACTATCGCGACGACATCAGCCGCGCAGCGACTCTCGCCACGAAGGACATCCACTATCTTGACGTCGGCACCAGCGGCGGCGTCTGGGGCCGCGACCGTGGCTACTGCCTCATGATCGGTGGCGACACCCCGACAGTACAGCGACTGGCGCCTTTGTTCGCCGCCATCGCACCCGGCGTCGAGGCCGCCCCGCGCACTCCCGGACGTGATGCCGAGCCCGCCGAGGCCGAACACGGCTACCTGCACTGCGGTCCCGCCGGCGCCGGACACTTCGTCAAGATGATCCACAACGGCATCGAGTACGGCATCATGGCCGCTTACGCCGAAGGCCTCAACATCCTGCGCAACGCCGGCATCGGCAGCACCACCCAGCAGGCCGACGCCGAGACCGCCCCTCTGACCCACCCGGAGTACTACCAGTACAACCTCGACATCCCCGCCGTTGCCGAGGTCTGGCGCCGCGGCAGCGTCATATCTTCCTGGCTGCTCGACCTCACCGCCGCTGCTCTGGTCGAGTCACCGGACTTGCACGAGTACTCCGGCCGGGTGTCCGACTCCGGCGAGGGCCGCTGGACCGCCATCGCCGCCATCGAGGAAGGCGTGCCCGCACCGGTACTGCTGACCGCGCTCACCTCGCGGTTCAGCTCCCGCGGCCTCGACCACTTCGCCGGCCAAACTCTCTCAGCCATGCGCCAGCAATTCGGCGGCCACGCCGAGAAACCAGCCGGCTGACCTACCACCCGGCGACGAAGCCAACCACGCCGGACCCTGCCGAGGCCGGGATGAAGCACGCCGCTCAGGCTGTCAGGTCGAGGACCACCTTGATGTCGTCGGAGCGCGCCTCCAGGGCCTCGGCGAAACGTTCGAACGGCACCCGCCGGGTGATCAGCCGGGACAGCCAGTCAGCGTCGGCCTTCGCCAGCGCGTCCGCCGCGGCGGCGTAGTGACTCAGATTGGCGTTCACCGAGCCCACGACGACGTCGTTCTCCAGGACCATGTCGCGGTTGGCGGAACCCACGTCCACCGCGATCTTGTGGCCGACCGGCGAAACCCCGGTCAGGCAGACGATCCCGTACGACGCAGTGCTCGCCATCGCCTCGAAGACCACATTCGACACCCCGGTGGCCTCGATGATCACGTCCGGCTTCGCCCGCGCGGCGACGCTCCCGATACCGGCCGAGTGGTACTGCGCGCCGAGTGCCCTCACCGCCTCCGATTTCGGGCCCTCGGTGGCGAGGTCGAGCACATGCACGTCCAGCCCGCGCTGCACGCCGAGCAGCGCCGCCAGCAAGCCGATCGGTCCGGCACCGGTGATCAAAACCGTCTTCGGTTCGAACCACGATCGGGAGCCCACTTTCTCTACCTGTTCCCAGGCCTTAGCCACCACGGTCGTCGGCTCCATCAGCACGCCGACGGACTCCAGCCGCGGGTCCAGCTTGACGGCGTAGTCCGTCTCGACGGTCCACAGCTGACTCCCGTACCCGTCGATCTCCTTGATGCCCCGCTCGGTGTACTTGCCGTTGCGGCACATGTCGAACTCGTTGTGGGCGCAGGCTCCGCAAGGCTCCGGGTCCGGGCGGCGGACCACCCCGACGACCAGGTCACCGGGGGCGAAACTGCTGTCCGCCGGCGCCGTGCGCACCCGGCCCAGCGACTCATGACCCAGCACCAGCCGGTCCCGGCCGGGCGGCGCCCACCCGTAATCCCCGGCCACGATCTCCCGGTCGGTGCCGCAGATGCCGAGCGCCAGCCCTTCGACCAGCATCTCGCCCGCGCCTGCCTCGGCGTCGGGCACGTCACGGATTTCCGCCGAGTTCGCCGCCGACGGTTGAATGGTCAACGCCCGCATGGGGCCCTCCTCAGTGCGACGGGTGGACGAGTTCGGGGGCGTCGGTGTCCAGCGGCACGGCGGGACCGGGCACCAGGCCCAACTGCACCGCGGGACGCGACCCGGCGGCAGTGAACAGCCAGTCCGCGGCGGTGCGGAAGCGGTTCGCGGGCAGGGCGGTCAGGTGGTAGCCCCGGGTGACGGCCCGCGCCGCCGGCCCCGACAGCGGTACGTGCAGCGGGTTGGCCGCCGCCTGCCAGCCACCGAGGTCGACGACAAAACCCAGATCACGATGACGGTACGGCCGGCGCCGTCCCACCCCGTACGAGGCCGCGATGTTGTGCCCGGCAAGCTTGCCCTGGCGTACGGCGTGCTGGGCGGTCATCGGCGTCAGTTGCCCGGGGTGAGCCGGGTCGGGGACTCCCGCCGCGTCACCGCAGGCGAGGATCTCGGGGTGTCCGGGCACCGACAGGTACTCGTCGACCTGCAGCCGCCCTTTGCTCAGCGGAAGACCGGTGCTCTGCGCGAACGGGTCGGGGCTCACACCGACGCACCAGACCAGCGTGCGCGACTCCACGAAGCGCCCGTCGGTGAGCTTGACGCCCGTGCCGGTCGCCTCGGACACTGACGTGCCCATATGCACTTCGATCCCACGGTCGCGCAGCACCCGCTCGGCCGTGGCCGACATCCGTTCGTCCATGCCGGGCAGCACCTGCTTCGCGGTGTCCAGCAGCAGCCACCGCGGCCGGACGCCGGCGAGCCTCGGATGCCGCCTCAGCACGTCGTGCGACAGCAGCTGGATCTGGGCGGCCACCTCCGTACCCGTGTAACCCGCGCCGACCACCACGAACGTCAGCCGCGCGGCGCGCTCGGCCGGATCGTCGGCCGCATCGGCCAGCTCGATCTGGCGGATCACGTGATCACGCAGGTGCAACGCTTCGGGGATTCCGCGGAATCCGTGGGCGTGGTCCGCGACACCGGGGATGGGTAGCAGTTTGTTGACACTGCCGGCGGCGAGCACCAGCCGGTGGTAACCGAGCGTGCCGTGCTCGCCTTCCGGGCCGGTCCAGGACACCGTCCGGGCATCGACGTCCACGCCGTCCGCCTGGCCCAGCACGAGCCGCATCCCGGGCAGGGTGCCGGTGAGCGGCACGGTCACCCGGCGAGGATCGATCACCCCACCGGCCACCTCCGGCAGCAGCGGCAGGTACAGAAAGTAGTCGGTGGGATTGAGAAGCACGACCTCCGCGGCGCCGCGCGCCTTGCGCAGCACCGTTCGGGCCGCCTGGTAACCGGCAAACCCACCGCCGACGATCACGATGCGCGCACGCGTCATTCCGTGCCCCGATCTTCCGTTCCGCTGAATACCGCCTCGCCTACCCCATCGACGGCCGGAGAAACGGTTGTGCTCAGCCCATGTGTCGTCCGGATACCGATTAGCGGGATGCCGAGTGGGTACGGCGGTTGCCCGCACGACCGATCTTCGGCCGTGACGAGCGGCGGACCGGAAGGCGGGCGCGGGTGCAGGCTCTCGAAGTCGTAGTGGCCATGGCGGGTGTGGCGGTCTCGGTCGTGGTCGTCCTGTTCCTGGTGCATCGGCTCACCGCAGTCGCCGCCGACCCGCTACGCGCCGCGCCCTTCCTGTCCGGGGCGCGCCCGGCGCAGCACGCGGTCTCCCGCTTCCACGTGCGCTGGTACGCACTCACGATGCTGTTCCTGGCCTTCGACGTCGAAATGCTGTTCATGTACCCGTGGGCGCTGGTCGTCGCGCAGGTCGGAGCCAAGGCCGTGATCGAGATGTTCGCTTTCCTCGGCGTCCTGATGAGCGGCGTGATGTACGCGTGGCGGGAGGGCGCGCTGCGATGGTCATGAGTGCGCGATTGGCGCGGTGGGCGACGCGCCGGCCCCACGCGATCCTGGCCGTGGCACCCGCTGCCACAGCGGCACGGCTCGCCGTCGAGCGCGAACTGGCGGCACTCGGGGGCGTCGTCGCGGTCAGTGCGGCGGACGCCGATGTGCTGATTGTCGTCGGTGAGCCCGGCGACGACCTGAGCGCCGCGATCGAGAACGTGTGGCGGCAGCTGCCCGGTCCGCGGGCTCGGGCACAGATCCTCTCCGCGGACCAGGCACGGCAGGCTCTGGCCGTCGCCGTGCTGCACCTCGGCGACGAACAGCAGGTGCGGGAGGCCGCGCAACGGCGTGATGAATGGCGGCCCACGGATCCGGCGATGGGCAACGACAAGGGTGGCCACGGCGATGGCGGCATGCAGATGCCCGCCGGCCTCATGATGGCTGACCGCGGTCCGGACCGTGACGGACTCAAGCTGGACGTCCTCCAGGTCCCGTGGGGGCCGGTGCTGGCGGATTGGCCGGCCGGCCTGGTGGTGGACCTGACTCTGCAGGGTGACTTGGTCCAGCGGGCTGAGGCCAGGGTGATGCCCCCGGCAGGGTCGTCGTCGGTGCCGTTCTGGGATGCCGATGCGGGTGCGCAGCGCCGGCACCGCCATGCCGCCGCACACCTGGATTCGCTGGGACGGCTGCTCGCGGTGGCGGGCTGGCCGGGCATGGCCGAACGGGTACGCCGGCTCCGGGACGGTGTGTTGGCGGACGGTTCGACCCGCGAGCTGCGGGAGGAGCTTTCCCGGACCGGACGGCGGGTGCGGCGCGCGCGCACGCTGCGGTGGGCGACGGACGGGCTCGGTGTCCTCACCGACGACCTGGTCCGGCAGGCCGGTGTGAGCGGTCCGGCGGCACGGTCCGTGGCGAACGGCGGTGACGTGACCGCACGGTGGCAGTGCTGGCTGGCCGAAGCCGAGCGGCTCCTGCAACCAGATGCTGCCGTCGACGAGGAAGGACCACGGGGACGACGCGCCGGTGACCGGCCGGCGTCGGCCGCGCTCCTGGAGGCTGCCCAGCACCTCATGGCCGGAGTGGACGTCGCCGCCGCCCGGCTCGTCCTGGCCAGTTTCGATCCGGACCCCGACGAGCTGCTCGCGGTCACATCGGCTCAGGTGGACGACTGATGGGTGCGGCGGTGTGCAGTGCCGTGGTAGCGGCCGGTGTGCTGCTGTCGTTCGCGGCGGCCGGGTCGGTCGTGGACGGCGTCCTGGATCCGACGACCCGGACGGTCGGTCTCGGACGCCGAGCGGGCCGCCCGGTGTGGGAAACGGCTCGGCTGTTGCGTCAGCGGCGGCGCAGCACGGTGGCACCGGATGCGTTGCTGTGGCGCGGCGGCACGGCCGCCCCGCTGGTCATCGCCCTGCTGATGGCGGCGATCATTCCGGCCGGTGCGACTGCCGCAGCCGATCCGCTGGTCGGTGTGGTGTGGTTCAACACTCTGGACGTGGCGCTGTGGTTGATCGTGTGGGTGGCCGGCTGGGGTGCGAACAGCGTCCACGCTCTGATCGGCGGCTACCGGTTCCTGGCGCAGGCGCTGGCGTACGAATTGCCGTTGATGTTCGCGCTGACCGCCCCGGCGGTGGCCGCCGGCAGCCTGCGGATCAGTGACGTCGTCGCCCGCCAGCACGGGTTGTGGTTCGTGGTGTGGATGCCGGTGGCGTTCCTGGCCTTCCTCGGCGCGGTCGCCGGGTTCAGTCTCTGGGGTCCGCTGGCCTATCCGGCCGGGCGCGACATCGCCGGCGGGGTGCTGGCCGAACCCTCCGGGCCGGACCGGCTGGTGCTGGCGGCGGGCCGGTACGCGCTGCTGGCCGCCGGGGCCGGCATGGCGACGGCGTTGTTCCTCGGCGGCGGCGCAGGCCCCATGCTCCCTGGCTGGTGCTGGAGCGTACTGAAGACGGCGGTGGTGCTGGTGGCTTTGGTCGCCGTACGTCGGCGGCTGCCGGTGCTGCGCGCCGATCGGGTGATGCGGCTCGCGTGGCTGGTGGTGCTGCCCGCCACGCTGCTCCAACTGCTGGCCGTCTCCGTCATCGCGGTGGAGAGGAGCTGACATGCGGACAGCGGCGTTCGTGGTCCTCGCGGTTCTGGCGGTCGCGGCCGGGATCACGATCTTCACAGTGAACTCGATGGCACGGGCGACGGTCGCCCTGGCCGTTTCCTTCGTGGCGGTCGGTGCGGCGATCCTGCTGATCGACGCGCCGTACCTGGGCGTGATCACGATCCTGATGATGCTCATGGAGATGGGAATCATGGCCGTCTTCATGATCATGTACATGATGAACCCCGGTGGGCTCATGCCGATGTCGATGATGCACAACAAACGGGGCGCTGTGGCGATCTCGGTCGGCGTGTTCTTGTTGCTCGCCGCCGGCGCCGTGTTCGCGCCGTGGCCGCAGCGCCGCGGGGAGCCGCCGGCCGATCCGACACGTGCGCTGGGTCAGGCGCTGATGGGCTCGAAGATGCTGGTGATGATGATCGTCTCGGCGGTCCTGTTCGCCACCATCGTCTCCGCGCTCGTGCTGGCCACCGGACGGGGTCGTTACGACCGTGACACCCCGGCAGCCCTGACGGACGGGCAACAGTCATGACGCACTGCACCGGACGGCGCCCGCTCACGCCGGGCAGCGGCGCCGCAGGTGCGGGTCGGAAGGGCATGACGAGGGCGGCTCAGCCATGAATCTGCAGATGTTCCTGCTGCTGGCGGCCGCGCTGTTCGCGGTCGGGCTGTTCGGCGCGCTGAGCCAGCAGGCCGTGGTGATGGTGATGATGGGCCTCGAATTGATGATCAACGCAATGGTCGTCGCCGGGGCGGCCTTCTGGTACTTCGTGGCCCCGGCGCGTCCCGACGGGCAGGTCCTCGTGCTGGTGGTGCTCGCCGCGATGACCGTCGAGATGGCGATGGGCTTCGCCGTCACCACCCTGCTGTTCCGGGCCAAGGACGCGGACATGACCGACATGGCGAAGGACCTTCAGGGATGACCGCGATGCTGTGGCTGTTGTTCGCCGTTCCGGGCGCGGTAGGCGGATCGCTGGCGCTGGGCGGCCGGCGCACCGGACGCGTCGCGCCGGCGGTAGCTCTGGTGACCGCCGCCGTGGTGTCCGGGCTGGCAGTGGCGGTCGCGGTGGGCCGTCCGGCAGTGACCGTCGCGTTCGTTGCCGGAGGTACTTTCGGGATCGCCGTGGACGGCCTCGCAGCGCCGGTCGTGGTGGCGGTGGCCGCGGTCGCCCTGCTTGTGCTGACGTTCGCCGTCGGCGACGTGCACGATGGGCGGGCCCGGTTCGCCGGGCTGATGCTGCTGTTCGTCGCAGCGGTGCTGCTCACCGCGACCGCGGCGACACTGCCTGCGCTGCTGCTCGGGTGGGAGATCATGGGCGCCACCTCGTACGCCCTGATCGCGTTCCGGTGGCGTGACGGCGAACGTGTCGCCGCCGGCACGACGGCGTTCCTCACCACCCGCCTCGGCGATCTCGGGCTGTATCTCGCCGCCGGTGCCGCGCTTACGGCCGGCCCCGGCCTGAGCCTGGACCGGCTGGCCGAGTTGTCCGCACCGTGGCGGCACGTCGTCGCTGCCGGGGTGCTCGCCGCCGCCTTCGGTAAGGCCGCCCAGCTGCCGTTCTCCTTCTGGTTGTCCAAGGCGATGCTCGGCCCGAGCCCGGTCAGCGCCTTGCTGCACTCGGCCGCCATGGTGGCCATGGGCGGTTACCTGCTGCTGCGGCTGCATCCGCTGCTGGCCGCCACCGGCTGGGCCGCGACCACGGCCGCCTGGACCGGTGCGCTGACCGCGGTCGTGCTCGGTGTCGTGGCGATCGGGCAGTCCGACCTCAAGCAGCTGCTGGCCGCCTCGACGGCCGCACAACTCGGGTTCGTCATCCTCGGCGCCGCCACGACGGGGGTGGCCGGTGGTACGGCTCATCTGATCGGTCACGCCGCCACCAAGGCATTGCTGTTCCTGGCCGCCGGGGCGTGGCTCACCGCGCTGGGCACCCGCCAGATGGAGGCACTTCGCGGCGCCGGGCGCCGCTACCGCCTGGTCGGCGCCACCTTCGCGGTCGGCGCGGTGGGTCTGGCCGGGGTGCCACCGCTGGCGTTGTGGGCCACCAAGGACGAGGTCCTCGCCGCGGCCAGGCAACAGTCGCTGTCCCTGTACATCGTTGCGCTGCTGGGTGCGGTGCTGTCCGCGGGATACGCCGGCAAGGCCCTCGGTCTGTTGCTGCGCCCGCTGCCGGCCGGCCGGGACAGTGGCTACGACACGGAGGAACAGGGCACCCGACGAGTCAACCGCTGGCAGGAGGCGCCGCTGGTCGCGCTGGCGGCCGGCGCCGCCGGCCTGGAGCTGCTCGCCCTGCCCCCGGTCGGAGATGCCTTCGCCCGGCTCACCGGCACGCCAGGAGGACCGGCGCCGACGACATCGGAGATGGTGCTGTCCGGCGCCCTGGCCGCCGTGGTGCTGGTCGCCGCGGTGGTGCTGGCCCCGCGGCTGCCGGAGCCGGCGTGGGCCCGCGGCTGGCTCGGCCTGGCCACCGCCGCGGACCGCGCGGTGGTCCGCCCGGTGCTGGGCCTCGCCCGGATGGTGGCACGCTTCGACGACGAGGTGCTCGACCGGGTAGTGACTTCACTGGCCCCGGCGGGCCGGCGCACCGCGACAGCCCTGGCGCATTTCGACGATGACGTCCTGGATCGCGCGGGGACGTCGCTGGCGCGGATCGGCCGGCGTACGGCGGCCGGTGTGGCGCGGTTCGACGACGCCGATGTGGACGGCATCGTCACCCGCGTCGCCGCCGGAGTCCGGCGCCTCGGCGACAGTGCGCGTCGCCCTCAGACCGGGCAACTGCACCAGTACTACGCCCAGGCCGTTGTCGCGCTCGCCGCCGCCGTCCTGCTGCTGATCCTGACGAGGTGAGGATGCTTTCGCTGTTCGTGTTCGCGCCGGCGGGTGCCGCGCTCGTGCTCCTGCTTTGGCGAGGGCTGCCCGACCGGGTAGTGCGCTGGGCCTGGGTAGGGGTGAGCGCCGCCGAGATCGCGGCCGTTGCCGCGCTGTGGATCCGGTACACCACCGACGGTGGCGCCGGCATCGCGTACGAGGTCAACCGCGCCTGGATCCCCGGTGCCGGAGCGGGCTACCACCTCGGTGTGGACGGCCTGTCGCTGCCGCTACTGGCTCTGACAACGGTCGTGTTCTGCGCCTGTGCGGTCTACTCGCTACGCCACGGCGAGCGCGCGCGCCAGTTCGCCGCCCTCTTCCTGGCTCTCGAAACCACCTGCCTCGGCCTGTTCAGCGCACTCGACCTGATCATCTTCTTCGTCTTCTTCGACCTGTCCATCGTCGGCATGTACGCCGTCATCGCCGGCTGGGGACACGGCGCCCAGGCCGCCCGATCCGCGCTGAAGTTCTTCCTCTACACCTTCGTCGGCTCGCTGGCCCTGCTGGTGGGATTCATCGGCCTCTTCCTGGCCGCGGCTCCACACACCTTCGACATGGTGGCGCTGACCCGCCAGAACCCCCTCGCGGGCAGCGGCGCCACCGGCGCCCTGGTGCTCCTCGCCATCGCCGTCGGCCTGGCCATCAAGACGCCCACGTTCCCGTTCCATACCTGGCTGCCGCCTGCACACACCGACGCCCCGGCGGCCGGTTCCGCCGTGCTCGCCGCTGTGCTGCTCAAGATGGGTGCCTACGGCTTTGTCCGCATCGCCATGCCGATGCTGCCCGAGCAGTGGCGGCACTACGCGATCGTGGCCGTGGTCGTCGGTGTGCTGAGCGCCCTCTACGGCGCCTTGGCCGCCCTCGGCCAGACGAGCTTCAAACGCATGATCGCCTACACGTCGGTCAACCACATGGGCTACATCGTGCTCGCCGTCGGCGCCGCCGGCATGATCAGCGGCGGTGACGCACCGGCCCGCGCCGTTGCGGTCACCGGGGCGGTCACCGGGGCGGTCACCCAGATGGTCAGCCACGGCCTGCTCACCGGGGCCCTGTTCCTTCTCGCCGGGGTGCTGCTGGACCGCGGCGGCACGTACGAGATGGGCGCCTACGGCGGACTGGCCGCCGACACGCCACGCTTCGCCACGCTGACCGCCGTGGCCGCGTTCGGTTCCCTCGGCCTGCCCGCCTTCAGCGGTTTTATCGCCGAGTTCCAGATCTTCACGGGCAGCTTCGCCACCGTGCCGGTTGGCGCCGGCCTGGCGCTGCCGGGCATTCTGATCACCGCGGCGCTGTTCCTGTGGGCCTTGCACCGGCTGTTTCTGGGACCGTCGAAGCATGCCCTGTCCTCAGCGGCCGACGCGGGTGGCGCCGAGATCGCCGCGATCGCACCCCTGCTGGCGCTGTCGGTGCTGATCGGCATCTTCCCCCGGCTGTTGCTCGACATCATCGAACCAGCCGCCCGTACCGTCGTGGAGCTGGTGGCGCGGTGAACGAGAAACCTCTTGCGCTGTTGCCGGAACTACTGTTGCTCCTGGGCGCGGTCACGGCACTGCTGTGCGGTTCGTTCCTGCCCCGCGGCCGGCAGTCGGTCGCCGGGTGGGTCGCCGCGTCGGCGCTGGCCGGCTCCCTGATCGCCGGTGCGGTGGCCGCGGCGGGATCCGCCGAGACGGTCTACGACCACTCGTACGCCATCGACACGGCCACCTCCACCGCGCGCATCGTGGTGCCCGCGGCCACGCTGCTGATCATCGCGCTCGCCTCCACCAGGGTGGCGGGCGACCGTCGGCAAAGCGAGTTCTACGTCCTCGCACTACTCGCGTCGCTCGGCGCGGTGCTGCTGTCCGGCGCGTCCGACCTGCTCGTGCTCGCCGTGGCGTACCTGTTGGCCACCATCCCCCTGTACGGGCTCGCCGGCTGGGGCCGCGACACCGGGGGTGCGGAGGCGGCGCTGAAGCTCTACCTGATGGGCGCCCTCGCCGGTGTCATCATGCTGGCGGGCATCAGCCTGCTGTACGCGGGTGCCGGTGTCACCCGCTACGACGAACTGATCGGCGGGCTTCCGGCGGCACCGACCGGCGTCGTAGCCGTCGGCGTGGTGGCGCTGCTCGCCGGGCTGCTGTTCAAAGCCGGTGCCGTGCCGATGCACTTCTGGGTGCCCGACGCGGTGCAGGGCGCCACCACCGGGGCGGCGGCACTACTGACCACCGTACCGAAGATCGGCGCTCTCATCGCCGCCTACCGCGTCCTGACCGTCATCCCGGTGGACACTGGCTGGCCGGTCCTTCTGGCGATCGTCTCGGCCGTCACCATGACCCTGGGAAATCTGGCCGCGTTCGCCCAGTCGGTTCCGCAGCGGCTGCTGGCCTACTCCACCATCAGCCAGGTGGGGTACCTGCTCATGGCCGTCGCCGTCGCCGCCAGCACCGACCGCGCGCTGCCCGCACTGCTCGCCTACCTGGCCGGCTACGCGGTCACCAACATCGGCGCGTTCGCCGTCGTCGCCGCGCTGCCCCATCGGCCGACCCTGGACGACTACCGGGCGCTCGCCCGGCGACAGCCCTGGCTGACCGCCGCTCTCGTCATCTGCCTGCTCGGCCTGGTCGGCACACCTCCGACCGCCGTATTCGTCGGCAAGCTCACCGTCTTCAGCGCCGCCTGGGACGGCGGAATGGGCTGGCTGGTCGTGCTGGCCGTCGCCAACACGGCGGCAAGTTTGTTCTACTACCTGCGCTGGCTCCGGCCGGCCTTCACCGGCAGGTCCGGCCACCTGGTCTGCGAACAGGACCGGGCAAGGCCGGCGACCGTGGTGGCGGTGACCGCCGCGGCCGCGGCAGTGGCGCTCGGTCTCGGCGCCGGCCCAGTGGTCGACGCCGTCGGCCACGCCGTCATCCGCTGAGTCGACGCGACGATGGTCACGGCGGTTCAGGAAGCGGGCCAGGCCCGGGTCGGTTGCAGCACCGCCTCGCGCAGGGCGGCGGTCCGGAGCGCGGTCACCTCCTGATACTCCGGGTCGGCCACCATGCGGCTGAACGCGGCACGGCTCGGATAGCGCACGAGCAGCACGGCGTCCCACTGCTGGCCCTCTTCCGCCACGAGCGCTTGATCGCCGTCGCCGGCGTACAGGACCTCGGCGCCGTAGCGAGGCATGAAGGTCTCCCGCAGCGCCTGCGCGTAACGCGCATAGGACTCGCGGCCGCCGGCGGCGAAGCGCAGCAGATTGAGCATGACGACGGGGCCGCCGGGGTCGGCCCGGACGAATTCCTTGAGATCTTCGCCGCGCGGATCGACGGCCATACCGATACCCCCTCGATCGTCCGTACCCGAGACCGGATCCTATCCGCACGTCCGGACGCCACGAGCACATGCGTGCGTACGGAATACGTCCGTCCAGTCGACCTCGTTCAGAGCGCCGACCACGTTTCCCGACACGCCTGCCGCCGGAATCACTCTCGACCGGGGGGACCCGGCGCCGCCCGCGAACTTCTGCGGTGAACAGCGATTCCGACAGCGATGGCCACTGCGGCAGCCAGGCCAGTGATCGCGACACCCACGGCGCCCCAAATCACCATCAGAACTGACAACCCGGCCCAGATCAGGGTGCCACCGACGACCAACAAGGTCACCGCGAGACGCCTCGGAATGACATGCACCGGCCTGGCAAGGGAGGGGTCCTGCTTGGTCAGCCGACCGACGATCTCGTCGAATTCTCGTCGCGTATCTCTGGGAGACACTTGGGGTCACCGCCCATCGCGAATCGCCGCGTCGTCCCCGACGCGAGCCTCGAAGCACTGACTTACCCCGAGTGTCCGGCATTGCGGCGGGCCGTCCTATGACAGTTCCATGACATCTGCGCCGCTGTCCGGAAGACCGCGTTTCGGCGCCGCCGCAATCAGCCCGGCGGACGGGTCGACGACACCGCCAAGGCGCCGACGAGAAGCGTGAAGCCGCCGAACAGGATCAGCCAACCCCGCGAATAGACCGCCCCGACCGCAGCGGTCGCCGCACCCAGTCCCGCTACGCACGCGATCAACGCACCCATGTACCACGCCCCCTTGGCGTCCGAAATTTGCCGGTTCGCCAAATCCTGTGAGTTGCGAGCCGTTCGAACGATTCGTAACAGCCCTGGCCCTGGTGCGATGTCACGTCACGCCGATCGTCCGCAAACTGTCACGCAGGCGTGCAGAGACTGTCACACGTCGCGCCGCCGGTGCTTTCGATCGTTCCCACACGATCGCAGCGGAGCCGGCGGCCTCCAGATCAATCCCTTGACAGTCCAGCGTTGCCGCCTTCCGTGCCAACAAATCGTGACAAAATTGGTCAGCCGGTTGAGTCTCGGAGGTGACACCATGCAACGTCTCGATCTCC
Source organism: Actinoplanes sp. NPDC026619 (assembly GCF_040638295.1). Lineage (NCBI taxonomy): Bacteria > Bacillati > Actinomycetota > Actinomycetes > Micromonosporales > Micromonosporaceae > Actinoplanes > Actinoplanes sp. NPDC026619. The sequence goes on from NZ_JBEZYA010000038.1 coordinate 76,315, forward strand.
GCCGGCCGGCATGCGGAGGACTGCTGGCCCTGCTGGCCGGAACGGCTGCCGCCTGCACCCCGGACCGCGAGCCCATGCCGGCAGTCACCGCCGATCCGTCGCCCTCCGGCGTGGCGCTGAGGACGATCGCCAACCACAAGACCGGCGATCGGATCACGCTCACCGCCGGACTGAGTCGGGTACTGAACGACCAGGCCTTCGTCGTTCGCGACGTGGATCTTCCCGACCAAGGGCTACTCGTGCTCGGGCGGGTCCCCGCGGGGACCCGCCCGCCGGCTCTGATCACCGTAAGCGGCGTGATAGCAGTGCTGGATTCCGATTTGGCCGGAATCCCCGACGACCTCGACGCTACCGCTGACATCACACCCTTCCGGAACCGCAAGATCGTCATCGCCGACACCGTACGGTCGTGGTCCTGACCATCGCCGAACCGTCCCAGTGCCGCGGGAGAAGCGCCATACCAGCCGGGCAGTCTTGGCGCCGGTGCCGCGGTCGTGCGTCCGGCACCTCTCGTCCCCCGCGAGACGGCAACCGCCACGACCGCGGCATCCCGGCCGCGGAGGTCAGATATGGACGACACCGTCGAGGCGCGCCACCAGACGCGGAGGCGGTAGTGGACGGCGGCGCTGATCGCGCACACGATCGGGCAACTCCTGCCGGCGCCCTCGCCCGGGCTCAGTGAGACGTCTCGGCCCCCGGGAGCATGGTCAGCCTGCCTGCCTGGGCCGCGGGAATAACGCTGAAGCTGCCATCCGTCTCGAGCACCACGGCAGCCACGTCCACCAGATCCCCGATGCCTTGGGACCGCACGGACTGACGGACCTCCCCTTCAGTCACCCGTTGCGCGCGCATCGCGTCGTGCAACATCGCCCCGTCCCGCACCAGCACAGTGGGTTCCGACTTGAGCAGGCGACGCACCGCCCGCGACCGGATGGACAGCCACGTCATCGACAGCTGCAGCAGCACGAGCAGCACCAGGGCGACGAGACCCTCGGTCAGCGCCACGTCACGAGACAGCAGGATCGTGGCCAACGTCGAACCGATCGCCACCGTGACCACCAGGTCGAAGGCGTTCATCTTCGCCAACGTCCGCTTGCCCGACATCCGCAGGACCGCAATCAGGCAGGCATACGTGATCACGCCGATCACGGCAATCCGCCACAGTTCGGTCCAGCTCTGAAAGAACATCCCATCGATATACCCCGCAGCACGAGACGCACTCGTCGACTGAGGTCCGCTCCACCCGTGCTCGTGCCACCGCACCGCGAGCTTCCCGCCCTATCGCTTGTGACGGCATTGGGCACGATTGCCTCAGCGCGGTGCCGGGTCGTCCCCGCCAGTCACCGCTGTACTTGTCCGCCGCCCAGTGTCGCCGGCTGAATACCGGGTACGGCGTCTCCGACGAAGGGACATCGGCGATGTCACAAACGACCAGACGACTACTAGCCGGCGCCACCGTGCGAGCGGCGTGGGGCACGCTGCTGGTGATCGCACCGCGGCGGGTGCTGACGTTCGCCGGCACGGCAAATCCCGGGTCCGCGGTGGCGGTGGTACGGGTGCTGGGTGCCCGGCAGCTGGCCCAAACGGCCATGACGGTCCTGGTCGCCAACCGGACGGTCGCCGGCTGCGGCGCGCTCGTTGATGCGCTACACGCGGGCACCGGTGTCATTCTGGCCGCCGCATCCCCTCGCTGGCGACGGCCGGCTGTCGCCGACACGCTGATCGCGGCCGCCTTCGCCGCCATCGGATGGAGCAGCTACCGCAGATGAGAGGCAGGTATTGATGGCACAGCGCCGTATCGCCGTCGTAACCGGAGGATCCGCCGGTGTGGGCCGCGCGGTCGTACGCGAACTCGCCACCCATGGCTGGGACGTTGCCGTGCTCGCCCGTGGCCGGGCCGGCGTCGACGGAGCCGTCCAGGACGTCGAAGCCGCCGGCGGGCGCGGGCTGGGCGTGCTCACCGATGTGGCCGATCTGGATCAGGTCCGGGCTGCCGCCGGCCGGGTGGAACACGAACTCGGCGAGATCGACCTGTGGGTCAACGACGCGTTTGCCGGCAACCTGCGCTATTTCTGGGACACACCGGATGACGAATACCGGCGCATCACCGAGGCCACCTACCTCGGGCAGGTGCACGGCACCCGCGTCGCGCTGGACCACATGATGCGCCGTAACCGGGGAGTCATCGTGCAGATCGGTTCCGCGCTCGGCTTTCGCGGCATCCCCCTGCAGTCGGCCTATTGCGGCGCCAAGCACGCCGTCAAGGGCTTCACTGAAAGCGTCATCACCGAACTCAAGCACACCGGCAGCGCCGTCAAGGTATGCATGGTGCAGCTACCCGGGGTCAACACGGTGCAGTTCGACTGGAACGCCGACGAGTTCGACCAGCATCCGCAACCCGTCGCGCCGGTCTTCCAGCCTGAGCTTCCCGCCCGCGCCGTCCGGTTCCTGGCCGACCACCCACGACGAAACATGTGGGTCGGCTTCTCCACCGCTTACACCATCCTTGGCAACCGGGTCGCGCCCTGGTTCCTGGACTGGTACCTGGCCCGCACCACCGTTCAGGGCCAACTCACCAACGCTGACGGCCCCCGCTACGGCTCCAATGTTTTCGAGCCGCGAGACGCGAACGCGGACCGCGGCGCCCACGGCATGTTCGACTCCAAAGCCCTGCACCGCGACCCCTGGTCGTGGGCGTCGATGCATCGTCTCGCCCTTACCGGCGCTGCCGCGGTGGCCCTCGCCGGTGTCACCGCCGTCGTGCGCGGCCGCCTGCGATGAACGGCCGCGTCGATGGCTGGACTCCGATCGAGCAGTATGCCGCGATCGGCGACGGCCGCACCGTGGCCCTGGTAGCCGGCGACGGGCGCATCGACTGGTGGCCGCTGCCGGCAATAGACGCTCCGCCGGTGTTCGCCGCTCTGCTCGATCCCGAACACGGCGGCCACCTGCAATTGTGCCCAGCGGAGGCGTTCACTGCCGCCCGCCGGTATCTCGGCGAGTCCAACGTGCTGGAAACCACTCTCACCACTGCCCGCGGTCAAGTACGGATCACCGACGCGCTCACTATCACCGCAGCCGGACGGCTGCCGTGGACCGAACTGGTACGCCGGGTCGAAGGCATCACCGGAACCGTGCCGATGGTGTGGGCGGTCCGGCCCGGCACCCGGTTCGACACCGCCCAGCCCTGGGCCGAACAGCGGCAGGGCACCGTGCTGGTGCACTGCGGAGACCAGCACATCGCCCTACGCTGCTTCGACATCGGCGATCCGGTGGTCAAGCCGCGCGTGGTCACCGGCAGGTTCACCGCCACGGTGGGCAGCAGTGGCACCTTTGCGCTGGCCGCGAGCGACGATGCACCGGTGTACCTGCCCGGCCGCCGGCACCTCGAGGCCCGGATGGACGCCACCGTGCGGCACTGGCACGCGTGGGCGAACGGCATGACCTATGAAGGCCCGTGGCGCGCCGGCGTCCGCCGCAGCGCGCTGGCACTGAAACTGCTGCAGTACCAGCCCACCGGGGCGATCGCCGCCGCGGCCACCACCTCACTGCCCGAACGCGTCGGCGGCGACAAGAACTGGGACTACCGCTACATGTGGACCCGTGACACCGCCTACACCGTCGATGCTCTGATCCGTCTCGGTCTGCACGCCGAGGTCCAGGCCGCCCTCACCTTCCTGCTGCGCTGTGCGCGCGACACCGCACCGGACCTGAAAGTCTTCTACTCCCTCGACGGCAGCAACCCCGCCGCTGAGCACACTCTCTCCGCCCCGGGCTACCGCAACAGCCGGCCGGTACGATCTGGCAACGGAGCCGCCGACCAAACCCAACTCGGCACCTTCGGCGATCTGTTCGACGCCGTCTGGCGCTACGTTGAAGCCGGACACGTCCTCGACCCGCCCACCGGCCGGCTGCTCGCCGACCTCGCCGACCGTTGCTGCGACCTTTGGCGGACCGAAGACGCCGGACTGTGGGAACTACAAGCGAAACGGCACTACACGGTGTCGAAAATGGGCTGCTGGGTCGCTCTCGACCGGGCCGTCAAACTCCACGAACGCGATGCCATCGCGGTCACCCACACCGACCGATGGCGCCACGAACGCGACGCCGTCCATACCTGGGTGAACGGGCACTGCTGGTCATCGGGCAAACAGGCGTACACCTTCTACGCCGGCACCGACGACCTCGACGCTGCCACCCTTCTGGCCGGCCAGACCGGCTTCGACCGCGGCGAACGGCTCGCCGGCACCGTCGCCGCCATCCGCAGCGAGCTCGCCGACGGGCCGCTCCTCTATCGCTACACCGGCATGCAGAAGAAGGAAGGCGCCTTCTTGGCCTGCTCTTTCTGGCTCGTCTCCGCCCTCGCCAGCCTCGGTCGGCACGAGGAAGCCGCAGCCCAGATGGACGCCGCCGCCAGGCTGACCACCGACCTCGGGCTGCTCGCCGAACAGATGGACCCCGCCGACCGGAGCATGCTCGGCAACGTGCCGCAAGCCCTCAGCCACCTGGCCCTCATCAACGCCGCCTTCGCGCTGCAACAGTGAACTGGTCCGGGTCATGATGACGGCGTGGGTGGCCACCGGCCGATCAGCGCCCGGCGTACGTCCTTGAGCTGGTCGTGCAACCGGCGATGTTCGACCTCGCCGAAACCCTGACGGTCGATGGTCACCGTCAGCCGTTCCACCTGGCCGACAATCTCGAGATGCTGCTCAGGAGCGACAGCTACCCAGGCGACCTCACGCAACATCATTACCAGACGGGAGAACACATCCGGATCCGCAGCCGCGTAGCGGCCGGGCTGTGCGACGGCGAGTTCCAGCAGTTCAGCGAAGCTCGGGCGGCGTAGGACCACCCGGACCTCGCCCGCACGATCACGCAGCAGCCGAGGGCCGAGATCCTTGCCGGCCGCCGCGCAGAGCAGGGCAGAGATGTGGCCGAGTCCGTGGACCGCGGTCGTCGGATCGTTCACTCCCGGTGACAACGCTTTGACGGTGACGTCAACTATCTGCCGCAGGCCGAAAGCGATGTCCTGCGCGGCGGTCCGCTCGAAGCCGACGTCGAGCGTCGCAGCGACACATTTCTGCAGTCGGTCCCGGTCGGCCGCGTTCAACGGACCAGCCGCCCGCAACGGCCAGGCTTGGGCGATCGGTGTGCCGGCGATGAGGGAGTCGCCCGGAAGCCGGTCGACGTACATGACCGCCTCGGCGTTGATCGTCGTGGCCAGCAGCATCGACTCATCGATCGATGTGAAGAATCCCGATGCCGTCGCGCACAACGGAACCGCCTCTGCCGGAACCGGCGGAGCACGCGGTGCGGTGACGCCTGCGCCCGGCGCATCGCTCAGCAGCCTTCGCATCGTGACGGCGGTATCCGCGTGAACCTCTCGCAACATCCATTCCACCCGGATCTGCCGAGACAAATGCGCCAAAAACACCACCAGCGTCAGCACACTCACCAGCGCCAGAACGTAAGCCACGGTCACCGCGACCTGCGGTAGGAAAGCCTGCTGATCGGATAACGACGCCCGCACCGTTCGCAGCACCGTCACCGCATACGTGAACGTGCCCAGCAGCAGCCCAAGACTGACATGCACCAGCCGGTCGCGGGTGAAGGTGCGTAGCAACCTGGGTGAGAACTGGCTACTCGCGAGTTGCAAGGTGAGCACCGTCAACGAAAACGTCAACGACGTCACCGTCACCAAGGACCCGGCGAGCACCGACAGCACCGTGCGGGCCGCCTCCGGGCCGCCGCTGAACAGGTACGCGGTCACGCCCGCCGGAAGTTCGTCGTCGATATGCGCGTCCAGCCGCGGCAGCCCCACTCCGAGAACGATCGCCACCGCTACGGCCAACGTTGGAACGGGCCACAACTGGGTACGCCAGGCGTCGGCCGTCGCACCCGACCACCGCCGAACAGCCGCCCGCATCCGACTACCCCCAAGCCGATGACTCGTCCGCCTCCCGCTTCTACCCGCGTCCGCCGTCGGTCAATCAGCCGGGTCAACGGCAGTTACGTCGAATCGCTCTACGAACCTTTACGGTCCGGAGGACGACGGTGTGGGCCGGACGGCGTCCCGGTCCGGGATCACCGCGGTAGCAGCGGCGATGCCGACCAGAATGCAGGGACTGCTCATGCTCGGCGCACCACCGCGGCGGCGACTCTGGATGGACAGGGACCGGGCGCAGCAGCCGCCGACAGACAGGTGTGCTGGGTCATCGACAATCAAAGATCAGGACGCGTCTTTCGTCGACTGGCACCCATGCGCGGCCCTCAACTCGTAGGGGTTCTGTCTCGCCCTTGGCCAGTTCAGGGACAACCTCGGTAAGGACAACGGACACTCCCTCTTCGAATGATCTTCGACGCGGAACCGTGACCAGGGTATTGACCGAGGAGGTACAAATCGAAGCTCACCGCGGTGAGACGAGCCGCTTCGTGCCTCTGCTATTGACCGGTGGCTTCGCCCTGTTCGCGCATATTTCGGTCTCCCCGGGAGACTGACCGGGCCGGGCGCTCCGTCCGGTACATCGACCGGCCGCTGCCCAGCCACGCCGCCAGCGCGGCACCCGCGAGCAACGAACTCGCCCCGTCCATCGCCAGGTCGGCGATCGTGTCGGTATAGCCGACCACCATGACCAGACCGAACATGTGCGTCGCCAGCCACTCCCAGAACTCCCACAGCACCCCGACGCTGAACCCGAGCGCCACCACCAGCAGCACGACCGTCGGCGCGCGGCTCTGCGACAGCGGCAGTAGGCGTACCCGGCCCATTGCCACCGTGACCACCACGGCGACGGCCCCCGTCGTCGTGCCATGAATGACCAGATCGACCCAGGGCACCGTCTCGTACCAGCCGGCCGGCATCGCGACCGTGGCCACCGTCAGCGTCGCTCCCAGAGCTGCGTCGAACGGCCGTGGCAGACCCGCCGATCGGGAGATCAGCAGGACGCCGAATACAATTACGAATCGGGCGACGTCGTCCCATTGACCGATGGTGGCGCACACGACGACCGCCACCGCCGCGACGGCACGCGCTACGTCACCCACAATCGCGACGCATTGCAAGACAGTCCTGACGTTTGTTGTCATGACGTGCCCACAGAGGTCTGCCACGCCCTCGTCATTCCGCTGCCTCGTCCCCGCCGGAACCAGGGTCGGGAGAATCACTCGCGACATCGTCCTCGGTCCGGTCCGGAGTCGCACTTAGCGCGGGCTCCTCGCCGCGGTAGCCCAGAGCCGCGTGGTACACCACGGCGCACGCCGGCACGGCGATCAGCGCTCCGGCCACGCCGCCGAGCAGGGTGCCGGCGCTGACCGCGAGCAGCGTTACCACTGGATGCAGACTCACCGCCCGGCGCATCACCAGCGGATGCAGGAGGTTGCCTTCCGCCTGCTGCACCAAGATGACGGCGGCCAGCACGATCAACGCATCCTGCGTGCCGTTGGTGACCAGGGTGACCAACGTCGCGGCCGCCCCCGCGACCGTCGCACCGACGATCGGGATGAATGCCGCCAGGAACGTCAGCACCGCCAGCGACAGAGCCAGCGGCACCTGCAGCAGGAACAACGCTGCACCGATCCCGACCGCGTCCACCGCCGCGATCACCACGATGCCATGCGTGTACCCGGCCAGGGTGCGCCATCCGGCCCGGCCGGCCCGGTCGATCCGCTCAGAACCTCCGCCGGGCGTTCGCGCGACCAGCCACGACCACATCGCCGCGCCGTCGCGCAGGAAGAAGAACACCAGCACGATGGCCAGCAGGATCGCGGCGAGCACCTCAGTGGCGCTGGTGATGCCGGCGTACGGACTCGGCAGGGCCTGGCGGATGCCCCGCACCAGTTCGGCGGCGAGCTTGTCGATCCGCCGCTCATCGACGCCCGGCACCACACCTGCCAGGGTGTGACGTAGCCGCCGCACGCCCTCCACCGCCTGCTCCTGCAAGTCACCGAGCTGACCTACAGCACGCCGGCCGATCAAGTATGACGCCGCGCCGATCAGCCCCAGCACAACGGCCAGACCGGCGAACGCGGCGAGCGACCTGGGCACGTGGTGCCGCTCGAGCCATCCCACCAACGGACCGACCAGCGCCGTCACCAGCAAGGCCACGATCACCGCCATGGTCATCGGTGCCACACGTAGCAGCACCCGGGCAGCCAGATACGCCGCCAGGGCGAAGACCAGTGCAGCGAGCACCGCCCCGGCCGCCCGTATCAAACGCCGGTAGGGGTAGTCGCTATCACCGGTCGAAGAGGTAGTCAACGGCAGTCCTTTATGTAGAGTCGCCGGCCGTCCGCCTACCCATGGGTCCATACCGCAAACAAAATCGATCGCTCTTTGGACGGGAGCCGACGCCGCGTTGCTGAACGTGCTGCCGTACGCCAACCCCAGCCAGGGCCGCCACGACCCGGCGACCTGGAGGAAGCTGCAGAATCTGGCGATCGCCAGAAGAGAATTCCCCAGATGTAGTGATGCAGGTGGATTCCGCCCGCATGCAGGTCGCCGAGACCCACACCGGTGTGGATGACGAACGTCAGCGCGCGCAGGACGCCGAAGGCGGCAACGAAGCCGAGCCAGGCCAACACGAGAGCACCCCGCGTGGGCCCGGCGCGCCGCAGCACCGCGAGCGATCCGCGTCCGCCACCGGACGCCCTGGCCACCAGCGCGACGCCGATCCCCAGAGTCGCCGCGACGAACGCCACGGTCAGCAACGGCGACGGGCCCCACACAACCGTCGCCAGCACCACGACTTCGGTTGCCACCACTACGAGGACGGCAGTCCGGGCACCATCGCCGGCTACTTCTTCCGGACCTTGCTGGTGCTGCGGACGTTGGCCTTCTGGATCGCCTTCACCAGCTCGTCCTTGGTCATTGTGCTGCGACCACTGATGTCGAGCTCTTTCGCCTGCTCCATCAAGTGCCTTTTGCTGGCAGGCATTCGCATCGATCCGCCGGCCGTCTTGGCATTGGTGTCTCGGCCACCTGCAGCCTTGGCGTCGCTGAGTCCCTTCTCTTTCGGTTCCCAGTGGTCACCCGACAGCCCACCGGGACGATCGCCGCCGCCGAGACCACCGTTCCTGCCCGAACGCTTCGGCGGGGACCGAAACTAAGATCGCCCGTACACCTCGACGCGCCCCTGCAGCAATATCACTTAAGCATCAGATCGCTCGCCGAGTGTCTCGCGGACCGCGGAAACGCCCGCGTGGCCGGGCCGGCTCAGTGTCTGCGTCACCGTCTCGCGGATCTGTTCCGCGAGTCGCTGAGAACTCCCGCCGGCCGCCTGCAGCCGCTGCAGACCCATACCGCCCAGGACCGCCGCCCCCGCCAGGTAGCCCGCGGTCAGACCGGCCGAAGCCAGCCGCCCTGGGAGGACCGTCTCCAGCATCCGAAGCGCCGTTGTGGACGCCGCACCGACTCCCAGCACCACGCAACCCGCAGCAGCGCCGATCAACACCAAGCCGGCCGCAGCCGGACGAGCCGCATCGGCGAGATCTTCACGTACCGCCCGTGCCTCTTCCCGGACCACTTCAGTCATGTCCCCGGCCAACCGTTCACCCGCCGACTGCCGGCCGTCGCCTGTTGCCGTTTCGCTCATCGAACTCCCTCCCCGTTGTCAACGGACACCACAGCGGCGCCTACCGCCGTGAACACATCAAGCAACCGGACTGGTACAGCTTCGATCGGGCGACATGGCAGGGCCAGGCCGCCGGCCGTCCACGTCATCCCGGCAGAGGCGAGCCCTCGCCCGGAGTGCTTCCGTCATCGCCGGGTGTTGCGTAGTCCTCCCGCAGACCCCGCGGCGGCGGTTGCGATGTGGTGGCGCCGTTCCCGGCATCACCGATGCCGACCGGGCGTGCGGCCGACCCGGCCGTGAATGTCGTGGTCGCTTCGCTGCCGCCTCTTCTGCACGACGCCCGCCTACCCGCCACCGCAACCATGCGAATACCGACGGGCGAGTAGCAACCTCGGCGACCGGGACACAGCAAGCTGCGACATCCGCACATCTACCTCGTCGGTTCCACGGGGCTTGCCCCCGGATCTTGGACACGGGGTTTATGCGGCTGGGGCCAGCGTAGCCGGTGCCGTTCGGATGGTGTTCTCGTAGGTGTTCGGGGAT
>NZ_JBEZYA010000039.1:0-85109 GCF_040638295.1 Actinoplanes sp. NPDC026619
GAGAAGCGCTCCACCGGCGGCCCACTGACCGCAGCCCGGACACCGTCGGGCAACACCTACGGCTTCCTGATCTACAAGTCCACGATCACCGGCGCCACCAACAACACCACCCAACTCGGCCGCCCGTGGGGCCCGACCGCGCAGGTGCTGTTCCGCGAGTCGTCACTCAGCGCCACCATCGCGACCGCACAGCCGTGGATCGACATGTCCGGCAACGTTTGGCAGAACGCCCGCTTCTTCGAATACAAGAACACCGGCTCGGGCGCGACCACCAACAGCAACCGGCCGCAGATGTCGGACTCGACCGCGGCCAACTACACCCCGCAGAAGTACCTGGCCGGGTCCGACGGCTGGAACCCGATCGGCTGACGAAGCGAGGCCCCGCTCACCGTTGCGGCGGGCGGGGCTTCCGACTCTCAGATCTTCGCCAGCCGGTCGGTCAGCAGGCCGGCCATCGCGCGCACGCCGACGCCGATCGCCCGCTCGTCGGCGGCGAAGTCGGGGGCGTGCGGCGCGCCGTTCATTCCCGCCTCGGTGTCCGCGACGCCGAGGTAGAACTGCGCGCCCGGCGCCTCCTCGAGGAACAGGGCAAAATCCTCGCAGTTGTACGGCCAGGAGGCGCGGCCCCAGACGACGGAATCCGTGCCCAGCGCCGCACTCAGGTACCGGCCGGCCACCGTGCTGAGCTCGGCCGAGTTCACCAACGCGGGGAACGGATCGCCGGGGAACTCGACGTGTCCGCCGGCGGCCGCCGCCAGTGCCTCGACCCGCGCGCGCAGCTCCGGAAACCGTTCCTGCGGCCAGACCCGCAGCAGCACCCCGGCGACGAGTTGCCCGTCGGGCGTCCGCTCGGTCCACTGGGAGAGGCACACCGATTCCTGGATCGACGCGGCGACCTCGGGCTCCAGCAACGCGCGGAAACGCGCGTGGTACTCGGCGATGCTCCGCGGGTACTCGACGGTGCCGAGCCGCGCCACCTCGGCCGCGACGGCGGCGGCTGCGGCGTCGTCGCCGCCCGGCAGCACTATCCGGGCATAGTCGATCCCGGGCAGGCCGTATCCCGGCGACACCCCGATGGTGCCGATCGGGTACGGGCTGCAGTGCAGTGCGTAGAACTCCCGCGGCGCGAGCCTCTGCACCAGGCCGGTCTCGAGCATCGCGCGCGCACCGCGCAGGGGCTCCTCGGCCGGCTGGAAGACGAACACCAGCCGGCCGCGTACCGGATCGGAGCCCTGGGCCAGGGCCCGGGCGACACCGACGCCGATCGCGGTGTGCAGGTCGTGCCCGCACAGGTGCGCGACACCGGGGACACGCGAGGCGAAGCCCTCGTCGAAAAGATCGCCCGACGGCCGGAAAGGCAGGGCATTCGTTCGCGTGTCGACGGCGTCCATGTCGGCCCGGTACGCCACCGTCGGGCCGTCCGCGGAGCCGTCGAGCACCGCCAGCACTCCGTGCCCGCCGACGCCGGTCGTCACCTCGAGCCCGGCCGCACGCAGTTGCTCCGCGACCAGCCCGGCCGTCTCCCGCTCCTCGCCGGCGAGCTCGGGGCGGCGGTGGATCTCCCGGCGGAGCTCGATGAGCTCGTCGTCCTGTGACGTCACCTGGCAAAGGTGGCGAAGCGGCCGCCGGTACGCAACCGGTTATCAGCCGGGCAGGCGGATGCCGATGCCGTAGACGGCCGGGGCGGCGACGCACACGAACGCCAGGAGCGCGGAGGCCAGGACGCTGAGGGTCGCCGCCTGGCGGGCGGCGGGGTCCCGCAATGTTCCCGCGGCGAGAATCCCGGCGGCCCACGGCAGCGACCACCACAGTGCGAACTGGCCGGCGGCGGTGGCACTCGTGTAGTTCCAGTGGGCGCACAGCAGAGCCGGCACGACCACCGCGACCGCCGCGCCGGCGATGACGCCGCCGACGATCTGAGTCGTCCGTGGTCGCTGCCCGCCACGGCCGGTGCGGTACAGCAACGCGCTCGCCACGACCGCGGCGGCCGCCACCACGCCCATGGCCACCGCCACCACCGACCCGCCGGCCGCGCGACCGAGGCTCGCCCCGTCCGCCCCGGCAAAGTTCCACCAGTCCCGATGGGCGACCACGGCGATGCCGCCGACCTGCAGCGCGGCGAGCGCGGCCACCACGGCCGAGACGCGCGCCGCCGCCGCGCGCGAGGCGGCGACCACCCCGGCCAGAGCGACCGTCGCGATCAACACCGGCAACATCGACGGGTACGGCGTCAGCTCAGCGGGCCCGTCGTGGCGAGCGGGGTAGTCGCTCCAGCTCGCCGGCGCGGCAAGAAGGGCAGCCATCGTGCCGGCCAGCGCCGCGAGCGCCCACCCCCACCATCGATTCGTCGATACCGGCAGCGCGGCGGGGCGCGAAATTCCGAAGCGAAGATCCACGAGGAGGTCAACGAACCGACCGCCAGGCTGGATGTGCTGCCGTGGACGCGCCTTTGGACATAGCGCTCGATCGCCGCACCGGCATTGACTCCGGTGGAGGGCACTGCGACAGTTCGGCTCGCTGACGTCCCCAACGGGGGGAGGGACGATGCCATTTCGATCCATGCTGCCGTGCCGCGCCGTCGAAACCGCAAAGGCCGAGGTCAACCGCCTGGGACTAACCGCTGCGGAGCGTACGGCCGGGCCGAGTCACGCGCCGGTCGCCCAGGTCACGCTCACCCGCGACGGCGTGCCGGTCGCCGACGGCTGGGGCAAGGGCGCGGGCGATCAGGGCGTGGCCAGCGCCTGGTTCGAGGCGCTCGAGCGCTACCTCATGTCCGCGGCCGAGAACCGGCGCTGGGAGCCGGCCGGCCCGGTGCTGATGAGCGCGCGCGAGGTGGCGTCCCAGCCGGCGCTCGGCGGTGACCTGGTGGTGCAACGCTGGGCGCTCGAGTTCCCGTCGGCGGTGGCGGCCTGCGCCACGTACGACGGCCCGGTCTTCTATCCGGCGTTCCTCACCGACCCCCGCTATTTCAGGTGGCCGGTGACCGGCGACGACGTGCGGCCCTACCGCGGCCTGCTGCGCTATTCGTCGAGCCTGGGCACGGCGGCCGGCCGCACGGTGGCCGAGGCGGCCTATCACGGGCTCTGCGAGCTGATCGAGCACGACGGCTTCAGCCACGCGCTGCTGCGCTGGTACGTGGCCGGCGACCCGGCGGCCGACGAGGTGCCGGCGACGGCGCTGCCCGACCGGCAGGCCCTGCGCTATGCGGCGGCCGAGCGGGCCACCCGCGCCACGGTGCACCTGCTGGACGTGACCACCGACCTCGGCGTGCCGGCGTACGTGGCGATCAGCCGCGGCCCGCGAAGCACCCTGATCGGCGCCGGCGCCTCGGTCTGGGCGAGCGACGCCGCCGAGCGCGCGCTCGACGAGCTGATCCAGTCGTGCGGGCAGCCGGCCGCCCGCGAGGAGGCGGCCGCGGCGAAGCTGGCAGCGTGGCCGGCGCTGCAACGATGCGTCCGGCTGCCGCTCGCGGAGTTGCGGATGCGCCCGGTGCCGCTGCGGCCCGACGCCGGCGACGACTCCGCCGAGGGCGGGCTGGCGACGGCGGAACGCGCGCTCGGCGCCCGGGGGCTCGCCCACCACACCGCGGACATCGCGCCGGCCGGCTCGCTCATCGCGGTGACCACCACCGTCGCTCCCGGTCTGGAGCGCTTCAGCCTGGTGCGGCACGGCGACCCGGTCCTGCCGACCGGCCGCGGCTGGCACCGGTGGCCGTCGCCCACCACGGCGGCGGCACCTTCCTTCCGACGAGAGGAACGACATGCCACATTCCGCGACCGACGCCCCACGGCTTGACCATGCGGGCGTCTGCTTCCACCCTGACGATGACCGGCGCGACCACTCGGGCGTCTGCTTCCATCCCGATGACGACCGGCGCGGCAACGGCGGCCGCTGCCATCACGCCGCCGACACCCCCACCACGACGAGCTGCTTCCGGCCCGCCGACGACGAGCCGGTCGCGATCGGGGCCGGCCGGCCGGTGAACTCCTGCCATCACCCGAGTGAGCCCGGCGATCTCGCGGCCGATCTGCACCGCACGCTGACCGATTTCGAGCAGGAGCACCTGGCCGCGCTGTCGAGCCGGTCGTGACCGCGGTCGGCGTCGAGCGGCGGCGGCTGTTCGACGCCGACTTCACGCGGTGGTACGCCTCCCGCTCGATCGGGGTGGCCGGCACCGCGGCCAGCGCCGTGGCCCTGCCGCTGCTGGTCTACCGCACCAGCGCCTCGCCCGCGCTGACCGCCGCCGTGGTCGGCCTCGAGGCACTGCCCTATCTGCTGTTCGGCCTGTTCGCGGGCGCCGCGGCCGACCGCTTCGACCGCCGGCGGATGATGGTCGCGGCCGATATCGCGTGCGCGCTGATGCTGGCCACCGTGCCGATCGCCGACCTGGCCGGCGCGTTGAGCCCGTGGCACGTGCTGGCGGTGGCGTTCGGGGTCGGCTGCGGGTTCTGCTGGTTCGACGCCGCGGCCTGGGGCGCGTTCTTCCGCATCGTCGGCAAGTCGCGGGTGGCCCGGGCCAACAGCGTCGTCTGGTCGACCGAGATCATCATCGAGATCGCCGCACCGGCCGGCGCCGGCCTGCTCTCCGCGCTCGCCGGCCCGTCGGCAGTTCTCGCCGCGGACGCCGTCACCTACCTGATCTCGGCCGCGCTCCTCACCGGTCTGCGGACCGACCTCAACATGGCCGCCGCCGGCCGCCCGATGTGGTCGGAGATCGGTGAGGGCCTGCGCTACGTCTGGGCCACGCCGGTCATCCGCACCCTGACGATCGCCGGTTTCGGCCTCAACATGGCGGTCGGCGGGATACTCGGGCTGCTGGTCGTGCACGCCGACCAGGTGCTCGGGATCGACCCGTCGGACAAGCGAATCGGCTTGCTGTACGCGGCGGGCGCGCTCGGCTCGCTCATCGCCGCTCTGGCCCTGCCCCGGGCCGGCCGGGTCGCCGGGCAGGGCACGGTCTCGATCGCCGGCTTCGCGATCTTCGTGCTCGCGGCAGGCGGCCTGGCCGCGACCGGCACGTTCGGAGTGGCACTGGTGGCCTGGGCGGTGTGGTCGGTGGCCCGGCTCGGCGTGAACGCGAACGGCATCGTCGTGCGCCAGTTGCTCACCCCGGACGAGCTGCAGGGCCGGGTCAACACCACCGGCCGGATGGTCTCGTGGGGTGGCACGCCGTTCGGCGCGCTGCTCGGCGGCCTGGCCGCCGACGCGTACGGCGTCCGCACCGCCTATCTGCTGCTGGCCGTGCCGGCCGCGATCGGTCTGGCGCTCGTGGTGGCCTCCCCCGTGCGCGGCCTGCGCCTGCCGGCCGACTGAGCACGGCCGCGATGATCGACGAGCGGTAATACGCTACGACCTCTTCTTGACCTTGTGAATAGCGTTTCCGGAAGCCGCCAAGACTTCCTAAGACCCCTTGACGAAGGGGTAGGCGAACCATACTCTGTGCGGAATTTACCTCGCGTTAACAATCGCGAAGGTCTATGAAACACGCCGCAGAAGGGTGGCTGCCTTGGCGATACAACTGGACGCAAGGCGGGCGCGCCCGGCCGAAAAACACCCGGCCGCCAACCGGCGGTCGGTGTTCCGGCGGATCGGGCACAGCCGGACGTTGATCATCATGTGCCTGCCGGCGATCCTGTTCTTCCTGGTGTTCGCCTATGCACCACTGCCGGGCTCGTGGATCGCGTTCACCAACTTCAACTACCACGACGGTATTTTCGGCAGTCCGTTCGTCGGGCTGCGGAACTTCGAGTTCCTGGCGAAGTCGGGGCAGCTCTGGAAGCTGACCCGCAACACGCTGCTCTACAACGCGGCCTTCATCGTGCTGGGCAACATCGTCCAGATCGCGGTGGCCGTCATGCTCAACGAGATCCGCTCGAAGTACTTCAAGAAGGTCAGCCAGGCGCTGATGTTCCTGCCGTACTTCATCTCCGTGGTGCTGGTCGGCGTCATCGCGTTCAACCTGCTGAACTACGACACCGGGGCGATCAACGCGCTGATCGAGCGGACCGGCGGCGACCCGATCAAGATCTACTCACAGGCCGGGTTGTGGCCGTTCATCATCATCCTGTTCCACCTGTGGCAGAGCACCGGCTACGGCTCGATCGTCTATTTCGCCGCCATCCTGAGCATCGACAGCACCCTGTTCGAGGCGGCCGCGATCGACGGGGCCTCGGCCTGGCAGCGGACCCGTTACGTCATCCTGCCGAGCCTCAAGCCCACCTTCATCATCCTGCTGCTGTTCTCGCTCGGCGGGATCATGCGAGGCAACTTCGGGCTGTTCTGGAACCTGGTCGGGAACAACGCCACGCTCTACAACACCACCGACATCATCGAGACCTCGGTCTATCGAATGATCATCAGTCAGAACAACTTCACGACGTCGACGGCGGTGGGGCTCTACCAGTCCCTGTTCGGCTTCGCCCTGGTCATGCTGTGCAACTGGCTCGTTCGAAGGGTGAACGAGGACTATGCGCTTTTCTAAAAACGCGGCGATGAAGGAAGAGGCCGGCGATCTCGCACTGCGCGGCGTCTCCTATCTCGTGGTCACCGTCTTCACGATCTTCTGCCTGCTGCCCTTCGTGTTGATCGTGTCGGCCTCCTTCTCCGAGGAATCGCAGATCATGGAGCACGGCTTCGGCCTGCTCCCGCGCGGTTTCTCGCTGACCGCCTACGAATTCATCTTCAAGTCGCCGCGGCAGCTCATCGGCTCCTACGTCGTCACCATCACGATGACGGTGTTCGGGACCGCGATCGGCCTGCTCATCATCGCGATGACCGGCTACGCGTTGCAGCGCAAGGACTTCCCGCTCCGCAACGGCATCTCCTTCTTCATCTACTTCACCACGCTGTTCTCGGCCGGTCTGGCCCCCACCTATCTGTGGGTCGCTCGCGAACTCGGGCTGCGCGGCAATTACCTCGCGGTGTTCCTGCAACTGCTCATGACGCCGTGGCTGATCATCCTGATGAAGAACTTCGTCCGGTCGGTGCCGAACGAGATCACCGAGTCGGGAAAGGTGGACGGCGCCGGGGATTTCCGGATCTTCCTGCGGCTCGTGCTCCCGATGATGAAACCGGCGCTCGCCACCACCGGGCTGTTCCTGGCGCTCGGCTACTGGAACGAGTGGTATCTGTCCTCGCTCTATCTGGGCAGCACCGTCGAGTTCAAACCGCTCCAGTACTACCTCTACAACGTCATCAACACGGCGAACGCGCTGAAGAGCTCGATGGCCGGCAACAACGTCACGGTCACCCAGCTCCCCACCAACACGCTGAAAATGGCCAGCGCCGTGGTCGCGACCGGCCCGATCGTCCTGCTCTACCCGTTCGTCCAGCGCTATTTCGTCAGCGGCATCACGGTTGGCGCGGTCAAAGGTTAAGGAGAGCCCGATGAATAGAAAGATGGTCAGGATAGGGGCGGCGTTCGCCGCATTCACCCTGAGCCTGGGCGGTGCGGCGGCCTGTTCCGATTCGGAGGACTCGGGCAAGCCCACCAAGATCAGCATGATGGTGCTCGGCGACAAGCCCAGCAACGGCCGGCTCGAGGCGATGCTCAAGATGCTCAACCCGCGCCTCACCGAGCAGGCCAACGCCACGCTCGAACTGCATTACATCGAGTGGGCCGACTGGCAGACGCAGTACAACGTCGCGCTGCTGTCCGGCGACACCAGCATGGACCTCATCACGACCGCCACCGACTGGCTGTTCGCCTGGGAGAACGCCCAGAAGGGTGCGTTCCTGCCGCTCTCCGACGACATGCTGAAGAAGGAAGCCCCGAAGACCTGGGCGCAGGTCGATGCGAAGGGCGACTGGGACCTCACCAAGCTGGACGACGGGCAGATCTACTTCATCCCCGAGGACAACTACACCCAGTGGACGAACCACGGTTTCTTCTACCGGGGCGACTGGGCGAAGGCGTCCGGGATCCCGGACGGGACCATCACCAAGTTCGAGCAGTTCACGCAGTACTTCCAGTGGATCAAGAAGAACAAGCCCAAGACCTACCCGTGGGACGTCGCGAAGCAGAACGAGGGCGCCCTCACCGGCTACCTGCAGGGGCACACCGACTGGGTCACCCTGCAGGAGGTCTCGACCAGCAGCTACTACCCGTTCCAGATCGACAATTCCGGCGCCACCCCGAAGGTCACCTCCTGGTACTACAGCAGCGACCAACTGCTGGCCGCGGCCACCGAGGCGAAGCAGTGGAACGACATGGGCGTCTGGCGTGAGGACGCGCTGAACTACGACGGCAACACCCGCGAGGAGATGTACGCGGGTCTGTCCGGCACCGAGCAGCACCACACCCAGACGTTCGTGACGCAGGTCGTCGACAACATGACGAAGAAGCAGCCCGGCTCCGACCCGAAGATGTTCTATTGGGGCCAGGAGAACGGCAACGTCTACCGCGACATCAAGACGCACGGCGCGATGGCGGTCTCGGCGAACTCGAAACACGCGGAAAAAGCACTCCAGGTGTACGACCTGATCCGCAACGACAAGACCGATTACGGCCTGCTGAACTTCGGTATCGAGGGCACCGACTACGTGCTGACCGCGGACGGCAAGCTCGACCACCCGAAGGGCTGGGACATCTCCAAGGACGCCCTCGACTCCAACTTCTGGGGCGGCCGGATGGACGAGTTCGAGCCGACCAAGGTGACCGACGCGCCGAACAAGGCCGACATCTACAAGGGCCTCGATGCGGCCGCGAAGGTCTATCCCTTCTCGACGCTGCGGGTGAAGAAGGACCAGATCGACCCGACCCTCACGGCCATCGGCGGGGTCTTCTCCGAATACATCCCGCAGCTTCAGTACGGCAAGGTCAAGGACCCGGCCGCCACCATCGCCGAGATGCGCAAGAAGCTCAAAGACGCCGGCTTCGAGGACGCTCAGAAGTCCATTCAGGCCGACGTCGACGAGTGGAGCAAGACCCACCAGGCCAAATGATGTTCGCTCTCGATTCCCCGCTCGTCCGCTTCCTCAACCGGTTCGCCGATCTGATGATCCTGAACCTGTTGTTCATCGTCACCTCGCTGCCGCTCGTCACGCTCGGCGCCGCACTCACGGCGCTGAGCGGGACGGCGATGCGGGTCGCCCGCGGCGAGAGCGAATCGGTGACCGGCGACTACCTCCGCGCCCTGCGCCGCGACCTGCGGCCGGGCACGCTCCTCGGGCTGGTGGTCGCCGGGCTCGGCCTGGTCCTCGCCGCTTGGTGGGTGGTCATCGGCGGCCTCGCCGTTCCAGGCCTGGTCCAGTTTCTCCTGTACGCCGTTTGCGGCCTGCTCGCCTTCCGCCTGACCGTCGTCGTCCTCTGGGCGTTCCCCTACCTCGCCACCTTCGACGACGGCCTGCGCACCGTGCTCCGCAACGCGCGGCTGATGTCGGTGCGGCACGCGTTCGCGTCGCTGGCGCTGCTGATGGTGATCGGCCTGCCGATCATCGTCACGGTCTTCTACCCGAAGGTCGTCGTGTTCGGGCTGCTCTGGTTCCTCTTCGGCTTCGCCGGCGTCGCCTACCTGGCCGGGATCGTGCTGACCGGCGTCTTCGCCACCTACGCGCCCAAGCTAGCCCTGGCCGGCGAAAAACTGTCCTGACCTCTCGACCGAAGGTTTCCTGCCTGTGCGCACCTCCCCCATTCGCCGGTGGAAGTTCCTGCTGGCCGACGAGCCCGAAGCCTGGGCAAAAGGTTTTGACGACGAAACATGGCGCACCGTCGTCGTGCCGCACGACTGGAGCGTCGAGCACGCCTTCGACCCGTCCTGTTCGAGCGGCACCGGCTACCTCCCCGGCGGTGTGGGCTGGTACCGCGGCCACGTCTCGCTCGCGGCCCTCGGCATCACCCCCGGGCAGCGGCTCCGGCTGGTCTTCCACGGCGTTTACCAGAACGCCGACGTCTGGGTGAACGGCTACCACCTCGGCTCGCGGCCCTCCGGCTGGGCACGCTTCTCGTTCGACCTCACCGAGATCCTCGGCTACGCGCCGGGCGACGACCTCGTGATCGCGGTCCGGGTCGACCGGACGGAGGTGTCCGACTCGCGCTGGTACAACGGCTCCGGCCTCACCCGGCCGGTGGATCTCGAGGTCAGCGAGGCGGTGCACCTGGCAGAGCACGGCACCACCATAGAGACGATCAACACCGATGCTGGTGTACGCGTACGGCAGACCGTGGTCAACGACGGCGACCAGGACACGACCATCACGATCGACCACGAGCTGCGTTCGCTGACCACGGATGCGGTCCACCGGTTCTCGGCCGAGGTGCGGGTGCCGGCCGGGGCGTCCCGCGAGGTCGAGACGGTCGAACGCGTTGCCGAGCCGGAACTCTGGTCGGCCGACCACCCGCACCTCTACCGGCTGACCACCACGCTCGGGCCGGGCGGAGACGCGTACGAGCTGGTCGTCGGTTTGCGGGTCGTTCGTTTCGACGCCGATCACGGCTTCTTCGTCAACGACGAGCCGCAGACGCTGAAGGGCGTGTGCCTGCACGAGGACGCCGGTGTGCTCGGCACCGCCGTGCCCGCGGCCGTCTGGGCCCGGCGCCTGCTCGCCCTGAAGGCGATGGGCGCCAACGCCGTCCGGATGGCCCACAACCCGCACTCCCCCGAGCTCTACACGCTCTGCGATGTCCTCGGCTTCTACGTGATCGACGAGGCGTTCGACGAGTGGGAGAACCCGAAGAACAAGTGGTGGCAGGGGCACAACGTCTACCCGCCCCGGCACCAGGGACCGGCGGCGAGCTTCCCGGCCTGGCACGCCGCCGACCTCACCGCGATGATCGAGGCGCACCGGCACCACCCGTCGGTCGTCGCGTGGAGCATCGGCAACGAGGTCGACTACCCCAACGACCCCTACGCGAGCCCGCTGTTCGCCGAGATGACCGGCAACAACGACGCGTCCAAGCCGGCCGCCGAGCGGGCCTACGACCCGAACCGGCCCGACATGCGCCGGCTGACGACGATCGCGACCCGCCTGATCGGCCTGGTGCGGGCCGCGGATCCGACCCGGCCGGTCACGCTCGCCGCCGCGTTCCCCGAGCTGTCGAGCCGGACCGGGCTCCTCGATGGCCTCGACCTGACCGGTTACAACTACAAGGAGCACCTATACGAGGCCGACCACGCCCGCTTCCCGGACCAGCCGCTCGTCGGTTCCGAGAACGGGCACTCCTACGAGGCGTGGCGGCACGTCGCCGACAAGGAATACGTCGCCGGCCAGTTCCTGTGGACCGGGATCGACTACCTCGGCGAGGCGCGCGGCTGGCCCGTGCACGGCTCCCCGGCCGGCCTGCTCACCACCGCCGGCTTCGAAAAACCCGCCTACCACCTGCGCCGATCATGGTGGTCCGGCACGCCGATGGTGTACGTCGTGACGCGCTCGCACCCCGGCCGGCCGCTCGCCCGGACCTGGGATCACGAACCGGGCCAGGACGTCGAGGTGATCTGCTTCGCCAACACCGACGAGCTGGAACTGACCTGCGGTGCTGAGAAGATCCCGCTGACCTTCGACGACACCGCCGGGTGGTGGCGCGCGGTCGTGCCGTACCGGCCCGCGCCGTTGACCGTCGTGGGGCGTACACCTGATGTCTCCGTATTTGATTCTCTTGGATCTCGCGGCAAAGCCGCCTCCATCGACGCCCAGGTGTGGAACCTCCCGGCCGGGGTCGCCGCGACCGGCGACGTGATCCAGGTCGAGGTCACTCTGCGCGACGAGGACGGGAACCTCGCCGCCGACGACCGGGTCGTCTCCGCCGAGGTGTCCGGCGGCGACCTGCTCGGCCTGGACAACGGTGACCTGGGCGATCCGACGCCCTACCCGCAGCCGTCGCGGTGCACCCACGACGGCCGGCTGATCGTCTACGTGCGCGGCGGCCCATCGACGGTCGTGACGCTGCGTGCACCGGGCGTCGCCGACGTCCGACTCGACCAATCCGATCGGAGATGATCATGCGTTCTCTCGTCCGCGCGGTGGCGCTCGGTGCGCTCGCCTCCCTGATGCTGGCCGGCACGGCCCAGGCGACCCTCCCGCCACCGATGCCCGTGGGGACCAGCGATTTCCGTGGCGTCAACTGGGCCGATCCCCGCGACAACTACGCGAGCGACGCGGTGGTGCCGAGCGGCCTGTCCACCGCCGACGACTACCGCACCGTCCACCGCATCGCCACCCGCATGGTCGGCGACTTCCGTAGGAACCTCGGCGCCAACACGCTGCGCCTGCCGATCAACCCGGCCAGCGTGGGCACCGCCTGGTGGCGCTCCTACCGGGCGGCCATCGACGCCGCCACCGCGGCCGGCGACAAGGTCATCCTCAGCTACTGGGAGGCCGACACCAGCAAGGACGGGCTGATCGACGATGTCGCCGCCTGGAACCGGATGTGGGACACGGTGGTCCGGGAGTACGGCCGTAACCCGCGGGTCTACTTCGAGGCGATGAACGAGCCGCACGGCTACACCCTCGAGGCGTGGGTGTCGGTCAACAACGGCTTCATCGCCCGGCACCGGTCGGTCCCCCGCGGCCGCATCGTGGTCAGCGGCACCGGCTACAACGACAACGTGACCGGCGTCGGCGCGGCGCCGGCCCTCCGCGGCACCCTGCTCTCCCTGCACTTCTACGGCTTCTGGGCGAGCGACACCGAGAAGTCGGCCTGGCTGGCCAACCTGGCGCCGCGGATCGGCTCGTATGGAAGTCGCACCATCATCGACGAAGCGGGCGCGCCGATGACGATCGGTTTGAACTACGGCGCCCACGACGGCAACACTTCGACGGCGTACTTCGCCGCGCTCACCGAGACGGCACGCGCCCAGCACATGGGCATCGTCTACTGGCCCGGCCTGCGCTTCGGCGACTCGTACTCGATCACCTCGGTCGGCGCCGACGGCCATCTGGTGAACAACAGCGAATCCGGCGTCGCCCAGCTGCGCTGGGGCTGGGGGTTCGGCACCACCGAGCCGGCCAACGACGACCCGGCCGCACCCCCGGGCGAGCCACTGGTCAATGTGGCGTCGGGCCGCTGCCT
The DNA here is from genome assembly GCF_040638295.1 of Actinoplanes sp. NPDC026619. Classification (NCBI taxonomy): domain Bacteria; kingdom Bacillati; phylum Actinomycetota; class Actinomycetes; order Micromonosporales; family Micromonosporaceae; genus Actinoplanes; species Actinoplanes sp. NPDC026619. The sequence continues at coordinate 13,007 of NZ_JBEZYA010000039.1, forward strand.
GGACGTGCCCGGCTTCAGCACCACCGACGGCACCGGCCTCGACCTGTGGGACTGCAACGGCGGCGGCAACCAGTCCTTCAACTGGGAGACGGGTGGGGCGGTGACCGTCTACGGCAGCAAATGCCTGACCGCCGGCGACCGGGTGACGATCGGCGCCTGCACCGGCGCCGCCGACCAGCAGTGGACGCTCACCGCGGAGCAGACCGTCACCAACGCGGCGCGATGCCTGGACGCTCCGGACGGCGGCTCCGTCGTGGTCGCCCCCTGCTCCGGCGCGGCCACGCAGACCTGGGCCCGCGGTCACACTCTTTAGGATCAGGGATCATGAAACGCACCTCTCGCGACATCCGGGTCGCCAACCGTTTCGAGGTGCTCCGGCGCATCCTCGCCGACGGCCCGGTGTCGCGGCAGGCGGTGGCCGCCGACACCGGCCTGAGCCTCGCCACCGTGTCCAACCTCGTCGGCGAGCTGCTCCAGGCCGGCCTGCTCGAGGAGGTCGGCTTCCAGGACTCCGGCGGTGGGCGGCCGCGCGCCCTGGTCGCCGTGCACCGGACCGGGGGCTTGCTGGCCGGCGTCGACGTCGCCGAGACGTACGTGCACGTCGAGCTCTTCGACACCGGCCTGCAGGTGCTGGCCAGCGTGGAGGAGCCGCTGGACCCGCGGCAGGAGAGCAGCCCGGCGCAGGTCGTCGCGCACGTCGTGTCCAGTCTGCGGTCGGTGACCGCCCAGGCCGAGGTCGGCCTCGACCAGCTCCTGGGGGTCGGGGTCAGCGTTCCCGGCCAGGTCGACCGCGACGGCGGCGTGTCGATCTTCGCCCCCAACTGGGACTGGCACGACGTCCCGTTGCGCGACCAGCTGACGGCGGAGCTGAACGTGCCGCTCTACCTGGACAACCCGCTGCGCGCCGGGGTGCTGGCCGAGCTCTGGTTCGGCGCCGGCCGCGGCCACGACGACGTGGCCGTGCTCACCCTGGGCACCGGCGTCGGCGCGGGCCTGGCCTTCCACGGGCAACTCCACCGGGGCGCCACCAACAGCGCCGGCGAGTGGGGGCACACCAACCTCGTCATGGACGGGCGTCAGTGCCGCTGCGGCAGCCGGGGCTGCGTGGAGGCGTACATCGGGGCGCCCGGCATCATGGCGCAGCTGCGGGAGATCGCGCCGGACAGCCCGTTGCTGCACCCCGACGATCAGACCGCGACCATCGACGCCCTGGCCGACGGCTACCGCGCCGGCGATCCGGTGGCCGCGGCGGTGGTGGACGAGACCGCCCGGTACCTGGCGGTCGCCATCGCCGATCTGATCAACATCGTGAACCCCGAGGTCGTCGTGCTCTCCAGCTGGGTGGCGGCCAAGCTCGGCGAGCCGTTGCTGGCCCGGGCGCGGGCCCTGCTGGGCCGGCATGCCCTGAGCCGGCCGCTGACCCACACCGAGATCACCCTGTGCCGGATCAACGGCAACCCGGTCAGCCTCGGCGCGGCCACGTTCGCGCTGGAAGGCCACCTCGCGGCGATCGGCGGCGTCTCCCCCGCGCTGGGCGCCTCGGTCCCCGCCTCGCCGCCCCGGCGATGAGGACGCTCTCCTTCCCGGCCGGTCCGGTCTTCCTGCTGGACGCGGACGACGGTGGCCGGCACGTGCTTCCCGCCGATGGCGCCGCCGGACTGACCGGACGGGACCGCTGCTGGGTGCTGCCGGCGGCGCCGGACTCGGCCGACCCCGCCTGGATGATCACCGCCGGCGGCGCGATCGCGGTCCGCTTTTCCGGCGGCGCCTGCCAGGTCATCGTGGACGACCCGGACGCCACCGTCACCCGGCATCGCGCCCGGCCGAACGAGTTCGTCCTGCGCAACCTGGCGTCCACCGCGCGCACATTCCGGCTCGACCTCGGCGCCGCGCCGCAGGTGGTCCGGGTCGCCGCCGGCGGACAGATCACCGTGGAGCTGATTCCGTGATCGATCTGGCCGGCACCCCCTTCTCCCGGCGCGGCTCCTATTACGCGGTGTCGGCGCTCCCGGACGGCGTCTACCTGCGAACCGTCCGCGGCGACGCCCGGAATCGGGAGCTGCTGCACCTCGGCGACGCCGCCGCCGACGTGCGCCCGGGCCGGCTCACGCTGACCAACGGCGCCGAGCTGGTCCTCGCCGGCAGCGGGCGCGCCCTGATCCGTACCCCAGCCGGCCCGCTGACCCTCGGCATTCAGGTCCGCGACCAGTACGACGTGGTCGTCGAGGAGAGCCCGAGAGCGTGGCGGTTCGTCGACGCCGGCGCCAACCGCAACTACCGGATCCGGGTCGTCCACGGCGCCGCCCGGCTCGACGCGACCTGGGACGGCGAGCGCACCACCCGCGCCCGGCTGCTGGTCACCGGGCCGGCGACGCTGGTCGTCGACGAGTACGGCAGCGCCGCCCCGGCCGGCCCGGTGGAGGAGTTCGACGCCGTGGCAGCGGACGCCGACGACGACTTCACGGCCTGGCTGGAGAGGCACGGCGGTTCCCATCGGCTCGCGGCCTTCGTCACCTGGGCGGCGATGGTGCCGGCCGGCGGGATGCTGCGCCGCGAGTCGATGCTGATGTCGAAGAACCGGATGACCAACATCTGGAGCTGGGACCACTGCTTCAACGCGATGGCCCTCTGGCGCGACCCGTCCGCCGCCGCCGACCAGATCCGCACCGTGTTCGACCACCAGGACGAGCACGGTTGCCTGCCCGACTACATCAACGACGCCGGGGTGGAACGCAACTTCGTGAAGCCGCCCGTGCACGGCTGGGCCATCGCGTGGCTGATGGACCGGGGCGGCCTGCCCGGCGACGCGATCGCCGCCCTGTACGAGCCGCTCGGCCGGTGGACCGACTGGTGGTTCGAGCACCGGGTGTACGGCGGCGACGGGATCCCCTCGTACAACCACGGCAACGACTCCGGGTGGGACAACGCCACCGTGTTCGCCGCCGGGATGCCGGTGCAGAGCCCCGACCTGCTCGCCTTCCTGACCCTGCAGATGGCCGCCCTCGCCCGCATCGCCGACCACCTCGGCCGGCCGGACGACGCCCGGCGCTGGTCGGACCGGGCCGCGGCGACCCGGCGCACGATGTCGGACCGGTTCTGGGCCGGCGGCCGCTTCGTCGCCCGGCACACCGTCTCGCAGCGGGTCATCGAGTCGGACAGTCTGCTCACCCTGATGCCGCTGGTGCTCGGCGACCTGCTGCCGCAAGAACAATTCGACGCCACCGTGCGTCGGCTGCTCGACGGCGGTTACCTGACCGACCACGGGCCGGCGACCGAACCCCCGCACAGCCCCGCCTACGAACCCGACGGCTACTGGCGCGGGCCGATCTGGGCCCCCACCACCCTGCTGCTGGTCGACGGTCTGCGCCGCGGCGGCCGCCCCGACCTGGCCGACGACATCACCCGCCGCTTCCTGGCCACCTGCGCCGCCGCCGGCATGGCCGAGAACTTCGACGCCCGCACCGGCGCCGGCCTGCGCGACCCGAGCATGACCTGGACGGCCTCGGTGTTCCTGCTGCTCGCCACCGGAGCCGGGTCACCGCCCGCGCAGCAATGATCGTCCGACCAGGATCATCATCACGGCGGTGTGCAGCATCAGCGGCGACCACGCCGCCAGCAGGCCCGCGGGAATGAACGACGCGCCGGCGGCCAGGGCCGTCGCCGCGCCGGCGAACTGGCCGATCGCGGCGGCCCGGCGGATCGGGCCGGTCAGTTCCCGCCATTCGACGATGCCGCCGAGGACGACGGCTGTCACGGCGATCCCGGCGAGGATCTGGGTCACCGGGGTGCCGAGCGACGGGCTGTCCCCCCGATGTGTGTAGATGACGATGACGACCAGCAGCTCAGCGAGCGAGATAACCGACCAGAGCAGCGGATTGGTCAGTTTGCTGCTCTTGGCCTCGGTCGACGAGGCGACCACGCATTCACCTCCATGAGATCTTTCGAGGTGATCGTTGCAAGCGGGCGCCGGAGGTGACAATCGGGCGGCGCTAGGAGGTTCCTGGCCTCTCCATGACAGCCGCCTGCTAATTGCCTATGTGTTTCCCGGCAGTTCTTGACTTGACGCGCCTACTGACCGGGGAGCGGAGTGGACGCCGGCCGCGGCGGGGTGACGAGAAGCCGGCGAGTGGTCACCGGGGCGGTGCCCATCAGCGGCAGGGTGAACGAGATGACCGTACCGCCGCCGGGGTTGTCGGTTGCCACGATGTCGCCGCCGTGCCGCTCGACGACGCGATGGCAGATCGCCAGGCCCAGGCCGGTGCCGGGATAGCCGCCGGCATGCTGCGCCACCCGGTGGAAGGAGGTGAACACGCGGGGCCGGTCCTCCGGGGGGATGCCGATGCCGCGGTCCGCGACGTCGATCCGGGTCCGGCCGTCCGGTTGCGGATGAGCGGATATGACGATGCAAGCCTGCTCTCCGGGCCGGGTGTATTTGAGGGCGTTGCCGATGAGGTTGTCCAGCAGCTGCCGCACCATCACCCGATCGACCAGCACCAGCGGCAACGCCGCGCTCGTGATGTCCGGCAGCGGTGGCTGCGGGCCGCCCGGCACCCGCAGGTGCGTGACACGGTCGGTGACGACCTCGTCGACCAGCCCGCGCAGGGCCACGGGTTCGAGGTTGAGGCTGCCGTCGCGGGCGGTGGCGTAGGCGAGCAGGTCCTCGATCAGCCGGCGCATCCGGTCGACGCCACTGATGATCCGGGCCGCGGTGGGCCGCAGCGTGGCCGCGTCGTCGCCGTCGGCGAGACCGTCGTTCAGCAGGTCGGCGTAGCCGGCGACGACCGACAGCGGAGCCCGCAGGTCGTGGGCGGCCACGGCGGCGAAGGCCCGCAGATCAGCCTCCCGTTCGCGCAGGTCGCTGATCGTCGCGGCGAGCTCGGCCTCGGCCGCCTTGCGAGCGGTCACGTCGTGGAACACCGCCACCGCCCCCACCCGGCTGTTCGCCCGGTGCAACGGCCGGGCGGACACGCTGAGCGTCATCGGGTCCGGCCGGGCCTCGCTGCGCACGACCATCTCGTCCTGCTCGGCGTGCTCGCCGTCCAGCGCCCGGATGATCGGCAGGTCGGCGGTGCGATACGGGGTGATGCCGTCGGCCTCGTAGAACCCGGATCGGGCGGCCCAGTCGCGGTCGGCGGGATGTTTGTCGAGGTCGACCATCCCCTGCGCGGCCGGGTTGAAAAGCAGCGGCCGGCGATGCTCGTCGATGACCACGACCCCGTCGCTGATGCTGTTCATCACGGCTTCCAGCAGGTCGGCCTGCTCCCGGGCGGCGACCTCGGCGGCGACCAGGTCGCTGGTCGCGGTGCGCACCCTCGCCTCGGCGCGGGCCCGGCCGGTCGCCAGCACCCAGACCAGGCCGGCCAGCAGCAGCCCCAGCAGACTGCCGCTGACCGCGACGACGGCCGGCATCCGGGTGATGCCGCCGGGCAGTGCCGCCGCCGGGGCGGCGACGTGCAGATGCCACCGGTGGTCGGCGACCGTGATGGAGCCCTCGGTGCTCAGATCACGGCGGCCGGGGTGCGCCGATCGCACGGCGGCGACGGTGACCGGGCGGTCGGCCGCGGCGTCGGCGGTGAGCGTGACGTCGAGCAATCCCTGCGAGACCTGCGACAGGGCGGTGTCGAGGAACTTCTGCCCCCGCAGCCCCATCAGGATCCAGCCGCTCAGGGTCCGCGCCCCGGTCACGGCGGACGTGGCATAGACCGGAGCGGTGAGGACGAACGACATCTGCCGCTGCGCTTCCGGCAGACTCCGGTCGATGAGCAGTTGATAGGCGTCGGAAATGGTCACCTGGCCGGTGCGGCGGGCCTCACGCAGCGCACGGACCGGGGCCGGGGCCTGTCCGACGTCGATACCGGTGAGGGTCCGGCCGGTCGGGTCGTCCAGCCAGCGGGCGAACACGGAGAACAGGTGCTCGTTGACCCCGGGGGCGGGCTGCAGCCGCAGGTCAGGCAGGCCGCGGGTGCGCCATGCCGCCTGGGTGTCCGCGACCTGTCCGCCGGTGGCCGTGACCACGAAGACCACCGAGGTCGCCCCGGCCAGTCGCTTGCCCGCCAGCGGCGCCGTGACCTGGGCAAACTTCGCCGCCGTCAGATTTTCGAACGCGCCGGTCGCCGAGGCGATGGCGCCGACCACATCGACGTAACGGCCGATCTCGGCCGACGCGGCCGCGACCACCAGCGCGTTACGCCGGGCCAGTTGCAGCTCGGCGTTGTTGTGCTGACCGGCCGCCAGGGCCGCGGCGGCCCCGAACGCCGCGGTCACCGCGATGACCGCGACCAGGCCGGCGAGCAGCAGCGCTTGCCGGGCGCGCAGCTCGGCGGCCAGTCGTCTCACACCATTCCAGTCGGCGGCTCGGCCGATCACCTGATCGGCAACGCCGATTTCCCGCCACCGGGTTCGCGACGGGCCGGTGGGGTTTGAGAGTTCGGCCGCCGCCGGGCAGTATGCATCGGATGCAGCGCTCCCGTTACGTCGTCGTCGCGGTCCTGGCCACCCTGCTCGGCGGCTGCGGCTCCGGCGATGACCAGGCATCGTCGGCCACGAAACCGTCGTGGGTGAGCGCCGCCCCGTCCACCGCGCCCTCGGCATCCACATCCGCGTCCGCGTCGGCCTCCCCGTCGGCGAGCGCCACCACGGCGGCGGCCGCCGACTGGTCGGCGAAGGCCAAGAAGCTGAACGCGGCGCTGGCCAAGGTGCCGGGCGCCTACTCGGTGGCCGTGCTCGACAAGAAGACCGGCCAGAAGTACGCCTACCGCGGCACCGTCAGCTACGACACCGCGAGCATCGCGAAGGCGCAGATCCTCGCCTGCATGCTCCTGCACGACCAGGCCGCCGGTCACGGCCCGACCTCCGGCGAGATGGCGCTGGCCAAGCCGATGATCCGGCTCAGCGACAACAACGCGGCGACCAGCCTGTTCCAGCACGTCGGCGGCCGCTCCGGCGTGGGGGCCTGCAACCGCAAACTCGGGCTGACCCACACCGTGGTCAACAGCGCGTGGGGCCTGACCCGGACCACCGCCAACGACCAGACCCGCCTGCTGAGCGAGTTCGTCGACGCCGCCGGCCCGCTGAGCTCCGCCTCCCGCAAGACGATCTTCGATCTGACGAGCACGGTCTCCTCGGCGCAGCGCTGGGGCGTCCCGTCGGTCGCGAAATCCGGCGAGACCGCGACCGTCAAGAACGGCTGGGACACCCGGTCGGCCGATGGCGGCCTGTGGGCCATCAACACGATCGGCCGCGTCACCGGCCGCGGCGGCGAGGTCAACGTCTCGATCGCTGTCCTGTCGCACGACAACCGGTCGATGTCGTCGGGCGTCACCCTGGTCCAGAAGGTGGCCAAGCTGACTCGTCAATACCTCGGTTTCTGAGCGGCTCGCTGAAGGATCGACCGCTGTCGCATAATGTGCGGGCAATCGGCGGGGGCAACGCGGGGGAAAAAATGGACAGTGACGATCGGGTCGCCGAGATCGAGGAGTGGGTTCGCCAGCGGGAACGCTCCATCCGCCGGCGACACCGGCTCGACCGGATCTGGCGGCGGACCGGTCCGGCCCTCCGCGTTGTCGTGGCCGTCCTGCTGGCCGGCGCCGGCATCCTGGTCGTGCGCCATCTGACCAGCGACGGCGAGCAGTCGGCGGCGAACGCCGCCGCGCCGACGCCGAGCGCTTCGACGGCAGCGCCCGCCGGGCCGTTCGCGGGCACGCCGGCCGCGGGCTACCCGAAAGGCGCGGCCGGGATCACGCTCCCGCCGGCGAAGGCGGTGCAAGGTTTCTCGGCGAAGCAGGTCACGGCCGACCTGGCGAAGGTGCGCACCGCGCTGATCGCTTCCCGGCTCGACCCGCGGATGACCGACCGGCATGACACGAGCGGGTTCGTGAAGTTGCTGGCCCCCGCCAGCCAGACGTTCGCCAAGACGCACTTCGGGACCGAGACCGGTCTGTCGCTGGCGACGTGGATCGATCCGCTGGCACCGCTGGACCCGGCCGAGCAGCCACGGGTCAGCGGGCGGGTCAGCTACGTGTCGAAGGTGCAGCAGGGCATCCCGATGCTGACCGTGACGACCAATTTCATCTGGGTGTACGCATTCCGGCGCGCCGACCACCCGGTCGCCGCCGAGCACGCCGAGATCATCTGGACGTTCTCCGAGTCACCGCATTTGCAGCCCCAGGACCGCGGGATGTTCATCAGCAGCGTCAACGGCTACAGCGCGCTGGTCGACTGCGCGGCGACCACCCGCGGGATGCTCGCGCCGACCCCGTTGAACGGCGGCGCCGTGCCGGATCCGAGCGACACCGAAGACCCGAATCAACTTTTGAACGCCGACCACGGCCTCGAGATTCACGACGACTGCTGACCTACGAGCCGAATGATCGCAGGGTGCGCAGGAACTCCGCGTGCGCCGGGTCTTCGGGGAGGCGCTCGATCCGGACGCCGATGGGCCGGGACGGTGGATGCGGGGCGCCTCCGGCGGCTTCCCATTCGAGGGTGTCGACGAACGGGTTGATCGCCGCCCGGCCCACGATCAGCAGGTGACCGTCGAGCTCGGCGATGCTCAACGCGTGATCGATCCGGCGGCCGTCCACGTCGGGCAGAGCGGAGACGAAGGCGAACCAGGTGGTGGCGGTCAGGGAGGCCACCGCGTACAACACTCGCGGTCCGAAGTCGGCGCCCTTGCCGGGCATAGCCTCGTCGTCTCGGCCGCCGGGCCGGACGGAGCGGTCGACGGTCAGGGTCAGCCGGCGGCCGGGGGCGAAGAAACTCCGGGCGCGGCCGCGCGATTCGGCGTACGTGTCGTCGTCCGGCTCGGACACGGCGGCACGTGCGGCCGCCGTCTCGGCCGCGATGAACTCCCGTACGAAATCGGCCACGGCCGTCAGCCGTTGATCAGCAGCCATTCATCCGCTCCGATGAAAGTGTCTCTTGTCATGGTCTTGGGCGCCGGGCGGCCGCCGGCCGGAGGCAAGGCTGCCGTCCAGACGTAGGTAATCTTGGTGACCCGCATCAGATCCTTGTGGATCTCTTTCTCCCTGATCATTTTGACGATCATGGCGTCCAGGTTCGTGCCGATCAGAGCGGCGGGGAAATCCGGATCCTTCTTGATCTGATCCAGCAGGTCGGTGTCCCGGAGCGCGCCGAAACTGACCGTCACGTCGAGTTCGAACACCACCTCGCGGTGATCGCGCTTGTTGTCCTCGGCGTACTTCTTGATCGACGCGCCGATCAGGCGCTCCGCTTCCCGCATCGTCACCTGGTTGTAGTAGGCGCTGGTGGTGATCAGGTTGTCGCCCTCCGCGAAGCCGCTGCCGCCGAACTCGTTGGCGATCAGGTGGGCACGGTTCAGGTCCTGGCCGGCCGTGAACGCGGGCGAGTCCTCGGTCACGCCGCGCCCGCTCATCATCCGCAGACCGGAGCCCCCGGCCTTGATCTGCAGCCCCTTGCTCGCGTCGGTGACGATGACGAACTCCTGGCCGACGACCGTACGATATTTCGTGGTCCGGACGCCGTTGACCTCCTTGGGCCCGATCAGGTCGAGCGGGCGGAACTTGGTGTGGTCAGGAATGCGTTCGGTGGGTAGCACGAACCGGCCGCCGCCCGGGTAATCCCAGACGAACGAGATCTCCTCGATCCGCTTCTGCAGCTTGGCCTGGTACAGATCGTCGATGACCTTGCGGTCGAACGCGTCCTGCAGGTTCTGCGTTCCGTCCTGCCGGAGCCGCTGCTTGACGGCCTCCCCCAGCAGCGTCCGGAAATCGCGGCGGACCGTGTGCGTGGCAGCGCCTTCCACGAAGGCGAAGTCGTCGAAGTCGCCGGTGTCCGCCGATCGCTCCCCCGGCGCGGTGGTGAAGTAGGGCAACAGTCTGCGATGGGTCGGCTCCTCCGCCAGGTACGCCAGTCCCCCGGCCTGGGTGCCGCCCATCACCGTGTCCGGCCAGAGGCGTTTGGCCTTCTCGTCGTTGCCGATCTTTATCTCGGCGATCTGCTCCAGCCATCGCTCGTGCCAGGTCCTCTGGCGGCCCTGGCCCAGGCCCGGCAGATGCTTCGCGATGTCCTTGAGGATCTCCTCGACGTCGATCTTCTCGCCGAACAGTTCGAACAGCTCGTCCAGCAGTACGGCGATCGCCCGTTCCCGGTTCTCCAGCTCGTCGTCGGACGGTGGCTTGTGCTCGTCGCCCTGCTTGGCCTTCGCGGCGAGGAATTCCTTGGACAGCGCCGCCGCTTCGGTATTGCTCTCGTCGGCGATCGGTTCGAGCCGGTCCAGCAGGGTCGCGGCCTGCGCTCGTTTGGCGTTGTCCGCCGGCTCCTTCGCGGCGATCTTCGCCCGCCATTGCTTGATCTTGGCAGTGAGCTGTTCCGGCATCGACGCGACCATCAGACGGGCAGCGGCGCCGGCCTCCTCCACCCAGAGCTTGTGCGTCTCCCCCGCGGCCGAGAACCGCACCGTGGAGCCCAGTTCGTCGTCCTCTCCCGCCTCACCCTTGCCACCGAGTCCGAGCGACGCCAGGATCGCGCGCCCACGCTCGACGAGTGCGCCGATCAACTGGTCGACGATCTTCAGGACCGCGGTCTGCAGATCCTTGATCAGCTCCGCGATCTGGAGGGGGAGGTCGCCGAGGCCGGCCCAGTCGGTGAGGAAATCGATGACCGTGGGCAGCAACCCGGCAAGAGCCTTCTCGACGGCCAGCGCGAGCTTGCCGACGTTGCCGGCCAGCACGTCGGCGATCCCGTTCACCACGGTCTCGATCAGGGTGAAGATCGTGGCCGCGTTGTTGAAGACCCAGGTCAGGACCTTGTAGATCAGCTCGATCGCCTGCAGCACCGCGCCGACCGGGTTGAACATCGCCAGGACCCGGACGGTAACGATCTTGATCAGCCGGCTGGTGAGATAGTCGACGGCGGCATCGAAGATCATGTCGAGCAGGGTCGCCGGAGCCAGCTTCTCCTCGATCATCTCGACCAGGCCCGCCGGGCCCTTCTCGATCAGAAGGTTGACGAAGCCCCAGACCTTCTCGATCAGGTCGACGTTGTGCGCGCCGACGTGCCGGACCAGGATCTCCCGGATGTTGGGCCAGGTCAGGCCCATCAGCTGCAGCGCGAAGGCGAACAGGCTGCGCGGCGTGAAGTCGGGCGGCAGCTGCACGCCGACCGGGCCGAGACCGGAGAACAGCCAGTTCCAGAAGCTCTTGATCAGGTGGTCCGGGAAGTGGCTGAAGAACAGCTCGAAGCCCTGCGCCAGGCCGTCGACCAGGTGGTTGATGAAACTCTGCGGGTCGTCGGCGATGTCGGCGAGGACTGCGGCGATCTTGTCGACCAGCGCCCAGAACGATTTCGGCGGGATATGCAGCAGCGTGAGCAGGCCCTCGATGATCGCCTTGACCGGGTCGGCGAGGAACGCCTCGATCGCGTCGCGGATCCGCCCGATCACTCCCTTCGCGGCCTCCCGCAGTTCCTCGACCTTCTGCCGCACGTCGGCGACCGAGGCGACCGCGCGCTGCGAGAGGTCGGCGACGAAGGCCGTACGCGCCTTGGCGACCTGGTCGGAGAGTCCGTCGAGCCGGCTGGCGAACCCGCCGCGTTGCTGCGCCGCCCAGGCCTCGAGCCCCTTCGGCAGACCGGTGAAGAGGGCGTCGTTCTGCTGACGGGCGGCCTCGACGACGGCCTGCGCGGCGTTGACGACCCGTTGCACCTCGGTCGAGATGGACAGCAGCAGGGCGCGGATGCCGGCGCCGAAGGTCTGCTCGGCCGTGTCGTACTGCTCGGTCACCCAGGCCGGGTATCCGGACCACTTGTCCCACTTGCCGACGAACCATCCGCCCGCCCCGGAGTGCCGTTCGTCGATCCAGGCCTGGACCCGGCTCAAGCTGTCGGTGAACTCGGTCGACAGCCGCGCCAGGCCGGCGTCCCAGCTTTTCACCGCGGTGCCCGGCAGCGGGGTCAGCAGTGCTCCGACCGCGGCGCTCGCGGCGTCGTAGTTCTTCTGGGCCTGCGCCGAGATCCGCGCGCGCGTGTTCTCCTCGTCCTTGACCATCTCGCGCTGCCCGGCGCCGACCGCTCGCACCGTGCTGCCGCGGGCCGTGGTGAGGGCTTCGAGCGCGGTCGCCTGCAGAGCGTCCATGTCGGCCTTCGCCGACGCGATGGCCTCGCCCTGCTGCCGGGCCACCTCCGCCGGCCCGGTCTTGGCCAGTCCGGCCAGCTCCGCGCGGCCCGCGGCGATGTCCGAGAACGGCGCGGTGCCCTGCAACGGTTCGGCCGACGGCCGGTCGGGCCGGGCCGCGGCCGCCTGGTTCTCGACCCGTGCCCGGTCGGCGTCCAGCGACAGGTCCCGCGCCGGGATCGCTTCCGGCGCGACCGAACCGGCGACGAGACCGGGATCCGCGACGGCGCCCGCGGGCGTGGGCACCGGACTGGGCGTGAGCGTGGGTGTGCCGGTGGGTGGGGTCTGCAGCTCGGCGTACGAGCCCCGCACCCGCTCGGTGTCGCGGCCGATCGCCGGGGTGAGGGTCTGCCCGGCGCCGGCCGCCGCGGCCTGCGCGGTCGACTTGGTCAGGTTCTCGACCTTGACCGGGCGCCGGGCCCGGATCGCCGCGACGATCTCGTCGCCGAGCTTGAGCAGCTCCGGCGAGGGCGCGTCCGTGCTGCCCAGCCGGTCCGCCAACTGCTGACCCGCCCGGGCCTTCGTCTCGACGGCCGGCTCGGTCACCGCGCCCCGGGCCGCCTGCACGCTCTCCGGTGCCGAGGGCAGCGTCCGGGCCGTGGTCGCGGCGGTCCGCGCGGCTCGGCTGGTGTGCCGCAGGGAGTCCCGTTGCCGGGGTCCGGGCTCGGCCGGGGCGGGTGGCATGAGCAGCTCGACCGGCCTCGGCGCGGGCCTGCCCTCGGCCCCCTCGGGTTCGGCGCCGGCTTCGCCGGTCCGGGTGGGCGCCGGGCCCGGCTCGGTGGGGACGATTCCGGAGGCGGCCGGGCCTTTTCCGTACGCCGGGGGTAGCGGCCCGGTGCGGCCGGCCGGCGAGTCCGTCCCCGGCCGGGTCTCCAGGCCGGCCGCCGCCCCCAGCCGGATTTCCAGACCGGCCGCCGCCCCCGGCCGGATTTCCAGACCGGCCGCCGCCCCCGGCCGGATTTCCAGGCCGGCCGCCGCCCCCGGCCGGATTTCCAGGCCGGCCGCCGCCCGCTCGGCCCGTAACGCGGCGGTGATCTCGGCGGCGTCGGAGCCGGCGTCCGGCGGGGTCCGGAACAGTTCCGCGAACAGGGCGCCCTTGTCGCCGTGCTCCAGTTCCGCCCGCGACTCGGCCGGCAGCCGGGCGAGCGTGCCCAGCAGCGCTCGGTGGGCCGGCCCGGAGAGCCGCCGCGGATCGACGCCGTGCAGCACGCCCGGCGGCAGGGTGCCCAGTTCGGCCGGGGTGAGGGCGGCCAGGACGGCGACGCAGGCCTCCGGGAACTCCTGGTGGTGGGAGTCGTCGAGGTGAGCGAGCCGGAGGCGCAACTCGGGGCGCAGCGACCGGACCAGGGCCCGGATCACCACGAACTGCGTCGCGCTGAGCACCCGCAGGGCGTTCTCTCCGCCGCCGGCGCCCTGCTTCGGATCGAGCCGGTCGGCGACCGCGCCGAGATCGGCGCGGTGATTCGGCACGACCAGCGATTCCAGGTCGCGTTCGGCCTCGGTGTCCAGGGCGATGCCGGACACCCCGGTGTCGCGCGCCTCGTGCCCGTCCGGCAGCACCTGCCGGGGAGTCCACAGCGGCCGATTCAGCCGGGCGGCCTCGGCCAGCCCGCCGGCCTCCGCCTCCGCGGCGCGCACGTCCGGGGCGCGGGCGGACGTGGCCCGGTTCCGGTGCTGGGCCAGGTGGGCGAGCTCGTGCACGATCAGCGAACGGCTCGGCGGGGTGGCCGGGTCCAGCGCGCCGGTGAGCCGGATGCCGTCGGCTCGGGCGTAACCGTGCGGCCGGTCCGGACCCGGCGCCAGGGTCACCCGGGTGTGCGCCGGGTCCAGGCCGAGCAGGGGCGCGACCACATCCAGTACGGCGCGGACCCGCTCGGGCAGATCCGGGCCGTGCGCGAACGTCGTGCTCGGGGCGGGCGGAAAGATCGGGCGGGGCCGGGCGGGCGAGGGTTTGGCGGGCCGCCTGGCTTCGGGCGGGGCGGACTTACCGGCGTCGGCCGCCCGTGCGTGTGCCGGGGTCTGCGGGCCGGGTTTGCCCGGCGGGGCGGCAGGCATCGACCTAGGGCTTCACGTCGTTCAGGAATTCCCAGGTGCCCGGCGCCGCCACATTCTGCCGGGCCGGCAGTGAGACGACTCCGGCGAACACATTTCCGCTCACCGCCAGCCTTTCCATGTCGCTGACCGAGATAGCGGTCTTCTCCTTGTCGGTCAGGCACATGTTGCCAACGATCGTGGCGTTCTGAAAGCCTCCGACAAAAGCAACGGGGTATTGCTTCGACCCGGAGAGCCGATTGCCGGTCACGGTGGCGGCCGAAAGCTCAGCGCGGCGATCGATGAACAGGATGAGCGCACTTGCCCCGCCCAATTGAAGTCCGGATTCGACGTCGTTGCCAACGACCGATACACGCGGCCGGGATACGGATTCCTCAAGACGGCTCAGCGCGAACAATTCGCCGACGCCGTCGGCGGCACGCTGCATCTCCGCCGGCAGACTCGTCAAGCCGCCGAGCACGTCGATCCTCTCGCCGTCTCCGTCGCGACGCGGGTGCTCGGCGGCAAGCTTGCGGACCAGTTCCTCCGTCCAGGCACGTCGCCGTTCGGCGGCCGCGGCGCGCAGAGCGGCCAAATTTTCGGCGTCCAGCCGGCTGACCCGGTCCACGGGCGGCTCCGGAAGGACGGGCAGCGGATACGTGACGGCGATCAACCGCAGCTCCGACCGCGCGCGCTCGGTCGTCAGAATCGTCCAGGTATCCCGGACGGCGGTTACCGCCCGCCGATCCACGTCCTGGTCGAGGAAGTCGACCTTCAGGTCCGGCCCGCTGTGCGGCATATCTTTTATGTCGATCGAGAATCCGCAATTCCGAAACGTGTTTTCCTGGACTCTGACAAGACCCACTTCACCCTCGATGAACACGCCGGAGGCGAGACCGCTGAAAGTGTTTTCAGTGAACTCGGAATCATCGATAGCGGCATTCATCACCACATCGCCGATGAATCGTGCCCGCCCGGCCGTGTCTTTGCCGGTGAGCGAGTCCATCGAGGCGGCGGTATCGGTCAGGGTAAAACCTTCGAGCCACGACGCCAGATCGTCGGGACGCGGATATCTGAACTGGTTTCGC
This sequence comes from Actinoplanes sp. NPDC026619, assembly GCF_040638295.1. Classification (NCBI taxonomy): domain Bacteria; kingdom Bacillati; phylum Actinomycetota; class Actinomycetes; order Micromonosporales; family Micromonosporaceae; genus Actinoplanes; species Actinoplanes sp. NPDC026619. Next base: position 28,277 of record NZ_JBEZYA010000039.1, read on the forward strand.
AGAATGCGGAACTCACGGCAGGTGCCGAGAGGGTAGATGGCGACGCCGAAGGTGTCGGCCACCTCCAAGGGGAACTCGAAGAGGCAGTCGCTGATCTCCAGGTTCATGCAGTACACCGGCCGGATCCCGATCGAGCTGTTTGCGATGGCCAGGGCATTGATCCCGCGGATCATCCTGGCGTCGAGGACGCCGCCGGGCGTGCCACGAACCCGTCCGTCGACGCGCGGCACCGACGGCAGCAGGAACGCGAACCCTTTGATCGCGACATCGGTCGCGTCGGTCAGGACGATCATTCCTTGGCCGAATCGCTCCTCGGCGCCGGGAAACACCGACAGGACGACCCCGTCGGAACACGCCTTGAGTCGCAGGCCCGAGTGGTTCTTGGCCAGCACGAGGGGCGCCACCATCTGGTAGCGGCCCGGTGCGAAGCAGACCGTGATACGACCGGCTCGGCCCTGCTCCTGGCGGTCCTTGATCGCCGCATCGATCAGTTCCTGGAGTTTTCCCGACTTCGCGTCCTCCGGGTGGACCTCGATGGTGCAGCAGCAGCCACCGCCGGACGGTGGGACCGGCGGCGGGTAGTGCCGGCGGCAGTCCTCACGCACGGTCAGCTGCTGGGCTTTGCGACTGATGTCGATCACGGCCAGCGGGCACGCCCAGACCAGCGGGCCGTCCGGCGGCTGCGGGGCGCGGAGCAGACGGGCCGGCAGAACCTCGGTCGGGGTGCCGGGCCGGACGCCGATGCACCAGTAGTCGTCCACCCGCAGCGGCCCGCCGGTGCTGGTCAGCGTCACCTGCACGCCGGTGTCGCCGAGCACGAAGGTGGTGCCGGGCCGGACGCCGGTCACCCGTTGTTCCCAGACGCGCAGGTAGGTCGGCCGGCCGTCCACGTATTCGTTCGGGATCGGCGCGGGGAACGACACCTGTTTGGTGCCCGGGTCGTACGACGTGGCCAGCAGCCCGACGTGTCCGCCGAGCGCCGCCACGAAACCCTCGTCGACGCCGTCGGTCGCGCGCAACCGGGCGGTGGACCGCAGCACCTGCACGGCCTGCCCGGCCCGGGGCCAGTGGTGCTCGTCCACCGGCCGCCGTTGCAACGTCACCGTGGCGAGGCCGCCGTCGACGACCACCCGGTAGAGCATCGACGCGTTGTCGTACCCCCAGATCAGCTCGCAGCTCCCGGCGGCGGCGTCGACGGCGGTGATCTGAACCCGGATCACCTGGTTCTCCGCGCCGAGATAGCCGCCGGTCGCGGCCGGCTCGCACGGGCCGGCCCCGCCGGCCGGTGTCTGCCAGCTCACCTGCAGGCGGGTGTTCGACAGCAGCTCGGCCGTCGCCGGGTCGTAGGTCAGTCCCTCGGTCGCCCAGCTTTTGATGTCCTCGGCGAGGGCGCCCGCGCAGTTGGCGGATTCCACCCCGCGCACCTCGATGTGCTGGACCAGCCGGGCGCGGGCGGCCCCGTCCGGGCCACCCAGCGCGGGTTCGCTCAGCGCCGGGTCCTCGACCGCGGTGACCTCCCGCTCGCGGACCGTCAGCAGAACGTGCCCGCGAGGCCGTTCGAACAGCGCACCCCGGCCCGGGCCGTCGAGCCAGTCCGGCTGCTGGAGGATGTCGACCGGCGCGGGCACCTCCACCCGGTTGCCGCCGACGTACATCGTCCCCGGATCGACCAGCAGGACGGCCGGGCCGGGCGAGCTGACCTCGTAACCGTCGTCGGGCGTACCGGCCGGGCCGATGATGTCGATCAGCTCGAGCCGGCGCTCGCGGGCGGCGATCATCCGTTCCTCGCCCTGCTCGGCCTCGAGCGTCACCCGGCCCTGCTGCGGCACGACGCCGGTGTAGCGCCGGGACGGATCGAAGGACAGTCGCGCTATGTCGGTGGCCATGGTCTGCCTCTCGTCGTCTCGCCGTCCGGGTCGGCGGCCGGCAGGTGCACGATCACCGGGCTCAGGCCGACCGGCAGGAACTCCTGGAGCTTGATGAGCAGTGACCGGTCCTTCACCGCGGCCGCGTCGCGGCAGAACACGCCCATCTCGGAGCCGTCGTGGCTGCCGGTGAGCAGGCTCGGCCGGCCGCCGGTGTTGCCACCCAGCACCGCGGTGTCCGCGCTGTCGGTGAGTTGGGCGTAACCCCATTCGCCGTAGCGGCGGCTGACCATGACCGGCGCGCCGGCGGCGATCTCGACGGACTCGTAACGGCGGGGCAGGGCGCTGTCCCGGGACCACCCGGAGAAGCGGACGCAGCCGGTCTGGGCGTCCCCCACCCGGACGACACCGTCGAGGATCGACTCGCTGCACTCCAGACGATGGACGTACGCCGGGCCGAGCACGGTGCACCGGGTCAGTCGCACGGTTCCGGCGGCGGTCGCGACAGCCGCGTCGGCCAGGGCCAGGGGGTACGCCTCGGCAAGCAGTTGCCGGTTCAGAACGGTGCGGGCGGCCCCGGTCGGAGCGGCCAGTGCCGCGGCCAGGGTCGAGTCCCGGAGCGGCCGGCCCGCGAACCGTTCCGCCGTCCAGATCAGGGGGCCGGCGATCACCGTGGTCAGCGCGGCGATCAGCTGCGCCGACTGCGCCGGGGCCAGCGCGGCAACGATGACCGGCCGGCCGGTGAGCCACTGCGACAGCGGATCCACCGGCGCGACGGCGATACCCGGGCCGGCGCCCAGGGCGGTTCGCAGCGAGTCCGCGTCACGCAGCGCGGTCAGCTCGCCGGGCAGCTCGGTCGGCAGCGCTTGCAGCACCGAGTCGGTCGCCTCCAGTGACTCGATCAGGCCTTGGCCGCGGGTCCGGATCGGGCCGGTGATGCTGCGGTCGACGATCAGCCGGCCGATCGCACCCTCGACCCAGACGTTGACCGGGCTGAGCTCGCGCCCGTCCACCGCGGACTCCCAGACCGCGGCCGGGGTGCGGTTGCCGCCCGGGGAGCCGGGATCGAGGGTGCAGCAGGAGATCTCGACGGTGTCGAAACGGCCCCGGAGCACCAGGTCGGCGCCGCTGATCAGCAGCCCCTCCAGGCGCAGGGCGGCACCGGCGCCGCCGGTGAGGACCCACTGCCCGCCGGGCGCGGTCCGGATCACGGCGCGGCCCAGGTCGGCGGCCCGGATCGTGACGGTTTGGACCGCCACGTCGGTGACCGCCGGGATGGTCCGTCCGTCGTCGATGAGCACGGTGCCGGCCGGGCCGGCGGCGAGGACGGCCGTTCCGCCGGGCAGGTGGGTCACCGGCGGGGGATCCGCCGGGGTGTCCACCCCGATCCGGCGCCGGTCGTACGGGCCGGCGCCGATCCGGGAGAACAGGCCGTGGTGGTAACTGACGTCGAGGCCGGCGGCCGGCACCGCGCCGACCTTGAACCGGCCGACCTCCGGCCAGACGGTTACGCCGGTCAGCGCGAGCGGCTGCCCCGTCCCGGCCGTCGAGGCGGACAGACTGGCCGGCCAGAACGAGGTCGCGGCGTGCTCCCACAGCACGGTGGTCAGCGGCTGCGGCAGTTGCGACAGGTCGACCGGCACCCAGTTCTCGCCGTAGTCGTTCCCGCTGCGCGCGGCCGCGGTGAACAGCGGTGTCTGCCGTCCGGTCGGGTCGAAGGCGAAATACCCGGGACACGCCTGGACCGGCACCGGGGTGGCCACGTCGACCCGCAGCGAGGCGGACCGCCAGAGGAAGAAGCCGACCTTGGCGATGCCGTACCAGCCGAGGGCGCCGCGACCGGCGCGGACGTCGGCGCGATGACCGAATCCGTCGTACGCGGTGCCGGTCAGAGCCGCGCCCAGCGGATGCCGCAGGTCGGCCCAGCCGCCCGCCGGGGTGCCGGAGAACGGGTCGGTGAGCCGCGCCACCCGTTGCAGGCGCAGCGATCCCGGCGGATCGGCGGTGTCCGCCGGCCGCCCGATCGGCGGGTCCAGGCCGTGCCGGGCCCGGGCCAGTTGCCGGAAGAACTCGATCGCCCGGGCCTCGTACCCGGTGACGTCGTGGGCGAGCTCTTCGAGCAGGGCGACGGTGCCCTTGCGGCGGCGGTACCGGATGGTGTTGGCCACGTCGAGCCGCTGAGCCCGGCTGTCCATGCTGGGCACCAGATTGGTGGCGGGCAGGTCGGCGAGGTAGGGCACGACCCAGGTGTCGCAGGACTCGATCGACTGGTCCTCCCAGAGCCGGTCGATGCCGCGGCGCAGCACCGCGGCCGAGGCGGCCACCCGGTCGAGCAGCTCCCGCAACGGGCCTGCGCCGTCGACGACCTCGCTGTCGGCCGCGCGGTGCACGGCCGGCACGAGCGCCCACAGCTTGTCCGAGTACCACTGCTCGTAGCCGTCCCGGACGGCGGGTTCGGTCATCGGGTGGCCTCCGCGAACCTGAGGTCGGCCGGGTCGAAGGCGAAGAACCCGCCGGGTCCCGGATCGAAGAAGGGACCGTCCGGTGGCTGGGCGCCGGAGCCGGGCCATCGCAGGCGCAGGTCCCGGGCGGCGAGCACTCCCGGGACACCGCACACCACCTGTTCGATCCGGCTGCGGTAGAGGCGGTCGCCCAGGCCCAGCACACCGGCGCCGAAGAGCCCGGTGAGCGCGGCGGCGACCCGCCGGCGGACCGTGGCCACGACCCGGGACGGATCGATCTGGAGGCTGACGGTCAGCGAGACCTGGCGCCCGGTGGCCGCCAGGACGATCGGCGGCCGGTTCGGGTCGCCCTGCTCGGACAGGGCCGTACGAGCGGCGGCGAGCGCGGCCGGGCCGTCACCGACGTAGACGCGGACCGCCGGTCGTTGCTCGTCGGCGTCCCACTCCCAGACGGCGCCGGCCCGGCTGACACCGGGCGCGGCGCGGGCCACCACGGCATAGTCGTCGCCGCTGATCGCGCGGCCGAAGGTGAGCACCGACCGGGGGGCGAGCCGCCGGATCTCGGCGGCCGGTTCGGGATCCGCGCCACCGCCCGGAGGCACCGGATTGCGTACGCCGCGCAGGTTCGGCACCGCATCGAGCAACTGGGTGAGCGTTCCGGGCGGCGGGACGGCGGCGCCGGAACCGACCCGGTAGGTGGCGACGACGGCCGCGCCGGTGGGCAGCCGGCGACCCGTCTCACCGGCGCCGGTCCGGATGTGGGTGCGCCCCTCGTCGTCCTCCCAGGTCTCGAAGATCGGCTCGGCCGGGCCATGGCCGAACAACGACGGCACCTCGGTCCAGAACCGGTCGCCGACGGTCAGCACGATCGTCGAGGAGTAACGGTCCCCGGAGCGGCCGGGCAGGTCGGACAGGTAGGTAACCGGCGTCCGGGACAGGGCGAAGTCCTGCCCGGGCGCGGTGGCGTCGCCAACGCCGAGCACTTCGTCGCGGACGGTGGCGCCCCGGCTGACCGCGACCAGGTCCCAGAGCAGGCGAAGCGGCGGCCGCAGAACGCCGGTGTCCGGTCCCGGGGCCACCGCGACGTCGGCCGTACCGCCGATCGGGGTGACCGTGACCGCGGTTCCGGTGCCGTCGGCGGTCTCGAGCAGCGCGGCGGCGGGGACCCCCGCCGGGGCGGCGGGCGCGGCGGCCAGCGTCAGTCGGCCGGGGAGCGTGCTGATCACGGCCACCGGGGTGTCCAGCAGTGTCCCGGCCGGGGTCCAGCCGAGCGCGACCGAGATCCCCGGCGCGTCCGCCGCCGTGTAGGTGCCGACCACCGCACCGGATCGCGCGCTGATCTCGAGCGCCGCGACCAGCACCGGGATGTCCGGCGCGGTAGGCGAGATGGGTAGTGCCTTGGCGTACCGGAACTCCTCCTGATACTTGCCCAGCCGGACCACGTCGGTGCCCTTCGGGCCGTCGACCACCAGCGGATCGCCCGGGGCGAGCTGCCGCGCCGGAGCGTCCAGGACGAGCTTGGTCGCGGTCACCACCGTGGCGCCCTGCGGAAGCGAAGCGAGGTGCGCCGTGCGGGCCGGGCGCAGCAGCCGCCATCCGCTCGCCGCGGACCGCGGATCCACCCCGGTGGTGCCGCTGAGCCGCACGCGGGTGTTGCGCCGGCCGTGCGAATCCGGCTCGAGGACCAGCGCGGTGACGGTCACCAGATGCGCCGCGCCATTCACGTCCGCCCACGGATCGGCGAGCAGGAGCAGTCGGTCGCCGGCCCGGATCGAGGTCGGCGTGCCCCGCATCAGCACTCCACCGCGGGCCAGCAGCCGCGGGGTGCGGGGCACTTCCGCGGTGCCCGGCGGACTGTTCGGCGGTGGCGCGGAGTCGGACGGCGGCGCATCCGGGTCGGGTGCCCGGGGCGGCGGGGCGCTGGCCGGTTGCGGGAAGGTCGTGACGGCATCGGTCTCGAACGTCTGGCTGTCCACCGCCGGCGTTGCCTTCGACGTGACGGTGAGCCCGGCCGGGACGACCAGGGGCGCCGGGGCGGAGGCCAGCACGGCGAGCCGCCCGGTGGCGCCGATCCCCGGCCGCGGCCGATATCCGAGCAGGCCGACGAGGTGCCGGACGGTGGCGTCGTGCCGGGCGGTGCCGAGGTAAGCCTCGTTGGCGATGAGCTCGGTGTAGAAGGCCAGCACGTCCGCCAGGTACGCCCACCAGTCGACCACGGCCAGCCCGAGGTCGGCGCCCGCGGACGGCCGCCAGCCGGCCAGGTGCACCTCGCCCGGCCGGTGCCGCAGCAGCCCACGGCGGAACGTCGCGAAGTCGCCCGGCCGGTAGGCGATCCGGTCCAGGCCGGCCGGGTTGCCGATCGGCCACTGGTCCGGGTCGTCGGCGCAGGGCAGGTGGCACCCGCAGTCGAGGGTGGTGGTCATTTCCCGCCCTCCACGACGATCCGCAGCGAACCGAACTCCGGCCGGGAGGGGTCGTTGTCCAGCCGCAGGATCTTCTCCGGGGCGATCGGAACCGTCTCCGGCAACGGAACGAAGGCGGGCACCCGGCCGCGCAGCCGGTAACGCACGTCCAGGACGCCCGCGACGCCCGGCGCGGCCTGCACGGCGGCCTCCAGAGCGCTGCGTTCCAGCCCCGCCCCGAAGCCGTGCCGGCCGAGAGCGAAGAACTCCGCCGACGCCGCGCCGATCGCGGCGGCGACCTCGCCGCGCAAGGCTGACGGCCGCGCGCACACGGTGACGACGAGGTCGAGCCCGAGGTACTGCGGGGCCGGCGTCTGCACCTCGTAGCCGGTCATCCGCCGCCGGTCCAGCAGGGCCAGGAGCGCCTCCTGGTCGGCCAGGCCGGATGGCGCGCCGGCCGGCTGCGCGGTGGTGGCCACCGAGAGCCAGCTGCCGGTCCAGCGGATCGCGGTGCCGGCGTCGCGGACCCAGGGCAGTTCCCGGGCGGCGGCGGAGTAGTCCGCGGCCCGGACGGCCCGCAGCTGGTGGGCGCGGAACGCGTGCGGGGCCGTCGCCCGTACGTGATCGGGGGTCTCCTCGTCCGCGCCGCCGGTCGCGGCCAGTGGGTTGACCGCGGCCAGCACCACCCCGGCAAGCTCGGCGGGCACGATGGTGATCGCACCGGCGGCCACGTTCCCGGCCGCGCCGCCGGTCACCCGGTAGGTGACCTCGAACCGGCCGCCCGCCGGAGGCCGGTCGCCGAAGACGCCGGTGCCGAAGCGGATCGAGTCGGCGTCGTCGCCGTCGTACTCCCAGAAGGGCAGCCCGCCGGGCCGGCCGGCGCGCAGATCGGTCCAGCGCACCGGGTCGACGGTGTACGCGCTCTCGAACGGGTCGGCGTCCAGCAGGGACCGCCGCCACCGCCAGGGTTGTGGCTGGTCGCCCGGCGACCGGGGCATCCGGGTCAGCCGGATCTCCGGCACCGTGCTCCCGTCCGGCCCGGTCAGCCAGGCCAGCCGGCCGGCGATCAGGGTGTGCCCGTGCACCGGTGCGGGATCACCGCATCCGGCGTCCGGGCCGGCCCGGGAAACCGCCGCGAGCCGGGCGTCCGGCCCGGCCGGCTCGGGGTCGACCACGAACGTCTCGCTGTGCCGGCGTCCCTGGGTGGCCGGCACCAGGTTGCCGGCCAGGACCGTGCGCTCGAGCGCGTGGTCGGCGGTGAGCGCCTCGGTGGCGTCCCACGCCAGCCGGGTCACCGGCTTCGCGAACAGCGGGTCGACGCTCTCCTCGGCGGCGGTCAGGTGCACCACGTCGACGGCCGGCGCCTCGGCCGGGACCGGCGCGGCGGTCTCGATCAGCAGCGCGGTGCCCGGCGTGCCGTGGATCGGGTCCGCCGGCCGGAAGCCGAACCCGGTGCCGGCCACCCACATCTCGGTGGCTCCGGCGGCCAAGCAGTCCTGCGAGTCGTCCCACCGGTACGGCACGATCCGGGCCTGCGGCGGCGCGACGGTGTGGTCGAGCCGGTTCCACCGCGGGTCCACCGGTAGCGGGCCGGCGGCCGGCGCGATCAGGCCGTCGCCGAGCTCGAACCCGACCCGTCCGCCGCCCGGCTGGGCTGCCTCGACCACCAGTCCGGCCGGCAGCGGTGTCACGGCCACATCGAGCTGGATCAGCGTGCGCGCGGATCGGGCCGGCAGCGGTTCGTAGTCGACGAGGCGGGCATGCCGGACGACCGACCGCCGCTGGGTGGCGGTGGCCAGGGTGGCCTCGGCGGCGATCCGGTCCTGGGTCCAGCTCAGCTCGTCGGCGACCGCGCTGAGCAGCTCGATCAGCATCATCCCGAGGTCCGGCTCGGCGCGTTCGAGCCAGTCCGGGAACTCGCGGGCCGAGAAGTCCAGCAACGCCGCCCGGAAACTGCCGAAGTCCTTCGCGAGATAGTCGATCACGGTGTCGTCGCGGCCGGGCGGCGCGCAGAGCGACGGCGGCTCGCAGTCCAGCTCGGACGGGCAACCGGCCTTGAAGGTGAAGCCGACCTCGGCGCGGAACGGGTCCAGCACCGGCGACGAGATCCGCAGCCGGTACACCGAGAAGTCCCCGACGATCATCGCCCGGAGGTTCAGCGTCGGCCTGCCCTGATCGTCGGCGCTCCAGTCGCCGGGCACGATCGGCTCCACCGGCACGGCCGGCACGGACTCGCCGCCGTCGATCGTCACCGGCTCCGGCCCGGTGAGCGTGCCGTCCACCGGCACCCGATTGACGAAGTGCACCCGCAGGCCGGTCTGGTCGGCCGTGGTGATCTCGATGAAGTCGATGCCGTTGAGCTGCGTCGACAGCACCAGCTCGGCGAGTCGGTCGGACATCTCAGCTCACCCGCACCATCAGGTCGTCCGCGGTACGCGTCTCGCGCAGCAGGTATTTCACGGTGACCAGGAGCTCGCCCTCGTCGACTCCGGCCGCCGGATCGGCCCCGGACCGCACGACGACGTCGACGAGGTCCACCTGATCGGCGAGCCAGGTCATGATCGCTTGCTGCACCTGGATCCGGACCGTGGCGGCGAGCGCGGCGGACTGCGGCGCGAACACCAGCCGGCGTAGCCCACAGCCGAACTCGGGCAGGCAGACCCGTTCGCCGGGCGAGGTGAGCAGCAACTGCCGCAGCAACTGCCGGACGTGTTCGGCGTACCCGGCCCGGGCCACCTGGCCGGACGCGGCATCGATACGCAGCGGAAAGGCGAAGTCGTGCCGGTCGGTGGCCGGCGCCCGCCCGGGCCCGGCCATCAGGAACCACCCACCGTCGGCTGGGTGGTCTGGATCTGCACCGGCCCCTGCGGAGCGCCGTCGGCCGCCTTGCACAGCCCGACGCTGTCGGTGGTCAGCGGGGCCGCCCCGCCGGCCGCCGCCCGTTGCGCGGTGACCATCCACTCCACCTGGACGCACGGATGCGGGGCGCTGGGCGCGAACGCGCAGCCGCCGATCGGGAAGGAGTCGTCGCTGAGCAGGATCGCGGTGCCGCCGAGGGTGAGCACGGTGTTGCCCGCAACCGGGGAGACCGAGCCGCCGTGCGGGCACATCAGCACCGACGACGCGGTGAGGTAGTCGCCCATCAGCTGACCTTGAAGGCGTCGTCGTTGAGCGAGACCCCGCTGTCGCTGACCGCCACCGTGCCGCTGCCCGCCGAGATCGTCACCCCGTCGCTGCCGAAGAGCAGGCTGCCGCCGTTGGCATCCGCCACGGTCACCTCGCCCGCGTCGTCGTCGAAGACCAGCTTGTGCGGCGCCTTGGTGACGAGTCCCCGGCGCACCGGCGTGGCATCGCCGGGAATCTCGCCGGCCCGCCAGAAACAGCCCACCCAGATGGGGTACGAGACATCGCCGCCCTCGAACTCGATCCACACCGCCGCACCGGCCTCGGGCAGGAAGAAGAAACCCACCTGCGGCCCCGCGTACGGGACACACGGCAGACACCAGCCGGTCGGCACCGAACCGAGCACCGACGGCACGGTCGCCTTGATCCGCAGCGTGGTCTCGTCCACCGCGGTCACCTGGCCGCGGTACTTGCCGTACCAGCGGTTACGGGCGCGGTCGGCGAGATCGTCGAGCAAGCGGTCGGTCACGACGCACCTCCCATCGCGTTGCGGACGAGCACGAACGACATCGCGTGCGTCTCGTCACCGATCCGGTGCCGCACGCTCCACACCAGCCAGCGGCCGGACAGCAGCGCCCCGCAGCCGGCCACGCCCACCACGTCGCCCACCCGCAGGACCCGCCCGAGCGACGCCAGGTTGGCGGTGCCCTCGCAACTGGCGAACCAGCCCGCTTCCCGGAGCAGCCCGGCGGCCCGCTGCGGGAGCTCGGCGGTGTCGGCCGGGGCGGTCAGGATCACCGTCCGGTCCCGTCCGGCGAATTCGGCCAGCGACCGGGCCGCCATCAGCCGCAGGCCCGAGTCGGAGGTGCCGGCGTCGACGCCGTTCTGATCCGTGTCGGACTCGCCGAGGCCGGCCTGGCGGGCCCGCACCGCGGTCGGGCGGGCCACGTCCCAGCGGAAGTCGAGCACCGGGGTGCTGCGCCGGTCCGGGTCGTGCAGGTCGATCTCCACCACCGGGTCACCGCCCAGCCCCGGGGTGGCGAAGTACCCGGTGCGCCGGCCCGGTTTGTCGGCGCACACCACCCGGCACCAGCGGCCGGTGCGACGGGCCAGGCGGCGCAGGAAGTCGATGTCGGAGGCCCGCTGCATCAGGGTGTGCTCGTCGTCGCTGTGCGACGGGGACGTCTCGGCGCCGTTGTCGCCGGACGGGGTGATGCCGTACTCGCGGAAGATGGCGGCCGCCACGCCGGCGTCGCTCTGCCCGCTCCACTCGCGAACCGTTTCGGTCAGGCCCATCAGCACGGAGGCGTCCTCGCCGCGCACGTCGACGGTCGCGCCGGTGGGGCCGGCCGGCACGCGTACCGAATGGCCGAGCACGTAGCCGTCGAAGACGCATTGCGGACCGCCATCGGCGGCCGAGACCACGACGGACAGGTTCGCGTACGGCGCCACGCGCGGATCGGCGACCCAGCTGAGCTCGCCGTCGCGCGGTGTCACCGGAAGCTCCAGCGAGATCGCGTCGGGCAGGTCGGCGTTCTCCTCCACCTCGAGGCGGGTGATGTCCTCGTAGAACGCCGGTGGGGCGGCCGTGCCGTCGAAGAGCACCTGGTAGCCGGGCATCTCAGGCACCGGCCGGCGGGATGGCGACCATCGGGCGCCCGGCCAGGGCGTCCGGCATCAGCACGTCGTTCACCGTGCACAGCCGCCAGAAGCCGGCCGGGTCGCGCAGGTACCGGTAGGCGATCAGATCCAGCCGTTCGCCGTCGGCGCGCCGGTGCCAGCCCAGCACCGGACCGGCGACCGGCAGCGGGATCCGGACGACGGTGACGATCCGGCCGTCCGGGCCGGTCACCTCTTCGGTGCCGGCGCCGGCGTAACGGCTTCCGGGCAGGAACACGGTGCCTCCTAGAGCGGCAGCATGCCGACGATCGATTCGGCGGCGTTGACCTGGTCCGCTGCGGCCAGGGTCCGGCGCAGCCCTTCGGTGTAGGCGTTGGCGACCTTGGCGACGGTGACGGCGCCCGTCTCGGTGTCGTCCTGGCGCAGCTCCTCGTCGGTCAGGACGCGCAGGGTGATCTGGACCTCGGCGTGGATCGGATTGAGGCGTTCGTCGTACAGCCGCTCGGTGATGGTCAGGCCGGTCACCCGGACCGGCACGATCCGGCCCGGGCCCCAGACGAACAGCACGGTGTTGAGCCGGTGCACCGGCACCTTGGTCGCGGGTTCGGCGGCGCCGCCGAAGAGCGACGCGAGGCCGCTGGTCACGGTGCCGAGCAGGCCGCTCAGGTCGTTCGGCCCGCCCTTCTCGCTACGCGGATAGAGCAACATCTCCAGGGCCGCGATCCGGGAGTAGACACCGGTCTGCTCGGCCAGCGCCCCGGAGACCGTGCCGTCGGCGATCGGGTCGGTGACGTCCAGGGCGAGGGTGAAACTGAAGGCCTCACCGGGAAAGTGCGCGACCGCGTACGGGTTGGTGACCGTGGCGTTGGCCCCGGACGGCGCCGTCTCCGGCTGGGTCCAGGTGTGCGTCATCGTCTCCGGGTTGTACTGGAACGAGATCACCCGCGGGATCGGGATCAGGCCGGTCGGCAGGAACTCGATCAGCGCGCCCTTCAGATGCGGGGCCATCAGCTCACCCCCGTGGTGTGCAGGGCGGCGATGACCGCCGCCGCCACGTCCTCGGCGAGCCGTTCGAGATCCCCGTCGCCGGCCGGCACCGCAACCCGGACCATCTCCAGGCGGGCCGGGACAAGCCTGGTCCGATGCCGGCCCAGCGCCGAACCGACCAGCTCGGCGAGTCGCCTCGCGTCGGCCGGTGACATGGCCGGCACGGTGATCGCCAGCCGGTCCACCGTGAATCCGCCGCTCATCGGGCCACCGCCGGGATCGGCCGGTTCTCCGGCGCGATCCGCAGCACGTCGCCGCGCTTGGCGAGCTCCTGCCGGGCCGCCGCGAGGACGTGGGCCTGCCCGATCAGCTCGCCGTGCCGGCGCGCGTCGAAGGCCGCGTTCAGGGCCACCGACGCGATCTCGGCGCCGGTCAGCTCGATCCGGTCGGCCAGCCAGTCATGGTCGACATCGCCGGTGACCGGCTCGCCGGCCGACGTCCGGGCCGGCAGCGCACGCCGCCACAGGCGGATCCGTTCGGCCGGTCCGGGCGGCGCGAAATCGACGATCACCCGCAGGCGGCGGCGGAACGCCGGATCCAGGTCCGCCTTGCGGTTCGTGGCGAGCACCGCGACCCCGGTGAAGCGGTCGAGGCGCTGCAGCAGGTAGTCGATCTCGATGTTGGCGTACCGGTCGTGGGCGTCGCGGACCCGGGTGCGCTGGCCGAACAGGGCGTCCGCCTCGTCGAAGAAGATCATCAGGTGGCTGCGCTCGCACTCGGCGAAGACCGCCTCGAGCCGCTTCTCGGTCTCCCCGATGTACTTGTCCACCACCTCGGCCAGATCGACCCGCAGCACGTCGAGAGCCAGGGAACGGGCGAGCACCTGAACCGACATCGTCTTGCCGGTGCCGCTCGGCCCGGCGAACAGCGCGGTGACCCCGGTGGTGCCCGGGCTGAGCCGCTGGAACTCCCAGTCCCGCAGCACCTCCTGGGACAGCTCGATCTGCGCGCGCAGATCGAGCAACCGCTCCTCGACGTGCCCGGGCACGATCAGGTCGTCCCACTCCCAGGGCAGATCCAGCGCCGACGCGGACACCGGCAGGCCGGCGCGCAGCCGCCGCCGTACGGTGTCCTCGGCCGCCGCCGGACCGGCCGCCGCCGCCACCGCGGCGATCCGGATGTCGCCCGGCGACAGATCCCACTCGCGGACCGCGCGCGGCGCGGAAACCTCGGTGTGCGACGCCCAGAGCCGATGGCGGCGGCTCGCCGTCGGCGCCGGGATCGTCCAGGTGAGCCGCAGCCGGTGCGCGGACTCGGCGGCCGGGCGCCGCCGCGCGACCAGCACCAGATCGTCCTCCACCGGCACGGACGGCTCCACCGCGATCGGGATCGCGCCGGACAGCCGTGCGGTGCGCACCGCCCGCACCGGGTCGTCGCCGGTCAACTCGACCGCCGGCCGGCCGAGCGCCCCGGCGAGCTGGGCCAGCAGGGTGCGGCGCCCGAATCCGGGCGCGCCGATCAGCTGGACCTCGCACGGGGACCCGATCGCGGCGACGCCGGTGGCCATCTCGGCCAGCAGATCGGGGTGCAGACAGTCCAGATCGGATACGTCCAGGCGCCGGACGGAGTCGTGGAACGCCGCCCAGCCGGGATCCCCGGCGAGGTAGGCCACGATCTCCCCGTCGATCTCCCAGGCGCTCGTGGCGCGGCCCCCGCCCGGCTCGGCCAGCCGCCAGCGGACCAGCGCGGACGCCGGTCCGGGGCGATGCCCGGCGGGCCAGCCGAAGAGCCGCGCGGCGACCGCCGGCGTCGGCGCCGCGGGTACGGCCGCGTCGTCGAGGTAGCCGAGGACCCGGGTCAGAGCCGGGTCCAGCTCGCACGCGGTGAGCAGGGCGAGGAACTCGCCCTCGGTGATCGGTACGGCGAACCGGGCGACCAGCCGCGCCCAGCGCTCGTCGGCGCGCAGCGCGTCCCGGAAGTGGACCAGGCCGGCGCCGGTCACCGGCGGGGCGTGGCCGGTGAGAATCTCGTCGATGGCGTCGTGCACCGTGCCCGGGCGGTCCCGGGCACGCCAGCGTTCGCGTCCCGCCTCGACATGCGCGGCGACGAGCGTGCGCAGGGCACCCGGCCAGTCGCTCACGTGATCACCGCCCACAGCGCCGGGTCGGACTCCACGTCGGCGACCCGCAGGGCTATCTGGTGCGTGCCGGCGGCCAGGCCGGCCGGCGCCCGGAAGGTGATCACGTCGGCCTGGTGCTGCCACTCCCCCGGCCCGGGCGTGGCGCCGTCCGCGACCCGCGACAGCGTGGTCGCGCCCAGCCGCAGCTCGGCGCCGGCCGGCGGCACGTTGCGGGCCGCAATCGTGTACCGGCCGTTGCCGCCGGCCGGCAGCAGTGGGCCACCGGCGGGGTCGACCCAGGCGGCGACGGCGAGCGGCACCGTCTCGGACCGGAACCCCGGCCGGGCGACGACGAGCTGGTAGTGACCGGGCGGGACCGGTGATCCGGCGGGCGCGCGCAGCCGCAGCGGCACACCGGCGGCATGGGCGACCTTCCAGGCGGTGATGTCGGTGTCGCCGCCCGGCGCGGCCAGCAGGAGCGAGTCGCCCGCCCGGAGCCCCCGGCCGTCGATCGTCACCTCCTGGCCGATGACACCGGCCGGCGCCGGGGCGGTGGCCGCCGGCGACTGCGGGAAGGCCGCCTGCGCCGGGCCCGGGGTGGTGAAACGCACCGTGCGCCGGCTCGACGGGCTCCGTGGCGTGCTGGTCAGCGTGACCGTCGTGGGCGGTGGCGCCGGCGCCACCGGCGGCTGGGAGTCGAGGAACACCACCGACACGCGGTACTGGGCGGTCGGGCGCAGCGCGAGGTTCAGCGCCTGCCAGAGGCGGGTCAGCTCGTCCGGCCCCGGCGACTCCAGCACCAGCGACGCGACGCTCGGGCTGATCGAGCCGGGCGGCGGCGTGGTGGTGGCGGGAATGGCGAACGTGCCGTGCTCGTGCAGGGCCCGCATGGCCACGCCGAGGGCCTGCTGCTCCTGCTTCGGCCCGAGCGTCGACTGAGCGGTGACCATGTACCAGAGGTCCAGGGCGAGTGGCTGGAAGGCGACGGGCTGGGTCGCGCCACCCTGCGCGGAACGCGACCAGAACGCGTTGACCTGCACCTTGTCCTGCGCAACGTGGAACAGGTAGAGGTTCACGACCGTGTCGACGTGACCGGTCTCCGCGGGGTGATTCGCGGTCGCCTCCGGCTTGGTGCCCCCGGCCCACAGCGGGCTCGCCGCCAGGGCGGCGCCGACGATCCCGGTCAGGACGTCGGTGACTCGGGAGAGATCGTCCATGCCGTCACCCCTGCCCGAGTCCGTACGGCTGCGGTCGCTTGCTGAGTGGGCCTTCCGGCGACGTGGCGGGTGTGACCCGCGCCGGCGCCGATGCCGGCGCGGGTCGCGGCGCGGCGGGCACGGCCACCGGCGGGGGCACGGGCGCGGTGATCGTGACCTCGATGGTGCCGATATGGACCGTCGCCGCGGGCCGCGGCGACGGGCGCGGCGGTTCGGGGACGGTGGCCGGCTGAGGCTGCGCGGGCTCGGCCGGCGCGCGCCGCCGAGGCGGTGGCGGCGCGGCTACCGGAGTCCGGACGGGATCCGGGGCCGGGACAGAGGTGGGAAGCGAGAGGGCGGCGAGGCGCTCGAAAGCGGGGGCGGGCGGTTGCGGGACCGGCTCGGCCGCTCTCGTTCGGAGATCCGGCGTCATCAGATGGGGAGACTCGGCCGGTTGCGGCCGCGCCGGCGGCGGCGTCGGCGTCACCGCGGGAGGGCGCGCGGGCCGCGGCAGGTCGGCGGACTCAGCACCTCGGGCGTTCGGGCGGCGGGCAGCGGGAGCGGGCGTAGCAGCGGCGGCGGGCTCGGGCAGCCGGGGTGTCCGCGACGGCCGGAGCGGCACGGGCGGTGCGGCGGTCACCGGGGGCGCCGACGGCCAGGCGATCCGGTGCGGCGCACGGGCTACCGGCGGCTCGTCGTCCGGCACGGCCGGTCTCGCCCGCGGCGCCGGTCGTACCGGCGCCCGGTCGAGCGGGGTGGCCAGCAACCGGTCCAGGTAGCCGGCCCGGCGCCGGCGCTCAGCCACCGGCCACCGCCTCGAGCGACACCATTTCGGTACGCCCGGCGATCAGATCCGCGTACCGGCGCCGGCGCCGCGACGGCAGGTCCAGGATCGCCTGCTCCGACCACCCGTACGTGGCGGCGATCAGGTGGACGTCGTCATGCACCGAACCGGCCAGGAACCGCAGCTCGGCCAGGCAGAGCTCGCGCGCGTCGACATCCAGCCGGACCTGCTGCCCGCATTCCGGGCAGGTCCCGGCCACCTCGGTGCGCAGGGTCGGCGCGAGCGCGGCCATCGCCCGTTCCAGGATCCCCGCCTGCCCGGCGGTCACCGGCTCCCGGACCAGCCGCCGGAGCAGGTCGGCGCGCGGCCGGCCGGCGCCGGCCGAGGCCAGCACGTCGGCGACCGACGGCACCCGGAAGGTGAGTCGCAGCCGGTCGTGGCGCCACCATCCGGGCTCGGCCGGGCTGACGCCCCGCGGTCGTCGCGGCCGGCAGTGCTCCAGGTATGCCGCCAGCCCGAACCGGACGTCCACCGCCGCGCCGCACGCGCCGCAGCGGCCTTCGGCGACGAACCAGTCCGAGCGCAGCTCCCGCCGCCTCTGCACGATCAGCAGGTCGAGGTCACCGACCGGCAGCGCCGCCGGATCCACCGTACGTCCGGCCGCGTCCTCGACACAGCCCTCGGCACAGGCCAGCGCGCCCGCCAGACCGGGGCCGCTCTCGGCCAGGACCGTGTCGTGCAGTCCCCGCGCGGGCCGCCACCGCACCAGGACGTCGCTGACCGGCAGCCGGAGCACCGGCTCACACCTCCGCCGGCTCGGTGAGCGACAGGTCCCGCTCCCAGCCCTCGTGCTCGAGCTTGATGTGCTGGATCGCGATCGCGTTGGCGCTGCCGTCGAGGTCGGGCAGCGCCTGGTATTCCGACACCCAGGCCCGGTGCACGAGGTAGCGGAGCACCGGCTGGCCCTGCTCGTTGAGCAGCTCGATCCGGATCTCCTTGCGCAGCGACCTCAGCGAGGTGATCGGCGCGCCCTTGTCCAGCACCTGCGCGGCGTCCGCCCAGGCCGAGAAGGTCTCGTCGAAGGTCACCCCGGCCTCCAGCGTGATCGGCTCGTACTTCATCCGGCCCAGGCCCTTGCGGATGACGGCGTCTCCGCCCCCCATGTGGTTGATCACCTCGTTCGTGCGCTTCAGGGCGCCGACCTTGGTCACGCCCGCCACCGGTGTGGTGCTGGTGTCGAAATAGACCAGGAACCGATAGGTCTTGTACGGGTCGAAGCGGGCCATGTTGACGCTGAACGGTTGCTGTTTGGTCATGTCCGCCGTCCTCTAGCTCTGGGTCTGACCGGCGAGCTGAGCGATCTTGATGATCACGAACTCGGCGGGCTTGAGGGGTGCGAAGGCGACCACGATGTTGACGATGCCGTTGGCCTGGTCGTCCGGCGTGGTGGTGGAGGCGTCGCAGCGGACCTGGAACGCCTGGCTGGGCGTGGCGCCCTGGAACGCGCCGAGGGTGAACAACCCGGTCATGAAGCCGTCGATGGTGGTCTTGATCGAGACCCAGAGCGGAGAGTCGTTCGGCTCGAAGATCACCCAGCCCAGGCTGGCCAGCAGCGACTGCTCCAGGAACAGCGTCATCCGGCGCACCGGCACGTAGCGGAACTGCTGCAGGGCCGGGTTGCCGGCGACCAGGGTGCGGGCTCCGAAGACGACGGTGCCGACGCCCGGGAAAGACCGCAGGCAGTTCACCCCGATCGGGTTGAGCGTGCCCTGCCGCGGATCGGTCATCCGGCCGCCGGGAACCACTCCGGCGACGTTCTGCACCAGCGCCTCGAGACCGGCGGGCGCCTTCCATACCCCGCGGTCGTTGTCCTCCCGCGCGATCACCCCGGCGACCGAACCGGACGGCGCCACGGTGAGCGGCGCGCCGGTCGCCGGGTCGCTGGTCACCAGGTACGGGAAGTAGAGCGCCCCGTTCTCGCTCTTCGGGATGCGGCGCGGGAACAGCGCGTCGGTCATCAGGTCCGCGACCAGCGGCAGATTCGAGGTCTGGTCGGCGCCCACGTCCGGCGGCGGGTCGACCAGGACGAAGGCGTGCTTGCGCTCGGCGAAGGCGAGGGCGGTGCCGACCACCGCCGGATCCCAGATCCCGGGGGTGAGCAGCAGGTTGAACACGGTGACCTTGTCCAGCGCGCCGTCGGTGGCGAAAGCGCCGCCGAAGTCACCGGGCAGGAAGGTGGTGAACGGCGTCGCGGGCAGGTTACCGGCCAGCGGCACGGGCAGCGGCACCCCCGACGCCGGTGCCGCCGGCCACGCCGCCACGGTCCCGGTGCGGGCGACCGTGACCATCGACGACACCGGCACGGCAGTGGTGCCCAGCCGGTTCTCCGGGGAGTTCACGCCTGCCGCCCCGGCCAGGCTGACCTGCCGGTACGTCTCGGTCCGGGTGCCGTAGGCGACGGTGAGGTCAGCGACGTCGAGGGCGCCGCCGACGACGCTCGCCGCGAGATTGGACAGGGTGACCGTCATCGGATGCTGGGCGTCCACCGGCTCGCGCCCGGTGAAGGTGAACGTGTTCGGCGCGGTCCCGAACCCGAGGGTGGGGGCGGCGATCGCCGAGGTCGTGCCGGCCGTCAGGTGGAACGCGGGAAGAAGGGCGACGATCCACGCGACCGACCCGCCGTTGGCGAAGAACTGGAAGACCGCCCGCCCGACGTCGTCGGCCAGCCAGCCGACGCTGAACAGCCCGCCGAACTCCCGCTCGTAATCGGTGAAGCTGAAGATCTGCACCGCCTCGCCGTAGTGCTGCGGCCGGGTCTTGAACGGGTGGGTGTATCCGACGAAGACCGCGACCGAGGTGGGCGCCGCCGTGATCGTGTGCGAGTTGCTCAGCACCTCTTCGATGTAGAGCCCGGGGTAGGTCGGCGTCACCGGCATGGGTCTGCTCCTCGATCAGGACGTGGCGGCCAGGGCGGCGGCGGGTGTGTCGGCGGCGCCACCGCTGAGCGCGAGGTCGCCTTCGGCAGGCACCCCGGGCGCCCCGAGGGGCGGCGGGGCGACGGCGACGAGATAGCCGATCGCGGGGTCCTGCTTGGCCGGAGCCTTCGCGTCGAACGTGTGCGGCCCCGACGATGCCGAGTCGTACCGGGCGATGACGGTGAATGTCTTGGCCGCCGCGTCGGTCTTGATCGCCACCTTGATCGCGGTGGTGGAGCCGTAGGCAGGGACGAGCGTGAACAACGGCTTGCCCCCGGCATCGAGGACGTCCGAGCCCTTCTCCGGGACCTCGCGTTCAGCGAACGTCACGGGCAGGCCCTCGACGGCCGGAGACGGCACCTTCACGGCCAGCAACCCGGTGGCCTTCTTCGCACCGGCGAGGGCACCCATGCGGGTCCGGGCGTCCTCGGCGGAGGTGAGCCCGGCGAAGGTGTCTTGCTGGGTGACCTCGATGCCGACCGGGTCGGTCGCCGGATCGGCGCCGGGAGTCAGATGCACCACGATGGAGTTCGATTCCGGGCCCGGATGCTTCGCCGTGACCAGCAGGGCCGGCCGGGGCGGCCGATCCGGCGGGACCATCAGCTCGCCCGATGCCAGCCGCTGCCGGACCAGTTCCAGCAGCGTGACCGTCTCGTCGGCCAGTCCGGCCGCCCAGGCCGCCCGCACCGTGGGCCCGGCGGGCCCGATCTGGAACGCGTCCAGCGGCACGACGAGCTGCGAGCCGTCCTTGCGGGTGATCGCGATCGGTGTCGAACCGACCACGTCCACGGAATCGCCGGCCATGACCACGCTCCGATCCGGATCCGCGCTGCGAGTGAGGCGCCGATCCTGCGCGCAGTGCCGTCACCCAACCGTCACGGCGCCCGGCGTCACCGCAACGCGACGGTGACGGCCGGCGCGCACACTGGTGCGACAGCCGGGAGGAGCAGGGCGATGAGCGTCGCGATGTGTGTGATCACCGTCGACGAGCTGATCGCCGCCGGGCGGTCGGCGACGGTGTCCATCCGCGCGGACGTGTCCGGCGAACGGGACGAGGTCGAACGGTCGTCGTCGGGATCGGCCGTCGTCGTCCTCACCATCGTGGCCCGATTTCTGGCCGAACAGGGGCTGGGCGTACCCCCATGGTGGCCGCCCGCTCCTGATGGTGACGCCGACGTGACGCCGCGGGTCTAGTGTCCGACGTGATTCGACCCACCGGGGGGCTGCTCATGTCCGTCTACCCGTCCGTGCATCCCGCGGCAATGCTGGGCCAGCGACCCGGCGAGAGCGGCAACTGTCTGAATCTTTTCAACGGACCGTCCGTGATCTCCGGCGGGATGCGGACCGAGGTGCCCGAGGGCGGCAAACGGGTGCTCGCGTTCGTCGCCCTGAGCTCCGGCGTGGTGGAACGCCGTCGCGCGGCCGGCGCGCTCTGGCCCGACGGCGACGAGGTGCGGGCGGCCGGCAGCCTGCGGTCGGCCCTGTGGCGGCTCAAGTGCGCCGGCATCGATCTGGTGCAGGCGGACAAGGTGGCGCTGCGCCTGCGGCCGGGAACCACGGTCGACGTCGATCAGCTCGTCACCTGGTCCGACCGCGTCATGACCGGTGTTCCGACGGCCGCCGACCTGCGGATCAGCCGCTGGCACATCGACTTCCTGGAACTGCTGCCGGGTTGGTACGAGGACTGGGTGATCTTCGAACGGGAACGACTGCGGCAGCGGCTGTTGCACGCGCTGGAAGCGCTTGCGCGCCTGCTGGTCGACCACGACCGGATCGCCGAGGCGATCGAGGTGGCGATGATCGCCATCTCCGCCGAGCCGTTGCGGGAGAGCGCCCAGCGGGTGCTGATCGAGGCCCATCTGGCCGAGGGAAACATGGTGGAGGCGAACCGGGCGTTCTATGCCTTCCGGGCACTGGCGCTACGCGAACTGGGTGTCGAGCCCGGAAACGGCCTCAGGTCGCTCATCGACCAGCGTAAAGGCCGGCTGGCGCGGGGTTATCAACACGCGCTGACCAGGAGGCACTGAAGCCCGGCGCGCTCGCGTGGAACTCGAGCGCGCACGACGGCGCGTCGGTCACCTGGAACGAGGCCGGCGACGTACGGAATCGGATTGATCTCGTGCCGGTCGATGGCGAGCCCGGCGGCTGGCCGCCGCAGTACGTGGAGGCCGGGCAGCCCAACAAGGTGGCGGTGGGAGGCGCGGTCGACCACAGCTACCGCCCCAATCCGGGGGACCCGCTCGACCTGCCGCCGGTGCTGCCGTACAAATACATCCCGATCGCCTCGATGCCCGCCTTCTACGACTACGACGAGCTCTCCGAGCCGACCGCCGTCGGTGAGTTCCTCGTCCCGGCCCGGATCTCGCCGGTCGACGTCGGGCTGCGGGCCCCGCAGAACGAGTGGTACCAGTACAGCGGCGGCCCCACCGTCTCGGTCCAGGGCACGAAACTCACCGCGACGATCCCACATTCGGCGACGATCGGCGGCACGTTCACGGTCACCGGCAAGTCCGAGCGCGTCCAGCGGTTCTGCGATCCCGGCCCGTGCTGGTTCGTCTACGTCGGCGACGAGGGCCGGGTGGTCCAGGTGCAGTCGCGCCCGTCGGCCGGCGCGGCCTGGCACACGGTCGCGACCGCCAAGGCGGGCAAGACCGGCACGTTCAGCGTCCGGGTCCCGTTCTCGGCCTCGGCCGCGTACCGCGTGGTGGCGCCGGTGATCACCTGGCAGCCGCCCGCCCGCAACCCGCGGTCGTACGCCGCCACCGAGGCGACCACGGTGGACGGTGTGGCGGGCGCGGAAAAACGGCGGGGGCGGCGGAGGCGGCGGGCTGCCGATCACCGGCGCGCCGATCGTGTGGATCGCCGCGATCGGTGGTCTGCTGGTGCTGCTCGGCGGAGGACTCGCGGCGGCAACCCGGCGCCGACGGCCGGTGAACTGAGGGTCAGAACGGCAGCGGGCGGCGTTCGTGCTGGACGCTCACCCAGTGCCGGGTGGTCAGGTCCTCGAGCACCCAGTCACCGCCGAAACGGCCCAGGCCGGACTGCTTCTCGCCGCCGAAGGCGACATGCACGTCGTCGTGGACGGTCGTGTCGTTGACGTGCGTCATGCCGGCCTCGACCCGCAGGGCGAAGGCGATCCCGCGCTCGACGTCGCCGCTGAACACCGCGCTGGACAGGCCGTACGTCGTGTCGTTGGCGATGCGCAGCGCGTCCTGTTCGCCGTCGGCCTTGATGATCGTGGCGACCGGCCCGAAGACCTCCTCGACCGCGGTGGCCACGTCGTTGGTGCCCAGGAGCACGTGCGGTGGGAGCACCCGCCCGGTCGGCCCGTGCGGTTCACCGGCGAGCAGCAACCGGGCGCCCGCGTCCACCGAGCGGGCGACCTTGTCCCGTACGCCGCGCAACTGCTTGTCGTTGATCACCGGGCCGATCTGGGTGCCGGCCTGGCCCGGGTCGCCGGTGACGAGCGCGCGGGCCGCGGCGACGAAACGGTCGACGAACTCGTCGTGGACCGCCGCATCGACGATCACCCGGTTGGTGGCCATGCAGATCTGGCCCTGATGCCAGTAGTTGCTGAACACCGCGGCCTCGACCGCCCGGTCCAGGTCGGCGTCGTCCAGCACGACGAACGGGCCGTTGCCGCCGAGCTCCAGGGCAAGCCGCTTCACCCCGGCCTTGGCCGGGATGCCCTGCCCGACCCGGGTCGAGCCGGTGAACGAGATGACCCGCGGGATCGGATGCGCGACGATCGCGTCGCCGATCTCGGAACCGGGACCGATCACCACGCTGAGCACGCCCGGCGGCAGGCCGGCTTCCTCCAGCACCTTGGCGAGGAGCAGACCGCCGGTGACCGGGGTGTCCTCGGCCGGTTTGAGCACGACGGTGTTGCCGACCGCGAGGGCCGGGGCCACCGAGCGGTAGGACAGATGCATCGGGAAGTTCCAGGGGCTGATCACCGCGACGACGCCGACCGGCCGGGTGTAGATGCGGTTCTCCTTGCCGGGGACGTCGGAGGCCACGGTCTCCTCGCCCAGGGAGGTGTGGGTGACGGCGGCCATCGTGGTCGCCCGCACGATGCCGATCTCCACCAGGGCGCGGGTCCGGGTCGTGCCGGCCTCCCGGATCAACCATCCGACCAGCTCCTCCTGTCGTCGGTCGAGCACCTCGGCGGCGCGCAGGAAGATCGCCGCACGCTCGCCGGGCGTGGTCGCCGCCCAGGCGGCCTGCGCGTCGAGGGCGCCGGCGTAGGCCGCGTCGACGTCCTCGACGGTCGCCTGCGGCATCTCCAGCAGCACATCGCCGCGGTAGGGGTCGGTGTCGGTCAGCCTCCCGGCCGACGAACCGTGCCGCCACTTGCCGGCCAAGGGCATCAGATCGAAGTCGGTGTACGGGGTGGTCGCGACAGGCATGGCTGCTCCTTCAAGGATGTCGGCAACCACAGTCTGGGCTCCGCCGCCGCCGCCCTTCTTGGGTCGGATGACTGTGACCCGGTGATTGAGCAGGCGTGCGACGACTTAAGGGCCGGGCCGCGACGGTGCTCGTCGCGGCCCGGCCGGCGGTTACTTCAGGCCGAAGGCCCGGGTGATCGTCTGGGCGACGCTGTTTCCGTAGGCGTCCCTGGCGCCGGCCCGCAGCGTGACGTGCTGCGCGCTCTTCGGGGCCCGCAGGTCCGTCGTCCAGCCGTCCTTCGTCAGGCGCATGTGCTGGCTCACCCAGCTGGCGCCGTCGTCGTACGAGACGTCGAGCGTGGCGGCCCGGATGACGTTCGCGCTCGGGACGCCGCGCAACTGGGACGGGCGGACGGTGATCTCGGCCGAGCGGGATGCCCGGTGCGAGAGGTCGGTGTCCACCTGGTAGTCGAGCTGGATCAGCGGTAGCCGGGCCGTTCGGGCGTCCGAGACGAAGTCCCAGGTGGTGCGGGTCGCGGTTGAGTAGGGGTAGGACGTGGAGTCGCGCTTCGTCGTGGTGACCAGGCGGTACGGGAGGCGCTTGGGGCTGAGCCCGGAGTTGGTGTCGATCCAGTTGTAGGTGTTCTGCTCGATGACCGTGCTGCCCTGCGAGAGCGTCGCGGTCATCTCGCCGCCGTCCGGGAACGCCACGCCGGCGTGGTTCGCACCGGAGTCGCCCCAGCCGGGGATCTCGGCCACCATCCGGTCACCGTCGCGGTAGGGCAGCGTGACCGCGTCGTTGATCCGGGGGCGCTGGATCGCGCCCAGCCACGTCTCACTGACCCGGCTGCCCGCCCGGTAGGTCGTGCTGCCGCCGAGCTGGAACGAGTACAGGTCGTCCATGTCGGTCGACCACCGGATGTCGTCCTGCGCGGTCACCCAGTCGGTGCGGAGGCGGTCGGACCGCATCAGCTGGGTGGAGCCGACCTTCACCGGCATGTCCGGGTTGGAGTCGAAGCGCTTCTCGGAGATCTCCCGGCCGGAGGTGCTCTGGAAGTCGACGTCGACCCGGGCCAGCTCACGTTCCGACGGCCGGTAGGTGACCGACTTCGGCACCCCGCTCGGCCAGTAACGGACCAGGTCGTACAGGTAATCGGTGGTGGGGTTGGAAGTGACGCGCAGGGTCACCTTGCCCTGGCCGAGCCGCTCGATCAGGCGGTCGCCGCCGTCCTTGGTCAGCGTCACCACGGCGAGCTTCGTCCGGTGGGTGGCGTCGAAGTAGCGGCCGGGCTCGGTGTTGACGATCAGCAGCGCCGCCGCACCCGCTTTCTCGGCCGCCGCTACCTGCTCGTCGAGGTCGTCACGGCGTACCACCGCAATCTTGTCCTTGACGTCGACCTTGGAGAGGTCGTCGGCGAAGACGGCCTCCAGCTGCTTCGTGCCCTCGGCCGGAGCGGTCGATCCGGGCAGCAGGATCAGGTCGTCGAAGGTGTCGATCGACAGCACCGGCTGGATCTTGCGCCAGCGGGCGGTCACCGACATCTTGCCGTCGCGGGCCTTCTGACCAGGGGTGACCCAGATACTGTCGTACTCGCGGCCGATGATGTAGGCGTCGGTGGCCGACGCCGTCTCGCCGAGCTCGCGGTGGTAGTCGAGGCGGACCTCGGCGTCCGCCGTGAGCTTCGGCGTGATCGCCTGGACCTCACGGGTGGCGGCCGCCTTCAGCGCCACCGTGGTGTCCTTCTCGACGGTCACGGTCGGCTCGCTGAGCAGCGCGACACCGCGGGAGTTCGGGCCGTGGCTGCCCTCGACGTCGCCCCACATCCACAGCGCGTAACGGCCCTGCGGCACGAGCACGTCGATCGGGTGACCGTCGTTGGTGAGGAAGTAGTAGTAGGCGCCGGCCGGGTCGCCCTCGCGGAGCAGCATGATCTGCCCGGGCATCGGCTCGCCGTTGCGGCCGGTGGGCGTGATGACCAGGTGCCGGGGCTGATCCTCGGTGCTGACCCCGACGACCGTGTCGGCCAGGCGCACGCCGCCGGCACTGGCCACGACGGTTCCGGTGAAGCGGCCCTTTTCGGTGGTCTTGGTCAGGTCGGCGGAGGCCGTCACCGAGGCGGCGCCACCGGCGGGCACGGTGACATGCGAGGCGGAGAGCGTGATCAGACTCGGTCCATCGAGCTTCAGATCAAGATCAACGGCAGTCAGACCCGTGTTGGTGTACGTGATGGGCCGCGCTGCCGCGCCTCCCTCGTCCAACGGGTGGATGCCGAGATACGCCGTGCCGGTCGCGAAGACGGTCGCCCTGGTGGTCGCCGCGATGTCGAGGCGGCCGCTGCCGGCGTCGTACGGGCCGTAGTCGGGTGTCTCCTTGGCCGTGCTGATCAGCGCGTCCTTGAGCTGCGAGCCGGTCCATCCGGTGTGCTGCGCGGCGAGCAGGGCGGCCGCCCCGGCCACGTGCGGCGTGGCCATCGAGGTGCCGGAGGCCGTGGTGTAGTAGTCGCCGGCCGGGGTGCCCATCGTGGTGCCGGCCGCCCGGGCAGCCAGGATGTCGACGCCGGGCGCGGTGATCTCGGGCTTGAGCGCGCTGTCGACCAGGCGCGGACCCCGGCTGGAGAAATCGGCGAGGTGATCGGCGGCATCCACCGCGCCCACGGTCAGGGCGGCGTCGGCGGCGCCCGGCGTCCCGACGGTGGTGTCGCTCGGGCCGCTGTTGCCGGCCGCGATGACGAACAGGGCGCCGGTCTCGGCGCTGAGCTCGTTGACCGCCTCGCTCAGCGGGTCGGTGCCATCGGTCGGCTCGCCGCCCAGGCTCATGCTGATGACCTTGGCCTTGCGGTCCCGGGCGGCCCACTCCATGCCGGCGATGATCCAGGAGTCGTACCCGGCGCCGCCGTTGTCCAGCACCTTGCCGATCTCCAGGTCGGCGCCGGGCGCGACGCCCCGCTCCACGCCTCCGGAGGCGGCGCCGGTGCCGGCGATGGTGGAGGCCACGTGCGTGCCGTGCCCGTGCCCGTCGGTGACGTCCTCGCCCGGCACGAAGCTGGCGCTCGACTCGATCTGGCCGGCCAGATCCGGGTGCCCGGCGTCGATGCCGGTGTCCAGGACCGCGACGTCGACGCCCTCACCGGTGTTCCCGCCCGCCCACACGGCGGGGGCGCCGATCTGCGCCACGTCGTCGGCGAGGGCGGCGTGCGCCTTGCCGTCCAGCCACACCTCGGTGATGCCGTGCGCGAAGCCGGCGGCCGGGGCCGCTCCGGTCAGCGACGACCAGAAGTCCTTGGCCCGCCTGCGATCGGTGCTCACCGCGTGCCCGCGGATGCTGGGCAGGGCGCGCACCTCGGTGCTGGCCGCGGGAAGTTCGGCGGTGGCTTTTTGATAGCCGGTCTGTTGATAGCCGAGGATCACCGGCAGCCGATCGGTCGCGCTGTCCGTGTAGCCCTCGCGCATCAGGTAGGTGACGTTGAACAGCCGCTTGTCGAGCCGGCCGGCGGCGAGGTACCGCATGGCGCTGTCCGGATAGACGTACGTCTCGGGGCCGACCGTGGTGATGTGGGCGCCGACCTGTTCGCCGTCCGGGCCCTGCACGGTGATGACACCGGGCCGGACGGTCACCTGGTCGCCGGTGATCAGGGTGATGGTCGTGCCGGTCGCCGGGCTCTTGGCGGTGCTGGCTGGTTGTGCGTTGGCGGGCGCCGGCGGGGTCACTGCCAGCGCGGTCACGGCCGCGACGATGAGCGGCACGGACCGGCCGAAGGAGGAAAGCGTCAACGTAATACCCCGACTCGATCAGAGGCTGAAGTGCGGGTGACGCTACAAGGACCCTGATCGATATCGCGGTCGTCGATCTTCGTCGTTAACGGCATGGATACCGAACGCGCGGTCGCCCGAAACAGGCCGGGCCGGCGGCGCGCTATCGTCCAATCCGGTGTCTCGACTGTCCGCGTTCTTCGCCCTGCCCACGCCCGGGCCCTTCATCGGGCGGCGGCGGCTGCTCGCCGCGCTGAGCGCCTCGCCCCTGAGCGCCTCGCCCCTGACCGCCTCGCCCCTGACGTTGCTGAGCGGCGAGGCCGGCGTCGGCAAGAGCCGGCTGGTCGCCGAGTCGCTCGAGGACAGCGGGCTGCCGGTGGTGGTCGCGCACTGCGACGATCTCCGCGAGCCGCAACCGCTCGGACCGCTCCTGGACGGGCTGAGAGTCGCGCACGCCACCGGCACTCTGCCGCCCCTGCGGACGCCGGATCCGGAGGCGGGCGTCCTGGCCCGGCTGTTGCCGACGCTCGCCGACCGGCTCCCGCCTCCCCCGGCGGCGCTGCCGGATCCGGACGCCGAACGCGCGCGGCTGCTGCGCGCGGCGGCGGCCCTGCTGGCCGCCCTGGCGCCGGTGGCCCTTGCGGTGGAGGACCTCCAGATGGCCGACCCGGCCACCCTGCAACTGCTCGACCACCTGAGCGCGCACCCCGTACCGGGTCTGCAGGTCCTGATCACCGTGCGGGAGCGGGAGTTGCCGGCCGGGTGGCAACCGGGCCCGGCAGTGCGGCGGCTGCGGGTGCCGCCGCTGACCCGCGCCGAGGTCGGCCGGCTCGCCTCCGCCCTGCTGCCGGGATCCTCCCTGGCCACCCATCTGTACGAGCGGACCGCCGGCATCCCGTTCCTCGTCGAGGAGGTCGTGCGGTCACTGAAGACCGACGGTGACGTCGATGCCGTCCGGCGCGATCCGGACTCCCTCGCCGACACCGCCGTCCCGGCCCTGCTGCGCGACGTCCTGGTCGCCCGCCTGCACCATCTCGACGAGACCACCCGCGAGATCCTCGGCGCCGCCGCCGTCCTGGGCCAGGCCGCCGACCCGCGGCCGCTCGCGGCGATCGTCCAGACCGGCGAGGGCACGATCGCCGCGGCGCTGCAGCAGGCCCGGGCGGCCGGACTCCTGCACCAGCGCGACGGGCGCCTGTGGTTCCGCCACACCCTGGCCCGTCAGGTCGTCCACGAGCTGCTGCCGCCGATCACCCGCCGCCTCCTGCACCTGCGCACGGCCCGGCTCCTCGAGGATCAGCAGCCCCGCCCGTACGCGCGCCTCGCCCACCACTACGGCGAAGCCGCCAGCCCGGCCGACCACGTCCGCAACGCCGAGGCCGCGGCCGACCTGGCCACCGCCCGCGGCGACGACGGCACGGCCGCCCGCTTCCTGCTCGACGCCGTCGGGTACACCAGCCTGCCCCGCCCGGTCCGCGTTCGCCTCGCCGTCAAACTGGGCCGCTCCGCGATCGAGAGCGTCGCGCAGACCTCCGCCATCCCGGTGCTGCGCGAGCTGGTCGCCGACCGCCGCCTGCCCACGGGCGCCCGCGGCGAGCTGGGCCTGGCGCTCGGCCGGATGCTGCGCCAGCAGGGCGAGGCCCGCGCCGGGTACGAGGAGATCGAACGGGCGGTGCCGTACCTGCGGCACCACGGGCGGCGAGCGCGGGCCCTGGCCGTGCTGTCCGCTCCGGACACCGTGGTCGGCCGGCACCTGACCGAGCACCAGGCCCGCTGTGCGGAGGCCGCCCTCGCCGCCGCCCGGTCGGGCGAGCCGCCGGCCGTCCTCGCGGTCGAGATCGCGCGCCTGTCCCTGCTGCTGGAAAGCGGCGACCCGGACGCCGGCCGAGCGGTCATCGCCGCCGCGGCCGGCCTGGCCGGCCACCCCCGCGAACGCGCCCGCGCCTGCCTGAACTGGGCCCAGGGCGCGCTGCACGTCGGCGACACCACGCTGGCCGCGACGATGCTGACGACCGGCCGGCAGTTGGTCGACGACGCGGACTACGAACGGCTGCGCCCCCTGGTCGAGCTGACGACGTTCGCGCTGGACCTGGCCGGCGACCGGCAGGCCGGGCTGGAACAGCGGCTGCTGCGCTTCCTCGAGCGGCCGTACCGGTTGCCGCTGGCCATGCCGGACGCGCGACTGCATCTGGCCCGGCTGCGCTACCGGCAGGGCCACGTCGAGGTCGCGGAGCAGGGGTTCCGCGAGGTGATCACGGAGACCGGCCGGGTCGGAGCGGTGTGGCCGCTGATCCCGGCCCGGACGGCGCTCGCGGAGCTGCTGCTGGCGCGCGGCGACCGGGCCGAGGGCCGGGCCGAAGCCGCGGCGGCAGTGACCCTAGCGGCGGGAAAGGGCCTGCCGGCCTGGGGCCGCGAGGCGGTACAGCTCGTCGGCGGGCATCGGCTTGCCGAAGTGGTAGCCCTGGGCGATGTCACAGCCGAGATCGCGTAGTTCCGCCGCGGTGGCGGCGTCCTCGATGCCCTCGGCCACGACCGACAGGCCGAGACTGTGACCGAGCCCGATGGCGGTGCGGACCAGCACACTGCCGGCGGCGCCGGCCGACATCTGCTGCACGAAGGACCGGTCGATCTTCAGCTCGTCGACGGGCAAGCGCTGCAGGTACGCCATGGACGAGTGGCCGGTGCCGAAGTCGTCGACCGACAGGCGCAGCCCGCCGGCGTGCAGGGCGTCGAGAACGGACAGGGCACGCTCGGGGTCGGCCATCACCATGCTTTCGGTGATCTCCAGTTCGAGCAGCGAGGGCGGCAGCCCGGTGCGTTCGAGCAGCTCGAAGACGCGGCCCGGCAGCGTGCGGTCGTGCAGGCACCGGGTCGACAGGTTCACCGCGACCGGGAGGTGCAGGCCGTTGTCCTGCCACGCCTTGGCCTGGCGTACCGCGATGGCGAGGACGCGGTCGGTGAGGGCGTGGATGAGCGTGGTGGTCTCGGCAAGCGGGATGAACTGGTCCGGGGCGATCCGGCCGAGGGTGGGATGCTCCCAGCGCACCAGGGCCTCCGCCCCGGCGAGACCGCCGTCGGCGAGGTGGACCTTGGGCTGGTAGTACACGATGAGCTGGTCGTCGGTCTCGAGCGCACGGCGGAGGTCGCCGACCAGCGCGAGCCGGTTCGACGCGTGCCGGTCGACGGCCGGATCGTAGGTCTGGGTGCCGTCGTGGTGCGCCTTGGCCAGTTGCATGGCGGCGTCCGCGTGACGCAGCAACGCGTCGCCCTCGATGTCGTCGGCGGCAGCGCAGGCCACCCCGATCCGGGCCTCGACGTCGAGCCCCGCGCCGTCGATCTCGAAGGTGCGATGCAGCTCGGCCAGCAGCAACTCGGCCATCGCCTCCGCGGTGGCCTGGCCGGCGCCGGGCAGCAGCACCGCGAAGTCGTCACCGCCCAGCCGCGCGACCGTGGCATCGGCCGGAGCGGTGCTGGTGAGCCGCTCGGCGACCTGCCGCAGCAGCAGGTCACCATGCGGGTAGCCGAGTTGGTCGTTGACCTCCTTGAACCGTTCCAGGTCGATGGCCAGCACCGACGCGGGCCGGCCCGAGCGCAGCGCGGACTGCAGGTTCAGACGCAGCAACTCGCGGTTGGGCAGCCCGGTAAGCGTGTCGTGCAGCGCGGCCCGGCGGGCGGCACGCAGCTGGTTCCAGCCGCTGACGCCGGCCACCACGATGGTCAGCAGCGCGACGGCGACCAGGGCCAGGGAACCGACGCTGAGCCCGCGCGTCCACCCGGCCGTGACCGCGGGCGCGGAGACCGCGACGTACCACGAGTTGGCGTTGTTCTCCGTCGCGGCCAGCCGGCGGAATGCCACCCGCTGTGACCCGATCGTGGTGACCCCGGTGTCCCGCGCCTGCGCCGTGACGCCGGTGAGGTGCTGGTCGGCGCCGGTGCCGAGGCTGCTGACCAGGACCTGCCGCGAGTCCGCGTCGATGATCGACGCGGTCAGCCCGGTGGCGGTCGCCGGCATCCGGAAGCTGCTCAGAGCGATCTCGAAATGCACCATGCCGCGGTGCCCGGCCGCTTCGACGACGGTCGAGTTGGAGATGACGTCGTCGTGGGTGTCCTCCGAACGGTACTTCTCGGCCTGGTAGACCTTGCCGGGACCGAGTGCCAGAGTGGGCGCGAAGAACGCGTTCTCCGCCTCGTCCTGCGACAGGTTCCCGGCGGTCGCGGCGACGCCGTCGACGACCCGGGCGATCTCGGAGCCGTTCTGGTCGATGAAGCAGGCCTCGCCGATCCGGCCCGGGAACAGCGTCTCCAGCGATGCCAGCGCGTCGTTGACCCCACGCAGCAGCGCCCCGCCCGCGTCGATCTTCTGCTGGTTGGTGCCCGGCGCCTGGTAGAAGTCGGTGAAGGCCGGGTTGGCCGCCAGCAGCTGGTCCACCATCTGCGCCTGCTCGAAGTAGTCCTCGAGCGCGTCCATCTGCTGGCTCAACGTCACGCCGAGCTTGCCGTCCTGCGCCTCGACCTGCCGGTTACGGCTCGTCAGTGCACTGGTCACCACGCTCAGCATCAGCACCGAGAGACCCACCGCCACCGCGCTCACCTGCGCCGCCCGGCGCAGGCGAACAACCCGCTGCGTCATGGCTCTCCCTGTCCTCGCGCGGCCTTCCCCTGTTCATCGGTGCCTCCGCGCCCGAACTGAGGCAGAACCGGCCCCGCGGCAATCGTGAGACGGCGGTCTCAGTCCCCCAGCCGTACGGATACCTGAAGGCCGGGACCGATCCGGCCGGAAAAGGGGGCGACTCGGATGTCGAGAAGACGCGCGAGGAGCAGAACGACCGTAAGCCGATCAAGGAGACTCGTTCTGATCGGAATCAGCGCCGCCGTCGTGGTGGCCGGCGCGATCGTGACACCACAGGCCTTTGCGGCCACGAACACCGGTTCCTTCTTCGACCGGTTGCGCAACGCCCGCGCGGCGGCCGGAGCGAGCGGAACCGGGCAGAACGCCGCCGGGTGCTCGGACGTGGAGCTTGTCTTCGCCCGCGGCACCGGCGAACCGCAGGGGCTGGGCATCGTGGGACAGCCACTGGCGCGGGCGCTCGCCACCGAACTGCCCGGCCGGACGGTCGGCTCGTTCGCCGTCGTCTACGCGGCCGCGTCCAACCAGTCCAGCGCCGGACCCGGCGCGACCAACATGAGCCAGCACATCACCCAGGTCGCCCAGGCGTGCCCGGACACCCAGTTCGTGATCGGCGGATACTCGCAGGGCGCGACGGTGACCGACATCGCCATGGGCATCAAGGGCGTCGGCACCGCGGGCCAGGCGATCCCCGCCGATCTCACCGCCCGGGTCGCCGCCGTCGTGGTCTACGGCAACCCGCTCGGCCTGCAGCGCAAGACGATCGCCCAGGCGAGCCCGGCGTTCGGGGCAAAGGCGAAGGAGTTCTGCAACACCGGCGACCCGGTCTGCGGCAACGGCAACAACTTCGCGGCGCACCTCGCCTACCCGCGAAACGGCACGGTGCAGCAGGGCGCCCAGTTCGCCGCCGGGCAGTTCGGCGGCTGACCACCACCCGTGGTCCGCGCCGCCACGCGGACCAACGGTCGCTAGGCCGGGGCTCCGGTCGTTCGTTGCACCGCGAAGTCGAAGCGCTCGATCAGGTCGGCGCCGGTCGGTGGCGGGCTGGGCCGATCCGGGTTCGGGCTGCGCAGGTAGTAGACCTTGCCGATGAGCCAGGAGAGCACGTCGCCGATCGGCTCGTACTGCCGGCCGGTGCTTCCGGCCAGCACCGGCTGGCCCTCGTTCTCGTCGATCGGCCGGCTGTGCCCGACCTGCCAGTCGACCCCGGGCGCCGCCCGCCGCACGGTCTCGGCCAGGTACCACGTGACCGCGTCGAGCATGCGCAGCGACTCGTCCGACCAGTTGTGCGGCGACAGCATGGTGGTGCGGCCGTACCACATCGGCAGGTCGGCGCCCCGTGGCCGCCGGATCGTCGATCCGTTGTCCAGGCTGATCCGGTCCTTCGGCGCGTCGTCGGCCCGCAGCTGCAGGAAGCCGACCGCCCACTCCCAGAGCGGGCCGAGGCTCGCCCGGGAGAAGTCCAGCGGGATCGGGGCGCCGGCCAGCGGGGCCAGCCGCTGATCGCCGGCGGTCAGGTAGCGCCGCAGAAAGTCCTCGTCGGACTCCTCCGACGGCCCCTCGTAGACCTCCGAGCCGCGCGGGCCGATCGAGCCCGGCGCGATCAGGTCGAGCACCGCGTTGAGCGAGGCCCCGGTCAGGTCCTGCTCCTCGACCACGAACGTGGCGCCGTGCCGCCGGGCCAGCTCCTGCAGCAGGTCCACCACCCGGGCCAGCTCGGCCCGGTAGACGCCCGGCGG
Source organism: Actinoplanes sp. NPDC026619 (assembly GCF_040638295.1). Lineage (NCBI taxonomy): Bacteria > Bacillati > Actinomycetota > Actinomycetes > Micromonosporales > Micromonosporaceae > Actinoplanes > Actinoplanes sp. NPDC026619. The sequence continues at coordinate 62,314 of NZ_JBEZYA010000039.1, forward strand.
TCTTTTCGGGTAGGCGTCGGCGACCGAGACGACGATCTCGCTCACCCCGGTGCGGCCGGCCGATACCGACCACTGCGTGCTGGCGCGATCGCCCTCCCAGACGAGTTCGGCGAACTCGCCCTTGGCGACGCCCTCGGTCAGGTCTTCGTCGTCGTCTCCGAACAGCCGGCCGAGCAGGGCGACCGTGGTCGCCCTGCTCAGCTCGGCCCCGGACGGGACGACGCCCATGTCCAGGCTCACGTCACTAGGCTCCCGGCGCGTGGATGGTGAAGGGGATCTTGTTGTTCTTCAGGCACTCCAGCAGCGGCGGGTGGATCCCGACGCTCTGGAACTGGGCGTGCGCCACGAAGTGCCAGTGAACTCCACTGATGTTCCTACCATGGGCGGCCTTGCCGGCCGGGTGAGTGACCAGGCGTCCTTGAGGCACTCGTCGATGAGGCTCTCGGTCCACGTCGGGACACCGGTCTTCACCTCGTGCAGGATGGCGGAACCGTCTTCCTGCAGCTCGGCGCAGTCCGGCTTACGGTGTTTCGACCGCGGGCTCGGATAGGCCGGGGTGGCCACCACGTAGTTCGGCAGGCAATCTCCGGCGAGGGTGGCCTTCACCGTCTCCTCACCGGCCCGCCAGTTGTACTGCGCGGGGATCTCCGCGCCGTCGCGGTGGTTGACGTCCGACATCGCGTCCTGGACGTCCGCCCACCGGGTGCGGTCGCCGTGCGACAGGGCCCGCACGTCGTTGCGGGTGAACCGGGACGAGGCGAGCCGGACCGTGGCGTCGTCGCCGATCAGGAAGTTGTACGTCTGACCGAGGATCAGCTCCAGCGCCAGGTCCTTCACCGCGTCGGGGATCTTGTCCTACTTGGTGACGAACTTCAGCGTCTCCTGCAGACGGTGGACGTACTTGACGACGAACCGGGCCGCCTTGCCGGGGATCGCGACCGCTTCACCGACGTACGGCACCACGCCGAGGATGCTCAGGCCCGCGCTCACCCAGTCGCCGTGGATCAGGCCGGCGATGGTGTCCCGCAGGTCCGCGAGGCCGCCGAGGATCCAGCCGACCACCGGGATCGCGCTCAGACCGCCGGAGCAGAGGTTCCCGGCGAGCCAGGCCACCCGTCGGAGAGGCCGTCGGCGTCGGTGTCGACGTTGTTGACGTCGGTGAGGATCTCCTCCTCCTCGACGTCGAGGAGGCCGTCGCCGTCGGTGTCGGTCAGCGTCGGCGCCGGGACGATCGGCGGCGCGCCCCCACCCAGCGGCGGGTCGTTACGCGGGTCCGCGACCAGCGGGTTGCGGCCCTGCGCCACCTCGGTGGGCCGGGGTGGGCGGCGGCGAGCGGGTGAACGGGCCGATCGTCGCTTCGGCGTCCTGGATGGCGGCGTCCGCCAGCAGGCGTACCGCGGTGAGCGTGTCGACCAGGGCCAGGATGTGGGCCCGCTCGGCGGCGTCCTTCGGGACGCTGCGGTCGGACATCTCGTCCTCGAGGTACTCCAGCAGCGGCTCGAGGTTGTCGAACACGACCGTCGCCTCGGTCGTGCCCTTGAGGCGCGCCCCGTCGAAGTAGCGGCTCGCGACGTCCGCCACCGCCGGGTTGATCTTCTTCTCGGCGATCTTGTCACTGACGTACGGAATAAGCGCCGTCAGCGAATCGGCGACCGAGACCTTCGCGTCCTTGGTGTACTCGGTGGCCGGGATCTTCCCGACCTCCGTCTCCCAGTACGGCTTGCCGTCCGCGACGGCCGGCGTCCCGCTGAGCGCCAGCGTCCCGACCACAGCGGCAGCCACCGCTGCCACCAGGCTTCTGCTCCGCAATCGAACACGTTTGCCCACGTCGATTCCCCTCTATTTCGATGGGCGTCTTCGAAAGGCCGAGGCTAGCGATGAACATGATCTGATCTGTCCCGGCCGACGATTCGGTCTATAGTGGACGGATGCTGGCTGTCGTCGCGAGCGCGCTCGGTGGGCCTGAGGTCTTGCGGGTGACGGAGTTACCCGAGCCCGAGGCGGGGCCCGGGCAGGTGCTCGTCCGGATCCGTGCGGTGTGTGTGCACCCGGCCGACCTGGCCGCCACCACCGGAAACATCCCCGGCGGCCCGGTGCCGCCGCCGTTCCTGCCGGGCTGGGACATCGCCGGCGAAGTAGCCTCGGCCGGCCCCGGCTTCCGGGTGGGCGACCGGGTCGCCGGGATGATCCCGTGGTACCTGACGCGCGGCGCCCCCGGCGGCTACGCCGAGTTCGTGGCGGCCGACGCGGGCTGGCTGGCGCCGTTGCCGGACACGCTCGACTTCGCCTCCGCGGCCACCGTGCCGCTCAACGCCCAGACCGCACACCAGGGACTGGCAAAGCTGCCGCCGGGCGGCCGCAGCATTCTGGTCACCGGCGCCGGCGGTGGTGTCGGCGGCTTCGCCACCCAGCTGGCCGCGCGGGCCGGCTACCACGTCCTGGCCCAGGCCGGCGACGACGACGAGCAGTGGGTCCGCGATCTCGGCGCCCACGAGTTCATGTCCCGCTCGGCCGACCCGGCGACGGCGGGGCCGGTGGCCGTGGTGTTCGACGCGGTTCCCCTCGGCCCGGCGGCGGCCGCCGCCGCCGAGGACGGCGGAGTCGTGGTCACCACCCGGCCCACGCCGCCGATCGATCCCGCCCGCGGCGTGCGCCAGGAGCTGCAGCTCATCCAGCTCGACCGCGACCTGCTGGCCGACCTGGTGGGCCAGGTGGCGGCCGGCCGGCTACGCACCCGCGTGGCAGCCACCATGCCGTTGACCGAAGCGGCCGAAGCGCACCGGCGGGCACTGGCCGGCGGCCTGCACGGAAAGCTCGTGCTGACCCCGGGCTGAGCCGGCGCGGCCGGAAAACCAGAAAATCGGCATCGGACACCTACTTGTTTTGCCATCGACCGGTGTCTATCGTCCGAGGAAAGCGCTTTCCTGTGGCCGGTCCACCCACGCCACCGCGCTCTCGACCACGAGGTGAGTCACCGATGAAAAGGTCAAACGCTCTCCGATTGGCTGCTGCGGGAGTTACCGCAGCGGCCGCCGCCGCCATCACGCTGATGCTGCCCCTGTCCTACGCCTCGGCCGCTGACAACCTGAGTCTCAGCGGCGGCGCCGACGGCTCCAGCAAGGCCAGCGGCACCAGCTACGGCAACGTCAAGGACGGCAGCACCAGCACCTACTGGTCGCCGGCCAGCGCCACCGGTTACGTCTCGGTCAAGTGGAGCAGCGCCATGACGGTCTCGTCCGCCGTCATCCGGCAGGCCTCCGGCGGCGGCACGATCAGCGCCTGGCGGCTGCTCAACGCCGACAGCGGCGCCGTCCTGACCAGCGGCAGCGGCAGCCCGAGCACGATCACCTTCGCCTCGACGTCGCTGAAGAAGCTCACGTTCGACATCACCAGCGCGTCCAGCGCGCCGCGGATCGCCGAGTTCGAGACCTACGCCGGTGGCACCTCGACCCCGACGACCAGCCCGACGACCAGCCCGACCACCAGCCCCACCAGCAGCCCCGGCACTCCGACCGGCTCGTGGCCGTCCTCGGCCGGCTCGGTGTCGATCTCCGCCACGGTCTCCGTCTCCGGGACCTTCGACGGCGGCATGAAGACCTACTGCTGCATCGGTGACGGCTCGCAGAGCGAGTCCCAGGACCCGATGTTCGAGATCGCCAACGGCGGCACCCTGCAGAACGTCATCCTCGGCTCCCCCGCCGGTGACGGCGTGCACTGCCTCGGCACCTGCACCATCAAGAACGTGTGGTGGAACGACATCGGCGAGGACGCCGCGACCTTCCTGCAGACCAACGGTGGCACCAGTTACGTCATCGGCGGCGGCGCGAAGAACGGCAGCGACAAGACGTTCCAGCACAACGGCAACGGCACCGTCAACATCTCCGGCTTCTACCTCAACGGCGCCGGCAAGCTCTACCGCGCCTGCGGCAACTGCACCAACTCGTACACGCGCAACGTCGTGGTCGACAACGTGCTGCTGACCGGCGTCGACTACGTCGTCGGCATCAACACCAACTGGGGCGACACCGCCACCATCACCCGCGTCACCGTCAACTCCGGTGCCGTGGTCTGCGGCATGTACAAGGGCGTCGCCAAGGGCAGCGAACCGAGCTACCTCGGCGAGGGCTGGAACACCAGCAACTGCAAGGTCAACAAGAGCGACATCACCTACAAGTAAGCCGTACGCCGGGGGCGCTCACCGCGAGGTGGGCGCCTCACGCGGCCGGAGCCGCCGTCGTGGGCGCGGTCGTCGGGGCGGTCGTGGTCGGCGCCGTCGTCGTCGGGGCGGTCGTGGGCTTGGTGGTGGGAGCGGTGGTGGCCGGCTTGGTGGTCGGCGCCGCGGTCGCCGGTTTGGTGGTCGGGGCGGTCGTGGTCGCCGGCTTGGTGGTCGGGGCGGTCGTGGTCGTCGTGACGACTCGCCAGCGCGCCTGACTCTCGCCGGCCTTGCGCGTGCACACCATGGTCACGCCGGTCGAGGTCTTCCCCTTGGCGCCCGCCGGCGAGCAGAAGGCGCCGGCGGTGACGCCCTGCTGAGCGGGGGCGGTCGAGGCGCCGGGCACGGCCACGTTCTCGGTCTCGTCGGCGTTCGCCGGCAACGCGGGCACCGGCTCGTCGTCGGCCGGATCCGTCGAGTCGCCCTCGGCGGGCGCGGCGACGGCCGACGGCTGCGGGGTGTCCGTGCCGGCGGTGAAGTGGTACACCACGGCGCCGAGCCCGAGGATCCCGGCGAGGGCCCCGGCGACGGTGCCCAGAACCAGTTTCACGACCGGTAGGCGCTGCTCCTCGGCCGAGGTTGACTTGCCGGCCGGGTCGTACGCGTGCTTCATGCCGACGATCTTGAGCGTCCCGGCCGGGCTCGTGGATCGGCGGTTCAGGCGGTCTCACCGGCGAAAAGGCCGAACCGGCGCGGTCCGCGCCCGACGTGTCCGGCGTGCCGGAGGAAATGCTGCAAAAACGGAGCAATGCCGCAGGACGCCAGCCCTGCGGCAGTGCTCCGGTTCTTTGTCAGCTGACGGTGAGGGCGGTGTCGTCGAGGACGAAGGACGTCTTCAGCGAGGAGTCCTCGACCCCGGTGAACTTGAGGGTCACGGTCTGGCCGGCGAAAGCGGCCAGGCTGTACGAGCGCAGGGCGTACGCGCCGGCGTTCAGGTTCGAGAACGTGGCCAGCGTGGTGGTGCCGACCTGGACGGTCAGTTTGTCGTACTGGCTGGTGGTGGTCGTCTCGGCCGTGCTGATCTTCAGGTAGAAGCTCAGCGTGTACGCGCTGCAGCCGGTCGGCAGGGTCACCGACTGGGACAGGGTGTCGGTGTGGGTCGAGCCGTAACCGTCGAGCCACGCGTCACGGGTGCCGGTTCGCGGCGCCCCGTCGCCGGTGTTCGCGCCGATGACTCCGCTCGAGCCGGTCCACGGGGTCGTTCCGCTTTCGAATCCCTCGTTGCCGAGCTTCTGGCCGGCACTGGTGCAGCCGCCGCCGGTCCCGCTGACCGTCAGCGTGTACGAGGCGGTGTGGGTCGCGGAACCCGTTCCGGTCACTGTGATGGTGTACGAGCCGGACGCGGCCGCCGTGGTGGTGGCGACGGTCATGGTCGACGATCCACCGGAGGTGACCGAGGCCGGGCTGAAGCTGACCGTGACCCCGGCGGGAGCGCCGGAGCTGGTCAGGGCGACGGTCTGCGCGCTACCGGAGCTGGTGGCGGTGCTCACGGTGGCGGTGGCCGAGGAGCCCGCGGTGACCGCGCCGGTGCTCGGGCTGAGCGACACCGAGAAGTCGTTGGCCGGCGTGGTGCCGCCGCTGGTGGTGAGCGTCCAGAGGGCGTACGCCTCGGCGTTGGCATAGCGGCCCAGCGAAGTGCTGTTGACGTTCGACGGGTACGAGTCGCACGCCTTGTGGTAACAGGAGTCGTACGCCGCCCCGGCGGTACCGCCCCACTTGGTCACCTGCGCGCTGGTCTTGGTGTAGCTGGCGCCGGTGGAGTTGATCGACGACGGGATGCCGGCGTCGCGGAACGAGCCGTCGTCGCTGCAGCACTCGGTCGACGTCTCGGTGGGCACGCTGATCGAGGTGAAGTACTCGCGCAGCTTCACGGCGATGGCGTCGGTGCCGGTCACGAAGTAGCCGCCGTTGGTGGAGGCGACCATGTCGAACGTGCCGTACGCCTTGATCGCGGTCTTCTGGGCCGTGGTCAGCGAGTTGACGTAGAACTTGGAGCCGATCAGCCCCTGCTCCTCGCCCGCCCACCAGCCGAGCCGGAGGTGGTTGGTCATGGTCGGGCCGGCCGCGGCGAACTGGAGCGCGGCTTCCAGGAGGCTGGCCGAACCGGAGCCGTCGTCGTTGATGCCCGGGCCGGCCGACACGCCGTCGGAGTGGGCGCCGAACATGTAGGTCTTGCTGGTGTCGCCGCCCGGCCAGTCGGCGATGATGTTCTTCGCCGAGCCGCTGCAGGTGGTGCAGGTCTGCACGGTGACGGTGAAACCGGCCGCCTGGAGTTTCTGCTGCAGATATGTCGTCGTTGCGGTGTGCCCCGCGGTGCCGGTGGCCCGGTTGCCGCTGTTGCTGGTGGCGAAGGTCTGCAACTGCTGCAGGTGGGCGTTGACGTTGGCGACACTGACGGTCGGCGCAGCCAGCAGGGAGGTGCTGGTCGAGGCCGCCGCCGGCAGCGCGTTGAGCGCCACCGCCACCGTCGCCGCGACGAAAACAGCTAAGGCAGGTCCTGCCTTCACCGTTCTGAGTCTCATAGGGAACTCCTAGGTCCAGGCCGATTCACGGCTGGCCGTAGGAGAACAGGAACGTGCCACCGAGCACAAGATATCGAAACAGCTATATCCCTGCCGGGTGCCACCAGGTGTGTGCGGCCGGGATGCCGGCCGGCACCGCGGGCGGGTCGTCGGCGACTCCCCGGGCGAGTTGCTTGCCGACCTCCCCCAGGTGGAAGTCGCTCAGCGGCGGCTCCGGCCAGACGTGCTGGTCGAGGAGCAACTGGTAGCCGGATCGGGCGTAGAGCGAGTCGAGCAGCCCGTCGTCCTCGGCGCGGTTGTCGAACGGCGAGTCGAGGTTAGCGGCGGCCCGCGCCATCAGGTCGGGGTGGTCGCGCAGCCGGTCGCGCAGCTCGTCCCACTCGGGGCCGGCCGGGGAGCGGCCGTCGAGCAGGGCGACGGCCTGGCCGAGGTAGGTGAGCGCGTTGATGGCGCTGTCCACGTGGTTGTGGGCCACCGCGTAGTCGAGCTCGGCCAGCGCGGAGCGCAGCCGCTGGGTGAGAGTCACTAGAGCTTCTTTCCTGTCAGGCTGGCGATCAGCGCCCACCGGTCGCGGCCGACGACGATGACCCTCATCTCGCGGTCCGCGGTCGTGCGGGTGTAGAAGATGGTCGTGGCACCGTCCTTGGTCTCGATGACCGGGGTGCCCTCAGCGATGGTGCGGCGGGCGCTGGTCAGGTAGGCGGTGGCCGCGTCGCTGAAGCTCTCGCTCACCGGCCGCTCGGCGAGCGGCAGCTCACCCAGGTGCTTGATCGGGTGGTAGGCCGCGTTCGCCTCGCCGCCGAAGGCGAGCCGGGTGGCGTTCTTCCTGATCGACTCCTCGGTGGCCGGTTCGCCGAGGTCGGCCCAGCCGATGCCGCCGAGATCCCGCACCTCCTGGGCCCGGTCGGTCAGGACCCGGTCGAGCTGGGTCAGGTCGGTGTCGATCTGCTCGGCCGCGGCCACCTTGAGATTCTTGTTGGGGAACGCCTTGGGGTCGAGCGTCTTGGCGGTCTCACCCACCCGGGTCTTGTAGTAGTCCCAGCGGTCGACGAAGTCGCCCAGGCCGTTCGAGCCGTCGGCGGCCCAGCGCGCGGCGTTGTCGCGGACGGTCTTGGGCACCGTGTCGACCAGGCCGCCGCCGTTCTTCATGGCCTTTATTCTGCGCAGCTCGTGCTGCGCGCATTCCTGCAGCTTCGGGTGCGTGTCAAGGCCGTACTCGGCGAGCACGGCCTTCTCCTCGGCCGGCATCGGGATCTTGGCGATCTCGAATTGGGGCTGCGTGCCCAGATCGGGGAAGCCGATGCCCATCTCGGCGTCGGAGGCGCGGATGCCGCGGTCCAGCACCCCGTTCACCTCGGCCCGAGTGTGCTTCTCGACCAGACCGACGACCTGCTCGGGGCTCTTGTCCATCCGGGTGACCAGGGCGGCCAGCTCCCCCGCGTCGGCGCAGTGCGGCAGCGCGCGGGCCGCCGAGGCGGGCGACAGGCCCGAGGTGCTCAGCGTGACCAGGCCGCCCTGGTTGCCGCCGGCCAGCCCGAGCAGCTGCTCGCCCTGACGGGGGCCGGCCCACTTCACCATCGCCAGGCCCACCTCGGCGTTGTCGGCCCGGGCCAGCAGCAGTTCCAGGCCTTCGGTGTCCTTGGTGAGCTCCAGCATCGCGATCAGGCGGTCGGCGTCGGTGGTCAGCGCCAGCAGCTTCTCCGCGTTGGCGGCGGCCGGCACGTGGTCGAGAATCTTGTTCAGGGTGGCCGAGTTGCCGGCCTTCTCGAGCAGCCCGACGACCTGTTCCGGGCCGCCGTCCATCCGTTTCACCAGGGCGGCCAGCGCGCTCGCGTCGTCGCAGCGGGGCAGCACGCGCAGCGCCGACGGGACGCTCAGCCCCGACTTGCTCAGCGCGGGCAGCCCGGCCTGGTTCGCCCCGGCCAGGTCGACCAGTTGCTCGGCCGACTTCACGTCGGTCCACTGCAGCAGCACCTCGGCGATGTCCCCGTTCTGCGTCTTGGCCACCAGCGAGGCCAGCCCCTGGGAGTCCTCGGTGAGGGCGAACAGCCGCCCGGCCGCCTCGGTGCTGGGCACGTGGTCGAGGATGCGGCCCAGCGTGCCCGCGTCGCCGGCCCGTTCGAGCAGCTCGCCGATCTTCGCGGGGTCGCCGAACATCAGGGCGTATTCCAGGTGCTTGATGTCGGTGGTCTTGGCCAGCATCCGTTCCAGCAGCAGCGAGTCGCCGGTGGTGGCCAGCAGCTCCTCCAGCTTCACCAGGTCTTTGACTTGGGCGATCATCTTCTCCGCGGCGACCGGGTTGACCTTGATGAGGGCCGACAGGTGGGTCAGCTCGGCCGGGATCTTGCCCGCGCCACGGCCGGCCAGGCGCAGCACCCCCCAGATCGCGCCGAGGCCGCCGACCAGCAGCAGGTTGAGCCCGAAGCCGATCCAGGCGGTGTGCAGCGCGGCCCGGGCCTGCTCGACGGTCACCCCGCCGACCGCGCCGGCCGGGTCGAGAGCGGCCAGATCGACCAGTTTGTACGCGTCGGACACGCCCTTCGCGCCCATCGCGATGCCGGCGCTCATGTCGAGCGCGGCCAGCACCGCCCCGGCCGCGCCCGGCACCACCAGCGAGGCGACGGTCAGCAGGCCGAGCGCGGTGAACACCAGGAAGTCGTGGTCGAGCTGCTTGACGTGCTCTTCCCACTGCCACCTGGCAATGGCGTACGCCACGAAGGGGTTTTGCGGAACGACGGCCCATCGGTCCAGCGCCTGGCCGAGGGTGATGTAGTCCTCGTAGCCGGTCAGGCCGAGCCGGGAGCGGGCCTCGTCGAACACGGCCTTGGCGTAGTCGACCGGCTCGTAGTCGCCGTCGAGGATGCGCTGGCGGACCTTGTCGAACCCGTCGACCGCCTCCCGCATCTCGTCCTTCTTGGCCTCGGCGCCGGCGTCGCTCTCCAGCTTGTCCGCCTGGCCCTTGAAGAAGTCGCGGGCCTGGATCATCGCGGGCAGCTCGGCCGTGGTGATCTGCTGGTCGTTGACGGTGGCCGACTCGATCTCACCCGATTGGAGCCGGGTGATCAGGTCGTCGAGGAAGTGGGCGCAGATCCGGAACCGGGCGGCCGCCTCGGCCCGGTATTGCGGCCAGTTGGTGATGTGGTCGCGCATCTCGTCGCGGTTCTTGGTGACCTGATCGAGCGCGACGGTCTTGAGCATCGGAACCCACGTGCCCTTGACGAACTCGTCGGCGTACTGCGCCTCACCCCGGATGACCTCGGCGATCTTCTCGTAGCCGGTGTCGAGCTGACCGGCGATCTGCAGCTTGCTGGCGTCGCGCTGGGCCTCGATCGCCTGCTTCAGCCCGCCCATCGCCTGGAACAGCGCGAGCAGGCGAGCGACCGGCCCGGCGTCGGCGTCGGTCATCGACCAGGTGGCGGCGATCGCGTCGTACCAGGACATCAGGCCGCGCTCGAGCAGATTTCCCGGCTTGAGCTGCTGGGTCAGGGCGATCGTGGAGGCCGCGGTCGAGGCGGCCCGCTGGCTGTAGCCGTACGGGTCCTGCGCGATCGCGAACTCCTCGTCCGACAGGTCGGCCGGCGAGGCGGTGGCGAACCGGTCGGCCAGTCCCGCGTGGAACGACTGCAGGCCGCGCGCGCTGAGCACCAGCGTCTGCAGGGCGGCGAAGGCGGTGCGCTGGCCGGCGTCGGACCAGAGGGCGCCGGTGAAGCCGGGCTGGGTCGCGGCCCAGCGCGGGAAGTCCTTGGCCAGGTGGTCGAGCAGATTGCCGCGCAGCCCGGTGATGTCGGCGGTCTGCACGAACTTCTCGGGGCTCCGGCCGTCGCTCACCCACCGGTCGAGCAGGAACTTCTCCATCGTGCGGGGCGCGGCCTCGGCGACGTAACGGGTGAGCAGGTCACGGCGGAGCTGGTCGAGCTCGCCGGTCGGGGCGAAGCCGGCCAGGTCGAAGCCGTCCGGGACCAGTTTGACGTCGCGGATGGTCGGCAGCCACAGGGTCAGGAACGCCTCGCTGTGCGTCCGGGTCAGCTCGCCGGTCTGCAGCTCGGACGGCGCCGGGTCGGTCGCGGCGTACTTGGCGAACAGCAGCGGGCCGAGCACCGCGGGGTGCGCGGAGAGACCGGCCGCCGGTTCGGGGCCCTCGCGGCCTTCCCGCTCGAGCACGGTCAGCGCCAGCTCGAACCGGTCGTTGCGGGCCGCGTCGATGACCGTCCGGTCGGGGCCGGGCGAATGGCCGCGCAGCGCGGCGGCCTCTTTCGCCCAGTCGATGTCGCCCGGCCAGAGCGTGTTCGACGCGATCAGCGACTGTTCGACGGGATAGCGCAGGTGGGTGTTGCGGACGGCGGCGGCGCGCGCGGAGAACCGGGCCACGAACCGGGGCAGTTGCCCGGCCGCCGGCCAGGCGTTGACGTCCCGCTTCAGGTCGTCGGCGACCGGCGGACTCTCCAGGTAGAGCTGTCCCTCGTGCATCGCGCCGCCGTCGTCGGTGAGCGCGGCCCCGATCTGAACCTCGATCGCGGCGATCTTGGCCGGCTCCGCCCGCAACGTGTCCAGCAGCGTCTGATCCAGCTCGGTGACCGGGAAGACCCAGCTGGCCGAGGTGCCACCGAGTCGCACGGTGAGCAGCAGGTCGGTGTCGCTGAGATCGCCGGGCATCCGCCGGGCGACCAGGCCGGCGCCGCCGCCGGACCCGGTGATGCGGGCCGGCTGCCCTCGGGTGACCCGCTCGGCCGCGCTCTCCGCCTCGCGCTCGGCCGCGCTCGCCGGGTCGCTCACCACGATCCCGGGCCCGTCGGCGAGCGCCCCGCCACCGCCCTGAACGGTGTGGGCCAGCTCGTGAGCCATCACGTGGTCACCGCCGGCTGAGCCCGGGGCGTACTCCCCGGCGCCGAAGAACACGTCCTGGCCGACGGTGAACGCGCGGGCCTGCAACGACTCGGCGAGCGCCGCGGCCTCGGCGTCCTGGTGCACGCGCACCCCGCTGAGATCCGCGTCGTAGCCCTGCTCGTATTTCGCGCGCAGCCCCTCGTCCAGCGGCTCACCCCGGCCGAGCCGGCCGGCCAGGACGGCGGCCGCGTCGAGGTCGGGAGCGTTGTCGCCCGGCGCCATCAGCCGGGCCACGGCACGGTTGCCGCCGGCGGCCAGAAGCCCCAGCGGGTGCGCCGCCGCGGGCGCCTTCTCCACGCGCGCGACGGGCGCTTCGGCGTCGGGTGTGGCCTCCCGCTCGTGCATCGGCTCTCCCGTCACACTCGGTCACCGTTCACCCCTGATGGTGGCGTGCTCCGGCCGGCCGCACCAGAGCCGGGCGGGCAGCGAAGTGGGCAGTCCGTGTGGATCACTGCGGCCGGCTCGCCTCCCACAGCCAGGCCGAGGTGTCGGCGCCGCACGAGGCGACCGTCCGGCCGTCCGGGCTGAACGCCACCCCGAACACCCGGTTCCGGTGCTCCTCGAGCTTCCGGCTCGGATGCGACGGCAGCGTCAGCGACCAGAGCGTGACCGACCGGTCGTAGCTGCCCGACGCCAGCATCGAACCGTCCGGGCTGAACGCCACGCTCCGCACGGTGTCGGCGTGACCGGTGAGGAGGACGGTGGCCGGAGCCGATTCGCCGGGCATGCCGGTGATCCGGATCGTCCGGTCGTCGCCGGCGGAGGCGAGTTGCGTGCCGTCCGGGCTGAAGGCGATGCTGCGCACGGCCCCGGCGTGCCCGGTTCGCACCGAGCCGGCGGTCGCCCCGGTGGCGCCGTTCCAGAGGTGCGCCGAGCCGTCGCCACTGGCCGACGCGAGCACGCTGCCGTCGGGGCTGAACGCCACCGAATACACCGGACCGGCATGCGAAAGAGCAGGACTCAGTGGTACGCCGGTGACGACGTCCCACAGACGCACGGTCCGGTCGATGCTGCCCGTCGCGATCCGCTTGCCGTCCGGGCTGAACGCCACGCTGAGCACGGCGTTGGTGTGCCCGCGAAGCGCCGGGCGGACCGCTTTGCGGCTCCGCACGTCCCACAACCCCACCGTGTCGTCGTCGCTGGCGGTGGCGAGGGTGCGGCCGTCCGGCGAGAAGGCGACGCTGCGGATGGCGTTCTGGTGGGTGGCGAACGGTCCGCCGGACTGCTTGCCGGTAGCAGTGCTCCAGAGCCGGACGCTGCGGTCCTCACCGCCGGTGGCCACCAGGGAGCCGTCCGGCGAGAAGGCGACCGCCCACACCGCGTCGGTGTGCCCCTTCAGCGCGCCCCGGAACGACGCAGCCGCCGGGGTGGGCACGGCGCCGCCGCCGGAGCGCCACACGACCGCCGTCGCGCCGGTCAGCATCACGACGACGGCCAGCGCGACGGCCACCGTCGTGAACCGCGGCCGCCGGAGCCCGGCAACGGTCTTCCGGAAGGACCGGCTGGGCGGGGTGTGCGGGGTGTGCGGGCTCAGATCGAGGTGCCGCTGGTACCAGTCACGCTGCCGTTCCAGGTGTTCACGGATCCGCTTCCCCTCGCGCCGGCGGTTCGACAGCAACGACTGGACAAGCCGGCGCGCCGGTTCGCTGTCCTTCTCGTCCTCGAGCAGGCGCAGGAACGTCACCGCGTGCTCGGGCGGCACCGACGACGCCCACCGGTCGGCCGCGGCCGCCATGCGATCGTTGCCGCAACGCGCCGCGATCGCCGCGTGGACGGCCTCCGCCACGCGCTGCGGCGAAGCCGCCGGCTCCTCCGCGCACACGGCGCTGAGCTGCCGGTACGCGCCGATCCAGGCCATGTCGGGCCGGGCGATCAGATCCGCCATCCAGTCATCGCGAAGCTGCAGGCCGTCGACCAGCTCGGGCTGGTCACGCAAGCTCGCGGCGATGGTCTCGACGGCATAGCCGTGAACCGCGCTGTCGGTGGCATCGGCAACCGCGACGAGCTGGGCGAACGGTGACTCGCCCGGCGGCCGGCGGGCGACGGAGGCGACCAGCCTTTCGCCCAGCCCGTTGCGGACCGGGTCGAGCTCGGGGGCGGACCAGACGTCGCGCAAACCCGAAAGATAGTCGACGTCGACCGCGCTCCCGGCCGGTCCGGCGGCCGGCAGGCGAGATTCAAAAAGCAGATGGAGTACGTCGAGACGCGCCCGGTTGGCGCCAAGTCGCACCCCGCGCTGCGCCTCGTCGAGGAGCTCCCGATCGAGCAGATCGTCGATGGCCGAGCGGGCCAGCCACGGCCAGATGGCGGGCAGCAACCGGTCGACGGTGGCGCGGGCCTTGCCGACCGTCAGCAGGAGCGCCCAGCCGCGGGGGCAGGCCCGCTCCATCAGTTGAAGATCTTCGCTGTCGACGTCGTACTCGATGTCCGTCGCGCCGCGCAGGGGACGCAGGCAGGCCGGCGGATCGTCCAGCGTCTGGGTGATCCAGTTGACCAGCGACATGGCGTCGCTGTTCTCGGCGTCGCGCATGCCCCGCTCGAGGAACCACAGGCACAACTCGGGCCAGCCGGTCAGCCCCTCGTAGTAGCGCTGCCCGAGATAGAGGCCGTCCGGGAGGTCGACCAGCAGATCGGTGAGGGCGCTCAGCACTGATTCGCTGGTTGCCGTGTGCCGGCGCCGCAGCAACTCGGCCAGCAACGACTCGGCCGCGCGCTGCCCCGCGGAGTGTCGCATCGCGACCGTGAGCAGCTCGCGCGCGGTCCGGTCGGCGGCGTCGTGCATCATGATCTCGCCCAGCCAGCCGGCGAGCCGGTCGGCGACCTCGGGCGACCACTGCCGCCAGAGAATCGCCGCGGCCGAGTCCGGCTCGTCCGCGCCGGCATCGGTCACCGCCCGCCGGGCGAGGAACTGCACGAAGGCGTCCCGCCGCTGATCGCTGATCCCGGCGATGCCGCCCACATATCTCAGCAGGAAGTCGATCTCCGCCGGTGCGGCGACCTCGTCCCGGATCTGCCGATGCCGCACCACTTCGAGGTGCGCCAGGGTGGCCGGATGCCGGGCGTTACGCACCAGCGCCATGCTGCTCCGGCCCTGGTTTCTCTCGACGAGTTCCGGCAGCGGCAGATCCTTGGCGTGCAGCGCGCTCGCCACCGCATCATGAATGGTCGCGGCATCAAGGAACTCGGGCGCGTCCGGAATGCCGTCGTGCAGGACTCGAATGAGCTCACCGGTGTAGGCGGTGTGCCTCTCGCCCAGCTTCGCCACCGCTTCGACCGTCGCCCCGGAGGACAACATCAAGGTGGCCTGCTCGATCGCGGAAACGGGCCGGACCTGTTCGGCGGTCATCGTTTCCGCCGCCAGGGCGGCGTAGCAGCAATCGAGAATCACCAGCCGGCGGCCGGCCCGGCTGTCGCGAGTGCGCTTCCGGATCCGCGCGAAGTCCAGCGTGGTCTCTTCGTCGAGTTCGAGGTCGGCGTCGTACAGCGCCAGGCGCAGCGCATCCGGTGTGTCGTAGTCCGACCGCCCGTGACCCGCGTAGTAGATCAGGAGCAGCCCGCTCTCGCCGGCCCCGCTGCTCGCCCCGCGCAGCGCACGGCCCACGTCCTGGATGCTGGCGGTGCCCGAGACCACCGTGCAGTTGTCTTCGGGCAGTCCCCAATAACCCTCGTCGAGCAGCAATTCCCTCAGGTCCGCCAAGTTGTTCTCGACGGCGGGCAACGCGCCCAGTGACTTGTATGCGCCGAATCCGATGAGTAGAACGCGGGACGAGGCGGGGGCGGCGAGCTGCGTCACTGATAACTGCCCAGTTGATGGGCGAGATCACCGGCGAGTGCCGGATCGTCGGTGTCGATGACAATGGTCGTCTCACCCCGGGTCACCGTGATGCTCAATCGCCGCTCCGGCGGCCGCGAGCGGCGCCAGCTGATGATCGCGACCACGAGCTGCGCCGCCGAGAGCCCCGAGGTGAGCGCCAGCTCGATGCAGTCGGCCACGCCGACCGCCATGCGTTCGGGCGGCGGCGGAGCGATGACCGTTCGCACGTTGCCGTGCATGCGGATGGCGGGATTACGAATAAGCCAGCCGGCCAGGTGCTCAAGCTCCCGCCCGCTGTTCGGCTCAATGATGATATTGATGGTCTGCACGCGCCGTGTCCTTCTCCCGAGCACTCCGGTGTCACATTCCGGTGAGCGGCCTATGGGAGTCTGACTGACCGCGCAATGACCGAGAAGTTGGCGACCGAGATCCGATCCGAACAGCCGAACCCGGACGGGCGACGCCGGAATTGCGCCGTCGGCGTCCCGGCCGTCACCTGGCTCGGGCAGGCCGCCGGCTGGCGGGCCGCCTACCTGGTCATCACCGGCGTGTTCGCGCTCGCGCTGCTGGCCGTGGCCACCACCGTGCCGGACGCGCCCGCCGCGGACGGCTCCCCCGCCGACGAGCTGCGCTCCCTGCGCCGGCCGCAGGTGTGGCTGACCGCCACGACCGCCGCGATCGGCTTCGCCGGGTTCTTCGCCGTCAGCAGCTACCTCGCCCCGGTCACCACCGAGGTGACCGGCCTGGCCGCCGGCACCGTGCCGTGGGTGCTGGTCGCGATGGGACTCGGCATGACCGTCGGCAACGCGCTCGGCGGCTGGTACGCCGACCGGGACCTGCGCCGGACCACCCTGTACGGATTCGCCGCGATGATCGCCTCGGCGGCCTTCTTCGGCCTGGCCGCGAGCACCGCGCCGGGCCTGTTCGCCGGCGCTTTCCTGATCGGCGCGACCAGCCTGTTCCTCGGCCCGGCCCTGCAGTCCCGGCTGATCGCCGTCGCGCCGGGCGCCCAGCTGATGGGCGCGGCCGTCAACCAGTCCGCCATGAACATCGCCAACAGCCTCGGCGCGGCCCTGGGCGGCGCGGTCATCGCCGCCGGCCTCGGCTACCGCGCCCCCGCCTGGGTCGGCGTCACCCTCGGCGCCGCCGGCCTGGCCCTGGCCGCCGCCGGCTTCACCCTCAGAGCCGGCTCGCCGGGCGGATCAGGATCTCGTTGACGACGAGTTGCCGCGGCCGGCCAGTCAGGCTTCGGGGATCGGGCGGCCGAAGGTCTCGAGGGCGATGGCCTCCGGCTCCGGGCCGCCGCGCTTTCCGGTGTCCAGGGCGTCGATCGCGGCGAGTTGCTCGGCGGTCAGTTCGAAGTCGAACACGTCGAAGTTCTCCGCGATCCGGGCCGGCTTCGTCGACTTCGGGATGGCCGAGCGGCCCTGCTGCACGTGCCAGCGCAGCATCACCTGCGCCGGGGACTTGCCGTGCGCCGTCGCGATCTCCCCGATCACCGGGTCCTCGAGCGTGCTGCGGTGACCACTGTCGCGGTAGAACGTGATGCCGCCGATCGGCGCCCACGCCTGCGCCAGGATGCCGTGCCGTACGCCGAACGCCTGCACGTCACGCTGCGCGAAGTAGGGGTGGACCTCGATCTGGTTCACCGCGGGGACCACGGTCGCCTTCTCCAGCAGCGCGGTCAGGTGCTCGACCATGAAGTTGCTGACCCCGATCGCCCGGACCTTGCCGTCGGCCAGCAGGGTCTCCAGGGCGCGGTAGGCCGCCAGGGTCCTGCCGAACTCCGACGGCAGCGCCTGGTGCAGGATCAGCAGGTCGATCTGGTCGACGCCGAGCTTCTTGGCGCTCTTCTCGAACCCGTGCAGCGTCTCGGCGTACCCGTAATCGCTGATCCAGATCTTGGTCTCGATGAAGACCGCCGAGCGGTCGACGCCCGACCGGGCGATCGCCTCGCCGACCTCGCGCTCGTTGCCGTAGGCGGCGGCAGTGTCGATGTGCCGGTAGCCGGCCTTCAGCGCGGCATCGACGGCCGAGCGGGTCTCGTCCGGCGGCGTCTGGAACACGCCGAACCCGATCGCCGAAAGCTCGACGCCGTTGTTCAACGTCAGATGCGGAATGGCAGGCATGGATGCGTTTCCTCTCAGTTCCGGATGCGGGGGTCGTCACTTGGCCTACCCCGTCCCCTACCAGCAAACATCAGGGCGAACCCTTCCGGGAGTTTCTGCGGAACGGGGTACTGGCAGGACCTGTTTGCGGACCGGCACCGCGACCGGGTCAGCGGGTGAGCAGGCCGATGCGGCGAAGCCAGGCCTCGACCGCCGGCTCGGCGCCGGCGACCTCCTCGCCGCGCACGGCAAGACCCTCCCCCAGCTTCGCGCCGGGACAGGCCGCGGCGTAGTCACGCTCGGTGTTTCCCAGACCGCTCATCGCGTACGTCGTGAGCGGGTGGATCTTTTGCCGCTGAAGTCGAGGCCCTCCACCAGCGTGGTCATGATCATCGGTGCCCGGACGTTCCAGATCGGGCTGCCCAGCAGGATCTTGTCGTAGCCATCAATGGATGCCGGCGGGTTCGCGATGGCCGGCCGGGCGTTCTCGTTCTGCTCACGCACGTTGCGCGCGACCGTCGGCTCGTAGTCGTCGGGGTAGGGATCGGCGGCCTCGATGCGGTGCACGACACAGCCGATAAGCCGGCTGATCATCCCGGCCACCACCTCGGTGTTCCCCACCGTCAGGCGCCGGCGGCCGCCGTTGAAGTAGTTCTCCCCGGGGCGCGAGAAGTACGCCAGCAGCACCCTGCTGCCTGACACCGTGCTCGTCGCGGACACGCTGCCGGCCGGCGAGGGTTCAGCTGCCGGGTTATCGGTGCAGGCGCCGAGCACCGCCCCCGCCCGCCGAGCAGGACTCCGCGAAGTACCGCACGGCGCGGCTGCTTGATCATCACATCCACCAGCTCCTCCGGTTTCCGGATCGGCACCCGGCCGCCTCACGCAACCACCTTCTTCGACAGGCAGGGAGACCCTGCCGGAACCGGTGAAGCAGTAACCCCCACCGGCGGCCGGGTCTCCGCAGGGTGCGATGGATCCGCCCGATCGCGGTCGCGCGGAGATAATGCGTCGCGGCCGCGCCCGGGGCAGTGATGGAGTCGCTGGCATGCGGCGGATACTGATCACCGGGCTCGCCGGGGCCGGGAAGACGACGCTTGCCCGGCGGCTTTCCGCGGCGACCGGCATCGCCTGGCAGTCGCTCGACGACCTCTACTACGGCCCTGGTCTGGTGATGGCGCCGACGTTTCCGGCTGCGGTCGAGCAGATGACCGCGGGTGACGAATGGATCTTTGACTCGGGCGGGCCGCCGCCGGTGAATTCTGTCTGCGTGCGCCTGCGTGAGCTCATGTGGTCGCGCGCTGACACCCTGCTGTGGCTGGACTATTCGCGGCACGCCTTGCCGACCCGGCACACCAGGTGTTGAACGTCGTGCGTTTCGGCCGGCCGGACGAGGTTGAAGCCTTCCTGCAGCGAACGGGCAGGCAGCGTTGACCAAGGTCCGCTACGGTGGTGCCTCGCTGATCCAAGGTCAGGAAGGCTGATGGCACGGCCTTTGACCGCGATCCGAACCGCACCACCCGGAGAGTTCACGTAACGACATTTGGCCTGACGGGCATGACCGAAAGAGTCTGATGAACGCGTTGCACGGGAAAACAGCGAGGACAGTCGGCGCAGTGACGGCCGCGATCGCGGCGCTGGCCGCGATCGTGGTGGCCAGTCTTCCCGACCTGAACGGCGATGTGCGTTACGCCCTCGGCGGTCTCGAGGTGTCCGGCGGTGGCGGGGTCAGCATCTGGGACATCTTCGTCTCCCGGCCGCTCGCCTACAAACTGCTGATGGCCGGGCTCGACGAGGGCCGCGAGCTGCTCGTCGGGGATTCCTCGCTGGACACCGCGAACCTGGTGATCCGGCTCGAGACGTACGTCCTGGTCGTCGCTGTGATCGTGGTGTTGTTCCTGGGTGTCCGGCGGCTCGCCGGCTCGCAGGCGGCGGCCGGGATTGCCGGCGCCACCGGTCTGATTCTGCTCATCGCGCCGCCCTGGCACTTCCTCGAGCCCGACTGGGTCGCCGCGCTGCTCGGCGCGCTGGTGGTCGGCGCCGCGTGCGCGCCCCGGCAGCCGTGGCTCGGTGCGCTGCTGGGCGGCCCGGCCGCGATGCTGGTGGTGGCGGTCAAGGCGTCCACCTTCCCGATCGCGCTGATCGCGCTGCTCGTCATCTTCGTGCTCGACCGGCGCCGGGCCGCGTGGACGGCACTGTCCACGGTCGTCTGGGTCGCGGTCTGGTACCTGCTGACCAAGCACTTCCAGCCCTGGGAGTGGACCTGGTTGAGCGACCTGGCCAACCTCGTGCACGTCAAACCGCAGGGCATCCACATCGACGACCTGCGCCTGCTGCGCTTCACCGTCGGCGACGCGGCCGTGCACACCCCGATCGTGGCGCTCGCGCCGGCCGCCGCGGTGGCGCTCGTCCGCCGCGAGACGGGCCGCCGGCGCTGGTGGGGCCTGGTGATCGCGGTGGTCGCCGGCGCGTTGTCGCTGGCCCCCGCGTACGGGCAGGGCGAGTTCTTCGACTACCACTACGCCTCCACCGTCGTGCTCGCGGCCGGGGTGTGCGGCGCTGCCTTCGCCCTGTGCCCCGGGTTCCGGTTGCCGCTGGCCGCCGCCACCGTGCTCGTCAGCGCGCTCAGCCTCGTCCTGCTGCACCAGCCCGCCTCCTGGCGGCACGGCCACGCCGGGAAGGTGGTCTGGGCGTACGAGATCGGCGCGGCCCTCCTCGCCATCGCCACCTGGTTCCTCGCCGGCCGGGTGAAAATGCCTCTGCCCTGGTCGGTGGGCGTGGTCGCGCTCAGCTTCGCGCTGCTGCCGCCGGTGCTGCCGGGCTTCCCGTACACGTTCAGCGCCTACAACTACACCGTCAAGGTCAATCGATCGGCCGACGCGGCCCTGGTCGAGCTGGGCAAGCAGCTCGGCCCGGACACCCCGGTGCTGTACCTGACGTACGGCCCGATCAACCACGCCATGGGCAACCCGACGACCTGCCGTTACCCGTCGCCGCTGTGGTTGCAGCGCGGCGCCATCACCCCGCGGATGCGCACCCGCCCCAGCTACGCCGATAACCTGCGCTGCCTGACCGAGGACCAGAACGCCAAGTATCTGGTCGTGCAGCCGGCCTGGTTCAGCATCGCGAAGTCGGCCCCCGACGTGCAGGCCCTGCTCAACGAACGGTTCGACTGCTCCCCGGCCGCCCTGATCCCGTCCCCGCGGTCGCTCATCGTCTGCCCGGCCCGGGGGTAACGGCGGCCAGTAGCAGGTGCCGCAGTTGCCGCTGCCGTCCTGGTCGGGCTGACCGGAACCGCCTTGTAGGGCTCGTAGCTCGGGGTCCCGGCGGGCCCGGCAACGCCGTTCGCCTGCGCCCGGCTCTGCCGGGCGGAAGTTCCGGATGAAACACATCGATCGACATCTCTGCTGCCTCAGCATCTTGACTTGCCCGAACAGGGCGGCCAATCATGTGGGAGCGCTCCCAAATATTGACGATCTTGAAAGGAGTGCATCTCATGAGACACCGCTTCGCATTGGTGACGGCGGCATCCGGCCTGCTTCTCGCGGGGGCAGTGGCGGCGGTGTCCACCACCGCATCTGCCGCCACCACCGGCTGTTCGGCGACATACACGGTGGCCAGCCAGTGGCAGGGTGGATTTCAGGGTGGGGTTTCCTTCACCAACCTGGGCGATCCGCTGAGCAGCTGGAAATTCGAGTTCGACTTCCCCGCCGCCGGTCAGGCGGTCAACCAGGGCTGGAACGCGACGTGGGCCCAGTCCGGCACCCATGTCAGCGCCTCGAACATGAGCTGGAACGGCCCCGTCGCCACCGGCGGCTCGGTCTCGGTCGGCTTCATCGGCTCGTTCAGCGGCAGCAACCCGTCGCCCACCGCGTTCAGCGTCAACGGCATCGCCTGCACCGGCAACGCCGCGACCACGGCGCCGACCACTGCGCCGACCACTGCGGCCACGACCACGCCGACCACCACGCCGACGACCGCCCCCACCACCACCCCGCCCGGCGGTGCTGCACCGGCCCTGCACGTGAACGGCAACAAGCTCGTCACCGCCGCCGGGGCGACCTACCGGCTACTGGGGGTCAACCGGTCCAGCGCCGAGTTCGCCTGCGTCCAGGGCAAGGGCGTCTTCGACGGTGCGCAGCCCGACCAGGCCACGGTCGACGCCATGAAGGCGTGGAACATCCACGCGGTCCGGATCCCGCTCAACGAGGACTGCTGGCTCGGCACCTACGGCACCCCGAGCGGCCTCGAATACCAGACCGCGGTGAAGGACTATGTCGCCCTGCTGGTCGCCAACGGGATCAACGTGATCCTGGACCTGCACTGGAGCCACGGCGCCTACACCGGCACCTCGAGCGCGTGCGCCGACGTCAACGCGACCTGCCAGAAGCCGA
Source organism: Actinoplanes sp. NPDC026619 (assembly GCF_040638295.1). Lineage (NCBI taxonomy): Bacteria > Bacillati > Actinomycetota > Actinomycetes > Micromonosporales > Micromonosporaceae > Actinoplanes > Actinoplanes sp. NPDC026619. Next base: position 84,246 of record NZ_JBEZYA010000039.1, read on the forward strand.
TGCCCGACGCCCAGTACGCGCCGCAGTTCTGGTCCAGCGTGGCGACCATGTTCAAGGGCAACGACGCGGTGCTGTTCGACCTGTTCAACGAGCCCTACCCGGACGCGGCCAACAACTGGTCGGACATGACCGCGGCGTGGACCTGCCTGCGGGACGGCGGCACCTGCACCGGCTTCACCTACGAGGTGGCCGGCATGCAGGACCTGGTCGACGCGGTGCGCGCCACCGGCGCCTCGAACGTGCTGCTGATCCCCGGTCTCACCTGGACCAACGACCTGACCCAGTGGACGGCCTACAAACCGGCCGACCCGAAGAACAACATCGTGGCGTCCTGGCACTCGTACAACTTCAACGCCTGTGTCACCACCGCCTGCTGGGACAGCCAGATCGGCTCGGTGGCCGCGCAGGTGCCGGTGCAGGCCGGCGAGATCGGCCAGAACACCTGCGCGCACGACTACATCGACCAGGTGATGGCGTGGGCGGACGCGAACGGCGTCGGCTACACCGCCTGGACGTGGAACCCGTGGGGTTGCACCGGCGGCAACGTTCTGATCCAGGACTACACCGGCACCCCGACCGAGACGTACGGCTCGGGTTTCAAGGCCCACCTGCTCACCGTCAACCCGTAACGGTCCGCCCGGGATCCCGGCGGTCCGCCGGGATCCCGGCCTTTGAAGGGAGCACCATGCCGCGAGGGTTCCGCGCGTTCGTCCTCGGCGCCGCTCGCGATCCGGTCCAGTGCCTGGCGTTGATCGGCGATCACCTATACGCCTAGGGCGCATCTGACGGATCATCACTGGTTGCGATGATCGATCGTTGTCTCGTCGTGGCTGGTGATTTGACTGATGAGGACTGGCAACGGCT